>NZ_JBHVTV010000016.1:0-89303 GCF_042884475.1 Arthrobacter sp. NPDC058130
CGCTGCTCTTCGGATAACGAACTATGTGAATGCAAAAAACTGCTCCCCGGGAGTCAGAACTGAATTTCTCAGTCCAACTTCCGGGGAGCAGTTCATCATCTGGTCGGGGCTTTTTTGTCTCAACACACAGGACAGCACAGCTGTCCCGAGATTCTCTGTGAAGAAGCATCTTCGCAGAGCACGACCGCACAGCCTCTGGCTGGTCAACGGCTCTGATCCCACTGGCTGAGCATCAATTCCGCTGCTCAGCCACCCATTTCAGCGTCAACAAACCAGCACAGGAGAACACCATGAGCAAGGGCCTCCACGCCACCAAGACCGGCGAGATTGTCTTCGTCACGCCCCTGGGCGGGAACCACTACCGCCTGGACTACAGCGACGGCCGCGTCACTTTCATCTGACCCACCCGAACCGCCGGCTCCATCACAGAAATCCTGCGACAGCCTGGTCCGGGGGAGTACTTCCTGATACACCAGGTGCAATATCAATCGATAAAGGTTGACATAATCTTCACTCTCGGCTGATCGCCGAAACGGCTGCTTGACAGCGCTTCGCTCTCTGACCAGCGCGGCCGTGGCAGACGTTTCGGCGAGCAATTCGATATGCCGTCTGGTGCGCCGCCGGGGCTTCGGGTGGAAGTCTGCGGACGGTAGGTCTTCACAGCGTGGTGATCAGGCCACCGTCGATGGTGAAGTTTGACCCTGTGGCATTGGCCGCCTTGTTGCTGGCAAGGAACAGCACGACGTCGGCAATTTCGGATGGGTGGCTGAACCGTCCCGTCGCCGCGTTGGCAACGGCTGCGGAGGCAACATCGGCAGGGGTGCGGCCAGTTGCCCGGGACACGGTGTCGGCCACGCCGCCGGTGGCGAGCCACAAGTCTGTCTCGACGGGCCCGGGGCTGACGCAATTTACCCGAATGCCTTGGCGTCCGAATTCCTTCGAGAGTGATTTGGCGAAGTTCCCCAGGGCCGCTTTCGCTGCGCCGTAGTCCATGACGGCAGGATCTGGCAGGAATGCATTGACGGAAGCCACGTTGACAATGGTGCCCCCGCCCGCCTGCAGCATTTTCGGAAGGACAGCCCTGGTGACACGCACGGCCGCCAGGAAGTTCAGGTTCAAGGAAGCGGCCCAGTCATCATCGGAGATCTCCAGGAAGCCACCAATTCGGGTTTTGGCGGCGCCGACATTGTTCACCAGTATGTCGACCTTTGTCCCGGCCGCATCGACGAGTGCTTGGCCGGCGTTCGGCTCCGATAAGTCAACTGGGACGAACTTGAGCTGTCCGTTCCCCGAAAGGTCCCCCAACTCCGGCGAGGTGGATCTTGCGCCGGCAATGACGGTGGCACCTTCGGCCAGGAGGGCCCGCACAATGGCCAGGCCTATTCCTTTACTGGCGCCTGTAACGACGGCTACTTTGCCATGCAATCCGAGTTCCATGGAGTTTAGAATCCCTTGCTGCTCAGCCACTGCAAGGTGACGTTGGCGACGTCGTCCCAATCCTCGTCGATGGTCAGGGAGTGCCCCCGACCCTCAAACTCGTGGTACTCGGTGACGGATTTGGAATCGCCTGCATACAGGTTCACCGGTTGCTCGACGATTACCTTCGGCGCGGTGTGGTTTTCGGATCCGGAGGTCAGGAGCAGCGGGCTCCTCTCAGCTTTAGGGGTGTCGACGGTGTTTGGTGAACTCTTGAACAAGTTGCAGGGATCCCACGAGCTGGAATGGGGCCACGGGCCGTGGATGAACACGACTGGATGGTCGTGGTTTGTAGTGGATTCGGACATCGCAGTATCCCTTTCTGGACAGGAAACCAGCTTGGTACAAAGGGCGAGACCAAGAACCTTTAGCCCCAGTTTGCGCCGACGTTTCAGCCATGGCCAGAGTGGTGGGCTTTGTTCCTGCGAGGCAGGAAGCCTTCAGTTGCCACACGTTCCGCTAGGCAACTTCTTTTACAGGTTGGCTAGTAACACGACTCCCTTACCCAGTCCTTGTCGCCCTTGCCCTTCGAATAAGTGCAGTACCGGTGGGAATCCTTGTTCGGGTAGTTGCGGTTTTCGCACAACCTGTTCGTTTCCGGGACATACCACCGGCTAATGACGTAGTAGTACATCTCGTCGTTCGGGTCCCTCCGAGGTTGCTGCTCCTCGTGCTTCGCGACGAAAAACACCAGGTCAGACAATTCCTCGGGAGCAAGCTTCACGTCGTCCGATTCGGACAGCTTCCAGGAGGCGATGAAATCTTTCAGCTGACTGCTGAGATCGCGTTGATGCCCGGTTTGCTGTTGCTGGCTCATCGTAGGTCCCACACTTTCTCCGTTAGGTGGATTGGGGTGCATCCGCCGGGCTAAAGGCTGGAGCACAGCATGCCACAGCGAGTAGTGGGCATCACCCAAAGATTCACCTGCAGGGCTCCGGGGACGATCTTCAGAAATGTGGTACCCCCACTTCCGTTTCCGCCACTGAAGGTGAGGGTGTTTCGGAAGTAGAACGGTGGCACTGACTCGTAGACGTCGTAGGTGACTGTCTGATCCAGTCCTGTCATCTGGACCACCAAATAGCCCGTCAGGGAGAGCGAGAAATATATCTGCGTAAACACGCCGGGAACACAGATGGTGGGCGCCCGGCTCATTGCTTGCCGTCCTTCAAAATGAAGCCCGACCCAAATTCCTGGCTCTTCAGCAATGTGTATTCAGAGTCCGCCCGGACCAAGGAGATCCGCACCTTTCGGATCAGATCTCGGTCGGAACTGACGGGAAAGAACACGGCCGGGAAGTAGCGGGTGACATCTTTGGGGCGAATCCGGTACCCGCTGCCCACGAAGTCTTTGCCGGCTAGCAGCTTGATCAGGTCGTCTGGATCCTCAAAGGGGTATTTCAGGCCAAGCTCTCGCCGACGCTTGGCTGCCCATGCACCGATGCAAAGCTCGGGGACTCTGCTCACCGCAAAACTGAGGAGGTCGAGATCCTTGGGTTCGAACACCATCTCCGTCTGTGCCAGCAGCTCTGATCCTGCCTGTGGACCGAAAGGTTCTGACATGCCTGCTCCAATCATGGCAGTCCGGCCGGGAACCGACCTCGACACTGAAATTCCTTACAGGTAATGCGATGGCGGGTAGCCGCAAGTCTGGACCTGGGCGGTGAGCGCCGTCAAGACCGCCGTTGACTCATCAAAGATGCCCGCGTGGCGGTATTCGAGGAATCATCTGAGAATGCCCGCGTAGCGGCGTGTCCGCCGGGGTGATGTCCGCCGCTTCGGCACTGTGAGCCATGGAGCTTTCGATGAGTGAACGCAGGGCTGTCACCAAGGCATTGCCACCCGCTATGCCCGCTCGGACCGGGCGGCGAAGAAACTGGTTCTGGACGAGTTGTGCGCGACGACGGGATGGCACCGGGACCATGCCCGGAAGGCGTTGCGGCTGGCGCTGGTACTGAAGCAGGTCCGGCCCCGGGCGCCGCGGCCTCCGCTCTATGGGAGCCGGTGATCGAGGCGCTGCGGTTCTGCTGGGCGGTGCAGGGCACCCCGTGCGGGCGGCTGCTCGCGGCCGCCCTGCCGGACCTGGTCCCGCGCCTGCGCCGGTTCAAGGAGTTGCAGATCGATGACAGCACGGCGGCGCAGTTGCTGCGCATCGCACCGGCGACGATTGACCGCCGGCTCAAGGCGGACCGCGCAAGACTCGATCCCCGGGGCCGGTCCCACACCAAGCCGGGGTCGCTGTTGAAAGACTCCATCCCGATGCGGACCTGGGCCCAGTGGGACGACGCGGTGCCGGGGTTCGTGGAGATCGATCTGGTGGGCCACGAGGGCGGAAACAACAGGGGCGAATTCTGTTTCACCTTGGATATCACCGACATCGCCACCGGCTGGACCGAAACGCGGTCGGTCAGGAACAAGGCCCAGAAATGGGTCTTTGCCGCCATCAAAGACGCGAGGGCCGCGTTCCCGTTTCCGATCCTCAGCATCGATTCTGACAACGGGTCGGAGTTCATCAACTGGGAGCTGCTGACCTGGTGCGAACAGGAGAACCTGACCCTCACCCGGTCCCGCTCCGGGAACAAGAACGACGGGGCGCATGTGGAACAGAAGAACTGGCACATCGTCCGCCAGACCGTCGGCTACCACCGCTACGACACCGCCGCCGAGCTGGACCTGTTGAACCGGATCTGGGCGCTCCAGCGGCTGCTGACGAATCATTTCGGGCCGCAGCAGAAGCTATTGGCGAAGGTCCGGACCGGAGCGAAGATCAGCAAGACATACGACCGGCCCGCGACCCCGTTCCAAAGCGTTCTGGCCGACACCGGCACGGTCTCCCGGGACGTGAAGACGCGGCTGCGGCGGGAAAACAAGCCGCTGAATCCTGCCGCCATCCAGCGTCAGATCCAGGAACTTAGCGCCGAATTCCTGACCCTCACCACCGCGAAACAGGGCAACCAAACCCCAGCCCGCCATCCGGGCAAAACCAAATGATTCCACGAACCAACCCAGGCGGGCATCTTGACATGATTCCCCGGGGACCGCCCGGATGCTTGTTCTGGACACCGGTCCCCAGCAGCCGAGAGGTGCTTTCCCCTGCTTTGACATCCGGATCGCGTGCTGAGCGGTCCCCTCAACGAACAAGCCCGCCTCCCGCAAGAAGTGGGCTTGTTCTGTTTCTTCTGCCGGCACGGTAGCCGACGCGAAATGGACCCTGATGACCTCCCGGTCGCGACCGATGAAGCCTTCAGTTGCCACACGTTCCGCTAGGCAACTTACGCGAACACTCCGCCGGATGGCACTTCTCGGCGTTGGCGGCACGGGGCAAACAGCCCGCAGGCGAAGGCCGCCGCTGCCCGACGCGTGGCCGAGCCCGAGGCGCGGGAGACGAGGAACAGGAACCACAAACGGCTGATTCCGTAACATCAGCCACTCCCGGCTCCGAAGCCATACCGCAGAATGGACCCATGAACATCACCGAGTTTCTCGAAGCACGCATCAGCGAAGACGAAGCAGCTGCCCGGGAAGCGATGGAGGAACGGTCCCGATCCACGCCAAACGAGGGGGCCGATACAAGCCTCGTGCCCTGGCCGGATAGCCCAGTTCCAGCCGTACTTGTAGGACCGGAACGCGTCTTGGCTGAGTGCGTAGTGAAGCGGTCACTCATTGAGCACTGGGGGCAATACGAGGCACTCAATGGCCCATCTCTGCTAACCGTCATGGCCATGGTCTACGCCGACCACCCGGACTACCAGCAGGAGTGGGCGACCTATGGCGGCTGATCCGAGGTTCGCGGCTGGGGGAGGGGCCCGATAACCTTCTCCATCTGGAACAACACCTACTGGGTCGTTGAAGCTAAGAGTGGAGCAACAAGCAAGGCAATTGGCAAACGTGACACCGGGGACTGCTGAAGGTTTGATTGACACTTTGCCTGTCAGGATTTGATCCTTGCGGGTGGAAGGATGTTCATCATGCCCAAAGCCTTTCCCGAAGAGTTCTGACGCGATGTCGTCGCGGTCGCCCGCAAGGGTGAGGCACCTCCTGGTCGCCGTGCGTGGCGGCGGTCACAGCATCCCAGGATTCTCTACGTGTGACGACGGAATAGTCATTGATCTCTCGCGAATGCGCGGCGCGACGGTCGATGCCGAGCGGCGGACAGCTGTTTGCGCCGGCGGCGCGTTGCTGTCAGAGCTGGACGACGCGGCACAGTCGGTTGGTCTCGTATGCCCTGTTGGTGTGGTCTCCCACACCGGCGTCGCCGGCCTAACGCTCGGCGGCGGTATGGGCCGCCTGCAGCGGAAATTCGGGCTAACGCTCGACAACCTGCGTGCGGTGGAGCTCGTGACGGCCGACGGCGGGATCGTCCGCGTCTCTGCGGAGGAGAACCCCGATCTCTTCCGGGGTGTTCGTGGAGCAGGCTCGAACTTTGGCATCGCCGTGTCGTTCGAGTACGCCCTCCATCCGCTCGGCCATCCCGTCACGCACGGGACAGTCGTCCACCCGATCGAGCGAGCCGGTGAGCTGGCGCAGCTATTCGTTCAGATGGCCGAGACGGGTCCGGACGAGCTGTGGCTCGGCTTCTACATCCGACTGGCGCTCCCAGTGGAGAGCTTTCCGCCCGGGATCGGGAGCCGGCCGGTAGCCGCCGTCTCCGTCTTACACTGTGGGCAGCCCCGCGAGGCAGAGCGGGATCTTGCACGGTTGCGTGCGTTCGGACCGCCGGTTGCCGGCTCGATCGAGCCGAAACCGCATTTGGCGACACAGCGTCTCGGCGACGAAGCCGCGGCGTGGGGCCACCGCTTCTACATGAAGAGCGCATTCCTCCACAGCCTCCCCGAGGAGTTAGTCGACCAGGCGGCCGGGCACGCCCACGGGATTCCTCAGGGAGCCGAGGGCGAGTTCGGATTCTGGGCCGCAGGCCGGGCGATCGCCCAAGTGCCGGAGGACGCGACCGCCTTCACGGGCCGCACGGCGGCCTACTGGATGGGCGCCGAGATCAATTGGGACGATCCGATGCTCGACGGACCCTGCCGTGAGTGGGCCCGGGTGGGAATGGCCGACGTCGGGCGGTTTGCCGCCCAGGGCCGCTACGTCAACGACGTCGCCGAATCGCACAGGGACGCACGCTCGATCTACGGAGAGGGGAAGTACGAGCGGCTGATCGGGCTCAAGCGCGCATGGGACCCGGACAATGTCTTCCGGCTGAATCAGAACATCCGCCCGTAGGCTAGGAGCCCGGGACCTGGGGGGTCCAGCCGCCATCATCCCCCGACGCCGTCATCGGGAAGCTCCGGGCCGGCCGCATCTGCAGCCGACCCGGAGGCCTCAATCAGTTCACAAAGGAACCCAGTGCGAATCGTCTCGTGGAACTGCTCAATGGCGTACTACAAGAAACGCCACCTGATCGAGACGCTGCAGCCCGACGTCGTCATATTCCAAGAGGTCGCCAAGAAGACATTTCCGCGGTTGACCGACCCTTCGCGGCATGGACCGACAGCAATCCGAACAAAGGTCTCGGAGTTATTGGATTCGCCAACGTTCGCTACAAAATTTCAGAGCACGCGGATCCCAATTTGCCCTGGCATCTTCCCTTTTCGGTCGACGGCCTCAACGTCATTGCCCTTTGGGCGCATCAGTTGAATCGCGATCTCAGGTATGTTCGCGTGACCCATGAGATAGTCGACCGCCACGCTGGATTCCTTGCCGGCGGCAACGCCCTGCTCATGGGGGACTTCAACAGCAAAACGGTCTTGGACAGGCATCATCCCGGGAGGAACCACAGCATGCTGGTCGAAAAGCTGGCTGGGCTTGGACTCAGCAGCGTCTACCACCGCGACGCGGTGAACGACCAAGCAGCTGAGCCAATGAAAACTTACTTTCACACCCGGAACCTCCGTTTCGGGCATCACATTGACTTCGCATTCCTGAGCGACGGACTCCCGGCCGATCTCCGATTAGGGGGATCCGAAGACTGGTTGGCGCATAGCGACCATATGCCGCTGATCTTGGACAGCGTCCAGAAACATGCGGTCCTATGGCGCCGAAGCCTGCTCAGCATCCTTCGTTCGCGCGGCGCCGTCGACGAAAGTGGAGACTGTCCGCGAGCCCCGCTTGGACTGCCTTCCGGTCTTTCGGCGTAGAAAAGGACCAACTTGCTTGTCCGTGGGGCGACGGGACCAGGCCAATGCCACAGGGAAAATAATGGGCAGGGGAACGGTTCTCGGGACCAAGTAGCCTGTCCATCTACAGCCGCCCTAATGAGATGTCGACCTAGTTGGAAGAACAGGTCTCGATTTGGAAGAAAATAATCGTCCAATTGGAAGTCTTCCAAGTATTCGGCTGGTCGACCAGGGTTCCCTGTGAGTTCTTATGAACCTGCAACGACCGTTAGAACCCGCCAGACGCGTGCGGGGCCGTTTTCTTTCGGCCAACACTACGGTTGGCGATCCAATGAACTGGCGGAAATAGAAGGAACCCGCACGGCTACTGGTGCGCGTTTCCAGATGACTATCGGTACGGCGTGCTCGCCGCTGTGGCCAGAGGACGACTACATCCACACGCTCTGCCCCTCCTGCGGCCGTGTGTACCGCAATTTCAACATCGATCCACTGGCAGAACGCCTGAGCCCCGGGGAGCGGCCCTCGGCCGTCCGCCCACATTTGGTTGGACAGTGTCGGACCCGGACTCCGTACCCGCGCTCCGGAGCGGAATTCTTCCTCGCCCGGAATGGTTCCAGCAGTATGGCCCTTCCCCCTCCCCGGATTTCCATTCTCGACCGTGCCAACGCCCGGGACGGGTTTCCTGCTGCGGACGCCCTGAACCTGGTGCTGGAACGGGCCCAGCGGGCCGAGGAATGGGGTTACCACCGCTTCTGGGTCGCAGAGCACCACGCGGTGCCAGGCATTGCCGGTTCCGTTCCGGCCGTGCTGATGGCCGCCGTTGCCGCCCGGACGCACTCCATCCGGGTCGGTTCAGGAGGCATCATGCTTCCCAACCACCAACCACTCGTGGTGGCCGAACAGGCGGCCACGCTGGAGGCTCTGCATCCCGCGCGGATCGACTTGGGCGTTGGCCGGTCTGTCGGTTTCACCCCGGCAGTCCGGAGTGCGCTGCGTGCCGGGAAACAGGACGCGGAGCGGTTTGAAGACCAGCTGGCCCAACTGCTTGCTTACCTGTCCGGAGCCGGGCCCATCACTGCCCGGCCACGGAACGATGCGGTTACACCGGTGTTCGTGCTGGCCACCGGTTCGGGAATCGATATTGCAGCCCGTGCCGGCCTGGCTGTGGTGCTGGGCGGGCCAGCCGTGTTCCGGACGGATCAGAACGGCACACTCCCGGCGCTGGACAGGTACCGCTCACAGTTCCGTCCATCACGCTGGTTCGAGCGGCCCTTCATCCTGGTTTCCGCCAACGTAGCAGTGGCCCCCACCCGCCAGGCGGCGAGGGAACTGCTTCTGCCCGAAGCCCTCGCGCTGGCCCGCTCCAAGACCACTGGCGAATTCGCAGCCTTGGCACCTGTGGGTCCGACCGAGTGGGCCGGGCTGACTCTCCGGGAAAAGGAAGCGGTCGAAAGGAGCCTGTCCACATCGCTCTACGGCACGCCCTCCGAGCTGCGGACCCAAGTCCAGCACCTGCTCGCGACCTCCGGAGCTAACGAGTTGCTGATCACAGGCGGAGCTTTCGACGTCGCGGCACAGGCGGAATCCGATCGGCTCCTGGCCGGACTCTTCCCCCAAGACGAGCGCCGCAGCATGGACGACCGCCGTGGATTCGCGGCATCCCAGTGACGCCCACATGGCTTGACGCCACCTGGCGCCCTCCCAGCGCGAGCAGCCATTCCCGCCTGGCCCGGTCCTATGAATGGGCCGCGGCGGAGGAGCTACTGCTCGGCGCCGCCGTGCAGGGGGTCGTCGCTGGCGTCGCTGTCTGGTGTTGCGCCGAGGTCCTCCGGGGGCAGGTCGATGTTCCCGATCGCCTCGGACATATTGGGCATTCCCGGGACGCTGTAAGTATCCGGGAAGATGCCGTGGGCTTGTTCCTCGATCAGGGCTTCTTCTTCGCTGAACCGGATCTCGTTCGCTTCGTCGCCGATGTCGCCCGGGATGTCCTCGCTGAACTTTGACGGGTTCGGAACTATAAAGCCGTTGAAGCTGTCTTCGCTGCTGCCGGTCATTGGTTCATCCTTTCGTAAAGCCCCAATCACCTCAGCCTATGCCCGGCAGCTCAGGTATGACCCGGACGCAACCGGGGGACTTTCAGGAGCGCCGGAGAGGGATAGGGCTGATGCGCGCCCGGCAGTGTTGCATTGGGATGTCCGGATGAGGGCGCCATCGAGCTGTTTGCCAGGATCCGCAGAGACGCCCGCGTTGAGGGTTTGTCCATCCGTGGGCTGGCAAAGCGGTATCAGAGCGGCAGGGAAACCGTCCGGCAGGCATCGTCGGATCCTCTCCCGCCGGCGCGGAAGACTGCCGTGAGGTCGTCGCCCCGGCTGGAAGCGTTCAAATATGCGATCGTTTACTGATCTGCTCCGTGGCCGTGGAAGGGAATGCGGCGACTCCGGCTACGAGTGCTGTGAGCAACAGGGTCCCACGCGTGGCGTGTAGGGACGTGACAAAAGTCCAGTCGCGTAGGACATTTTTAGTATTGACTACGACGGCGCACCGGCGGATCGTAACTTACTGGCGGAAGGAATCCTACAGTGAGCAACTACGTTGTGCGTGCCCTGAAATTCACCTGCGGCGCCGACACCGGGCCCGACTGGGGCGGGACCGACGCCCCGTACTGGATTTTCACGGCTCTCGATCCCGGCGCGCAACAGACTAGGACCATGCGGTCGAGAGTCTTCGCCGAAGTGATCCCTGGTGGAACCAGGCTCTTTCCGCCAAACAGTGTCGTTTGGCCGAAACAAGGGGACATCGACGGAGCCCCGGGTCCTATTGCCCTCAGCGTCCAACTCTGGGAGGAGGATCAAGGCAATGCAGAGGCTACCCGGAAAACGACCGAGCAGGAGCTGTCCGCTGTCGGATACCTGCCACAGCTAACGGACTGGGCCGCCCAGGTCGCGAGCGTCGTGGGATTGGCCGTCGTCGGCGCCGTCGAGGACGAGGTCATGGGAGCCAAGACATTCCTTTTCCAGCAGTCCAGGCTCAGAAAGCTGCTCAAAAATCCGGGGGATTCCTACGTTGAACGGTTCCTGTTCGGCGGGAACACGGGCGACCTCCTGTTCGAAGTGGCGGGGGTGCCGGACTATGAACTCTTTCTGCAGGTCGAGAGGGTGACCTGAGAGCCGACTGTAGTCGGCACTTCAACCGCTGCGAGTTCCACGCCGTTTGGGAAAAGTGATCCGGTCGAGGTCGTTGGCGGCGAGCTCGACCTGGGTCAGGTCCATGTGGATTCTTCCTTGGCTGAGGTCCTCGCCACCGATGCGCGTCCAGACGGCAGTTGCGGGCACACCGGAAGGCGTCCTCGGAAAGTACAAGGCGAAGACCGGCGCGATGAACGGGGTCGAGTCCGTGGAGAAGAACGCCGGGTCCGACGTCGTGGACCTCACCGAGGACGGAGCTGTGTGACATGCGAAGGCCCGGCCGCCCAATGCAGGGCGGCCGGGCTTTCGGCGGTTGGGGGACTATTTGCCGAACGCTGCGGTGTGCTCGGCGTTCACCCTCGGGCTGAGCGTGTCCTCGATGCCATGATCGCCACCCGGACGGTCCTGCGGTCCTCCTCCGTGATTGTCCTCAACACCCACTTCGAAGCCCTCTGCGCCGGCAACTGTTGAGTGTCACAGCTCGGCGTAGTAGCGTGACAGCCACTGTCAATGCGCATAACAGGGACTCGGGAGCGATTATGGCAAATATGACACGTGGGCTGGTGGCCGTCACGGCGGCTCTGGCATTGAGCGTGACGGGCGGCGCCGTGGCTGCCCCTGCGTTCGCCGATCCGCGGGAGACGGAAAAGACCTCGACCGCCACGGGTTACGGCGGCGCGGTGAGCACCGTGGACCCCGAGGCATCCGCTGCGGCGATCGAGGTCCTCCGCAAGGGCGGCAACGCGGCGGACGCAGCCGTCGCCGCAGCCGCGACCCTTGGCGTCACCGAGCCGTACAGCGCCGGGATCGGCGGCGGAGGCTACTTCATGTTCTACGACGCGAAGACCGGCAAGGTGGGCACGATCGACGGCCGGGAGACCGCACCGGCGGGAATGCCGCACGACGCGTTCATCGACCCGGCGACCGGGCAGCCCTACCGCTTCACGCCAGAGCTCGTCACGAGCGGCGTCTCCGTTGGCGTCCCGGGCACGCCTGCCACCTGGGAGCGTGCCCTCGAAAGGTGGGGCACGCTCAGCCTTGGCGATGCCCTCAAGCCAGCCATCAAGGTGGCGACCCGAGGCTTTGTGGTCGACCAGACGTTCCGCCAGCAGACCCTCGACAACAAGGCCCGGTTCGAGGCCTTCACCTCAACGAGCAACCTCTTCCTCCGGGGCGGTGACGCCCCCGCCGTCGGCAGTGTCTTCCAGAACCACGACCTCGCCGAGACATACCGGCTCCTCGCCAAGAAGGGCACGGGAAGCTTCTATGGCGGCCCGCTGGCGGCCGAGATCGCGTCCACGGTGCAGGCTCCGCCCAAGACTGCGGGCACAACGTTGCCCGTTCCTGCAGGGCACCTGACGGCGGCGGATCTCGCCGCCTACCGCGCCCTGGATCAGGCGCCCACGCAGGTGGACTACCGCGACCTGGACGTCTACGGCATGGCGCCGTCCAGCAGCGGCGGCACCACGGTGGGCGAGGCGCTGAACATCCTGGAGCCGTCCAACCTGTCCGGGATGTCCACGCCGGCGGCCCTGCATCATTATCTCGAGGCGAGTGCGCTTGCCTTCGCGGACCGCGGCAAATACGTGGGTGATCCCGCGTTTGTCGATGTCCCCACCGCAGCGCTCACCGACCCGATATTCGGCAAGGAGCGCGCCTGCCAGATCGACCCGCTGCACGCGGCGGCGAAGCCAGTCGCGCCGGGGGCCGTGTCCTCGTACGACGGCGCGTGCCCGGCTGCCGCCGTGGCGTCCGCCGACGAGAAGGACACGGAGAACATCTCGACGACCAACATGACGGTCGCGGACAAGTGGGGGAACGTGGTCGAATACACGCTCACGATCGAGCAGACCGGCGGGTCCGGCATTGTGGTCCCCGGCCGCGGCTTCCTGCTCAACAACGAGCTGACCGATTTCACGACCGTATACAACCCGTCCGACCCGAATCGGATCGAGCCGGGGAAGCGCCCGCGCTCGTCCATGTCGCCGACCATCATCCTCAAGGACGGCAAACCGTTCCTCGCTCTCGGCTCGCCCGGCGGATCGACCATCATCACCACCGTCCTGCAGACGATCCTGAACCGGGTGGACCTGGGCATGACCATCTCCGAGGCGATCGCTGCGCCGCGTGCCTCGCAACGCAACACGGCCAAGGTCACGGCCGAGCCGGAGTTCATCGCCGCGTACGGCAGCCAATTGGCACCCTTTGGCCATCAGTTCACGCCGTCGGGGGATGCGTTCACCTCGGCAGCGGAGATTGGCGCCGCGACCGCCATCGAGTTCCTGCCCGACGGCGGCATGGTCGCCGCCGCCGAGCCCGTGCGACGCGGCGGCGGATCCGCAATGGCACTCAAGTCATCGCCGAGGTAGGGCCGGATGGTGGCTTTCTTTAGCTGCCGCAGGTTATGCCCGGGCAGGGGAGATATGGAGCTCTGCCTCGACGGAGAGCAGGTAGCTGCGCTCCTCCGGGGTCAGGAAGGTCGCCGAAGTGCCGGCAGCGAGTTCGGCGTCCCAGATTTCGACAATCATCCGGTGCAGCCTGTCCTGTACCGGTGCCTGGGGTTCGGTCTCAAGGGTCCGGTCAAGAGACGTGCTCTGCAGCGCTTTGGCCCAGATGGACTTGACGCGTGCGAGGGTTTCGGTGTTCCAGCGGTGCAGTTTTCTGCGGGCAGCCCTGCCGGCTACCGCCGGGATCGTGAGCCCGGCGCCGGCCAGGACGGTCGCGGCCAGTTCCAGCTCATGGTACGGGAAATCAGGCCTGGCCAGTACGGCCAGGAACGTCAGGTGTCGGGACAGGAGGGAGAGGCACATTTCGGCCATCACCAGGAAGCCCATGATGCAGCCGGCGCCAAGCATGGAGAAGCCGATACGGAATGAGGGGCTCATGCGAGGGACGTAGCGGAAGCAGATCACGGCAATTTCGGCGCTCATCGAGCAGATGAAGAGGGTGAGCATCAGTGAGAACAGAAGAGCCGGGAAGCGGTCCTCGTACATGCCCCAGGTGGTGGTCGTGGCGGTGGGTCCGGTGAGGAAGAAGAACGCGGTTTGCAGGGTCAGCGTGAGTGTAAGAGGCAGGGTGCGTGTCCACCAGGACCGGCGAACGCCGGCTTCCGGGGCGATGGCGGCGAAGGCAGCGAGGCGCAGATACCAGAGAGCGATGATGATCAGGGAGTTCAGGGCCAGTTTGACCAGGTTCATCCCGCCCAGGGCTGTGTCGACGGGGACGTAGACAACCGGGGACATGAGCAAAGAGCCGATGCATCCGTACACGGCGCAGGAGAACACCAGGTCGGTCCGGTTGCGAAGCAGGGCGGGAATGCGGGCCGCGGCCAACAGGAACAGTGCCGCGGCCATGAACATCTGAGTCATCCGAAGATCGCCCCGAAGTTGCCCGGCTGCGCGTCAGGGCGGGGGTTGGAGCGGCGGATGCGGGATGCAAGCCGGTCCGCAAGGATTTCGGCTGTCACCTCGAGTTCGTCGAAGAAATCGGTGCGCTTCAGGGCTGAGACGACTCGCCCCGGGGCGAGGTCCGGGAAGAAGACTTTGGCGTAGTCGTTGGATAGGTCTTCCTGCTCGTGGCGGAGGATGATGTGTGCGAATTCGTGCAGGACGATCTGCTGGCGGTGCACCTCGGAGGCCGCCGGGGCGTGCAGGATGAGGTCCACGTCGTCCAGGCCAAACCACAAGCCGCAGACTTTATCGGTCGGAGTGCCCTGAATGGGCTTGATGATGATGGCGCGCCCGTTCGACTCTTCCAGATGGGCCTGAATCGACGCGAGAGATACGGGCTCCGTCAGTTCCAGGCCTGCTTCCGCAGCCTCGGCCCGCCTCCGGGAGGCGCTGTAGTCCATCATCAATCAGTCCTTGGGTTCGTCCATTTAATGGAGAAGCACCCGCTGCCCCAATGGGAGGAGCGTATCAGGCCTGTTCAGCGACTTCTGGTGAGGGTTTGGTTACTTGTGTCCCGCCGAACTGTTCATCAATCAGATCCCTGATTTTGAGGAGTGTTTCGGGTCGTCACGTTGGTGGAGGGCATCATGCTCAGGCCGCTGTTGTCTAACGGAGGGAGCGCAAACCCACCCGGCTCCCCGCTCTGTTCACTGGCAGAGGTAGTCCAGAGTTTCCTGGGCAGCCTGTTGCATCTGCGTCTGGAGCAGGTCGATGCGGCGTGCGGTTGCAGGGTCCTGCCAAAGCATCGGCCGAACTGCCATGGCCATCGTGACCTGGCTGCCGCCGTCGGCGCTCGCGATGGAGATACTGATGTTGCCGAATCCGCCCCCTGGATGGCCGTAGCGGACGCCGCCGGAACATGCGTCAGGATACCGCCCCAGACCAAGTCCGTAGTCCCAGAATTCGGTCTTCTTCTTCATTTCCTCAAGCATGCCGGGGGAGAGGAGTTGGCCGCGGAGGAGTGCCCGGTAGAAGGTGTTTAGGTCCTGCGTGGTGGAGATGACGCCGCCTGCGGGGGAGCCGACAACAGCCTCGGGCTGGGTGAGATCGACCCGTTCGCCGCCATCAATGACGTAGGCGTGTATGGTGTCCGGAGCCTGGCGGTCCGGTTCGGCCAGCGACGTGTGCCGGAGTCCCAGGGGCGCGAAGATGTCTTGATTGAGCACGTCGGCGACGGGACGTCCGCGCAGCTTTTCGATCAGCTGGCCGAGGGCCAGGTAATTGGAGCTCGAGTAAGAAAAGCGGTCCACGTTCTTGGACTCCCAGGGGATCGTGGCGGCCAGTTCGAGTCCTCGCTGCATGCTGAGCCGTGTGTTCGCAACCTGCTTCAGTGGTCCCGCCGTGTATTCGGAATCCACGTAATCGGGCATGCCGGAGGTATGGTTCAGCAACTGGCGGACGGAGACCGGCCCGGGCGGCCGCAGCGTGGTCCGGAAACTCTCCAGGACACCGTTCACCGGGTCATCAAGCCCGATAAGTCCCTGGTCGACGAGTTTCAAGACGGAGACGGCAACCATCGACTTCGTAATGCTGGCAACGGATACCCGGTCCTGGGGCTGAGCCGGATCCTTGCTAACCAGGTTTCGCACCCCGTAGGCCTTGGACCATTCGCCGCCAGGCCATCTCAGCTGCACAACAAAGGACGTCGACCCGCCATCCATGAAGTGCTGGATCCTGCGCTCCAGAGAATCCGTCGCTGCCTGGACCGAGGCGGCCGAGGCGGCCGAGGCGGTCGTGGCGACGCTCGACGGACCCGGCCCGGGAGGCGCCTGCACGCAACCGCCCACAGTGACAACCAAAGCCGCGGAGAAAGCTGGCGCACCGAACAGGCGAAAACGCGTCCGCCACCAAGCAGCCAACGCTCTCATGACATCGTTTTACGCTCAAACGTGTCCAGTGGATAGGCCGGGCTCGTAAATTCGCTCCCCAGGCAGCCCGATGACTATTGGAAAGAGCACTCGCACCGTTGGTGAGAAAGCCCGCTACTATTCCTGTCCGGGGACCGGACAAGTGAGTAAACTGGAAAGGTGCCCAGGGCAACCAACCTGTGCGACGCCGGTTCTGCAGACCCCTGCCGGTGTCCGTCGGCCAAGCTTGGCCGAACAACTCCACTGAATATCATTGACCTCCCGAAGCGCTGCCCGGAATCGCGTCCGGGGAAGCCCGGCCCGTCGCCGCCGGGACGGCCGGTTCCGGCAGGAGCCGTGCGGAGGACGAGTCCTCAAAGGATGAAGTTCATGAACAAGGTTATTCGCATCATCGGAACAACTGCTGTGACGGCGACTTTGGGCTTGGGCGCCAGCGCCCTGCCTGCCAGCGCTGCCGCTACGATCTCCACTACCGCCGCCAGCTCCTGGAACCAATCGTCGTTCGAGCACAGGCACCAGATGCGTGACTTCAACCGGCACGATTCCGAACACGGATGGTGGGACGGAGAGAGCCGGTGGCATGACAACACCGACGGATGGGGCTGGCGTGACGACCACGGCAATTGGCGTGACGACAACGACCACAACGGCTCGTGGACGGGCCGGGACGGCTGCCGGCATGACAAGGAGGGTTTCTGGGACCATAACGGACACCGGCACGATGACAACAGGCGCCATCACCGTTCAGGCACCTGGTGACCGCCCTCGCTTTGGATCCGGCGACTTGAATCCGGCGATCGGGGTGGCGGAAAATCTGCCATCACCGCGCCCGTTTTCTGGCCGGGGGATTTGGCAGTGACGGCGCGTCGTCGCGTTAGCATGGGTCCCACCACGTCCTACTAGGAGGCTGCATGCCGTACATCGTTGACTTCAAGAACGTTTCTACCATCGGCTTGGAATCGTCGCCGTTCGCCGAGGCCCTCGCCGGGTTGCGCGCCAACGAGGCCCGCTATTACCGGAACAAGTACGACCACGCCTTCACAGTGAGCCCCGCGAGCGAGGCTCCGGAGGTGGTCGACCGGGTGAGCCGGATACTCCAGGACGAGCGTGAGATCGTCATCGGCTCCCGACCGCTGGAAGCGACCGCCTTCGAGGTTGACGGTACTCGGATGGCCTATGTTTTCTACGAGTCGGGGCTGTCAGTCAACGTCATGTACGGCATCGACGGCGGGAAGCGAGCAGTCGGCTTCAAACTCGCCGAAGGCATGGAAATTCCGGAGGAATTGGCGCAGCGCTTCAAGTTTGCCCGCCAAAAATCGAAGCTGGCGGGCGTTATTCGCGGCTCCTATTTCGTGATCAAGGGCGAGTGCTGACCGCGCTCTCCGCCGCACCTGACGGCCGCCGGCTAGCGTTCGGCGCCCGGTAGCGTTCGTCGCGAGTTACGACGACGGGCCCCGCCAGTCGCCGTCGACTCGGCAGTGCCCGGGTTTCCCTCCGTTTGAGCTCCCGCGAAGGACCCCGGTGCTCTTTGCTCTTTCACCCGCATTGGGTGACGACTGCCCCCACCGGACGCGTTAGCTTGGAGAACATCCGATTGACCAGCCTCTGTCGCTTCTGAGTCCTCGCTAGAGGCTCCCGCCGTCTAGCGGACGGCCAGCGGAAGGAGAAGGGATGCTCAGCTGCTACAACGGGCGCACCGAACCCGTCCTCTCGGCGGCTCCGCTTGCTGGGGGTGCCCTTTCGGGCGGACGATGGCTGAGCCAGGCCGCACGCGCGCAGGGCTGCCGGCCATGAGCGAGCCTGCCGCGCCGCCGCCTAGCTTCGATCCGGCCGTCGTAATTCGTTCCAAGCCGTACATCGCCGCGCTCCTGCTGGCAGCGGTCTTGGGCGTTCCCATCTCGGCCATTGCATACGGCTTTCTCGCTCTGGTCGCGGTGGTCCAGCGGTACATCTTCGACGGGCTGCCGCATCAAGTCCTCGGGGGCCCTGCCCCCGCGTGGTGGCCGGTTCCGTGGTTGGTGCTGTGCGGGCTGTTGACGGCGTTGACCATCCGGTACCTGCCGGGAACCGGGGGCCACTCACCTGCTTTCGGATTCAAGACAGGCGGCGGACCGCCCACCGGTCGGGAGCTCGTGGGCATCTTTCTCGCGGCACTGACCACGCTCAGCCTGGGTGCGGTGCTCGGACCCGAGGCGCCGCTGATCGCAATCGGTGGCGGCCTCGGGGCGTTGGCGGTGCACCTGGTGAAGAAGGACGCTCCGCCGATGGCCCTGACGATCATGGCGTCGGCCGGCAGCTTCGCAGCCATCAGTACCTTGCTCGGCTCTCCCGTGCTCGGTGCATTCCTGATCATGGAGGCCGCCGGGATCGGGGGAATGACCCTGAGCCTGATGGCCCTGCCCGGGCTGCTCGCGTCTGGCGTCGGGGCGCTGGTGTTTGTCGGCTTGGACGGCTGGACCGGGTTGGGCAGCTTCTCACTGGCACTGCCCGTGGTGCCGCCTGCGGAGCCGCCGACATTGGCTACGTTGGGCTGGGCGGTGATCATGGGCGCGGCCGGCGCGCTGTTGGGATGGTTGATCCGCTGGATGGCGCTGTCGCTTCGACCGGTCGTGCATCTGAACCGGGTTTTGGTGACGTGCGCGCTCGGCTTGCTGGTAGGTCTTACCGCGATGGCGTACCAGCTGATTTCCGGGCAAAGCTTCACGCAGGTGTTGTTCTCGGGGCAGGATGCACTCCCGGAGCTGGTCGAACACGCCGCGAGCTATTCGCTTCCTGTGCTGGTCCTGCTGATCGCTTGCAAGACCTTGGCCTACGGGCTCTCGCTGAGCGCATTTCGTGGTGGGCCGGTGTTCCCGTCGATGTTCATCGGTGCGGCGCTCGGTATTGCCGCCGGTGGGTTGCCCGGAATGAATCTCGCGGCAGCGATCGGCATGGGCATAGGAGCCATGTGCGCAGCCATGCTGCGGCTGCCGTTGACGTCGACGCTGCTGGCCACGCTGCTGCTGGGAGTGGACGGTGTGGCCGTGACACCCCAGGTGGTGGTGGCTGTGGCGGTGGCCTTCGTGATCACCAATGTGCTCCCGGTCCCGGGACCGGGCACCGACTCTGGCCACGGCCCGACGGCGTCCGTGGCGCCTGACGCTGCCGGCAGCGTCCAACATCGGGCTTCCTCGGGCGGCGGACCATGACCGGGATCCCGAGCCCGGCCCGTTCGACCACGCGGGAGCGGTGGATCGCCTGGTTGTTCATCATCGGCTCGAGTCTGTTCGCTTTGGGGGCGGTGCCGTCCTACGCCGAGGCCGTGGGTTTGCGCTGGTGTGCATTCACATTTTTCGTCGGTTCGCTGTTCTTCACCAGCGCGGCGTTCCTGCAGTACCGCGAAGCAGTTGGCGCGCTCCCGGCCGCAGGTGCCACACGGCGCCATTCGTTTTGGGTATGGGCGCCGCGGAATCTCGGCTGGCTCGCTGCCGCGATTCAGCTCGCCGGCACGCTGTGGTTCAACTGGAGTACGGGAAACGCGGTGCGGGACAATCTCACGGCGGCGCTCGCCGAGCAGCGGGTGTGGCGACCCGACGCCCTGGGTTCGATAGCGTTCCTCCTTTCAAGCGGCGTGGCATTGCGGGACGCCGGTCGCGGCGCCATTGCCGGCCGGCCCAAGCCTCGGACGTGGAAGATCGGTGTGATCAACGTGCTCGGCTCCGTTGCGTTCGGCATCTCGGCTGTCGCGGCCTTTGTCATACCGTCGAGCGGCGATGTCTGGAATGCCGAACTGTCCAACCTCGGCACCTTCGTGGGAGCCCTGTGCTTCCTCACCGGCGCGATTCTGATGCTGAGTCCAGAATCCACCGAAGCCTCGGTTCCTACGGACCGGGGAACGCATCCGTAATCCCTGTTCAAGAGTCCCTGAAGGAGAAAGTGATGTCAGCAAATTTCCAGCCGACGGATGCCGACGTGGCGCTGTTCGGCAACCGATTCGTCACCCAGGAGGTTCCCAGCAGGGAGTTCCCGGAGACCGGAATTCCTGCTGAGGACGCTTTGCGGCTGGTGTCGGAGGATCTGGCCCTGGAGGGTGATCCGGCCCGGAACCTGGCGACCTTCGTCACGACATGGATGGAGCCGCAGGCCCAGCAGATCATCGCAGAGAACCTGCACCGCAATTTCATCGACCACGCCGAATATCCCCGCACGGCCGAAATCGAGCAGCGCTGCATTCGGATGCTTGCCGACCTCTTCCACGCGCCCGGCGAGACGACCGGAGCCCGAACCCAGGGATCGTCGGAGGCGATCATGCTCGGCGGATTGTCCCTGAAGTGGAACTGGCGCAAGCGTCGCGAGGCTGCCGGCGCATCGACGTCGAGCCCTAACCTGGTATTCGGCGGCGACGTGCACGTCGTGTGGGAGAAGTTCTGCCGCTACTTCGACGTCGAGCCACGGATCGTGCCCCTGCAGCCGGGGAAGTACACGATCGGACCGGAGGACGTGCAAGCCCATATCGATGAGAACACCATCGGTGTGGCCGCCGTGCTGGGTACCACGTTCACCGGGCACAAGGACGACGTCGTCGGCATCAACGACCTGCTACTCCGGATCAAGCGCGAGCGGGACCTTGATGTGCCGTTGCACGTGGACGGGGCCAGTGGGGGGTTCGTCTGGCCCTTCCTCTACCCGGACTCCGCGTGGGACTTCCGCCTCGAGCAGGTCCGCTCGATCAATGTCTCCGGGCACAAGTTCGGCCTGGTCTATCCCGGCATCGGCTGGCTGATCTTCCGGGAACAGGCCGACCTGGCCAAGGACCTCGTCTTCGAGGAGAACTACCTCGGCAAGACCGACTCGACTTTCACCCTGAACTTCTCCACCGGCTCGTCGATGGTTCTCGCCCAGTACTACAACTTCGTGCGCTATGGTCGCGCCGGTTACACGTACATCATGCAGAACATGCAGACCAACGCCCGCGTCCTCGCCGAGAAGTTGGACGCCATGGGCCGGTTCGAGATCATCGGCCGCGACGAGGAGCAACTTCCCCTGGTCGCGTTCCGGCTCGCCGCCGACACCGGGTACGACGAGTTCGACATTGCCTGGCAGCTCTCGGCCGAGCGCGGCTGGATGGTGCCGGCATACACCCTGCCGCCGAACGCCCAGGACGTGACGATCATGCGGGCGCTGGTCAAGGAGACGATGAGCCGCGAGCACGTCGACACGCTCGCCCGAGACATCGAAGAGGCATGCTCCACGCTGGCGAAGAAGGGCGGCGCGCACGAATCCGAACGAAACAAGATCGTCACCGGACCCGGCCACTGACTTACTGCAGCGGAATCCCTACGAGGACACGAAGAGCCGCACAAACGTTGCATGACACTCAATCCCACTTATCTGGCACGCAGCCAATAGCGCTATTTGGCGAAACCAGTGCTGTAGGCTCCTGTCCGAACCTTGGGGGATTGATGCTGAACTACTTTCGCGAATCGCAAGAGGCACGATTTGTGACGCAGCACGACGAATCTATGGCTATGTTTGTGCCGGCCACTGGCAGTTTAGTGACAGCGGCTGCAACGGCCGCTATCAAGAAAAACGGGGGGAAGTTTTGGACCAAAGTCCGACGAATCAAAATGGAAGGCCGGCGGCCAGAGTCGCATGCGCAGCAAACGCATGAGCTACGAGCGAAACCTGACCTTCAACCTCAGACTTCGCGGGTTGTCCGAACCGGAAATCACCGAAGTAATCGACGAGGTGCGGGCGCATGAGGCCGCCGCAGGACCTCCCGCCGAAGCCGAATTCGGCTCGGCGGAGGACTATGCGAAGCAGTTCCCCAAGAAGAAGAGGAGGACGCGGGGAACCAGCATCACGATGATTGGAACAGCAATATCAATCGCCTATGTTCTCCTCGCGGTCATCCTCGCAATCCTCTTCAGAGTCGACATCCGCGAGTACGTCGGCCCGTATACGCTCCTGCCGGGGCTCGTGCTGGTCCTGGCCAGTATCCTGGCTGGCTTCCTGACCGACTACTTTCAGCCCGCCAAGAGGCATCCGCACCGGCCCGAATCTTGACTAGAACACGCACTATGGGGACAAAGCTCAACGGAAATGTAAAAGTTCATCCCGCGCCATGGGCGATCGAGGCTAGACGCTTGTTGATGTTGCTTCGGGGGCGGCCGGGGCCGGCACGGGAGGCGCCTGGTACACACGGATCTTGGGATGATTGCCCTCGGGGGTGCGCCACTCAGCCTCAACCAGGTCGAGTAGTCTCCACCCCAGCCTTTCGTAGAGCTCCACGGCAGGCCCACCATCATCGACTACATCGAGGGTCAACGTGAGATCGTTGGCCTCGGCCCAGGTCTGGGCGATCCGGAGTAATGACTTTCCAAGGGATAATCCCTGGCCGCGGGCCGCCGGCGAAACAAACAGACGTGAGACGCTCGCCCTTTGATGGGAGCCAATACCGGGGACGGAGGCGAGTATTTGACTGCCGGGCCCATAAACCACGCAAACATGTCCGAGGATTGTGTCCGTGCCTTTATCTTCGGCTACCCAGGCGATGAGAGAACCGGCGGGATTCAACCAGGCGATGGGGTCGTGGGGCCACTGGTAGGGATATCGATCAGCTGAATGAACTAGCTTCAATGTCGAAACGCATCGTGGGATATCGCTTCTTGTGCGAAGTCGAAAGTCCATGCCGTCAACTATGCCAGAGACCACACGCCCACCGCGGACAAACAATCGCAGGGCCGGGGATCCTGAGCGGACGCACGTTTGCAATTAGTTCCGCCTGGTTGCGTCGCCGGGTTAGGCAATTGAGATGTTCAGATTCTTGACCGCGCATGTGTCGTCAGACAGGCTTGGCGCATGGCAATTCGATATGTTCGAAGCATCGCTGCTGCGGCAGCCGCACTGGGGGTGCTGAGTGGATGCGCAGCACCTGCATCACCGACGATCGACGCCCCGACAAGTCCGGCAACCACCGCCGTCTCAGGTGTCCCCTTCGCCCTCTTCACGCACTGTGGCATCTATGAGGCCCGGGTGCAGGACACCTTCTTCGTCGCCGACCGGCCGCTGGACGACGGTCAGGGAAATCCGCCTGCAGGCTGGGACAACCCCTATCAGTCGGGCACCATCACCGTGACAGGCTCACAGGCCGTCTTCCATGACGACAGCGGCCACACCGTGACCTTCCACGAACGTCCTGGTGCCACGGCCTTCCTTAAAATTTGCTCCTGAGAAGTAGCTCGAGCGAAACGTTGACCAGAGTTCCACCCGGCGCGGCTCACCGCGCATTGTGGGGCCGGTCAGCGTTCTTCCTGCCGGGAGTAGGAGGAGCCGGAGGGCGTTCGTTGCAATAATCCGAAGTCGACCAGGTAGCGGCGCAGCATGACTACATCATCGCTATAGCTAAGGAGCCGCTCGTTCACCTGCTTTTCCGTCAGGTGTTCGCCCGGCTCGATGGCTTCGCTGACAATCCAGGCCAGGAGCTCCCGCCGTTCCGCCATGTTGGCTGGATACCGCTCGATCCTGCCCAGACGCATGAAGCGGGCCGGTCCGGTCTGGGCTTGCCGCCGGGGTTGCTGCGTGAGAAGGTCACGGAAGATCGCCTCAGGCGCCTCTAATTCGTTGGCCGCATTCCGTTCGATCAGCCCAGAGTCAAGGAGGGTAGCGATGGCCCGGTTTCGCCGTTGGGCATTCAAATCAGCAACCACGTCGGTGGACGTGGCGCCGAGCACTATTTGCGCGTAGGCGGTCCGGGCGTCCTGGTTGGCGAGGGCTGCCACCACCCGCCGCCAGTGCGGTCCGCTCAGTCTGGTCCCTCCGGTCACTGCGATTTTCCTCCGGGCCTTAGGTGATGCTGAATAGCTGCGCCCCAGCTGCGAGCCGCGTTTCCGAACCGTCGTCCGGAACCGGCACGTCCACGGTCTGGAACCAGAATCTGGCGGTGAGGGCGTGACTGGCCCCGGTCAAGGCCACATCGGCCAGGTAGCCGTCAAGATCGATCACCTGAGGCGGCCAGTCAATACCGCCGATCTCGCCCTGCAGGTGGGCCTTGAACGCAAGCGAGACGGCAACCCGGCGCTCGGCGCCTGGCGGGGGCGGAATCATCACCGTGCCCACATTGGCCTTCAACTGCACGGGAGGATCTCCCCAGCGCGGTGTCACGGTCCACACCACATCCGTTTGCCATGCCTTGTTCGGTACCGCGACAGGGCCAGGAAACAGGTTGAGGGTAAGCGGAACCGCCTGTCGGAGGGCGATCGAGAATGTCGCGTCTACGTAGGTGGTGCCGCCCAGCACGGTGCCGGTTAGTGAACTTCCGCTGGACGGCATCGTCCACGCGAAGGACGCACCCGTCACGCCCGCAGCAGCACCACCAAAGGCAACTTTCAGTCCCGGCACCGCCGCGCCGGTGTCGTGGTCGCGCGCTTCAACTGTGAAAGAGGCAGCCTTGCCGCCAACAGCACTGTTCGGCGTCACCGTCAGATCCAGATGTCCTTTGGCAACGATTGTTGGCGTCCCCTCGGCAGTGCTCTTTACGGTGCACATCGCCTGAACCGCCCAGAGCTTGTCGTTCTCCTTCAATGCAGAATTCAGGTGGAACACCGCTTCCCCGTCCCAGGTCTGATCTGAGGCGGCTCTTTCTGTCCAGTTCACCAGCAGGTGCACACGGGATCCTGGCTGGCATCCGCTGACCCGCACGGCCGTTTCGCCGGGCCGTACCGGCCCCGCCACCTTGGGTGGCGGAAGGGGTGAGGGTAACGGATGGACGGGTTCGACGGCGGTTATCGCCGGGGCAGAACACCCGAGCTGCCGGATCTGGACCTTGTCACCGTGCGCCAGCGGAAACCAGACCGGAATGCGGGTCTTGGGGCTGGTCATAACCATCAGATCAGAAAGTGGCAAGCCGTGGCTGACGGAGAAGACCTGCGTCAGAACACCGTTGAAGAGACCGTCAGCGGGAACGGCCCGCATGCAATCAACCAGGGGCGCCACAATCAACGGCGTGGGCGGCGGCAGGGCCCCGGAGTCCGGGCGGGCGAATTCGAGGCTGGACCCCGGCGCGCTTGTCAGGCCGCAGAGGGTTTGCCGGGCAACGATCGCCATGACCTGGCCGCTTCCGCCAATCTGCAATGGCAAATCAACCTCTTCCGTTGTTCTGCCGATGCCAATTGTGCCGATCGGCGTCTCGGCTGTCTGGTTTGCCGCTCTGCTCCACAGGGTCAATGCGCCGCCGGGTTTCAACCCGCTGACAACGACTCGCTTGGCATCAGGACAGAAGGGTTGCAAGACCGGGGCCGGCGGCGCCACCGCAGGTCCGACGGGTACTTTGAGAGGACCACTCACGCCGCCGCAACCGGGGAGGCTTTGCCGCACGACCAGCGTGCCTTCGGTGAGCGGGTTGCTGCCGCTGGCCCACATCGTCTCCGCGAGGCTGACCCAATATTGCGCACTCGCCCCGTTCTCGAGATCGAGGTGTCCTGCGGGTATGAGGCCCGACGCGAGCACAGCCGTGTCGCAGGCATGCAGCGGACCGGCGATGACGGGAGTGGGCACATTCTCTTGTTCAGGAACTGGAGCCAAAGGCATCGAAAACGACGGGCCGCTGGACATTCCCCCGACCGCTTGCTCGGCCGAAAGCCGCGCGCCCACCACGAGGGGAGCAGGGCTGAAAGCGATCCACGCGCTGGTCCCGACTACCGGGTTGGCGGCCAACACCGTGTTGTTCAACTTCAACGTTACCGTCGCCCCTGGCACGAGACCGGCCAGAAGGACCTGGTCCATGCATTTCGTGACAGGTGAGGCGAAGGCGGGCGTCGGTAGGGGGCTGGGCAGGGGAATGACGGCCACAGGATTATTGCCCGGTTGGCTGGAGACGCCGCCGACCTCCTGGATGGCGGTCACCTGCTGGCCGGGGCTGAGCGCGTGGTCGAGCTTGACCCACAGGTCGCCGTTGGCCAAGGCACCTGCCTTCCCAACGCCGTCGCCGGCCGCGAGCACCGATGCCGTAGCGCCGGCCATTACACCTGACAGGAGGATGTGTGTGCTGCTTTGAAGGATAGGGCCGCGGACAATCGGCGCCAATGGCTGAACCATAAAGACCACCCTCTAGATCATCTCTGGAGACCGTGGGACAGAGTATGGCATTAAGGCCCCGCGGCCCGACAGGGGCGAAGACAAAAAGCCGCCGCAGCACCGCCGTCGGGGCTGAACGAACAACCCACTGCCCGGCAAAAACCGGGTAAACGCGCGGGTAATTCCCAGCTTTCTTCAGCCATTCTCCGCAACATTTGACTCGATCTTCGTGCTGTGGCACGCGCGCGTGGACGGTAATGTAAGCGCTTGCACACAGTTGCGCGGAACTGCTCACACGACTCGGAAACAGGGTTTGGCGACCTGCCGCGGACTGCCTAACGTGGTTCCCGGTGCCGGGACGCAATTTGCTCCCGCCGCCACCAGGCGGGGCCCTACCCAGGTCCCGTCCCCTCGACACGATGGCGTCCTCGATGACGCCTGCGGTGTCATTGGGGCTGTCGGAGTTTCGGGGAATGAGGGCACACGCCCGTCTTCCACGAATGGTCTCAACTCCGCGAGAAGAGCAAAAAATGCACGAGCACCCCAATACACCCCGGAAGCTGCGGTGGCGCCCTGTCGCCGCGGCACTGGCGGCGGCCGTGGCGGCCTCCGTCTTCCTTTCGGTTCCGTCGGCGCAGGCAAACGCGCCCTCGGATCCGCCGAGCGGCGGGCAGATGCCCGCTCCGACGCCCGGCTTCCCACTGCCCACGAAGCACACCCAGCAGCCGTTCGATCCGGCCGCGGCATTCACCTCCAAGTGGACGCGTGCGGATGCCAAGCAGATCATGGCCCAAAGCAGCAAGAACGTAACCCCGGGCCAGAACTCCATGAGCCCGAACGTCACCATGCCGGAGATCCCGCAGGACTTCCCGGCCATGAACAACGACGTGTGGGTCTGGGACACCTGGTCCCTGACGGATGAGAACGCCAACCAGATCAGCTACAAGGGCTGGGACGTCATCTTCTCGCTCGTTGCTGACCGGCACGCCGGCTACGGCTTCGACCAGCGCCACTGGAACGCCCGGATCGGCTACTTCTTCCGCAAAACTAACGCCGACCCGGCCAAGGACAAGTGGAACTACGGCGGACACCTGTTCCTGGACAACACCTCGATCGGCAACACCGAATGGTCCGGTTCCACCCGCCTCATGCAGGGGAACCACGTCAACGTCTTCTACACGGCCACCACGTTCTACGACGTTGCCGAGCGCAACGCCGGCGGCGGCGGAATCGCCCCGGATGCCGTGATCGCCAAGGCACTGGGCAACATCCACGCCGACCAGAACGGCGTGAGCTTTGATGGCTTCCAGCACACCAAGCTCCTTGAGCCGGACGGCGTCATGTACCAGAACAAGGCCCAGAACCCTGGTTTCGCGTTCCGTGACCCGTACACGTTCGCAGACCCGGCGCACCCGGGGCAGACCTTCATGGTCTTCGAGGGCAACACCGGCGGCCAGCGGGGCGAGTACAAGTGCAAGGATGCGGACCTGGGCTACCAGCCGGGGGATCCGAACGCCGAAACACTTCAGCAGGTCAACAGCACCGGCTCGTGGTACCAGACCGCCAACGTGGGCCTGGCCGTCGCAGACAACAAGGACCTGACCAAGTGGCACTTCCTGCCGCCGATCCTGTCCGCGAACTGCGTGAACGACCAGACCGAGCGTCCGCAGATCTTCATCCAGAACGAGAACGGCAAGAACAAGTACTACCTGTTCACCATCAGCCACCAGTTCACCTACGCGGATGGAATGCGCGGCCCTGACGGGGTCTACGGCTTTGTGGGCGACGGTGTCCGTTCCGACTACCAGCCCATGAACAACAGCGGCCTGGCCCTGGCCTCGCCCACGGACCTGAACATGCCGGCCAACGCGCCCGAAGGGCCGGATCCCCGCCAGAACGGCCGCCAGTTCCAGGCCTACTCGCACTACGTGCAGCCTGGCGGCCTGGTGCAGTCCTTCATCGACAACGTCAACGGCGTCCGGGGTGGTTCGCTCTCGCCCACCGTGAAGATCAACTTCCGCAACGGCGTCTCGACGGTGGACCGCAGCTTCGGCCAGAACGGCCTCGGCCCGTTCGGCTACCTCCCCACCAACGTCAACGTCGGCGGGGCTGGCCACTACAAGTAGTGATAAGCGGGCAGTAGCAGGGAGGAAGCGCCCGGATTCCGGGCGCTTCCTCCTCCTGCATCAGGCCATGGATGGGGCCGGATGGCCTCCACCAGAACCAGGAATGTTGAATTGTGAAAAACCTTGTACACGCGCTGAGCCCCCGCATGATCTGGATTGCGGTGGCAGCAGCGGCCGTGGCCGTCCTTGTCGCCGTGGCGCTGATCCCGTCGGCAGGGTCCCGTCAGGCTCCCCAGAGTCCGGCGGGCCAGGCACTCCGGGGCGTCGCCGCCGCCCAGGCCGGCGCCAAGGAATCCCGCGGGCATTACGGCTCCTATTGGCTCCGTGGCGGAGACCGCACCCTTGAGCAGCTGACGCAGCCGATCCGGACCGACGGCGTGGCGGACCTGCGCAGCATCGAATGCGGAGACGGGTGGGTGGCGGCCGCCCGGAGCGGAGACGACGTCGAGGTCTTGTCCAGCCGGGAGGACCGGGTGGTCCGGGCAGGATCAGGTGAGGTCGTCCGCCCGGACTGCATGAGCCACGAAGCGGTGGAGTCCATGCTCGCGGAGCTGGGCGTGCCGCAGCGGACGTCGGCGCCCGCCGTCGAAGCTTTCGATCGTCCCGAGGGGGCCTCCGGGTTCCGGCCCAGTTACCACATCACGCCGGGCAAGAACTGGATGAATGATCCGCAGCGACCGATCCTGATTGACGGGCTGTGGCACTACTACTACCTCTACAACGCCGGGTACCCCAAGGAGAACGGCACCGAGTGGTATCACCTGACAAGCCCAGACCTGGTCCACTGGAAGGAGGAGGGGGTGGCGATCGCCAAGTACAAGAACGGGCTCGGCGACATCGAGACCGGAAGCGCCGTAGTGGACCAAGACAACTCGGCCGGCTTTGGCAAGGGGGCCGTGATCGCGGTCATGACCCAACAGGACCACGGCATCCAGCGGCAGTCCCTGTTCTATTCCACCGACAACGGATACTCCTTCACGGCGTACGCGCAGAACCCGATCATGGAAAACCCCGGCCAACCGGACTGGCGGGACCCGAAGATCATCCGCGATGACGCCCACAGCCAATGGGTCATGGCCCTGGCCGAAGGCGACAAGATCGGCATGTACACCTCGCCTGACCTGAAGAACTGGAGCTACGCTTCGGGCTTCGAGCGCACCGGCCTGGGCACCCTCGAATGCCCCGAACTGTTCCAGCTGGACCTCGACGGCGATCCCGCCAAGCGGACCTGGGTCCTGGCCGCCAGTGCCAACGGGAGCGGGGAGGGATTCACCACCGGCGTTGCCTACTGGACCGGCGAGTGGGACGGAACCCGCTTCACAGCGTCCGGCGGGAAACATCAATGGCTCGACGCCGGCTCCGACTTCTACGCCGCCGTGACCTGGGATGACCCAAGGCTCACCGAAAGCCAGCGGATGTCCTCCCGGCACGCCATCGGGTGGATGAACAACTGGGCGTACGCGCAGCAGCTGCCCACCCAGGACTGGCACGGCGGCGCGGACTCGATCGTGCGCGACATCAGGCTGGAATCAATCGGGGGACAGCCGACGCTTGTGTCGCAGCCCACCACCGCAATGAAGTCCCTTGAGGGACCGGTGGCAACGGCTGGGGAACGCCGCATGACCCAGGACGGCGCAGGGCAACTCCCGGCCCCGGAGGGCGGGGCATACCGGCTCGACGCGACCCTGGAGCGGTCGGCGGGCGACGACGGTTCGGTTGCGAGGATCGAGCTCGGAGGCGACGGGGGAGCGTTCGCGACGGTCGGATATGACTTTGCGAAGGAGTCGGCATTCATCTCCCGCGACGCCGACGCTGCCGCCACCGGCAAGGGCGAACTCAGTCCGGACTACCGGTCACCGCGCCACGCTGTCAGCCAGCCACACGACGGGCAAGTCGAGCTAACGATTTACGTCGACTATTGCTCGGTGGAAGTGTTCGTCAACGGGGGCGAAAAGACGTTGACATCCCTCGTTTTCCCCACCGCCGGGGCGCCGAGCATCAAAGCCACCACGGCGGGGGGCACTCTGACGCTCAAGTCTCTCAGCTACAGGCGGCTAGCCACCACGCGCTGAAATCAGGTGCTTAAACGCTTGACCTGAGAATGTGATGTTGATTACAGTCGGGTTGCTAAAGCGTTTGACCTCCTATATGGCGCGGAACCTCTTCCCGGCGCCGGGGCATTCAGCTCGGCTTTGGCTCATGGAAGCTTCGATCGTCTGACGTCGACGTCTCCTGCTGTGCGAAACGAATCCATCCGCTGTTGTATGAAAGGTTCGCCGTGAAAAGTCATCTCGACACCCTGGTCCGCGGGGCGTCCGGCCTTGCCGTCCTTGCCCTTGTCGCGGGAGGGGTGATCGCGCCGGCGTCGCCAGCGCTCGCCGCCGCGCCGCCGGGGGAATCGCTTCGCCCCACGTACCACCTGACCGCCCCACATGACTGGCTCAGTGATCCGCAGCGTCCCATCTGGGTCGACGGCAAGTACCACCTCTACTACCTTTACGGTGACCGGGAGAGTGAGGGCGGAGGCTGGCGCCACGCCAGTACGAGCGACAACGTCGTCTTCAAGGACGAGGGCGTGGCCCTCGACAAAGCCCCTGATTTTCCGGTGTGGACCGGCTCGGGCGTTGTCGACGCAGCCAACACCGCAGGCTTCGGTGCCGGCGCCGTCGTCGTGCTGGCCACCCAGCCGACGGGCGGCGACCGTTACGACCAGGAACAGTACCTTTACTACTCGACGGATGGCGGCAGCACGTTCACAGCCTACGGGGCGCCGGTCATTCACAACCCGGGCAACAACGACTGGTTCCGTGATCCGAAAATCGTCTGGGACCAAGGGAACAACGAATGGGTTGCCGTCATAGGCATGGCCCAGAAGATGCAGTTCTTCACCTCGCCTGACCTGAAGAACTGGTCCTACGAATCGGAATTCGCCTACACCACCCCCAATATCGGCGGCATGGAATGCCCTGACATTTTCCAGATCAAGGCCGACGACGGGACATGGCACTGGGTCCTGGCCGCGAGCATGCAGGGAGACTACAGCGGCAAACCCAACACCTATGCCTATTGGACAGGACGCTGGGACGGGCAGGACTTCAGCGCGGATGCAGCCGACCCGCAGTGGCTTGACCGCGGAATGGACTGGTACGCGGCCGTCACGTGGCCGGACCACGACAGCCCGGACGACACGCGCTTCGCCACCGGGTGGATGAACAACTGGCGGTACGCCAACGAAAACAAGGCCATACCCTCCAGTGTGAGCGACGACATCAGCGGCCAGATGTCCATTGTCCGCGAGATCCGGCTCGCGGCTAAGCCCGGCGGGACCTACACGCTCAGATCCACCCCTGTCACGGAGCTGGACAACATCGCGACGACAAAGGTGTCCCTGCCGGCCACGGCCGTCACCGACAGTGCAACGGACCTGGACTACCACGGGACCGCCTACGAGCTCGAAACCGACATCTCCTGGTCTGACCTCCAGAACGTCGGCATCTCCGTGGGCGTCTCAGGCGACGGGATGCGGCATACCGACCTCGGCGTCTACGACAACCAGGCCTTCTATCTCAACCGCGGTGCGTCTGAGCAGACAGGGCAAATGCCGAACATTGCCTTCGCGCCGTGGCTGCAGTCGCAATCCGCCTTCGACCCGTCCGCCAGATCGGTGCACCTGAGGGTCTTCGTCGACAAGGGATCGGTGGAGGTATTTGTCGGCGACGGCGAGGACGTCCACTCGAGCCAGGTCTTCTTCGCCCCGGGGGACACCGGCATCCGTCTGTACGCCGACGGCGGGGCGGCCACATTCTCGAATCTTTTGATCCGCGAATTTGCCGACATCACCACGTCGGCCGATCCGGCCGCCGCCTATGCGGACTTTGAATCGCCGTCCTACGGCACGTGGACCACCACCGGAACCGCCTTCGGCCCGGCGCCGGCGGCCGGAACGCTGCCGAACCAGCAACCCGTCACCGGCTACCGCGGCAGCAAGCTGGTCAACAGCTACCTCAACGGGGACGCCTCAACGGGCACTCTCAGCTCGCCCAGCTTCACCATCGGTCAACCGTTCGTAAACTTCCTCGTCGGCGGGGGAGCCCACCCGCGACCCTCCGATGTCTTTGCAGACTTCGAAGGAACAAACTGGGGCCCCGGGTGGAGTGCAACCGGCAGTTACTCCGGCGAGGGACCCTCAGCCAGCTCGCTCACTGGGCAATTCGGGACAAAAGTCACCGACACGTTTGTCAACGGAGGCGATGCCGCCACCGGCACGATCACCTCGCCGGTCTTCCCGATCAGACGGGACAGGATCAATTTCCGTATTGGCGGGGGCGACCATCCTTCCGGCACCGGCACCGGCACCGGCACCGGCACCGGCACCGGCACCGGCGCCACGACCATGAACCTGTTACTTGACGGAGTCCTCTACCGCACGGCGACCGGTGATGACAGCTCGACCCTGCGCGAAGTCTCCTGGGACGTCCATGATCTGGTCGGGCGATCAGCGCAAATCCAGATCGTTGACCAGGCGACGGGCTCATGGGGCCACCTCATGGTCGATCACCTCGTCTTTGCCGACTCGCCCGGGGCCGTAGGCGGCGAACCGGACAACCAAGCCGCCGTCAACCTCGTGGTCAACGGACAAGTCGTTCGGACCGCGACGGGCAGCAACGACGAGAGGCTCCATTGGACCTCCTGGCTGGTCGATGATCTGCAGGGCCAGACGGGCCACATCGAGATCGTCGACCGCAATACCGGCGGCTGGGGCCACATCAACGCCGACCAGTTCTCGTTCGGTGACAGACCCGCCAGGTAGGCGCCGGGCACGGTGTCGGGAGGAAGTTTGCTAAAACGCTTGATCACCCTCAAGCGTCAGGTTATCTTTGTTGTGATCAAACGCTTAAGCAGATGGGACATCAGCGCCGATGAAACGCTCAGTATTCTTCCAGCCGGCCGACGGCTGGGTTGGAGACCTCATCCCCTTCGAGAAGGACGGGGAGTTCTGGCTCTTCTACCTGCACGAGGTCCGCACCGACCCCAAACCCGGGACCTCCTGGAACCTCGTCACCACCAAGGACCTCACCCAGTTCGAAGACCACGGTGTCGCGCTGCACCACGGCGGCGACAATGACCTGGACTTCAATGCCTACACGGGAAGCATCGTGTGCGACGAGTCCGGCATCCACCACCTGTTCTACACGGGCCAGAACCCCCGGAACCTCGGCCCCGACGGCGCGCCGCTGCAGCTCGTCATGCATGCCACCAGCACGGACGGCATGAAGACCTGGGCCAAGCACCCGGAACTGACGTTCGGCGCACCGGAGGGCTATGAGCCCGGCGACTGGCGGGACCCCTTCGTCTTCCGGGACGAGGCGGCCGGGCAGTGGCGGATGCTGCTGGCCGCCCGCCACGCCGGGGGGCCCGAGCGCCGCCGGGGCGTCATCGCCCAGTGCGTGTCCCCGGACCTGATGACCTGGGAGCACACCCAGCCGTTCTGGGACCCCCGGCGCTACATCACCCACGAATGCCCGGACGTCTTCGCCTGGGGCGACTGGTGGTACATGGTCTACTCGGAGTTCTCGGAGTCATTCACCACCCGGTACCGGATGGCCAAAAGCCCCGACGGCCCCTGGACCGTGCCGGACCTGGACAGCATCGACGGGCGCGCCTTCTATGCCTCCAAGACAGCCGAACGGGACGGGCGCCGCTTCTTCTTCGGCTGGATCGCCAGTAAAGAGGACAACCGGGACGACGGCGCCTGGCAGTGGGCGGGCACCATGTCAGTCCTGGAAGCACGCCAGAACCCCGACGGCACCCTGGCGTTCTCGTTCCCCGGCGAACTCGTGGAGAGCTTCTGGGACGAGGTCCCTGTGTCCTTGGACCGGGACCTTCCCGCGGCACTCACTGTCCCGGACGGCTTCGCAGCCGTTGTGTCCGAAGAGGACCTTCCGCCGCAGTTCTACGCCAAGGCAGTCCTGCAGATCGCACCCGGCACCACAGAGTGCGGCCTGCTGCTCCGTTCCAGTGCCGACGGCGACCGGTCCTACGTTCTTCGACTGGAACCCAAGCGGGGCCGCATGGTGTTTGACCGGTGGCCCCGGAAAATCACCGGCGAAGCCCAATGGCATGTCTCGGGCGACATTCCGTACGACATCGAACTGGAACGCCCCTGTGACCTGGGCCCGGGCGAGCACACGCTCGAAGTGGTCGTCGACGGAGACCTCTGTGTCGCCGTCCTGGACCGGCAGGTGTCCCTCAGCACCAGGATCTATGACCGGTCCGAGGGCCGGATCGGAATCTTCGCCGGAGAAGGAGCCGTCACCATCACCGAATTTGAAACACGCCAGCGCACCGACAACTAAAACGCACCGTCAACTAAAACGCACCGTCAACTAAAACGCACCGTCAACTAAATCGCACCGTCAACTAAATCGCACCGCCAGCCAACCCAACTCATCCTCAGCTGATCAAGGGAGATTGCCGTAATGATAAAACTGTTCCGAACCGCCGCCGTGGCAGCCGTCGCCGCCCTGGCCCTGGCAGCATGCGGCGGAGGGGCCACCAACCCTTCCAACGTGAGCCCCACCGGGGAAATCAAGCCCCGGGAAATCTCGTGGCTGCTGTCCCGGCCAGCCGACGGCGCCGTCATCAACATCATGAAGAAACTCGCGGACGACTACGCCAAGGACCACCCGGGCTTCTCGCTGAACCTGATCACCACCCCCGACAGGCCCTCCTACATCCAGAAACTGGAAACCCTCGCCGCCGCGAACAAGCTACCCGAACTCTTCGACACTGACGCCACTCCGTTCGCCCAACAGCTGGCGAAACAGGGCAAAATGGTCGACGCCGAGAAGCTGCTCAAGTCCTTGAACGTCTACGACAGCTACCGGCCCGGCGCCCTTGACTACCAGCGGTTCGACGACGGGTCGCTGTACATGATTCCGTTCCAGTTCGAGCTGGAGTTCATTTGGTACAACAAGGCGCTGCTGCAGAAGGCCGGAGTGTCCGTCCCGAAGTCCCTCGATGACCTCCCCGCCATGTGCACCGCCCTGCGCCAGGCCGGCATCACCCCCATCGCCATCGACGGCCAGGACCAGTGGCCTCTCGAACGGTACGTCGCCTACCAGCCGTTCAGGGATGCCGGCCCGGAGTTCATCCAGAAGCTCAAGAAGGGTGAAGCCAAGTTCTCTGACCCCGCAGGCCAGAAGACCGTTCAGTGGCTGGCTGCGCTCGGCAAGGCCAAGTGCTTCCAGGACGGCTTTTCCTCCCAGGGATACTCCGATGCCCAGAACCAGTTCACCTCCGGCCAGGCCGCCATGTATAACATCGGCACGTGGGAACTGCCCAGCCTGGCAACCGACAAGCTGAATCGGGCGGTGCGCGATGACACCGACTTCTTCACCCTTCCGACGAACCAGGGATCCGTCACGGCGGCCAACGAATTCGTCTCCCCGTCCGGCATCGGCATGGCGGTCAACGCCAAGACGTACGACCCGCTCGTGAGCGACTTCCTGAAGTTCGCCCTGGCGAAGTACCCCGCCGAATACGCGGCCACCGGTGCGCTCTCACCGACCACCACTGTGGAAACCACCCTGCCGGCCAACGCTACACCGCTCTACAAGAAGGCCCTTGAGAAGGCGAACGACCTCGGGGACAAGCAGGCCATGCCGTGGGACACCCAGCTCGATCCCACCACCAACGGCAGGCTGCAGCAGGAGCTCGTGCTCCTCGTCCAGGGCAACATCACGCCCGAGCAGTTCACCAGCACCATGGACAACGCCGTCGCGCAAAACGCCCCGAAATTCTTCAAGTAACCGCTGCGGTGGGGGCTCCGGCCCCCACCCGAAAGGGCCCACCATGCTTCCCAACAGGTCACGACTGTCCGTCCTGGTCTTCCTGCTCCCGCCGCTGCTGCTCTACGGCGCGGCGGTGCTGTTCCCCATCCTCCAGTCCCTGGTCCTGAGCTTCTTCTCATGGAACGGGATCAGCGACATGGAGTTCGTGGGACTGGCAAACTATGTGCGCATGTTCACCGGAGACGACATCTTCTGGCGCTCCTTCTTCAATGCCCTCGGCTACCTGGCCATCTGCCTGGTGCTGCAGCTTGGCGGCGCCCTGCTGGTGGCCAGCCTCCTGACCTCGCTGCGCCGGGGCCGGGAGCTCATCAAGACCCTCTACCTCCTGCCGGCGGTGATCTCGACGGTGGCCATCGCGTTCCTCTTTGTCCGTATCTACTCGATCGACCCGGTGGGCCTGCTCAACCAGGTCCTGCAGTGGGTGGGCCTCGGCGCCCTCGAACGCCCCTGGCTCTCGGACATCAACACCGTCCTGGCCGCGGTCTCGGCGCCGGAAGGATGGCGGTTTACGGGCCTGTACATGCTCATCCTCTACGCGGCGCTGCTCTCCGTTCCCCTGGAACTGGAGGAAGCCGCCCGCCTCGACGGCGCTTCGCGGTGGCAATTGTTCACCAAGATCCGTTTCCCGCACATCCGGCCGGTCTGGATCACCACCACCATCATGGCCACGACTTACGGGCTACGCGGATTCGACATCCCCTACCTGATGACCAACGGCGGCCCCGGACAGTCTTCGGAACTCCTGACCACCTACATGTACAAGACGGCCTTCACCAGCACCGACTTCGGTTACGCCAGCACCATCTCCGTGTTCATCGTCGTCGAATGCCTGGCCGCCGTCGGGCTCATCCTCTTCATGCTCAAACGAAAGGCGGAGGCATGACCGCGCAAGCAGCCCCGATCACCAGGCCCGTTGCCACCCTGCCGGAGAGCCCGCCGCCGCCGCGCCGGCGTCGAAAGCCCAACCTCCACGGCACACTGTCCAAGGTGCTGATCGCCCTCATCGTCATCGTGCAGGTCTACCCGCTCGCCTGGCTGTTCATCACCAGCCTGCGCCCCGAGCACGACTTCGCCGCCGGCGATCCGTTTGCGCTGCCCCAGTCCCTGACTTGGGATAACTACGCCCGCGCCTTCGAAACCGGCAACCTCGGGCTGAACATCCTCAACAGCTTCATCGTCACCATGGGAGCCAACCTGCTGATCGTGCTCTTGGGAATGATGGCAGCCTATGCGCTCCAGGTCCTCGGCTTCCGGTTCAGCAAGTTCGTCCGCAGCCTGTTCCTGATCGGCATCATCGTGCCCGTGCAGATCGCCCTCGTGCCGCTGTTCATCGACTACTCGACCATAAACCTGCTCGACACCTACCCCTCGATGATCATTCCCCTGGCCGGGTTTGCCCTTCCGATGTCGATCTACCTGTTCTCGTCTTTCTTTGAATACATCCCCAGGGAAACGTACGAGGCCGCCTCCCTGGACGGTGCGGGGCCGTACCGCATCTTCGGGCTCATCACCCTGCCCCTGTCGGTCAACACTGTCGTGACCGTCGTCCTGGTCAACAGCATCTTCATCTGGAACGACTTCATCTTCGCCAACACCTTCGTCCTCTCCGAGGAACTCAAGACCATCCCGCTCGGCCTGCAGAACTACATCGGAGCCATGGGCAAAACCGACTGGACCGCCACGTTCGCCGCCGTCTGCGTCACCATCACCCCGCTGCTGCTGGTCTTCCTGGTGCTCAACAAGGCGATGATCCAAGGACTGGAAAGCGGGGCGACGAAGGGATGACAGCAGCAACAGCCGGATATACTCCTGACGGAGGGCAAATGATTTCGCAGGAGAATAGTTCGGGCACGCCATCGGTTGAGGCTGCACCCCCGAAGCGGCCCACGCGCGCCCAGCCCGTCACGCTGCGCCAGGTGGCGGAAGCAGCCGGGGTCTCCACCGCCACCGTCTCGCTGATCGTCAACAAGAAAAAGGACGCCCGCATCTCCGCCGCCACCCGCAACCGGGTCCGGGACGCGATCCGGGACCTTGGCTACCGGCCCAACGCGATGGCCCAAACCCTGGTCAGCGGCAGCTCCCGGTTCATCGGACTTGTCGCCGACGCCATCGCAACAACGCCCTTCGCCGGCCAGATCATCCACGGCGCCCAGGATGAGGCATGGAAACACGGATACGCCCTCCTGATCGCCAACACCGAAGGCAACAGCGAGCTTGAGACTGACGCGATCTCCATGATGCTCGAATACAAGGTGCGCGGAATCCTCTACTCGACGTGGTTCCACCGTGCCACGGACATACCCGCCCCGCTCCGCGAGGCGGACTTCGTCCTGGTCAACTGCTTCTCGACCGAACCGGGCACCCGGGCCGTCGTTCCCGATGAAGTGCAGGGCGGCCGGTCAGCGACGGAGGTCCTGCTCAAGCACGGTCACCGCCGCATAGCCTTCATCAACGCGACCATCCCCGCCCCGGCGAAGGACGGACGCCTCGAGGGCTACCGGGAAGCCCTTGAAGCGGCCGGCATCGACTTCGATCCGAGCCTGGTCCTGGAAGCATATCCAGACCAGGAAGGCGGGTACGGGGCCACCGAGGAACTCCTCAAGCGGGACGTCACGGCCGTGTACTGCTACAACGACCGGATGGCGATGGGACTCTATGACGGGTTGCGCGAGCACGGCCTGTCCATTCCGGAGGACATCGCGGTGGTGGGATTCGACAACCAGGAAGTCATCGCAGCCCACCTCCGGCCCCCGCTTTCCACGGTATCCCTCCCGCACTACGAGCTGGGCGCGGCCGGGGTGCGGATGCTGCTGGGCCTCGAGGATGCACCGGAAACCGCCGCAAAAATCTACTGCCCCACCGTGGAGCGAACCTCGGTACAGGCACTGGCCCCGGCCTAGCCGGCAATCCGTCAGTCCCTTCCGCCCGTGACCATGGGCAGGTCGTCGTATTTGCCGGCCAGGACGTCCTCGAAATTCACGGACGTGCCCAGCGTCGCCGAGACGTACAGCGCCCGCACCGTGGCCAGGGCCGCGGTTGCCTCCTCCACCCCGACGGCCGGCCGCGCGCCGGTGCGGATGGATTCGATGACGTTGCCGTATTGCCGGTGGTGGGCGGTCTGGAGGTCATCGGCGCCGCGGACGTTGGCCGAAGCTTCGCTTTCGCCCACTTCGTCCGCGGCCTGGTTGCCCCCGCCGGACAGTCCATAGGACGGCACGGAGGCAGCGTCGGGATCGTTGGCCGCAGAATGGAAATACAGCAGGCGGTCGTTGTCGATGACCGATGAGCCACGGCTGCCGAAGACCTGAAGCCTCGCCGTCAGCCCCGGGTATGCCGCCGTGGTGCAGTGCAGCACGGCGAGGGCCCCGGATTCGAACCGCAGCGTGGCGACGGCCGTGTCCTCGACCTCGATGCTGTTGTGGGCCAGCAGCGCGGTGTGGGCGTGGACCTCCACCGGCCGGCCCAGAAACCACAGCAGGAGGTCAACGGTGTGCACGCCCTGGTTCATCACGGCCCCGCCGCCATCCATGTCCCAACTGCCGCGCCACTGCCCGGAATCGTAGTATTCCTGGGCCCGCCACCACGCCAGGGAGGCGACGGCGGAGGTGATGCGGCCGAGTCGGCCGGCGCCGATGGCCGAGGCGACGGCGATGCTGGCCGGATCGAACCGATGCTGGCTGATCACGGACGTGACCTGCCCGCGGGTCCTGGCCTCCGCGGCGGCGTAGGCCACCCTGCGGGCGCTGGGCAGGTCGACGTCGATCGGCTTTTCGATGATGACGTGCTTGCCCGCGTCCAGTGCCTCGACGGCAAGGTCCGAGTGCACTCCGCTGGGCGTGCAGATCACTACGACGTCGACATCGGTGCTGCCGAGGGCCGCGGACAGCGAGCGGTGGACGGCCGGACGGCGTCCGGCGGGTCCGACGTCGAGCGTGTCCGCCAAAGCATGCGCGGCGGGTTCGACGGCGTCGATGACGGCAACCAGTTCAAGGTCTTTGTCGGCGGTGATGATTTCGGCGTGCTGCCGGCCGATGACGCCGCAGCCGACGACGGCGGTGCGGAGCGGGAAGACCGCGGAGGCCGGGTTCACAGGTGGGAGTGTGCTGCTCATTTGGTGCCGACTCCTGCTGCATCGAGAACGCGGTTGAAGGCGCGGCCGGCTATGCCGAACGCGGCGGGGCCGGAGAATCCGCCGAGGTGGTGGGCGTGGGCAAGGTGCGGCTCCAGCGAGGCGAACCCGGTGAATCCGTCATCGCGCAAGGCATTGATGGTTTCCTGGAGTTCCCCGTCGCCTTCGCCGGCCGGCATGACCAGCCGCGTGTCCATCTGGGCGTCCTTGACCTGGAGGTATTCCAGGTAGGGCCGCAGGCTCGGGTAGGCCTCCGTGAACGGTTTGACCCCGACCTGGACGAAGTTGGCCGCGTCCCACGCCACGCGCAGGGCCGGTGAAGCAACGGTCTCCATGATGTCCAGGACGCGTTCGGGGGTGTCGCCGTAGATGTCCTTTTCGTTCTCGTGCAGCAGGACCACGTCGGCTGCCTCGGCAGCCGCGGCCAGGGCACGCATGCGTTCCATGACGGGCCCGCGAATCGACTCGGCGCTGGTGCCTTCCGCCCGGTAGAACGAAAAGATGCGGATGTAGCCGGTGCCGAGAGTCTGCGCGGCGTGGATTGCCCTCTGCAGCCGGGTGAGCTCGGCCTCGAGGGGTTCGCTGACATCGACTTTCCCGATCGGGGAGGCGATGGCGGACACGCCCATGCCGTGCTCGGACAGGATGGTCTTCAGCCGCTGCAGACCCTGCTCGCCGAGGTCAACGATGTTGGTTTCCCAGGCGCTGCGGACCTCGATGTGGTTGGCGCCCAGTGCCTGCAGGACGGCGATCTGGACGGCCGGGTCGGGGCTGATTTCGTCGCCGAACCCGGAGAGGGTCCAGGTGACCTTGGTGTCGTTCACGGATATTTCTCCTATGGGGTGGGAGTGGTTACTTGACGCCGCCGGCGGTCAGGCCGCCGACGAGGAAGCGCTGGAAGACGAGGTAGAGGATGACCACAGGCGCCGCGCAGACCAGGGAGGCGGCCATCATCTGCCCGTAGAGGGGCAGGGCCCCGCCTTCGGAGGAGGCGCCGAAGATCTGCAGGACCACGGCCACTGTTTGGGTGTTCGGGCGGGTCAGGACGGAGGCGAACAGGACATCGTTCCATCCGAGCAGGAAGGAAAAGACACCGGCGACGACGAGTCCAGGCCAGCTGAGCGGGAAGATGATCCGGAAGAGGACACCCACCGAGGAGGCGCCGTCGATCCGGGCCGCTTCCTCGAGTTCCTTCGGAAGCCCGCGCAGGTAGGTAACCATGACCCAGATTGAAAAAGGAAGCGCGAAGGTCAGATAGGCCAGGAACAGGCCCCAGCCGGTGCCGATGACCGTGACGCCAAGGTAGTTGCCCGCGGAGGCGAAGACGACAAAGACCGGCAGGAGCAGCAGCGTGCCGGGCAGGCTCTGCAGTCCGATCAGTCCGCGCAGAATGCCCAGCCGGCCCCGGAATTCGAACCGCACCAGCACATAGGCCGTGATGATGCCCAACAGCGCGGCGACGACGGCCACGGCGCCGGCGATCACGATGCTGTTGCCCAGACCCAGGCCCAGGGGGAGGGTCTTCCAGATCGTCGTGTAGTTCCCTAGCGTGAATTCCGTGGGGAAGAACGCCCCCCGGGCCACTTCGACGTCGGAGTTCATCGAGGCGAAGACGATGTAGAGAAGCGGGACCGTGATGGTCGTGACGATGACGGCGATAACCGTGACCAGGAGCGGCCTGGGCAGCAGGCGGGTGACGGTGGCCGCTTGTCCGCCTGCCCGTGCCTTTGTATTGCGGTCCGCGACCGGGCGGACTGGAGTAATGGCCGGGGGAGTGTCGACTGCCACCGCTGTGTTTGACTGGCTCATTTTTTGGCTCCTGATTCCGTGCCGGTGTCGAGCTTGACGGCCCGCAGGTAGAAGTACAGGGGAAGGGCGATGAACACCAGGGACAGCAGCGCCATTGCCGCCCCCATGCCGAACCGCAGGCTGGTGAAGCTCATGCTGTAGACCAGCGTGGGGAGGACCTGTACGTCCACGGGCGCCGGGACGCCAAAGAGAATGAAGGCGAGCGAAAAGTTGTTCATGTGGTGCAACGTGGCGATCAGGCAGGCCAGGGCGACCGGCCCGCGCAGGTAGGGGAAGATCACGTACCGCAGCTTGGTCCACCACAACGCACCGTCCACGGCGGCCGCCTCGTGGACTTCCTGATCCACGGACTGCAGCCCGGACAAGGCCATGAGGTAGATGAACGGCCAGGCCGCCCAGACTTCGACCAGGATTAACACCCAGAAACTTGCCGGACCGCTAAGCCACTGGCCGGAGGGCAAACCGGCCCCGTTCAGGAGCTTGTTGATGATGCCGTCCGGCTGGAGCATGGTCCGCCAGAAGGTGCCGACGACGAAGGATGGCAGCACATAGGGGATGAGGAAGACGGAACGGACCAGAGACCGGCCGCGGAACGCATTCTGGGTGGCCAGGGCCGCGAAGACCCCGATGGGCACCGTGATGACGGTTGCGATCACGGCGAAGGCGACGCTGTTGCCGAAGGCGTGCAGCAGCTCGGTCCCGGTAAATGCCTCCACGAAGTTGGACAGGCCCACGAAGGGCGCGCTGATCCACTTGCGGATGGTGTACTGGTCCAGCTGAAGCATCGAGATGTAGATACCCAGCAGCAGCGGGACCACAATGATCAGGCCGATCAGGAGGCCGCCGGGGGTCAGCAACCACAGCGGCCGGCTGCGCTCGCTGACTGGGCGCCGCCGTCGTGTGGGCGGCGGGGTGGCGGCTGGCAGGCGCCTCTGGTTAGCGGCTTTTTTGGTCATAAGGCTCATTTGTTGGCCGCCGCCCGGTCCAGTGAAGCCTGCGCGTCCTTCTGCGCCTTGGCCAGGGCCTCCTTCAGTGCCGATTCGTCGACGCCGCCGCCGGCGAGGGCCGGGCGTGCCTGGACCGCGATGTTGGTCAGGGCCAGCTGAATGTCGCCCCAGGCGCCGGTGAACGGCGTGGACTTGGCCTTGGTGGCGGATTCGATCATCGGTGCCAGCATCGGGCTGGAGTCAGCGACCTTCTTGGCCGCGGCAGCGTTGGCAGGCAGGTCGCCGAACTGCTGGTTGTAGTACAGCTGTTCGTCCTCGCTGGTCACCAGCTTGATGTAGGCGGCGGCGAGGTCCTGCTGCTCGGAGTACTTCGCGATCACGAGGTCGTCGCCGGAGATGATCGACGTCACCGGATTCCCGCCTGAGGGGCTGACGGCCTGGCCCGGCGGCACGGTGGGCATGGTGGCGAAAGCGTACTTGCCCTTGATCGGTGCTGCATCGAACGTCGGCTTGGCGTTTGCTGTGGTCATGAGCATCATGGCCGACTTGCCGGACGCGAAGTCCGCCGCGGCCTGGCTGTCGTTCCACCCGGAGGCTGCCGGGTTGACCACCTTGTCCTTGGTCAGCCAGCCGAAGTAGGTTTCGTAGGCTTTCTGGACAGCGGGGTCCTCGATGCGGGCCTTGTTGTCCTCCACGAGGGGGTTGCCTGTCTGGTTGGCCATGGCCCAGGCGAACTTCCAGGGTGTGTAGTTGTCCGCGTAACCGGTCGCGAACCCGTAGGTGCCGCCGGACGTGAGTTTCTTCGCCTGCTCCAGCAGGCCATCCCAGGTGGTGGCGGGCTTGTCCAGGCCGGCCTTTTTGAATAATTCGGTGTTGTAGGCCAGCACGTACGGCCGGCTCAGGAAGGGGACACCCACTTCGTTCTGGGAATCGGGGCCCGAGATGCCCAGGGTCGCCGGCACGAAACGGTCCCGGCCGCCCACCTTGTCCCACTGCGCGGCGTCGAGCTTGACGAAGGCGTCCGTGGAGAAGGCCGTGGGGACGAACGTCGTCCCCACGGCGTAGACGTCAGGGCCCTGTCCGGCGACCACGGATGTCTGGATCTTGGACAGTTCGTCATTGGCGGAGGCGAACGTCTCGAACTTCAGATCCGCGCCGGTGGACTTCTTGAACGCCTCCGCGATGTGTGCCTGCCAGGCCGTGAACTTGTCGCCGTGCTGTGCGTTGGCCCCTACCAGGACATCCAGGGTCTTGCCGGCACCATCCACCTGGCCGCTGCCCGAGGAGTTGCCGTTCTCGGAGCCGCAACCGGCGAGTGCCAGCGCGCCAACAGACAGGGACGCGGCAATGCCGATCAAGCGCAATTTAGCTTTGTTCATTTCCTCTTATGCTCCTCATTGAGTCGCCCCGGAATGCAGGGATCTGGCCGCGGGGGCCGGTTGTCACCTGGAACACTATGACAACAAATGCAACAGCGGCAATGAGTTGCCAAATATTGCCAATGAAAAGTTTGCTGTGCCATGATGAGGCCATAACTAACTGCACGGGTTGCTAGGAGCCTTCATGGACGACGTCGTCACAGCCGGTCCGCACGATTCCCCGTGGCGGCGCGCCCCCACGATTAAGGACGTCGCCGCCCTGAGCGGCGTGGCGACGTCGACGGTTTCCCGCGCGCTGTCCCAGCCCGGCAGGGTCAACTGGGCGACCCGGGAACGGGTAGAGGCTGCCGCGGCCGAATTGGGCTATGTGTCCAGCTCCGCTGCCCGCGAGATGACCGTGGGGCGTACCCGGAGCGTTGCCCTGCTGGTTCCGGACATCACCAACGGCTTCTTCCTCGATATCATCCGCGGCACCCAGCGCCAGCTGCGGGCGTCGGGATTCACCCAACTGCTGGTGGACACGGAAGAAGACAACGACCTCGAGATCAACTACCTGCAGCAGCTGCGTGCCTCGGTGGACGGGTTCATCCTCGCGGCAACCCGGCTGAACGATGACCAGCTCGCAGTTGCCGCCGCAACGGTCCCGATCGTGACCATCAACAGGACCAGTCCGGGCGTCCCCACGGTCCTGATCGACACCCCGCGTGGGGTCCAGCAGGCCGTGGAGCACCTGGTCTCCCTGGGACACCGCGACATCGCCTACATGGCGGGGCCGCCGACGTCATGGTCCGACCGCAGCCGCTGGACGGCCCTGCAGGAATCGGCCGAGACCCTGGGCATCTCGATCCGCAGGCTCGGCCCCTACTATCCCAGCCAGCGGTCCGGGGCCGCCGCAGCGGACGCTGCACTGCACAGCGGAGTCACCGCTTGCATAGCCTTCAATGACCTGATGGCCATAGGCATGCTGGTCCGGCTCAAGGAGCGCGGAGTCGACGTCCCGGGCCAGATCAGCGTGATCGGTTGCGACGATATCTTCGGGGCCGACTTCTGCTCCCCGCCGCTGACCACCCTGACCGCTCCGATCGAGCAGGCCGGCCGGGTCGCCACGGACATGCTCCTCAGCCGGCTCCGCCCGACGAGCGCCGCAGCGCGGACCCAGGTCGAGCTTCCGACCCACCTGACCATCCGCGCCTCCACCGGAGCCGCCCCCGACCGAGGGAAGCCCTGACCCGGTTCGGCTCTCCCGCGGCCGGCCGGTGCTACTTGGCCGGTGTTACTTGGCCGGAGCCACGGTGGCTTCGTAGGTGAGGATTTCCGTGCCGTTGCCTTCCTCGCCGTTATCGGGGGCCACCCTCATGGTGAGGTGCCCGCCGTCGGCAGTCATTTTGAACGGGTTGCGCGAGGCCACGTGGCCTGCGGTGGACCATTGCTGGAACGGGACGTCGCGGATGACGCTGCGGGATTTGAGGTCGATCATTGCCATGCCGCCGAGCTCGTAGCCGACGCCGGCGCCCCCGGCCGCCGGGGTCTGCGGGAGGTTGGTGATTCCGGCGCACAGCATCCTGGAGTTGGGCACGTACTGGCAATCCTGGTAGTCGATGAAGAAGTTCGGGTTCTGCCAGGTCGAGAGCTGCTTGCCCTGCAGGTCCCATTCAGCGAACCGGCGCGAACCCCAGGTGTTGCCGACCAGGTGGCCCGTCTGCTGGTCCAGTACGATGCCGCCGAAGTGGTCCTTCACCTCGAACTGCTTGTGGACCTCGAGCGAGCTCGCGTCCACGCGGTAGATGATGGCGCTGCTGTCCGGCCGGTACTGGGCCACGGGGATCCAGACATTGGTGCCGTCGAAGTCGATGCCGCCCGGGTGGTACATGTCTCCCTCGCCCAGGATGATGTCCCTTTGCAGGTTGCCGGCCTTGTCCATGACGAACAGGTGGCCGACGCCCTTGCCGGGGGTGCGGTCGAAACCGTTCTGCGGTCTGGGGAACTTCACGGTCGGCTCGAGGATCTGAACGGCCGAGAGGAAGATGTGGTCCCGGCTGTAGGCGATTCCCTCGGTGTGGTAGGTGGGAAAGTTCAGTTTCAGCTTTGACGTCTGCTGCCAGCCCGTGTTCCGGTCAACACCGTTGAAGGCATCGGCCAGGGCCGAATTCGTTTCACTGCCGTTGCCGGAATCTGAGTTGTTGCCTGCCGCCTGGGCTGCCGCGGTGGCGCTGATTGCGGACGCGGCCAGGACGATTGCTGCGGCGGCCGTGAGGATGCCTCGGGTGCGGGTCGTTCTCATTGGGTGAGCCTCTCAAGGTTGGATCTCAACAAGGACTCGCCACACTAGCCACCGGTCATGAACCCCCGGTGCGGGCTGGTAAACGGCAGGTTGCTACACGGCCGGATCATCGTCCGGGGGCGGCCGGTTGCCGGACTGGTTCAGCCCTCGCACTCCGTGCAGTACGCGTGCGCGCCAACCTGCCGGGCGATCTGGGAGCGGTGCCGGACCAGGAAGCACGAATAGCAGGTGAACTCGTCTCCGCCCTGCGGGATGACTTGAACGATCAGTTCTTCGGCGATGAACTCGCCGCCCGGGACGCCGGCGCCGTCCAGGCCGTCGGCCTCGTCGAGTTCCTGCACAACGCTGCGCGCATCAGGCGCATTCGCTGACTGCAGCGCTTCCAGGGAGTTCTCCTGGGATTCCTTGACGTCGGAGCGGACTTCATCGTAGTCGGTTGCCACGTGGGTTGTTCTCATTTCTCGAGTGGTGATTGGGCTCAGTGAAACGTACAGCACCGCGCGGCTATTCCCCAGTCATAAGGCCGAAAAAACGCCATATTGCGGCGGCGGGACACGCCATGTTCCGGTGGTGGCCATCGCAGTCCTCGGGTCCAGCACCGTTGACAGGGTCATCGCCTCCGGGAGCGGCCCCCGCCGGAATTCGCTTCCTGCCAGAGACAGACCGGTCTTTCCGGATGTAAGGTTGCTTCAGAGTCTTCGGCTCTGTTTGGCTCGAAGATCAAAATGCAGGACTGTGGGGTGCCATCGCCGGTTCCGGGCTCAGCCGGAACGGGAACAAAGGAAAAGCCAATGTCCATGGAATTGTCGTCCCGTCCGGAGCCGCCACGGGAGTATCCGCCCACAAGCCCTTCGGTGAGCAATCAGGAGGACGGCGACGCGCGGCTACGTCTGCAGGCCGCCGAGATCATCGCCGCGGTGCTGTCGGACTCCACGCCGGGACAGGCCAGTGCCCGGGAACAGCTGTGGCAGTGCCTGCAGGCCCACCCGGACCGACCGGAAATTGCGCTCGTGGAGCACCTGGTCGCCCTCCGGGAGGAAGCAGGCCGACGCGGCCCACCCCATCTGTTCCTGGTCCCGGGCGAGGCGGCAGGAGCGGAAACGCCCACACCGCCCTCGAGGACAGGCAGTGGCGGCATCCTCGGGCTCCATTCAGGCGCCCGCCGGCCCATCCTGCATCAACGTCCCACCCTGCGAGTGCACTATGGCCGCCCGGATCGGGGCGGGCTGGGCGGCATGGCCGAAGACGGAATTTAGCGAACCGATTCCGAAACCGCGCCTTCGTCCTACAGCCGTGCACCAGGTGCACAACCGGCCGGCGGCGTGCAATGTGCTGAATTATTCCTGCTTGTCGGTGTCTTTACTCGCGCCGGTGTCCTTACCCGGCCCGGTGCCAGTACCGGGTTTTCGGACGGGATCCACAGTACCGCTCGCGCCATAGTCGCCCTCTGAGTACCGGCCGATTTCGGATTCTGCAGTGCGTCCCGACGTCCTTCCGGCATCGCCGTAGTCGGCCTCCACATAGCGCCCTGATTCCCGGGCCTTGCCTCCCAGCGGTTCGGGCAGACCGCCCTCGCTGCCTGCCACGCCGTAATCGCCTTCGACGTATTGGCCTTCCTCGTCGTCAGCATGGCGGCCACGCTGCACACCGGCCTGGCCAAAATCGCCTTCGACGTACCGCCCCCGCAGGTCGGGTTCCTCCGGCTTCTTTTCCGAACCTGCCTCATTCGCAGTGTCTTCGAAGTCGCTGTTGTCGGTCATGATCGTGCCTTTCCCGAGACGGACTCTGCGTCTTCTGCGGCGCAACTTAAGTCTAGCGAGAGGCGCCGCTCCTCAACAGAATGGCTCTCATCACCATCAATTACGGGCCCTGCGGTGTGTCTGACGGGAGCCGATTTCCGGCTGACCAGCGGTCCTTTTCAGCCGCTGTGCACTGTGGGATCATCCCGATATGGGCGAAAATACTGAACCGCGGGTGACCTTGCCCTCCGACCCAGAGCGCATGAAGGGCACGCATCACCACGACGTAGATGGCTACGGAAATCCGATCACTCAGCAGCTGCGCATTATCGGCCAGCGGCGCCGCGAGGCCGAAGAGAAGCTCGACCGGCACCTGCAGGACGCACGCAAGAGACACTAAGAGCGGCATGGGCGACACGAAAGGCAGGCACCCACAGGGTGCCTGCCTTTCCTGTCGGGGGTCCGGTGGCTATTTGGCGGTCACGACCACTGGGGACACCACATCATGCGAAGCTGCGGGCTCTGCGGTTTCAGTCTTGCGTTCCTTGAGGAAGTACACGAGTGCGGCGGCAATTGTTGATGCCGCGGCGAGGGCGAAGAGGCCCGGTACCACGCTGCCGGTCTGCTCCTTGATGATGCCGAATCCGAACGGGGCCACGAAGCCACCCAGGTTTCCAAGGGAGTTGATGATGGCGATGGCCGGAGCGAGAATGATCGGGTGCAGGCCTGACTGGGGGATGGTCCAGAACAATGGTGACGCGCTCTTGAACCCCATGGCGGCGATGGCCAGGAAAACGAGGGCAAGTACGGGAGTGGCGATGGCGGCCGCGAGGGTTCCGACGGCGGCGACCAGGAGCGCAGCCACGAGCAGGGGCCGCTTGGATTTGGCTTTGTCCTGCCACTTGGCGGCGAAGTACATGGCAATCACGGCACAGACCCAGGGGATGGCCGAGAGGAATCCCACGCTCAGGTCCGTGGTCCCCGGGATCTGCTTGACGATGCTGGGCAGCCAGAAGGTGTTGGCGTAGATGGAGAGCTGCACTGAGAAGTAGATGCCGCACAGGAGGAGGATCTGGGGGTTCAGGAGCATTTTCCAGCGGTTGACCTTCCCGCCTGCGGCGGTGGCGTGCTGCGCGTCCTCGGCTGCAATCGCCGCGGTGAGCGCAAACTTTTCGCCCGCCGTCAGCCATTTGGCGTCCTGGATCTTGGCGTCAAGGACAAAGAACACGGCGATGCCGACGATCACGGACAGCAGTCCTTCGAAGCCGAACAGCCACTGCCAACCGCGGAGCCCCAGGACGTCGTGCAGGCTGAGCAGCATTCCGGCGATCGGGCCGGAGAGCGCGGCGGCGATCGAGGAGCCGGCGATGAAGATGGCTGTTGCTTTGCCCCGCTGGCCGGCAGGTACCCAGCGGGCAAAGTAGAAGATCACGGCGGGGAAGAACCCGGCTTCCGCGGCGCCCAGCAGGAACCGCAGGACGTAGAACATGGTCTCGTTCTGCACGAACGCCATCAAAAAGGACACGATGCCCCAGCTGATCATGATCCGGGCGAGCCAGACCTTGGCACCGTATTTCTCCATCATCACGTTGCTGGGCAGTTCGAAGATGGCGTACGCGACGAAGAACAGCCCGGCCCCGAAGCCGTAGGCGGCAGCGCCGATGCCGACATCCGCCTGCAGATGCTCCTGGGCGTAGCCGATGTTGGACCGGTTGAGCTGGTTGCACACCAACATGACGAGCATGATGGGCAGCACCCGCTTGAAGAACTTTTTCGTGGCAAAGGCCACGTCCGTGACAGCGTTGTCTACAGACTGCATGGAGATTTCCTTTGAATTGGCGAAGCTGGTCGGCGGTGGCGGGCTGTTTGAATGTGGCCCTCGCCACAGCGATTCTTCACTTTATTCGGCGGCAGTCATGCCCGTCCAACACATAATTTGCATCGCTGGATACCTTGAGGGACTGGTTGGCCCAGCCTAAGACCGGTGCCAGGTTCAGCCGTTGCCGGGCGCGACGGCCCGGAGCCGGCGCCGTGAGTTGGCCAGGTGGCTGCGCATGGCGGCCGACGACGACGATTCGTCGCCTTCCGCTACGGCCGCGTAGATGGATTCGTGCTCGTGGACCACTTGTTCAAAGTGTTCCCGCGCGTAGTGTTCGTCCCCAGTCATCAGCCGGGTGCGGGGCATGGCGATCATGGTCTGCCCCAGTGCTGCCAGGCAGTCCGAGTAGAAGGGGTTTCCCGACGCCGCGGCGATGGCCTTGTGGAATTCGTAGTCAGCCTTCATGGCGTGCGCCGGGTGGTCGCTGCTGCTGGTGAACGCCGCCAGGGCATCCTGAACGGCCTTCAGCTGGCGGTCCGTGCGGTTGCGGGCCGCCAGGGCGGCGGCCTCAGCCTCGACCCCCATGCGGAATTCGAGCAGGTGGAGCCGGTCTTCCATGCTGGACACCGGCCGGCCGCCGGGCACTGGCGGATCGCCGTGCGGGGGCGGGGTCAGCGCGAAGCTGCCCCGCCCACGTTCGGTTTCCACCAGTCCCTCGGCCTGCAACCGGGTCAGGGCCGAGCGGACCACGGTCCGGCTGACGCCGAATTCGCTGATCAGGGTGTTTTCGCTGGGCAGCTTCGCGCCCGGCTGGATGTCGCCGTCGACGATGCGCCTGCGAAGGTCGCTGGCGAGGTCCGCGGTCAGGTTCCGGCTCATGGCTTCAAGGTTACTTGCCGAATTCCACTGAATCGGTCGTCCAGGCGCGTGCCTGCTCGCTGAGGGAGATGCCGAGCCCCGGACGGTCCGGTACCAGCATGCGGCCGTTCTTGGTTTCGAGGCGCTCGTTGAAGAGCGGATCGAGCCAGTCGAAGTGTTCCACCCACGGTTCGCGCGGATAGGCGGCGGCGAGGTGGAGGTGGATTTCCATGGCGAAGTGCGGGGCGAGACCGAGTCCGCGCTCGTCGGCCAGGGCGGCAAGGCGCAGGAACTGCGTGATGCCGCCCACCCGGGGCGCATCGGGCTGGATGATGTCACAGCCGTTGGCGTTGATCAGCCCCTTGTGCTCCGCGACCGAGGCCAGCATTTCGCCCGTGGCGATGGGGGTGTCCAGGGCGCGGGCGAGGTCTGCGTGGCCTTCGAAGTCGTAGGCGTCCAGCGGTTCCTCGATCCAGACGAGGTTGAATTCCTCCAGCCGGCGCCCCATCCGCAGCGCGGTGGCGCGGTCCCACTGCTGGTTGGCGTCGACCATGAGGGGCACGTCCCAACCGATGTGCTCGCGGATGCCGGCCACGCGGCGCAGGTCCTCGGCGGTGTCCGGCAGGCCGACCTTGATCTTGATCCCGCCGATGCCTTCGTCCAAAAGGACGGTGGCGCGGGCCTTGACCTCCTCGAGGGAGGCGTTCAGGAAGCCGCCGGAGGTGTTGTAGGTCTGCACTGAGTCCCGGTAGGAGCCCAGGAATTTGGCGAGCGGCAGGCCGGCGCGCTTGGCCTTGAGGTCATAGAGTGCGATGTCGATGGCGGCCAGCGCCTGGGTGGCCACCCCGGAGCGGCCCACCGACGCCCCGGCCCAGAGAAGCTTGGTGTACAGCCGGCCGATGTCGTTCGGGTCCTCGCCGATGATGCCTTCGGCGACTTCCTTGGCATGGGCGTACTGGGCCGGGCCGCCGGCCCGCTTGGAGTAGCTGAAGCCGATTCCGCTGTGGCCCTGTTCGGTGGTGATCTCGGCGAAAAGGAACACGACCTCGGTCATGGGCTTCTGGCGCCCGGTGAAGACTTTCGCGTCGCTGATCGGAACGGCGAGTGGAAGCCTTGCCGTGGACAGCTTTACGTGGCGGATGAGATCAACGCTGGTCATGGTTCTCCCTGAAGTTCCTGCGAGGCAACTGCGCCCTGCTTAACTTAGGTTACAAGTTGCAAACTTGTATAACAAGTGTTGGTGCCGTATTTCTCCGCCTGCCCTCTTTTGCTGCAGTCACCCCAGAAGCCAGGCGATGACCAGCAGGGAGCCGGCGCAAAGAACTGTGGTGCACAGGATCACGTCCCGTGCAACGATCTCCCCGCGGCCGTAGGGGGAGGCGAAGAGGAAGACATTCTGGGCCGTGGGGAGCGCCCCCATGATCACGAGGGCCAGCAGATGCTGCCCCTCGAGACCAAAAACAAAGTAGCCGAGGGCCCACACGATCAGGGGCATGCCGACGAGCTTCAGGAAGGTGGCGACGAGGGATTCAATACGCCCATCGCCCTTTTGCAGCGGGGCCTTGCCTGCCAAAGACAGGCCGAAGGCCAGCAGCACCATAGGGACGGCACCGCCGGCGAGCATGTCGATCGGCTTCAGCACTAGTTCCGGGACGGTCCAGCCGGTCAGCGCGACGGCAGCGCCCAGGCCCGAGGCAATGATCATTGGATTGGTCAACGGCTGAAGCAGCACCTTCCGCCAGGAGATCTTGGACCCTGCCGCGAGGCCCAGCACCGTCACATAGAACGGTGCCAGCACGAGGAGCTGCACCAGCAGGACGGGCGCCACATGCTGGGCCGTTCCCACGGCGTAGAGGGACACCGGGATGCCGATGTTGTTCGCGTTGGCGTAGCTGCTGGCCATCGCGCCGACGGCTGTCTCCGCCACCGGCCGGCGGAAGAACAGGAAACTCAGCAGGGCATAAAGCAGCCCCACTGCCGCCGCGGAGAGCAGCGCCAGCGGGGCATCCGTCCCTAGGGCGGCCCGGATATCGCTTCCGGCCACCACCGTGAACAGCAACGCCGGGTTGGTGATGTAAAAGGCGGTGCTGGTCAGGGCGCCCTGGACCTCGGGTCCGAGGATCCGCAACCGGGCCGCGAGATAGCCGACGGCGATGACGGAGGCGACAATCAGTATTCCGGTGGCAACGCCGCCCAAGTTTTGGTCCTTACCTTAGCTCTTCACATTGACTTTCCTGTCGCGGCCCGGGAGAGCTTCAGCGAACAATCCTCATCGAACGAGACAGGGCCGCTTGGGGTCAAAGGACCAGCCGTCAACGTAGTACTGCATGCCGATGCTGTCATCGCGGGCGTCGAGGCCGTGGTCCAGATAGAGCTGGTGTGCCTTGTCCAGGGCGTCGCGGTCCAGTTCGATTCCGAGGCCGGGAGCGTCCGGAACCTCGATGGCGCCGTCCCTGATCTGCAGCGGGTCCTTGGTGAGGCCCTGGCCGTCCTGCCAGATCCAGTGCGTGTCCAGTGCCGTGATCTCGCCCGGGGCGGCTGCTCCGGTGTGGGTGAACATGGCGAGTGAAACGTCGAAGTGGTTGTTCGAGTGCGATCCCCAGGTGAGGCCGAATTCGGCGCACATCTGCGCGACCCGGACGGAGCCGTGCATGGTCCAGAAGTGCGGGTCCGCCAGGGGGATGTCCACGGCGTTGCTGCGGATGGCGTGGGACATTTCGCGCCAGTCCGTGGCGATCATGTTCGTGGCGGTCTTCAGCCCGGTGGCGCGGCGGAATTCGGCCATGACCTCGCGTCCGGAGAAGCGGCCTTCCGCGCCGCACGGGTCTTCGGCGTAGGCCACGACGCCCTGCATGCGTTTGCCCAGGCGGACGGCCTCGTCCAGGAGCCAGGCGCCGTTGGGATCGAGGGTGATCCTCGCCTCCGGGAAACGCCGGGCGAGGGCGGTCACAACGTCCACTTCGGCGTCGCCGGAGAGCACGCCGCCCTTGAGCTTGAAGTCGCTGAAGCCGTAGCGTTCCTGGGCTGCTTCGGCCAGGGCCACCACGGCCTCGGGTGTCATGGCTTCCAGCCGGCGCAGCTTTTCCCACCGGTCCGCCGGCGCCTCCTCCACCAGGTACGGCAGATCCGTGCGGCGGGGGTCGCCGATGAAGAAGAGATAGCCGAGCATGGGGATGGAGCTGCGCTGCTGGCCGTCGCCGAGCAATTCCGCGACCGGAACTCCGAGGAACTGCCCGTGCAGGTCGAGGAGGGCGGATTCGACCGCGGTGACGGCGTGGACGGTGGTGCGCAGGTCGAACGTCTGCAGGCCGCGGCCGCCGGCGTCCCGATCGGCGAACCTCGCCGCGACATCCCGCAGCAGGGAGCGGTAGCGGGCCACGGGCTGGCCGGCCAGGAAGACGCCGGCCTCCTCGACGGTGGTTCGGATCTTCTCCCCGCCCGGGACTTCGCCGAGGCCGGTGCGGCCGTCCGAATCGGTGATGATCACGATGTTGCGGGTGAAGAACGGGCCGTGCGCGCCGCTGAGGTTCATCAGCATGCTGTCATGCCCGGCGACCGGGACCACTTCAACGTGGGCAATGGTGGGCTGCGTGGTCACGCGTTGACCTCTGCTTTCTGTGTTGCTGCCTCTTCTGCTGCGGCAGCTTGAACGACGCCGTCGATCCGGCGATTCAGGCGCCAGGGGTTGGGGTCCTGCAGCGGCACCGGAAGCAGTTCCTGCGGCAGGTTCTGGTAGGCGACGGGCCGCAGGAACCGGTTGATCGCCAGCGTACCCACGGAGGTGGTCCGGTTGTCTGAGGTGGCGGGGAAGGGGCCGCCGTGCACCATGGCGTGGCCTACCTCGACGCCGGTGGGCCAGCCGTTGACGATGATGCGGCCGACCTTCTGCTCCAGCGCCGGGATGAGGGGTGCCGCAGTGCAGTAGTCCGCCTCGGTGAGCTGCAGGGATGCCGTGAGCTGGCCCTCGAGCCGGTTGGCGGCGTCAATGAGTTCCTCGGTGGTTGAGTAGCGGATCACGAGGCTGGCTGCGCCGAAGATTTCGGCGTGGAGCACCGGGTTGGCCACGAACTCGGCGACGCCGGTTCCGAAGATGGCAGGAGCCGGGGCGTTCTTCGTCGGGCCCTCGGCGCCCTGCCCGAGCACGCTAACGTTGTCGGCGGAGCCCAGGGCTTCGGCGCCGGCGTTCCAGGACCCGGCGATTCCTTCGGTCAGCATCGTTTGCCCGGCGCAGGCGGATACAGCCCGGCCGACGGCGGCAGCAAATGCGTCGCCGGCCGCACCGGCCGGGGCGAACAGCAGGCCGGGGGCGGTGCAGAGCTGCCCGGAGCTGCCGGTGACGGCAGCAACGTACTGCCGGGCGAGCGCGTCAATTTCCTCGGCGCTGCCCTTGATGGCCCCGGGGAAGACGAACACCGGGTTGAGCGAGGACATTTCCGCATAGACCGGGATGGGTTCGGGCCGGGCGGCCGCGGTGCGCATCAGCGCGATGCCGGCGGACTGCGAGCCGGTGAAGCCGACAGCCTTGATGGCAGGATCGGCCACGAGGGCCTGGCCGATGCTGCTGCCCGGACCATAGATCAGCGAGAACGCGCCGGGGTGCAGCCCGGTGTCGCGGACTGCCTTGGCGATGGCCTGGCTGACGAGTTCGCCGGTGCCGGGGTGCGCATTGTGGGCCTTGAAGACCACCGGGCAGCCGGCGGCGAGGGCGGACGCGGTGTCCCCGCCCGCCGTCGAGAAGGCCAGCGGGAAGTTGCTGGCACCGAAAACCGCCACAGGTCCGAGGGGAATCTGCCGCTGGCGGATGTCGGCGCGCGGCAGCGGAGCACGCTCCGGCAACGCCGGGTCGATCCTGGCGCCGCGGAAATCACCCTGGCGGACGACGCCGGCGAAGAGCCGGAGCTGACCGGTGGTGCGCGCCCGCTCGCCCTGCAGCCTCGCGGCCGGCAGCCCGGTCTCGAGACCCGCGCGGGTGACGAGTTCCTCGCCGATCGCCTCGATGTTCCCGGCAATCGCCTCGAGGAACCGGGCGTGCGTTTCCGGGTCGAGCGTGCTGAAGGAGGGGTAGGCCGCTGCCGCGGCCGAAGTCGCGGCTTTCAGCTGTCCTTCGGTGAGCAGCGTGTAGCCGGGTTCGAGCTGTTCATTGGTGGCGGGATTGAAGGCGTGTGCCGTCTTGCCGTCGCCGGCGACGGCCTGGCCGGCAATGAGCGAGTGTCCGGTGAGTGTCACGGTGCGTCCTCCTAGGAAACGGTGGCGATGAGGGACTTGAGGTCTGCGAGGTCCTGGGGCGCAAGGTTCTGCAGCGGCGGACGGACTCCGCCGGCGGAACGGCCGATCGCGTCGAGGCCGCCCTTGACGATCGAGACAGAGTAACCCTTCACCCGGTCGCGGATGTCCAGGTACGGGATCACGAAATCGTTGAGCTTTTTGTTGACGGCGACCCGGTCCTGGTTGCGGACGTCCTGGTAGAAGTCGAGGGCAAACTGGGGCACGAAGTTGTACATGGCGCTGGAGTAGGTGCTCATGCCCAGCTGCAGCAGCGGCAGGGCGAAGGTCTCCGCCGTCGGGAGGCCGCCGAGGTAGAACAGGCGGTCGCCGAGCTTGGCGTACACGCGGGCGTCGTGCTCGAGGTCGCCCACGCCGTCCTTGAAGCCGATCAGGTTCTCGTGGCGGTCGGCCAGCGTGGCCACCGTGGTGTCCTTGTAGATCGCGTTTGCGCGGTTGTAGATGATGACGCCGAGGGGGGTGGACCGGCAGATGGCGCTGACGTGTTCGATCAGGCCGCCCTGGTCCGCTTCGGTCAGGTAGGGCGGGAGCAGCAGGATGCCCTCGGCGCCTGCGGCCTCGGCGGCCCGGGCGTTCTCGACGGCCTGTGCGGTGGAGCCGCCGGCGGAGGCCAGGACCGGGACAAGGCCGCCGACTTCCTCGACGGCGGCGCGGACAACGCGCCCGGACTCGGATGGGGTCAGCGAGAATCCTTCACCCGTTCCGCCGGCTGCGAAGAGCCCGGCGACCGGAAAGCTGGCCTGCCAGGCAAGGTGCTTGCGGTAGTTTTCCTCGTCGAACTGCAGATTGGCGTCGAATGAGGTCACCGGGAAGGACAGCAGTCCGTCCTTGAGGACGTTCGCCAGTTCCTGGGGTGTGTATTTTGCCACGGTATGGTCCTTGCGGGTATGCGCCGGTTCGGCGGGGAAATGCGGTTCCCCTTCAGACTAAGTTTGGGGGCTAATGCCTGTCCAAGTGCAATATTGAATGCATTGATACCTTGAGTGCATTGCGGATTTCTAGTCCAGCTGAAAATCCAGGGCGCCGAGCAGCCGTGCCAATGCGGGATTGCTGACCTTCCGGCTCCAGATGGCATGGAGCTCTACGGGCTCGCCATGGCTGCTGGCCAGGGGGAGGAACTCGACCCCCTGGATGCCCAGTGCGGTGGCGGACCGGGGCACAAAGGCGACGCCGCGTTTGGCCGCAACCAGTGAGACCATGGTCAGGATCTGGCTGACGGTGTGCACCACGTTCCCGTGCTGCACCGGCAGCATGCGGATCACGAGGTCGTAGAAGTACCGGGCCTGCAATGGCGAGTGCATGATGAGGGCCTCATCCTTGAGGTCGTCATTCCCGACAACTCCGCCGCGGCGGGCCAGATGGTGGCCGGTCGGAACCGCCACCATCATGGATTCGCGGTACAGGAGCCGCGAGTCGAATACGTCTCTGTCGAAGGGTGGGCGTGCCAGCCCCAGATCCAATTCTCCCGTTTCCAGGGCCTGGATCTGTTCGCCGGTCACCAGTTCCTGAAGGTCGACATCGACGTCGGGGAGGATTGCCGAAATCTCCTCCAGCAGCGGCCCCAAAATACTGAACCCGCTGGCGGCGGTGAAGCCGATGCGAAGAAGACCGGAGCGGCCCGACGCGATGCGGCGGGCGGTGACCGGGGCCCGTTCCGCGAGGGCCAGCAGCCGCCTTGCTTCCTCCAGGAAGGCGGCTCCGGCGGGGGTCAGCTGGACCTTTCGGTTGTCCCGTTCCAGCAGTTCGGCGCCGACGGCCTTCTCAAGCTTCTGGATCTGCCGGCTCAGCGGAGGCTGGGTCATGTTCAGGCGTTCCGCCGCGCGGCCGAAGTGAAGTTCTTCGGCGACCGCGATGAATCCGGCCAGTTGATCAAAGGTAAACATGATGCCTTCCCGGTATCACTCGATGCATATTTGGGCTTAGACATGCATCATAGCCGCTCCTACACTCGACACAGCGAACCGCCAGTGGCGCGGTTCACATGATTCCGGGCCCAGACCCTGACCACCAATGAGGAGTTTCAATGATGCACTTCCCTTCGCGGCGCACTGTAATTGGAGCGGCATCCGCCCTGACGCTTCTGGCGCTGACGGCCTGCGGCAATGTTGCCGGCGGCAGCGCCGATTCTTCAAAATATCCGAACGGCCCCGTCAACCTCACCGTCGGTCAGGCCGCCGGCGGCAGCACCGACCTGATTGCCCGTGCCATCTCCGAAGGTGCGTCCAAATCCCTCGGCGCCCCTATGCCGGTGGTGAACAAGCCGGGGGCCAATGGAGCCCTTGCCACGAAGGAAGTGGCCGGCAAGCCCGCTGACGGCCAGAACCTCCTGCTGGTGACGGCCTCGCTGGTCACGATCACGCCCCTTGCCGTCACCCCGGAAGAGGCCGTCAACATCGACGATCTGGACATTATCGCCGGACTGTCTCAGGACGATTACGTGCTGGTTGCCAGCAAGGCCTCCGGCTTCACCAGCATCAAGGACCTGACCGGAGCCGGGCGCAATATCACGTTTGGCACCACCGGTGTGGGTACCGGCAGCCAGCTCGCACAGACCGTCCTCTTCAAGCAGGCCGGCGTCAAGGGCACTGACGTTCCGTTCGACAGCGGCAAGCCCGCCCTCACCGCGGTCCTGGGCAACCAGGTGGAGGTCTCCACCATCCAGCTCGGCGAAGCCATGCCGCAGATCCAGGCCGGCAAGGTCTCACCGCTGCTCGTCTTCTCGGAAGAGCGGAACTCCTTCCTCCCTGACGTGCCCACGGCCAAGGAATCCGGCTACGACGTTCCGGTCGCGCAGTACCGTGCGGTCGCGGCTCCCAAGGGAACCCCGAAGGACGTCAAGGACAAGCTGCTCGCCGCTATCCAGGCGACGTTCAAGTCCGATTCGTACAAGGAATTCAACAAGAAGAACATGCTGACCCCGAAGGAAATCTCCGGCGAGGAAGTGGTCGCGCAGTGGAAGGACTACGCCGCCAAGTACAAGTCGCTGGTGGAGAAGTACGACATCAGCCTCAGCGGGACGAAGTGATCCCAGTGTCGTCTTCACCTGCAGTGCCCGCCGGAGGGGGAGGCCGCCCGGCCGCTCCCGCCGGCGGGGACGCCCCCGAAGCCCAGATCGACGACCTTCTGGAGGATCTGACACCGGAGCAGCTTGCCGCGCAGTGGGAGGACGAGAAGCCTCCTGCCGCCGGGGCGCTGGCCAATGCTGCGTCCTCCCTGGTGGTCCTCGGCGTCGGCATCGGCGCGCTGGTCCTGTCCGTTGCGATGGGCCTGGGCACTCCGGCGGCGCCCGAGCCCGGGCTGTGGCCGTTTATGATCAGCTGCGTCATGGTGGTCCTGGGCCTCTTCCAGCTGATCATCGGCCGGCACAACCGGGACGCGGAGAAGTTCACCCGCATGTCCGTGGCACCCCTCACAGGGCTCGTCACGCTCGCCGCCATGGTGGCGCTGATGCCGGTCATCGGTTTTGAACTGCCCGCCCTCGTGCTGTGCGTCATCTGGATGCGCTTCCTCGGCGGCGAAACATGGCGCTCCACCCTGCTGGTCAGCGCGATCGTCGTGGCGGCGTTCTACGGAATCTTCGTCCTGGCGCTCAACACCTCCATTCCCCACCTCTTCTAGGAGAACCCCGTGGATTTTCTAAATCCCGTGATCAACGGATTCGCCGTTGTCCTGGAGCCGAGCAACCTCCTGTACTGCCTGATCGGCGTCGTCATCGGCATGTTGATCGGCGTCCTGCCCGGTCTGGGGCCCGCGGCCACTATCGCTATCCTGTTGCCGCTGACCTACAACGTCGAACCCGTCACCGCCATCATCATGCTCGCCGGCATCTTCTACGGAGCACAGTACGGCGGCACCATCACCTCCGTGCTCCTCCGGCTTCCCGGCGAGGCATCCTCCGTAGTGACGGTCTTCGACGGCTACCAGATGGCCAAACAGGGCAAAGCCGGTACCGCACTGGGCCTGGCGTCCATCGGCTCGTTCGTCGGCGGAACCGCCTCGATCGTCGGCTTGACCTTCTTGGCTCCCATCGTGGCAAGCTTTGCCCTGGACTTCGGTCCGGCAGAATACTCGGCACTCGCCCTGCTTGGAATCCTGTTGGTGGCCACCATCAGCAACGGCGCCAAGACCAAGGCACTCATCGCCGCCGCCGTCGGCCTCCTGCTCGCAACGGTCGGCCGGGACATCTTCACCGGAGAAAGCCGCTTTACCTTCGGCAACCTGGAGCTGGCCGACGGCATCGACTTCGTGCCGATCGCCATGGGCGTCTTCGGCCTGGGTGAAATCCTCTACAACCTCGAGGAGCGACACCGCGCCGCCAAGGCACCGTCCAAAGTCACGAACGTCTGGCCATCAAGGACGGATCTCAAGCAGGCCTCCGGCGCGATCACCCGCGGTTCCGTCCTGGGGTTCTTCCTCGGCATTCTGCCCGGCGGCGGTGCCACCATCGCGTCGATGGCCTCCTATGCGATGGAAAAGAAGCGTGCCAAACAGCCAGAACGGTTCGGCAAGGGGGCGCCTGAGGGCGTCGCAGGACCGGAAACCGCCAACAACGCCGCAGCAACGTCATCGTTCATCCCGCTGCTGACCCTCGGCATCCCGGCCAACGCCACCATGGCCCTGATGTTCGGAGCCCTGCTGATCCAGGGCGTGACGCCGGGCCCGCAGCTGGTGGAGCAGGACCCCGGGCTGTTCTGGGGCGTCGTCAACTCCATGTACATCGGCAATATCCTGCTGCTGATCATGAGCCTGCCCCTCGTGGGAATCTTCGTGAAGATCCTCCGCGTCCGGGCCGCGATCCTGGCCCCAGTCACCGCCCTCATTACGCTGCTCGGCGCCTACACCATCAACAACAGCATGTTCGATGTCACGCTCGTCGTGGTGTTTGGGATCGTCGGATACCTGATGAAGAAGTTCGGCTTTGAACCCGGTCCGCTGGTCCTGGCCTTCGTCCTCGGATCCCTGCTGGAGAGCTCGCTGCGCCGTTCACTTCTCGTGTTCGGCGGCGATCCCACGGGCTTCTTCACCCGCCCCATCTCCGCGACGCTGCTCATGGCGTTCGTCCTGGTCGCGGTGCTCCCTGGCATCCGGACCCTGCTGGCCAAGCGGAAGGCAGCGCCCAGCGGGCAGCCCATCATCAACAAAATCAAGGAGAAAGTATGAGCATCATCGTCGGGTTCGTCCCCACACCAGCGGGGGAGGCCGCGCTGACCGCCGGCATTGCCGAAGCCATGCTCCGGAAGGAGGACCTGGTTATCGTCAACTCCGCGCGCGAAGGCGCCCTCGTCGACAAGTCCGTTGCCGCCTCCGACGTCCTGGAGCAGGCCGGCCGCCGGGCCACGGAAGCCGGGATCAGGGCAACGGTGATCCAGCCGCCGTACCGTGACGACCTTGCCGACGAATTCCTCGACGTCGCCCGGGAGGTCAACGCCTCCCTCATCGTCATTGGCCTGCGTCACCGTTCACAGGTCGGCAAATTCATCCTGGGCAGCCACGCCCAGCGCATCCTGATGCAGGCGGACCGGCCCGTCCTTGCCGTGAAGGCGGACGGAGCCCTGTCCTAGCGCGCTGTTCCAGCGGTTCAATATCAGGGCGGCCAGGGCCGGACCCACATGCGGGTCTGGCCCTGGCCTTTGGCCAGCCGGCCACTCCGCCACGCGGCTGGCATCGTGACGGCTTCGAAGGATTGGCCCCCCACCCCGCGATGACCCGACCGCTGATTGAGAGACGCGACATGATCGCCGGATAAGGACGGCGCGGTTATCTGCTGGGCTGTTGCCATCCAACAGACTGGAGGCTGTTCTTGGTGCACCTATGGGCAGGCATTGATGCCGGCAAGCCCATCATCACTGCGTTGTCATCGACGCGGACGGAAACCGGCTGCTCTCACAGAAAATCCCCAACGACGAACCAGCCCTGCTGAACCTCATCGCCGCCGTCCTGAGACTCGGGAACGGGGACGAGGTGGTGTGGGCAACCGACCTGAACCACGGGGGACCGGCGCTGCTGATTGCCCTGCTCGTCGGCCACGGCCAGAACATCCTCTACATCCCAGGCCGAACCGTGCACCACGCCTCCCGCCTCTACCGTGGCGACGGCAAAACTGACGCCAAAGACACCTTCGTGATCGCCGACCAGGCCCGGATGCGCCGCGACCTGCAGCCCCTCCGGGCCGGGGATGAGATCAGTACGGGTCTGCGGATCCTGACAGCACGCCGGTCCGATAAGTCCGCGGACCGGGTGCGGGCGATCAACCGCCTGCAGGCCCAGTTGCTCGAATACTTCCCCGCGCTGGAGCGGGCCTTCGATTACAGCCGTTCCAAGGCCGCCCTGCTGTTGCTGTCCAAGCACCGGACTCCGGACGGGATCCGCCGCGCCGGCTAGTCCCCGATCCACGCCTGGCTGAAGAAGAACGGTGCCCGCTCCTCGGCAGCCGTTGCGGCGGCCGCAGTCGAGGCCGCCAAGTCGCAGCACACCATCGCTCCCGCCCAGCACATGGGTGAGGGAATTGTCGCTGCACTCGCCCGGGAGATCATCATCCTGAATTTGGAGCTGACGGAACTCGATGCTCTAATCAGCGAGAAAGTCACCGAACACCAGCACACACAGGTGCTGCTGAGCATGCCCGGTTTCGGGCCCGTCCTCGCCGCCGAGTTCCTCGGCGCCACCGGTGGGGACCTCACCGTCTTCCAGTCAGCCGACCGGTTCGCCGGCGTCGTCGGGCTCGCCCCGGCACCCCGGGATTCCGGAAGAATCAGCGGCAACCACCACCGGCCCAGACGCTACGATCGGCGATTGCTGCGAGTCTTTTACCTCTCAGGGCTCTCCGCACTGAAGTCCTGCCCCGCCTCGCGCGGCTATTACGACCGGAAACGTGCGGAGGGGAATCTCACATCCGAGCAATGCTGTCGCTGGCACGACGGCGGCTGAATGTCCTCTGGGCCATGCTCCGTGACGGCACCACCTACAACCCAGCCTCCGCGGCCACGACAGCTATGGCCGCCTGACGTTCGGCGGACTGCAGGCATCGAAGGGTTTGACTATCCGGCCGGTGAGGGAAACCTCGCCGGCACAGTCACGGATATCGGCTGGGCCCAGGAACACCACAACCTCTAACCACCAGGCAGCGGGACGCTGCCCACCCAAATTTCCTTTGCAGAGGGGAAAACCCGGAAAGGCCGGCACCCAGGTGCCGGCCTTTCCTCATGCCCGGGTTTTTTCCAACACCGGCGCCACAACACGTATGCCGCCAGGGCACTCAGGACGGTGATGAAGACATCGCCCGCCGCCGGCCGGCCGATGACGAGATCGAGGACCACGAGCGCCAATGCACCAGCGGCGGCAACCGTGAACACCACAGCCAGGACCCGCAGGACTCGAGGCGATTCCATCCCGGCACCGTGACCCGCACGGGGCGGCCATCACTCGGCGCCAGGTCAGTCATGCCCTCATCATGCTCAGGAAGGGCATGCTCGCAGGGCTCGCACCCATTTGGCCGTCCGCTGGCGCGGCCGGCTGTTGGGTCCAGGTTCGCCGTCGCAGAGCTCCGGAGCCCCCGGCCCTGTTTTATCTACGATGCTCCTATGGGCGTCAAATCAATATTGGAAGCCGGGATCAGCCCTTCAATCAGGCGGACTGCCGCCTCGATCCCGAAAGTGAGGCCAGCGGCGACACGATCTGCCGCGTCACTGGACGCAACCGCCGCGCGCAGTTTGGGCTGCCCGTCCGGTGTTGGTATCCAAAGCGGTTCAGGAGACCCTGCGTCGATGGCTGATCCGAAAACCAAGGCGTCAAGCATCGCAATAATCCCCAACTGGCTTGGGGCAGGGACTCCTGCTTCAAACAGCAGCGCGGCCAGCGCCTCATAGACGGTGAGGGTTGGGGGGTCGTCGACGACGCGCCCGATAAGGAGGGGAATTGCTGCCGGGTACTGGGCTACGGCCTCCCGGTACGTACGCACCCAGCGTTCGATTCGGGACTGCCAGGACGTTCCGCTGTCCTTCATCGATTTGACATCGATGCTCTTGTAGAACCTCTCGCGCAATGAGTTGACGATCTCGTCCTTGCCGCCGCTGAGATGGTGATACAGCGAAGACGGATTGACGCCAAGGTGCTTTCCGATTCCGAGAATTGTGAAGTCTTGGTGTTTGTCGATGAGCTCCAGAGCGGCGTCGAGGATGATCTCACGGGAAAGGAGCTGCGTTCGAGGTCTAGCCATGCATCGAGTATCGCAGCAACAAACGCGAGCGCGAAGTAACCAAATCACATTTGATTAATTGTGATCCAGGCCATATGCTGTTGAAAACATTCGTTGTCTGCGACGAAACTTTGTCGGCATCAACGCTCCTCTATTTCCACGTCCCTGGCTCTCGCGTAGGGACATTCCTCCATCGGAAGGAAGGTCATGACCAGCAATCTGCCTGGGCAAGGAAGCCCTGTGCGGCTCATCGAGGCCCGCTCAATAGACTGGGTTCCGGAGAACGAACGCCACGGCAAACTGTGGCACCAAGGTCCTCTGTGGTTTCTGGGTAACTTCCAGTATTTCTCTATCCCGATCGGCTTCATCGGCCCATCCATGGGGCTCTCCTTGGAGTGGACCATCCTTGCGAGCGTGCTTGGCATCGGCGTCGGTACGGTCTTCATGGCATTCCATGCCTCGCAGGGACCCACCATGGGACTGCCGCAGATGATTCAGTCGAGGGCCCAGTTCGGGTACCGCGGCGTGGTTGTTCCGTTGCTAGCCACGCTGTTTACCTACGTGGCATTCAATGTGGCGGACACCGTCCTCCTTAGCGAAGGCCTCGGCAGTTCCTTTGCCTGGGACCCGACCCTCATCGCCATCCTGGCCACCGTTGCCGGAGCGGGCCTGGCGATCTTCGGCCATGACTGGCTGCATAAAGCGTTCCGCATCCTGCTGTACGTCTCTCTGCCCGTCATGACCATCCTGACGATCGGCGTCGTCACCGGGGGTGCGGGCGGATCGGGGGACGCCACGCAGTACGACTTCACCTGGCCGGCGTTCATGGCCCAGTTTGCTGCCTGCGCCGCCTACAACATCACCTACGCGCCGTACGTTTCGGACTACTCGCGCTACCTTCCCACCAGCACGCCGGCCCGATCAGTCATTTCCGCAGTATTCTTCGGCGCCTCGTCCTCGGCCATCTGGCTGATTTCCCTGGGCGCCTGGCTGTCCATCGCGCTGGGCGCAACCGACGGGCTCGCGGGCCTCCAACTGGCCGGAAACACCATCTTCGCGCCGCTCGGTGACATAGCCGCGTTGCTCTCCGCACTCGCGTTGACCGCGACCATGGGCATGAACGCCTACGGCGGGGCGCTCACGGTACTGACCACTATCGACTCCGTACGCCCCATCAAACCGAAGACCACCGCCCGCGTGGTGACCATCCTCGTGCTCGCCGTGCTCTGGTACCTGATCGCCTCGTTTATCAACGCAAGCTCGGTAGCCACAGTCTTCTCGGCCCTGACCCTGATGCTCTACATCCTGGTGCCGTGGACCGCCACCAACCTGGTGGACTTCTTCGTGGTCCGCCGGGGCCACTACGCCATCGCGGACCTCTTCACGCCGAACGGCATCTACGGCGCCTGGGGCTGGCGGGGACTCACCGCCTTCGGCATCGGCCTGTTGAGCGAAATCCCGTTCATGGTGCTCCCCGCCATCGGCGATTGGAGCTACATCGGTCCGCTGGCGGGGGCACTTGGCGACGTCGACATCGCCTGGCTCGTCGGCCTCGCCACGGCGTCAATCGCCTACTTGCTGCTGAGCCGCTCACTCGACCTCAATGCGGAAGAAGCCGCGCGGCGCTGCAGCGACGAACAGCTTTCCGCTCAGAACCCGGAATAGGAGATCACCATGATTGAAGCTACCACCTACCGCAGCGGACGCGGGGTCGCGCAGGAGGCCGTCACGATTGCCGCGCCCGGTCCGGGCCAGATTCGGGTAGACATCCGAGCGACCGGTGTATGCCACTCGGATCTGCACATCGTCAACGGTGATTGGCCGGCGGAGGAGCCCTTAGTCCTCGGCCACGAAGCGGCCGGCGTGGTTGAAGAGACCGGCCCCGGCGTCACCGGTTTGCACCCCGGCGACCATGTGGTGCTGTCCTGGTTCGCGCCCTGCATGCGCTGCACCAACTGCGCCGCCGGGCGGGCCTGGCTCTGCACCGGGACCACAGCGCTTTCCAACACCCTGCCGGACGGCACCACGGCATTCAACGACGGCGGCGGCGAACCGCTGTGGCCGTACCTCGGCTTGGGCACTTTCGCACCGGCTGTCGTCGTCCCCGAATCGGCCGCCGTCAAGGTGGACGACAAACTGCCGTTCACTGTCGGTGCCCTGCTGGGCTGCTCAGTAACCACCGGCGTCGGCGCTGTCCTCAACACGGCCCGAGTCCCGGCCGGCGCGTCCGCCGTCGTCATTGGCTGCGGAGGCGTGGGGCTGTCCGTAGTGATGGGTCTCAAGCTTGCGGGAGCCAACCCAATCATAGCCGTGGACCTCTCGCCGGAGAAGCGTGCCAAGGCCCAAGAGCTCGGGGCAACCGGCACCATCGATCCCCGCGAGACGGACCTTGCCGCGTATGCGCGGGACGAGCTGGGCGGCGTGGACTTCGCGTTCGAGGCGATCGGGAACGAGAAGGTCATTGAGACTCTTCCCGGCCTGCTGGCTCCTGGCGGCGCGGCCGTTCTGGTGGGCATGACCCGCATCGGCGCGCGCTCTAGCATCGATCCCTTCGACCTGGCCGACCAGGGCAAGAGCATCCTGGGCTGCAACTATGGCTCGAGCGTGGCCCGCGTGGACATCCCCCGCCTGGCGCGGCTGCACCTGGCGGGCCACCTGCCGCTCGATCAGTTGATCGACAAAGTCCGTCCCTTGTCCGAGGCGGGGGCGGCATTGGAGGAACTCGCAGCAGGAACGGGCCTACGGTCAGTTTTGACTCCCTGAAATCAAATGGCCGAAACTGAGCATGCTCACCATGCGGCGGCGATCGACCGTCATGGACACCATCTTATGGTTCCGGTCCAGCTTCGCCGCTCAGCTGGTCCTTGAAGAGACCGGGAGTCCTGACCGATGTCTACTGCGGGAAAGCGGTGTTCCCGGGCGAGACGGACGGCGGCGACGCACCGGAGGAATTGATCGACCTCGCACAGCAACTCTTCGGACTGCACCAACCGGTGAGCTGACATCCAGGACGGTGGCCGGCCTTCCGGGCCGGTCACCGCTGGCGGTCCGCCGTCGTGGCTGGCTCCCGCCTCTGGTTACCGGTGGCGGACCGCCAACCGCAGGACAAGGGGTGCAGATCCCGGCGTGCTCTTAACGTGCTCTTAAATGGTTCGCAGGGCCCACCCCAATTCGGGCGTCCGCTGGCGCGGCCGGCTGTCGGGTCCAGTGCTGTCCGTCGCAGGGCTCCGGCCCGCCCTGGCCCTGCTTGCCTAACGGCGCTTTTTGCTGCTGTCCTTATGGTCTTGACCGGAACCACCTTCTGGGAGTTGAAGGATGGGTCGAAGCATCCGACCGGATTCTGGGCGGAAGAGTTCGTAGTCCCAGACCGCATTTTCCGCGAAGCGGGCCTTGAAGTCACGATCGCCACTCCTGGCGGCCTCACCCCGGTTGCGGACGAGTTCAGCCTGGCGCCGGAGACGAACTACGGCGACAACGGGAAGGTCGAGGAATTCCGCGTTTACCTCGCGGACTCCGGGGAGAACCTGGCCGCCGCCGTTGCGCTTGAGGAGGCCGATCCCAGCGAGTACGACATAATCTTCGCCCCTGGCGGACATGGTCCCATGCAGGATCTTTCGATCAACTCCGATATCAAACGTATTTTCGAGGCCACGCTCGATGACCCCGCCAAGGTTGTCGCCTCTCTGTGCCACGGTCCCGCCAGCTTCAGCACAGCAACCCGCGACGGGCAGTGGCTGTTCAAGGGCCGGCGCCTGACTGCGTTCCTGGATGAGGAAGAAGCGCAGGTTGGCTTCGCAGACAAGGCGCCGCGGTTGCTGGAATCCCGCCTCCGCGAGTACGGCGCCATCTTCGAAACCGGGCCCGCCTGGGGCTCATACGTCGTCGTCGATGGCAATCTCGTGACTGGACAGAATCCCGCATCGGCCGGGGAAGCAGTCAAGGCTGTTCTTGAGCCGGCCGCCCGAACCTGATCTTTAGCTCCAGCCCACGAGTCGCGAGATCCGGGTCAACTCCGTAGCTCCAAGGGTTATCAAGCCCTCGATTCATCCGGCTGAATCCGACCTAGGGTCTGATCGAATCGCACTCTGCCGCGCTATGAAGCCCTGGCATCGGCGGTACCGGGGCCGGCATTGATGGCCGCCGCGACCAAGCGGTCGAAGCTGGCGGTCCCGTTCTCGGGAGGAACGACGGTAAAGACCGCAACCCACTTCTCGGGGACATGTTTCTCCAGCGTTGAAGCCCGGGCAACATGCAGGTGTAGCCCGGGCACGCCGCTGACCACGAGCGGAAGCTTCTCGCCGCTCTTGGCCATGTGCTGAAATTGCCTGACCGACAACTGGTCGCCCGGGCTGTTCGTTACCTCGGCGATGGTTTCATTGATCCTCTTGGTCAGCCCGCGCATAAATTTTCTCTGGGCCATGACTGAGCGCACCGTGAGAAGCGCGGCGAAGCAGAAGGCAAACAGGACCGCGGCACCGAAACTCCTGAGGCCGGACAGGAAGATCATCAGGAACAGGCAGAGGAACAATCCCAAAATACTGGACATGATGAACTTAGCCACGGTGTGTTCGCCCGGTTGTTTTTTCCAACGAACAAGGGCGACGGTGTTCTTGCGGGGCTGATCGCGCCTCGAAATTTCCATGATTAGTACCCCTTCACTTCGATCAGCGCTTCGGCCAGGACGATTGCCTGGCGTGCTTCCTTCAGATCGCTCAGCAGCCCCATGTCGGGAATGGCTCCTGTGGCAACGGGGGAGCCGGCGAGTTCAGAAAAGATACTGCTCAACTCCTGGCGGTCCTGGGACAGCATCCGGGAGGACGTCAGCTTGATTCTGCTCAGCTCAAGCTCCAGCAGTGCCTTGTCGATGGCCTCGCGACGGCCTTGAATGATCGCGAGTTTTTCCGTGACGCGCTCGACCCGACCGCGGAGCATCGATTCCATCTTTCCGGCCACGACGTGTAGCTCGCACAGTGCGGTGTAGGACTGTGGCGACCCGGAGTGGGCGGCGAGCTGGTGGCTGACGTAATGGCGCCGGCGCTCCCATTTCCGGACAGCTGACTCATATGGTTCCAAGAGCAGGGAGACGGCCTCCTGGGCCTTGTCTAACGACGCGGCCCGCGTGCTCAGGCTGGTTGTGGCGGCGTCCAGCCTCGACAGGAAGGCGTCGTAATTGTCATGAGGCTGGTTAGCGGTATTCACGGGCCACTCGCGCGCGGTGGCGCGATTCCCCTCGCCGGACATTGCCCCCATCCCTCATGGCAAGAGAATAGGGGCTCTGGGCCCGTTGGTACAGGGGGTACTTGGGGCCCGGCAATTTCTGCCTGGGCTAGCCGCACAGCGCACGGTCAGCCCGGGGGGAACACGGAATCCGGGTGCTGAAAGGAGCCCGGGTTATGGACTCTGGCGGCTTGGGGAAGGCAGCGGCAGGGTAGTACCCGGCAACCTGCAGCATGTAGTTGGCCCATTGCGGACCGGCCAGCATGTATCCGTCAATGGCCTTGTAGAACTTGCCGTTGACGGTGACGTTCTGGCCGGGCCGCTTTTGACCTTCCAGGGCGTCACCGAAGAAGGATGCGGTGGCCATGCCGGTGGTGTAGCCCACCACCCAGGTCGCACCGTTGGTATTGGACGTGCCGGTCTTGGCCGCGACAGGAAACCGGTCGTAGAGCTTGGGTTTGATGTAGACGCCGGATCCGCGTTTCAGCACGTCCTGCAGCACGGAGTTCACACCGCGGGCGACGTCTGGCTTGAACGCATCCCGGCACGAGCTTGCCTCGGCCGGAAGTTTTCGACCTGCCGCGTCGGTTACCGCCACAATCGCGATCGGCGCGCAGTACTTGCCGTCATTGGCGAACGTGGCAAACGCGTTGGCCAGATGCAGCGGCGCCACGCCAATGGCGCCGAGAAGATTGCCCAGCTGGTGCATGTTTATCCGGGCGTTGTCCACGCCGCTGTGGAGCCCCGCGGCATCGACCATTTTCTGGATGCCGCAGAAGTCGAGCTGGGCGGCCTCGGCGAAAGTGGCGGTATTGATGGAGTTATACAGCCCGTAGTCCACGCGCATGCGGCGGTAGTAGCCCGCGTCGTTGTTCTGGAGGTCGTCCGCCGCGCCGAGGCTCTTCTGGCTGGAGCTGTAGGCGCCGAGCACCCTGCCGCAGCTAGATCTCCAGCGGAACCCGAGCGGATAGGAGCGCCGGGAGGCATCCACCACCGCGGCCAGGGATTTGCCCTCGTTGAGCCATTCCGCGAACGTGAACGGTTTCATGGTGGAGCCCGGCTGGAACCCGCCGGCGCCGTTGAGATCGTTGCCGTTGGCATCCTTGGAATCGACATTGAAGTTCAGCTGCGTATCGAACTTTCCGGGAGCCGGCAGGAAAACAGTATTTTGGGCCATCGCCAGGATCTTGCCCGTGCCGGGCGCGATCGAGACCATCGATGCCCCCCATTTGTCCGGGTTGGCCCCGGCCGTGGCATCGACCTGCGCCTGGGCCGCCAGTTGAAGCCGGCTGTCCAGAGTGGTGGTGATGGTCAGGCCGCCGCGGAACAGCTTCCGCTCGCGTTCGGCAACTTCCGCGCCATAGGCCGGGTTGTTGAGGATGAGGTGGGAAACGTAGTCGCAGAAGTACGGTGCCATTTCCGCGCCGGCGCATCCCTGCATGCCGGGGGTGATTTTAAGATCCACCGGGGCGGCGACGGCGGCATCATGCTCCGCTTGCGAGATGGTCCCGGTGCTGAGCATCTTGGCGAGGACCTGGTTGCGCCGCTGGACGGCGTTGTCCGGATGGACAGCGGGATTGTAGAAGCTGGGGCTGTTCACGAGGCCGGCGAGCAGGGCGGCCTGCGGCAGGGTGAGGTCCTTGGCTGTGGTGTTGAAGAAGTAGCGGGACGCGGCCTCAACGCCGTAGGCGTCCCGGGCGAAGAACACGATGTTGAGGTATCCCTCGAGGATCTGGTCCTTGGTGTACCTTTTCTCCAGTTCGACGGCGAGCTTCATCTCGCGGATCTTGTCAGCCATGCTCTTCTGCCCATTGAGGACAATTTGGTCACCCCTGTCCGCAGACACAAGGGATTCATTGAGCACGTTGGTGACGTACTGCTGGGTCAGCGTGGAGGCGCCCTGCCTGCCGCCAGTGGTCAGGTTGGACACCACCGCCCGGAGAATTCCCTGGGGGTCCACGCCGGCATGCTCGTAGAAGCGGCGGTCCTCGATCGCGACGATCGCGTTCTTGATGTACGGGGACATCTGGTCGAGCCGGACCTTCACACGGTTTTCCGCGTAAAAGGTGGCGATCGGCTTGCCATCGGCGGTGAGCACCCGGGTCGACTCCGACGGCGGATCAACCGTCAGTTCCGACGGGAGGCTGTTGAACAATTTGATCGAATCACTGACGGCGACGCCGGTCGCGGCCACGGTGGGTACCAGGAGGCTGGCGGCCAGCACCCCGCAGACCGCGCTCGCGGTGAAGAATCCGAAGAGCCCCCACAGGGTCGAGGCCAGTGGGGAGCGGGTTCGGTTCCTCTGCGCCATGTTCGCTCAATGGGCTAGGTTAGCGAGTCGATGGCGACGGTGATTGCCAGGATGAGCGGGACGTCCTCGCCCTCCATGACTTCGACGCCGTAGGACTCACGCACGCGGAACCATTTCTTGGAGATGGTGGCGACTGTGTGGCCGTCGCGCTCGATCTTGTACTCGTGGTCGACGATGTTGCCGTGCGCCTTCAAATCGGCGCCGTCCTTCACATCGATGGCGAAGCGATCCCGGAGCCCGACCAATGCCTTGTGGACCGTCGCCGCGGTGTCGCCGCCGCGCTCGACGTTGACCTTGTCCCGGATCGAGAGCTTGCGCTCCTGGATGCGCGCCACGTCGTTTCCCGAGGCGTCCTCCAGGACGAACGTGTCCCTGACCCGGACGGCCTTGCCGTTGACCTTGTAGGCGCGTCTGCCCTGGTCGTCCTCGATCCAGAAGTCGTCCCCAATCGAGAGCAGTTTCTCGCGCATCTGAAACCGCTGGGCTGCGGGTTCGTCATGCCGGTGCCGTAAAAGTCCCATGCCCTGACCTTAGGACCGGATCGCCGGCCGGCGCCTCACCCGAACCGGATGGTCCGGGTGAGGCGCCAGGGAAGCGCCAACCGGTCAGCTGGCCGGGATCACGAGGCCCTTGAACTTGGTCTGGATGAAATCCTTCATGTCCTGCGAGGTCAGGATCTTGTACAGCTTCTGCACGCGCGGGTCATCCTTCATCTCGGCCTTCACGGCCAGGACGTTGTAGTAGGCGCTGTCCTTGCCCTCGACCAGCAGCTGCTTGTCGGCGCTCAGGCCGGCGGGAAGGGCAAAGGCCAGAGTGACGATTGCCGCGTCCTTGTCATTGAGGGCCTGGGGCAGGCTGGCGTTTTCGATTTCCGTGAACTTGAGGTTCTTCGGGTTCGCCTTGACGTCCTTGAGCGTGATCGGGTTCTCGGTGACCTCGATCAGTCCCTTGGACGCCAGCAGCTTCAGGGCCCGGGATTCATTGGTGGGGTCGTTGGGGATGGCGACCGACGCGCCGTCGGGCAGCGCCGCAAGGTTGGCCACGTCATTGGAGTACAGGGCCATCGGCGGCAGATACACCTTGCCCACGCTGACGAGGTTTTTGCCGGCAGCCTTGTTGTAGGTCTCCATGAACGTGGTGTTCTGGAACAGATTGGCGTCGATGTCGCCGTCGCTCACGGCCGGGTTGGGCGTGTTGTAGTCGCTGAACTCTTTGTACTCCACGGTCAGGCCCTGCTTGGGGGCGAGTTCGCGCTGGACTTGCTTCAGCATGTCCCCGGCCGGCACGGCGAGGGCGCCGACCTTGATGGTCTCGGCCGGACTGCTGGAGGCGCCCGCGCCGCAGGCGGACAGGGCAAGGATGGCGGCCGCGCCGGTAGCGGCGGCCTTAAGGATTTGTGCACGGAACATTGGAACTCTTTCGCAGAAAGGTGGGTGATGGGGAAAGGAAATTGGTGCGTGGCGGCGCCGGCGGCTACCGGTGGGACAGCCGGCGCGCGGCGAAGTTGCCCAGGGACTGGAAGAGCTGTACCAGCAGGACCAGGAGGATGACGACGCCGAACATGTACTCGGGGCTGTACCGCTGGTAGCCGTAGCGGAACGCGACATCCCCGAGGCCGCCGCCGCCCACTGCGCCCACCATGGCCGAGTAGCCGATGAGTCCGACCACGGTGGTGGACAGCCCGAGCGCCAGGGCCGGGACTGCCTCGGCAACCATGACCTTGGTCAGGATGGTCCACCGGGTGGCTCCAAGTGACTGGGCGGCTTCGACGAGTCCCACTGGCACTTCGCGGACACCGATCTCCACCAGCCGGGCGAAGAAGGGAATGCCGGCGATGGTCAGCGGGACAATGGCCGCGGTGGGCCCGATAAAGGACCCGACCAGCAGGCGGGTGAACGGAATGAGCAGGATCATGAGGATGATGAACGGGACGGACCTGCCAATGTTCACCACGACGTCCAGCAGCCGGTTGACGAAGAATCCGAGCGCCCGGCTGCCGAAGAGCTTCGCCAGCAGGCCGCCGGACTCGGTGGTCACAAGCAGGACGCCCGCCGCTAGGCCGAAAACGACAGTGAACAGCAAGCTCAGCCCCACGGTGTAGAACGTCTCACCGGCGCCTTTGAGGATCGTGTCCAGCAGGTCGGACCAGAAGTACGGGTCATTGCGGTCGATCACTTGACTACCTCCACGAAGAGTCCCTGGGAACGGAGATCGGCGACGGCGGCGGCCACGGTCCGCGCGTCACCGGGCAGTTCCAGCCGGGTGCGTCCTGTCTGGAGTCCGCGGACGGTTTCAACCGCCGCCCCCAGAATTCCGACGTCGATGCCATGCTTGCGCGCCAGCTGGGCGATCACGGGCCGGTCGGTGGTGACTCCGCTGAACGTGATGTCAACGATTGCGCCGGATGTCTCCGGGACCTCGCCCATGGGGAACAACGCCTGGCCCAACAGGGAATTCTCTGTCGTCAGCAGCTGTTGCACCGGACCCTGCTCGAGGATCCGCCCTCCGCTCATGACGGCGGCGGAGTCGCAAATCCGCTTGACCACGTCCATCTCGTGCGTGATGAGCAGCACTGTCAGTCCCAGGTCTTTGCTCAGGTTCCGAATGAGATCAAGAATCTGTGCAGTCGTCTCGGGATCCAATGCCGACGTCGCCTCGTCGCTCAGCAGCACCGAGGGGTTGGATGCCAGCGCGCGGGCGATGCCGACTCGCTGTTTCTGCCCGCCGGACAATTGTGCGGGATACGCGGAGGCCTTGCCGTGCAGGCCCACAAGTTCGAGGATCTCGAGGGCCCGGGTGCGCCTCGCCGCACGCGCCGCGCCGGTGATCTCCAAGGACAGTTCCACATTCGCCTGCACGGTCCTGCTGCTGAGCAGATTGAAGTGCTGGAAGATCATGCCGATGTTGTGGCGTGCCGCGCGCAACTCCGCCCCGGACAGGGTGGTCATCTCGCGGCCGTCGACGCTGACGCTCCCCGAATCCGGGAGCTCCAGGGAATTGATGGTGCGGATCAGTGTGCTCTTGCCGGCGCCGCTCTGGCCAACGACGCCGAAAATCTCGCCTCGGGCGACGGACAGTGAGACGTCGTCAAGGGCGCGGACCGCCGTCGTCCCGGAGCCGTAGCTCTTCGAGACCCGGCTGACGGAAATCATGGATAGGGCTCCCTGGTGGCTGGAATCGTCACGGAAGCGCTTCCGCGGAATTGGGTGCGGGCATCGCCCGCACCCAGCCTTAAATTCTTCCAACAAGGAGTTAGTGGCGCAAAATCCGAATATTCACCCTGGAATCACGCTCCTGTTCCACGATAATTCATCCATTTCGAAGCGAAAGGCGCGGAAGGGCCAGCGGTATCCAGAAGTGCCCGGAGAATCGGGAGCACCGCCGTCGCCCGCCACGGCATGAGAGGTTCATCACAGGCGCGTTCTGCGTCATCCTGTCAGGGGTCCGCGCCGGAGCCCCCGCTGGTAACCTGAACATCGTTGTTTGAGTAGTCGGAAAGGCAGGTGGGGCCGGTGCCGGAAGTACGGAAGGAACGCGTCAAGCGTGCGGACGCCGTCCGGAACAGGGATGTCATCATCGAAGCCGCCCTGACGTGCCTGAGTGGGAATCCAGATGCCAGCATGGCTGAGATTGCCCGGGTTGCGGGGGTGGGCAGGGTGACCCTCTACGGACACTTCGCCGACCGGAAGGAACTGGTTGGTGCTGTTTTTGCGAGGACCATGGACCGCGCCGAGGAAGAACTCGCCGCAGTGGACATCGAGCAGGACACCTGGGACTGCCTGCGGGAGCTGGTCCAGTCATCCTGGCGGGTTCTCCAGCAATTCGACTCCCTTATGGCGGCGGCCGGACGATACTATACGGCGGAACAAATCAGGGCCCACCACGACAAGCCCCTTGCGCGGGTGATATCCGTCCTTGAAAAAGGCAGGAGCGAGGGAAGCTTCCGCACCGATCATTCCCTCGCGTGGCAGGCCGCCTGCTTCTACGCCATCCTCCACAGCGCGGCCGCTGAAATCCGGGGCGGCCGACTCGATGAGGTCGCCGCAGCAATCGTCCTTCCGTCAACCATCCGGGCACTTTTAGCCCAGCCGGCCCCGCCGACGGATCACGCTCCGCATTAGGGCTACCCGGCGCCGATCTGGCGCAGGAAATCGCTGATCCTCGCCGCCATGGCCCTGGACTGCGTCCAATGCAGGTAGTGCTCGCCCTCAAGGACAACCAGTTCGTGGCGCCTGACGTTGGCCAACTGCCGTTCGTGCGAAACATACGGTTGCTGGTTCATCGTGTCTTGGGACAGAAAGTCAAGCACTGGAAGGGTATCGGCGTAGCGGACATCCTGGAGCTTGGCCGAGTTCTCGCCCATCCGGAGTGTTTCGTCGGTGACGGCCTGGTTGCCGAAGTTCCAGCTGCTCATGTGACGCATTTGCTGGCGTTCGGCTGCGGTGAACCCGCCGCCGCCAGGCTCGCTGAATCCCAGCGCGGTGGCCCAACGCACCAGGCCTGCCGTCGAAGGCGCATGCGCCCACCAGTAGTCCACTGCCGGCATCTCAGCAGGGCCGGGAGTTGCGTCCTTGGACGTCCGGCCGGCCGGGACGGTGGGGTCGATGCCGATCACCGCGGAAACCTCCGCAGGATATTTGTTCGAGTAATACAGCGTGGAATAGCCGCCAATCGAGTGGCCCAGGAGGATGTACGGCGCGCTGATGCCGAGCTTTGACAGCACTTCATGAAGTTCTTCGGTGATGTTTTCCACGGTCCGCGGCCGGGCAGCCATATCGCTGTAGCCGTAGCCGAATCCCTCAACAACCACTGTTCGGAAGCCGCGTAATTCCCGGACCAGCGGGGCAAAATCGAGCCCGGGGGCGGGGGTCCCGAGCCCGCTGAGCAGCACGATCGTGGGGCCGGCATCGCCGGTTCGACTGACATTGATGGTTCCCTCGCTGATGGAAACCTTCTCGCCGTAGGCGACCGAGGTGGACTTTTCGTGCCATTCCAACAGGAGATTGGCCGACGTCGAGACGACGAGTAAACCGGCCATGATCAGCGCCACCACCCCTGCCGCGCGGAGACGCCGTTTCCACGGATGCCGCCGGAGCGGCGTGTCCGACGCTGAACTGGTGGGGGAGGAACGGCGCGGCAGCATGGCAGGACTCCAGTTACAAAGGGCTGAGGTATGCGGTGCGACGTCTCCGCGCTGAGACCCGGGCGGGTCAGGCACAAATCCATTTAAAGTATGCAGTGCTGTTTGAGATAAAGCTCTGGTAAAATTCCCCCAGCTTTTTACAGCCCGTGCCCACTAGGGTCGGCGGGATGAACCCGCGACGCATCAGGACAGTCATTTCCGCCATCACCGCATTGCTCACGCCCGTCCTCACGGTCGGCTGGTTGGTGGCGGGACTCGCGGCGCCGGCCCAGGCCGCTGGTGCCACGTACTTTGTCAGCTCCTCGGGGAGCGACACCAATTCGGGAACCTCGAGCGCTGCACCGTGGAAGTCGCTGTCAAAGGTCAACTCGACGGTGCTCAAACCCGGCGACACCGTCAGTTTCCGCAGGGGGGACACCTGGACCGGGGGGATTGTGACCACCCAAAGCGGGACTGATGCGGCGCCCATCACCCTGACCGGCTACGGGAGCGGCAGCGCTCCGACCATTACGGGCGGGAAGTCAGGAAACTGCATCAGGATCAACGGCAACTTCACCACAGTTGACGGACTGCGCGGCGTCTCCTGCGGCTACGCTGGCATCAGCGTCACCGGGGACCGCAACACCGTCCGCAACTCCAGCGCATCCAACAATGCCGTGGGAATCAAGGCGGGAACCGGATCCGATTTCGGGAAATACACCGGCAACGCGCTGACCGACAACAACATCATGAACGTCCTGACACAGGGCACAAACTGCGGAACACCCCAGGCAGTGAACTGCAATGACGACTCGGGCGCTTCCGGCGTGCTGGTCAACGGCAACGACAACGAGTTTTCCGGCAACACGGTCAGCGGCTCCACCGCGTTTTCCTACGACTACAACCGCGACGGCGGTTCTTTCGAGATCTACAACGGCAACCGGAATTACATTCACCACAACGTGGCCCTGGACAACAACAACTTCTCCGAGATCGGAAAGTCCTCCGGAACTGCGGACGGCAACACCTACCGCTACAACCTGGTCCGTTCAACCTGCGGTGCCAACTGCGCGCAGGCCAAGGGCCTGATCGCCCGCGGACCGGGGACCTCGTTCGGGCCCACGAACGGCACTGTTTTTGAGTTCAACACCATCTATCTGAACGGGCCGCAGTCCCAGGCCATTGTCTGCCATGCCAGTTGCCCGTCATCGACAGTGATCCGCGGGAACATCCTGGCAGGGGTCAAAAACTCCTTGTGGATCAACGGTTCCGGCTGGACCGAAAAGCAGAACGTCCTCAACGGTCCAGTCAATTTCGTGCCGAACAGTACGTCCACCACTGCCTCTGCCCGGTTCGTGAACGCCCCGGCCGATCTCCACCTGACCGGCACCAGCCCGGCGATCGACCGCGCCGGAACGAGCTCTTCCGCCGTCGACCTCGCAGGACTTGCGGTGCCCCAGGACGGCGACTGCAACGGCACGGCCGCCGCCGACTCGGGGGCCTACGAGTTCGACTCGCCCAACTGCTGACCGCTCCCGCAGGCACCAAACTCAACTGCCGGATTGGGTCCAGCGCTGTTCGATCCGGCCAAATTTCCAGACAGCGAGCGCGACCAGCCAGGTGACCACGAAGAGCCCCACGATGATATAGCCGACGTTTTCCAGCTCCAGTGATCCGATCGCGGCCGCCGGCCCCGACTCGATTCCCAGCTTGTCCGCCAGGAGTCCGGACAGCACGATGACACCCACCACTAGCGCTACAACCACCGATAGCACCGTGACGGTGAGGTTATAGAACACTTTGCGGACGGGTTTGAGGAATGCCCATCCGTAGGCCCTGGACATGAACACGCCGTCGGCGGTGTCAAAGATGCTCATTCCGGCCGCGAAGAGCACCGGCAGGACCAGGATGGCGTACCAGGGCAACGAGAAGGCAGCGGAACCGGCCGCGAGCACGAGCAGGGCCACCTGGGACGCAGTGTCGAAGCCAAGGCCCATCAGTAACCCGACCGGATAGACGTGCCACGGCTTGGCGATCCGCCGGATGGAGCCGCCGAGCAGTCGGGCCAGGAAGCCCCGGTTGTTGAGCTGCCGCTCAAGCTCTGCCTCGTTCAATTCGCCGGTCCGCATCCCGCGGAAAACCCGGACAATGCCAATGACCGAGACCAGGTTCATCAGCCCGATCAGGATCAGAAACGTTCCAGCCACCACGCTTCCGATCAGCCCCAGTGTCTGCATCAGGGCCGAATCCTCGTTTTGCACAGTGCCGGCCAGCGCCCTGACGCCGAATGCCACGAGCAGCGCCGCCCCGAAGACAACGGTCGAGTGCCCCAACGAGAACCAGAAGCCCACACCCAGGGCGGTCTGTCCCTCGCCGACCAGCTTGCGGGTGGTGTTGTCGATGACGGCGATGTGGTCGGCGTCGAAGGCGTGCCGCACTCCCAGCAGGAAAGCGGTAACGCCCAGCCCTACTCCATATACACCGGAGCGGCCCAGGGTGAAGTTCTGTGGAGCCACGGCCAGGATCAGCACGCTCCAGCCGACCACATTGAGCAGGATGACGAAGCCGGTGATGCCGGCGAGATGGAACTTGTCCCGGCGTTCCCAGCGGCCGCTTTTTGGTCGCTCCGGCTGGGCTACAGGCAACAAGTTGCTCATAGTTCGTAAGGGTAGGCGCGGGGGTCCCCGCTGCCAAGACCTCGCTGCTAAGTCCCGGAGGCCAAGACGCTCGGCCCTATCCGCCGACGCGGCCTCCATGCAAGCATGGGGCTCAGCGATCATGCACAGCTCACCGAACATGCACACTCACCGATCATGCACATCTCACCGGACATGCACAGCGAGGGACTTGATGAAATCCAATGAACTGCTGCTCGACTCCTTCGGCCGGATCCATGAGAGCGCTGCCGCCGCCTTGGCGGGGGTGGACGACGCCACGCTGCTCCGCCGGCCGGCCGGCAACGGGAACTCGATGGCCTGGCTCCTCTGGCACCTGGGCAGAGTCGAGGACGCCCAGGTGGCCTCCGCCGCAGGCCTGGACCAGGTCTGGACCTCGCAGGGATTCTTCAGCCGGTTCGACCTGCCGCTTCCCCGGCACGACACCGGTTACGGGCATACGAGCCGCCAGGTTGACGCGGTGCAGGCCCCGCCGGAGCTGTTGCTCGAATACTACGACGCCGTTCACCGGCAGACTGTGGAATATCTGAAGACCCTCGGCGACGACGACTTCGACCGCGTCGTCGACACCCGCTGGGACCCGCCCGTCACGCTCGGGGTGCGGCTGGTCAGCATTGTTGCCGATTGCCTCCAGCATGTGGGGCAGGCGGCGTACGCGAAGGGCCTGGACCCCGGGCGCTCAAACGGCTAGGGAGCAAAGCCATGCACGCCGCCGACATCCGCCAGCTCTTCCCGGGTCTCAAGGACACCATTTACCTCAATACGGCCTCAATGAATGTCGGTTGTGCCCCCGCCAGGGCGGCCTACGAGCTGGCGGTTGAGCGCTGGTCCGCCGGCACCTTCGATTGGCTGGCAGCCGAGCGGGCGGGGGAGGACGCCCGCGCCATGTTCGCGGAGATCGTCGGCGCCACCGCCGCGGACATCGCAATCGTTCCGGCCGTGAGCACAGCCGCCGGGATAGTGGCCGCCAACCTGCCGCCCGCGAAGCGCGGCGAGAACATCGTGGTCGCCGGGAACGAATTCGCCTCGAACTACTATCCGTGGCTGCTGCTTCGGGGCCGCGGCTATGAGGTTCGCACCCTCGCTCCGGACGGCGACGGCACTGTTAGCGCCGACGCTTTCGGCCGGGCGGCCGACGGCGGCACGCGCCTGATCGCCGTCAGCGCGGTGCATTCTGCCAGCGGCTACCGGGCCGACCTTGCCGCGCTCAGCCGGGTCGCTGCCCGCTCCGGCGCCTGGTTCTTCGTCGACGCCTGCCAGGCCGCCGGCGCGGTGCCGCTGGACGTGGTGCGCGACGGCGTGGACTTCCTGGCCGCCGCGAGCCACAAGTTCCTGCTCGGCTCAAGGGGCATGGGCTACCTCTATGTCCGCAGCGGGCTGCTCAACCGACTCCAGCCCGTCGGTCCAGGCTGGAAGGCTGCACGGAACCCGGCCGAGAGTTTCTACGGACCGGCCATGGACCTCTCACCCACGGCCTCGAAGCTCGATGCCTCATTGGCGTGGTTTCCCGCCCTGGCCGAGCAGGCGGCGCTCGGCATTTTCCGCCGCTTCGGCGTTGCTGCCCTGCTCGACCGCAACGCCCGGCTCGCCCTGCGGCTGCAGGATGCCCTGGCAGCGGAGGGCTCCGGCTTCCGCCCCTTCACCGAGGATCACCGCTCGACCATTATTTCCGTGCCGGTGAGGGACACCGAGGCCGTCATGGCGCGTTTCCGCAAGGCCAACGTCGTGGCATCCGTCCGAGAGGGCAGGATCCGGCTGGCCGTGCATTTCTACAATCTGGACGAGGAGATCGATCGCGTGGCCGGGCTCATCGGTACGGGCTGATGGGGTCGGGCTCATGGGATTGGGCTGATCGGAATCAGATGAGCGACGGCGGCCTACATTCCGTCCGACTCAGTCGCTGTCGTAGGCAAGACCGATCTGGCGTCTGACTTCGTCCATTGCCTCCATGACCTGAACGCTCTGCTGGGGCGGCAGGATGTCGTTGGCAAGGGCGTGCGCTCCGATGAGCCGCTCCATTTCCCGAGCCTGGAATTGCATTCCTCGGCCGGTGACCGGCTCATCGAACTGTTCAACGACGTTTCCGTCGGCGTCGTACCGCATGAAGGGCGAGGGCTCGTACCAGACCGACTGGACCTCGATTCTGCCTTCGGTTCCGATGACCGCGGCCCGGTTTGGCCCTGCGGTGTCCAGTGCGGAGTGCAGTACCGCCTGCTGCCCGTCCCCGTATTCGAAGATCATGGCAGTCTGCCGGTCAACACCGGTGCCGGTCATGCTGGCAGCAGCCCGGATGGCGACCGGCGCGCCGAAGACGTCGAAGGCGAAGGACACGGGGTAGATGCCAAGGTCCAGGAGCGCCCCGCCGCCCAGGGCCGGGTTGTTAATGCGGTGCAGGGGATCCTTGGGCAGATTCTGGTTGTGGTCCGCGATCACTGTCCGGACGTCGCCCAATGCACCGGATCGAATCAGCTCACGGATCCGGGCCATGTGCGGCAGATAGCGGGTCCACATGGCCTCAAGTGCGATCAGTCCCATTGACCCGGCGAGCTCCACAATTTCCCCGGCCTGCCGGGCGTTCATGGCGAAGGGCTTTTCAATCAACACGTGTTTGCCCGCGTTCAGGGCCAGCAGCGCATTCTCGTGGTGGAACGGGTGCGGCGTCGAAATGTAGACAACATCGACGTCCGGGTCGGCCACGAGGTCCTCGTAGCTTCCATGGGATGAGGGGACGTTATACCGGGCCGCGAAGTCCCTCGCCGACGCCAGGTTTCTGGAGCCCACAGCCTGGACAAGCGAGCCGTGGTCGATCAGGTCCCGGGTTTGAAGTCCGGCAATGAACCCGGTGCCGAGAATTCCCCACCTGACAACCGGCGTGCTGTCATCTGCGGTACCAGCCGAGTTGTGGTCTGACATGCCTTTGGCTTCCCTTCGGTCAGGTGGCCGCGCAAGCGTCGGGTGACTCCTGGATGGCCCGCAGCTTCCCCGGACGTCTTCGTATCCTATTCCCCAAATCCGGGACTTACGGCGTGAGCGGGCCGCGAAGCACCCGGCGGGCGGCGGCGGCGTCCCCTTCAATGAGAGCGACATCCTCGAGGTTGGACCGGCCCCAAAGACCCATATACATGCCGCGCAGCGGGGCGGTAATGGATGCCACCGCGGGACCCGGTCCGACGGTCCAGCCGGCGGCCCCCGGCACCTGGAAGATCACGCCTTGGTCCGGGTGCGACATCCGCTCCAGTCGCAGTTGGCGCGGCGTGAACATTGCCAGGACCTCGTCCACGCCGTCGAGCATGAAGTCCTCGCCAAGAGCGGGGTACTCCAGATCGAGCGCCTGGCAGGCGTCGATCAGGTGGATGGCGTGTTCGTGGGCCTGGCGCCGAAGCCAGAACCCGGCCCTGCGCGGTGGCGGGCCGAAGTTCCAGCAGTCTTTCTCCGGATCCAGGGCCGTCATTGTCCCGAGGAAGGGTGCCGTTCCCTCGAGAAACCAGGCCGCGGCGTCGACGGCGGGCGGAGCCGTTTCCTCGACGAAAATGCCTTGACGAACCACCGCGGCTGCCCACCGCTCGATGGAGCCGAGATGCCCGAATAGTTGATCGAGAGTCCAGCCGGGGCATGCCGGAACGGCGCGGGAAAGTAGGCCAGCCGGCTGCCGGGCAAGCGCGCTGAGTTGGTCCAGAGACCCAGCCAGTTCGGCCAGGTAGCGATCGGGCGACATGAGATGAGCCTAACGCGACGCGAGGCGGGGGCCCGCGGTGCGCCGCCGTCCCCGGGCCGCGTCCGGGGCACGGCGTAGAGGTTTGGCAGCAGGTTTCCGGAAGCATTGGGCAAGGATTCCGGCGCGCCGGGACCCCTGCCCCGCGGGGTTGGCGCCGGCGGGCTAGGATGCGTCGCATGCGTCCCACACCACAGCCGCGACCACAGTTGCGGCAATGAGCGGCTACGCGGCGCCGGCGCCGCTGACCGAGCGATTTGCGGCCCAGTCCGTGATTGAGGAACTCTTGGCGGTCCAGTCGGGCGTTCCGCCGCGTTCGCTGCCCAGGCGGCTGTTCGGTGCCAGTCCGTTGAGCGACGCGAGCTGGCCCTGGTACCGGGGTGCACTGGGCGAGATTGCCGTGGGCCGGATTCTGGCAGGGCTCGGGCCCGAGTGGCTGGTGCTGCATGCCGTCCCGGTCGGTTCAGGCTGGGCGGATATCGATCATGTGCTGGTGGGTCCTGCCGGCGTCTTCACCGTTAACACCAAGAACCATGCCGGCCAATCGATCTGGGTGGCCGGGCAGACCCTGATGGTGTCGGGAAACAAACTCCGCCACCTCTACAACTCCTCGCGCGAGGCCGCCCGGGCCTCGAACCTGCTCAGCACGGCCACGGGTGCGCCGGTCGACGTCACCGGCGTCGTGGTGATCGTTGAACCCCGGCGGCTCACGATCAGGGAGAAGCCGAGTCAGGTAATCGTGCTGAGCGATCGGCAGCTCCTGGGCTTTCTCCGGCGTCGCCGCGCCGTACTGAGCACCGAACAGGTGGACCGCATAACCACTGCCGCCGTGAAAGCCCGGACCTGGCACACGAAGCCGGCACGGCCAGGCGACGCGGACGAACTCATCCGGAATTTCGCCGCCCTCCGGCGCCTGGTGGATCAGGCACGACGGCGTCGCATCGCCTGGGTTATGGGTGTTCCCGCCCTTAGCTTGTTGGTGCTGGTCGCCGCGGGTCCGCTGGGCGCAGCGATCCAACATGCCTTGATGAACCGGTAGGGGAGTTCCGGCAGCGACGGGCGGCGCTCGCCGCTGCCGCGAAACTACCTTCGGGACCGGAACGCTGAGACCTTCCGCACCCTTTTCGTCCCCGTCGGGGACGCCTCGAACACAGGGCCGCCGCCGTGAGGTGCCGGGGAAGCAAGTAGGCGATCTCGGTCGCCCACGAGGCGGGCAAGTAGCGCCCGAAAAAAGACGGGAATCGCCCCCGAAAAGTCGAGTAGCAACCACTCGCGCGCTGATCAAGACCGGCTTCTAGGCTCCCAATTACTGGGTTAATAAAGTCAATGTAGTGGTCAGAAACGGGTCTCAGCCATGCATGATCAAACAGATTCTTGGGTGTCGTCCGGCCATTTTAAGGGCCGATTGCGCGGTGGACGTAAGGGTGGGGCACCGCACCTCCGGAAACATCGGGCGGACACGAACTTCGCGGCATGGTCCAGGCAACGCGCGTGGTCCCGCGGCGCGTGCGCGTCTCTGCTGTCGGCATCGCTCGCATTCGCCGGACTGTCGCTCAGCGGGTCCGCCGTGGCGGACGTGGGCACTATCGCCCACGATTCCCTGCGGACGGGGTGGGACAAGAACGAACCGGGACTCTCGCCGTCGGCTGTCGCCTCCTCCAACTTTGGCAAACTGTTCTCTACAACCGTGGACGGGCAGGTCTACGCTCAGCCGCTCGTAATAGGCAGCACCGTCATTGCCGCGACGGAGAACAACGCCGTCTATGGACTCAACAGTGAGACGGGTGCGCCGAAGTGGACGCGCAAGCTCGGGCCGGCGTGGCCGGCGTCGACCGTTCATTGCGGTGACCTCACGCCCAACATCGGAATCACGTCCACCCCCGTCTACGACCCTGCAACGAAGAGCGTTTTCCTGCTGGCGAAGACGAATGACGGGGCCAGCAAGCAGTTCCCGCACTGGTACATGCACTCCCTGGACGTTGCGACCGGCGCGGAGAAACCCGGGTTCCCTGTCTCAATCCAAGGCGCCCCGACAAATGACCCCACCCGCCCGTTCAACCCAATGACGGCGATGCAGCGCCCAGGGCTGCTGCTGATGGACGGCGTGGTTTACGCAGGATTCGCCAGCCACTGCGACTACACGCCCTTCGTCGGCTATGTCGTCGGCGTGTCGACCGCCGGCCGGCAGACGACGATGTGGGCCACCGAATCAGGCAACGCCAACGCGGAGGGCGGCATCTGGCACTCCGGCGGTGGGCTGGTGTCCGATGGTCCCGGCCAGATCCTGCTCACCACGGGCAACGGTATTTCCCCGAAGCCCGGCCCCGGTTCGAAGCCGCCCACCACCCTGGCGGAGGCCGTGGTCCGGCTCCGGGTCGGCAGTGACGGCAACCTGAAAGCCACCGACTTCTTCAGCCCGGCCGACAACGCGAAACTGAACCGAAACGACGCCGATCTGGGCTCAGGCGCTCCCGTCGCGATCCCGGACGGCTATGGCACGGCCGCGCACCCGCACCTGCTGGCCCAAATCGGCAAAGACGGCACCATGTACCTGCTGGACCGCGACAACTTGGGCGGCATGGCGCAGGGACCGGGCGGAACCGACGCCGTCCTGGACAAAGCCGGTCCGTACAGCGGAGTGTGGGGCCGGCCCGCGTTTCTTGGGACGCCCAGCGGCGGATACCTTTACATCGTCGAAAGCAACGGGTACCTGAGGGCCTTCAAGCTCGTGCCGGGCGCCAACGGCGGGATCAGCCTGGCGGCCGTCGGAACGTCCGCCGGTACGTTCGGGTTCAGCTCCGGTGCTCCCTCGGTGACGTCGACCGGCACGGACGGGTCCTCGGCCCTGGTCTGGGTGGTCTACGTCAGCGGAGGGACCGGGGCCGATGCGGAACTGCGCGCCTACCGTGCAATCCCGGACAATACCGGGAACCTCAAGGAGGTGTTCAGCGCCCCGCTGGGAATCGGGGCCAAATTCTCCTCGGTTGCCACTGATAAGGGTCGTGTGTACGTCGGCACGCGTGACGGCCACGTGATGGGCTTCGGCGCCCCTACAACATCAGCGGTAGGGGCTAAGGACACCGACCTTGGCAACGCCAAGGTGGGCACCACCGTGACCGGAAGCGTGACGATTACCGCGTCGCGGGCGGTAACGGTCAGTTCCATCACGGCACGCGCCCCGTTCAAGATCGCAACCACGCTCACGCTGCCCCGGAAGTTGGCCAAGGGCGGAAGCATGACGGTACCCGTGAACTTCTCGCCAACGGTACCGGGCCAGGCCGACGGTACCCTGACGGTCAAAACCGCCGACAGCGAGACCGATCTGCTGGGCGTCCACGGCGTCGGCACAAAAGAGGGTCTGGGCGCGACGCCGGCCGTGGTCCAGTTCACCGATGTCCCGACAAAGACGGTCAGCCGGCAGACGGTCAACATCGTCAACACGGGCACAACCGTCGCCAAGATCACCGGCGTCACGTTGCCGGCAAACCGACAGCTCAAAGTCGACTCGGCCACCGTGCCGGTCGTGGGCAAAACCATCCAGCCGCTTGCGTCGATTGCCGTGTCCATGACGTTCAGTCCCACGTCGGCCAGTCCCGTGAACGATACGCTCGTCGTCACCAGCGACCGCGGACGGGTGACCGTCAAGGTGGCCGCTACCGCCGTCTCAGGCGCGGCGCACCTGGAGATACCGCGCACCCTGGACTTCGGTGACGTCCCTGCCGGGACGTCGGTTACCAGGGCTTTCGAGATAAAGAACACCGGCAACGTCCCTATGACCATCACGAAGGCGAAAGCGCCGCAGGGGGTCTTCTCCACCACGACGCCCATCTCCGAGGGCCTGAAGATTCCAGGCGGTGAAACCGCCTACCAGACCGTGACCTTCGCCCCGACGGCCGTCGGGCAAGCAGGGACGAAGGAGACCTTTTACCTCGTCACCGCGGATGACGGCCAAGCTGCCCAGAAAGTCATGCTCACCGGGAACGGTACCGATGACCCCATCGCTGCCTACGGGTGGAAGATCAACGCAGGGCGTCCAGGGTCGAGTCTGGGCAGGTCGCTGACCGCGGAGTACGCCGTAGGCGCGGGCAAGTGCCAGGACTACACCAGGGGAGTGATCTGCTGGTCGCCCAAGACCGGGGCCCATGCAGTCCTCGGTGAGATTTACAAGCGTTACAAGGCCGAGGGTGGCGCCGGAGGTGCCTTCGGCTTCCCGACTTCGGACGAGAAAGTGTCGCCGGATAAGGCGGGGCGGTACAGCGACTTCTCCGGTGCGGGCGGGACTTCGATCTACTATTCACCGACCACCGGAGCACACTCGGTGACCGGCGCGATCCGGTCCAAATGGAGGGCCCTGGGTGCGGAGACGGGACCGCTGGGGTATCCGATCACCGACGAGAAGCGCGCGCCCGACGGGGTGGGAGCGTACAGCCACTTCTCCGGTGCTGACGGGGCATCGATCTACTGGTCACCGACCACCAAGGCGCACTCTGTGACGGGGGAGATCCGCGCCAAGTGGGCGACGCTGGGCTGGGAGAAGGGCCTGGGCTATCCGACTACTGACACGACGGCGTCGTCGGACGGGGTGGGGCGCTACAACCACTTCCTCGGGTCCGGTACACGCACCATTGCCTGGTCGCCGACGACCGGGGCGCACGTTGTCCTGGGTGCCATCCGGGCCAAATGGATGGCGTCGGGTGCGGAGACAGGACAGTTGGGCTATCCGACCACCGACGAGAACGGCACCCCGGACGGGGTGGGAGCGTACAACCACTTCTCCGGTTCGAACGGGGCGTCGATCTATTACACACGGGCCACCGGGGCGCACTCTGTGCAGGGCGTGATCCGTGCCAGGTGGGCGTCGCTCGGCTGGGAGAAGAGCCGTCTGGGTTATCCGACCAGCGACCAGCGCTTGATTCTTACCGGGCGCATCTCGGAATTCCAGCACGGCCGGTTGACCTGGGACAGGATCACCCTGAAAGTGACCGGATAGCTGTATCTAGCCCCGGTTCGGATCCCACCCTGATCAGTCGACTGTCGATTTCACCGAACGCGCCCAGCTCTACGAGCTGGGCGAGTGGGCGTAGATTGGCGGTTGGGCGGGCGGATTTTCCGGCCGCCGTGCGGTCCGTCAACGTGCCGTTGCAGTCGACCGCGCAGGAAACCGAGCCATCCAGAGGAGTCATCCGATGAGCCAAGTTATCCAACGCCTGCTTGCCGCGGTCAATGACCACGACCTCGAGGCAGCAGCAGCGTTGTTCCATGAGTCGTACAAGAGCGTGCAACCGGCCCACCCTGGCCGGGCATTTGTGGGGCGGGCGCAGATGCACGCGAACTGGGCAGCTATGTTCGCTGGCATTCCCGATTTTCACGCAGAAGTGCTCCGTTCAGTGGACGACGCAAACACGACGTGGAGCGAATGGACCTGGGCCGGCACCCGAACAGACGGGCAGCCCTTTGACATGCGCGGCGTGACGATCTTCGAGATTGAGGACGGACTCATTGCGGGCGGAAGTCTCTACATGGAAGAGCTGGAAGGCGAGGCCGTTGGCATCGCAGAGACAGTTGAGAAGCTGACGGGCCGCCTGCCGGACCAGCCATCAGGCTCAGCAGACTGATTCCTAGGCGGCGGGTGCTGCTGTGAGTCTTCCGCGGTGGAGTGTTTTGGCGTGGTGGCGGAGCTGGCGCCGTTGGCGGGATCCTGGCTGG
>NZ_JBHVTV010000017.1:0-86743 GCF_042884475.1 Arthrobacter sp. NPDC058130
ACGGCGGGTCTTCCCGCCGTCGTCCGCTTGGTCTGGACCGGCTCCCCTACAACGCCGACCAGCCGCCGTCGGAGGCAAGGATGGCGCCGTTGACGTTCGTGCCGTCGTCGCTGAGCAGGAACGTGATGGAGGCGGCGAGCTGCGCCGCGGTGGTGGGCGTGGGGACGGTGGCCTGCATCAGCGGGCCGAGACGTTCGGCCGCGAGCTGGGATCCCCCGTCGGTCACCACCCGCAGGACGGGCTGCATGTACAGGTGCTGGCGGAAAAAACCGGCCGGCCAGCAGCAGTCCGTGGTGCAGGTTGGTGCCCCTGTTAGCGCAGGGCCGGCAGGGCAGTGAGCTCGCCGATGTCCGGGGTCTGCGCGTAGCGGCCGAGCGTGATCAGCTGCAGCCGGGCCGTCGTCGGACGCCCAGCGTCGGAAGTCAGGCCGCAGAGGTCCGGCGTTTAGACCGCCCTATCTCCTGAGCAGCCCCTCCACCTGGTCGCCGATGAACGGGCCGTTCCGGTCCATCCAGTAGCGCCGCGTGACGTCGATGGCCACGCGCGTGTCCATCGACTGGATGCCGGGAAGCGCGCCGATGTCCCCGGTGATGAAGTCGGCCAGGCTCCCGGGATCCCGGAAGACCCCATGGAACACCACGGGCGCCTGGCCGGTCACCATCGTGACCATACGGGCCGATTCGTGACCGCCAAGCTGATCCAGCACGTGGGAAATCGCCTTCGGCTTGACCTGCAGGGAGACCACAGCGGTGAGGGGGAACCCCACGGCTGAGGGTTCCACCTCCACGCGAGGTGAAATCGCCCCGGTGCCCAGGAGCATCTGGATGGCACGGTAGGCCGAGGAGCTGCTCACGTTCAGGGTCCGTGCCACCTCGGCGGCGGAAGCCCTGGCGTTGCGCCCCAGCTCGCACATGGTGCCGAATTCCAGATCCGACAGTTCATCAATGGAGCTCAAGGCGGGCAGGTTGATGGGAACCACGTGCGCGGCCAGTGCGTCGTTCTGGTCCGCCGTCAGGCGCTGGATCCGCCAGCTCTGGCCCACGCGCCTCGAGTCGAGGATCAGCCGGCTCTCAACCGACCTGATGCCGGGCAGTGAGGGGATCTGGTTGCTGAGCAGATCATTCATGTCCGTTCCCAGCAGGGGGAATACATCGGCGTAGATGTCGCCGGTGCCGGAGGTGGTGATGGCGAACTGGACTTCAGGGAACGCCTTGAGCTGCTCCGCCACCTTGGCCGACCGCCCCGGCTCGCAGCAGATCCACAGCTGCTGCGGGTTGCCGGAGAGGATTAGCGGCCACGCGTACCGGCCAATCACCTTCATCAGCCGCTCGCTCTGCAGCCGGTTGAGCCGGCGGGTGATGGTGCTCGTCGGAATACCCAATATCTCGGCCAGCGCATTGGCCGGGACCCTGGGTGCGATCTGCAAGGCCGCGATGATGTCCAGGTCCGTCTCGTCGATGAGTGAAATGGTGGCCTCCGCCGGTCCGTGATTTGTGCCGCTGTGTTGACTCAAGGCTACCGCCAAACCACGAATTTGAAAGAAGAAAAAACCATTTGATTGAACTTTTTTGAATGATTTTTTCACCAACTCTTGTTACGCGACACGATCTGCCCTACGTTTGTAACTTGAGAGCTGGATCACTCTCAGCTGACGCCGACCCCCCAAGCTGTGGTCCCCGTCGATCCTCCGCATCGTGAAGAACAAAGGAGCGCTTGTGAACAACGCCCAATCGTGGCAATGGCCCGAAACGGAGTGGCGAGGGCACGTCAACCGCGTCCGTGCCGGGCAGTCCCTCATTCATCCCGATCCGGCCCAGCGTTGGAAAGGCGGCGCCAGGGCCGCGGTCCTGCTGTCCTTCGACTCGGACCACGAGACGCCCTCGCTCCGCGACGGCGAAACGTCGCCGGGGCGGATGGCGCAGGGAGAGTACGGCGCCCGGGCTGGGGTACCCCGCATCCTGGAGCTCCTCCGTCGCTACGAGTCACCGGCGTCGTTCTACATCCCGGCCGTCTGCGCGCTGCTGCGCCCCGATGAAGTCCCCACCTACGTGGAGCAGGGCCACGAGGTGGCCGTGCACGGCTGGATCCACGAGCGGAACACCCTGCTCACCCACGAGCAGGAACTTGATCTGCTGGGACGTGCCACCGACGTGCTGCACCGCCAGGCCGGCATCCGGCCGGTCGGCATCAGGACCCCGTCATGGGACTTCTCCGACTCCACCCTCGATGTCATCCGGGAACTGGGCTTCATCTACGACTCGTCACTGATGGCCGACGACGAACCCTACGAAATCCTGGCCGACGGCGCCCAAACAGGAATCGTCGAGATCCCGGTGGAGTGGATCAGGGACGACGCACCGTACCTGATGATGGACCGCTTCACCGGGCTGCGCCCCTACATGCCGCCCCGCCAACTCCTGCAGATCTGGAAGGACGAGTTCGACGCGGCCTACGCGGAGGGCGGAGTTTTCCAGCTCACCATGCACCCCCACATCATCGGGCACCGGTCCCGGCTGATGATCCTGGCAGAACTCATGGACCACATCCGATCCCACAACGATGTGTGGATCACAACCCACGCCGACCTGGCAGCCCACGTTGCCTCCCGGCTCACCACAAGGACGACCATCTCATGACGCAGCAGCTGACCGTGGACGAGGTCCACGCAACCAAACTCTCGCCCCAGGGCCGCAAGGCAATCGTCGCGGGAAGCATCGGCAACGCCGTCGAATGGGTGGACTGGGCCGTCTACACCACCTTCTCGTCCGTGTTCGCCCACCACTTCTTCCCCCAGGGCGACCCCATCGCGGCCCTCCTGGCCACGCTCGCCATCTTCGCCGTCGGGTTCGTTATGCGGCCCGTCGGGGCCGCGATCATGGGCGCCTACGCTGACCGCCACGGACGGAAGAAGGGCCTGGTTCTCACCATCGGCCTGATGGCCGGGGCCACCGCCCTGATCGGCATCGCCCCCACCTACGGCACAGTTGGCATCCTGTCGCCGATCATCCTGGTGATTGCCCGGATGGTCCAGGGCTTCGCCGCCGGCGGCGAGTTCGGTTCCTCCTCGGCCTTCCTGGTCGAATCCGCAGCACCCCGCCGCCGCGCCTTCGCCGGCTCCTGGCAGCAGGTCTCGGTCGGCGCCGGCGTCCTGCTCGCCTCCGGCATGGGCGCGATCATCACCAGCACGCTGTCCAAGGACGCCCTGGACAACTGGGGATGGCGGCTGGCCTTCATCGTGGCCGCACTCCTCGGCCTGGTAGGCCTGTGGCTGCGCTCCTCGGTCGAGGAAACCGAGTCGTTCGTCAACTCCAAAAGCCGTTCCGAGGCCGCGGGGGAAACGCGCCGCAACTCCGTCTTCACCATGTTCGTCAAGCACCCCAAGGCCACCCTGCGTGTGTTCGGCGTGACCATCGCCGGCACGTTGCTCTATTACATGTGGGTCTCCTACATGCCCACCTACGCGGCAGTTTCAACCGGCATCCCGCTGAGCCAGGCACTCCTCGCCAACTTCATTGCCGTCGGCCTGTTCCTGGTCCTGCTCCCCTTCGCCGGCCTGCTGTCTGACAAGATAGGCCGCAAACCCACGATGACGGCCTTCGCCGCCGGGTTCCTGCTCTTCTCCTGGCCCGCATTCGCCCTGCTCAACGGCAACTTCTGGATGCTGCTGCTCATCGAGGTCATCGGCATCATCCTACTCCTGGGCTACTCCGCCAACTGCGCAGTCATCATGGCCGAGCAGTTCCCCGCCGAGGTCCGCGCCACCGGCATCGGCCTGCCCTACGCCCTCGCGGTAGCAATCTTCGGCGGCACCGCCCCGTACATCACCACCTGGATGAACACCAGCGGCTACGGCGGCTTCGTCTGGCTCTACTGCGCGGTGGCCGCAGCGATCGGCGTCGCCGTGTACCTGACCATGCCGGAGACCAAAGGCAAGGCCCTCGATTGAACCGGCATGCGCTTATCACAGGGGCGGGCAGCGGCATCGGCCGCCAGGTGGCCCACCGCTTCGCGGGACTTGGCTTCCGGATCACGCTGGTGGACATCAATCCCGAGGCGCTGGCCGCCGCCGCCGAGGAGTGCCGGGCGGCCGGCGCGGAGGACGCGCAGGTCCTGGCGGCGGACCTCGCAACCCCCGCCGGGCCGGAGGACATGGTTGCCAGGGCCTGGGCCAACGCTCCGGTGGACGTGCTGGTCAACTCGGCCGGAATCTATCCGGCCACCCCCTTCCTCTCCCTGGACGCCGCCATCTGGGACGCGGTGCAGAACCTCAACACCCGCGCTCCCCTGCTGGCCACCGTTGCCCTCGCGCAGCGGGCCATCGAGGCCGGGCGGGGTGCCAGCGTCATCAATATCTCCTCGGGCGCGGCCTTGAGGGCCCGTCCCGGCGCCGCTCCCTACTCCACGTCCAAAGCCGCGATTGAAATGGTCACGCGGACCTCGGCCCTGGAACTTGGGCCGCACGGAATCCGCGTCAACGCCGTCGCTCCCGGCTTCGTGACGGTCAACAGCGATGCCAACCCGGTGACGGAGGAATACGCCGCGGCCGTGTCCGGCAACCCGCTGGGGCGCCGCGGCGAACCCGACGACATTGCCCGCGCCGTCGTATGGCTGTCCGGCCCCGAGGCCGAATGGATCACAGGCGAGACCCTGCGCGTCGACGGCGGTTCCTCCGCCGGCGCCATGAACCTGCCGCTGCACTGGCCGGCCAACGCGGCGGCGGGGTCCGGCGGCAACAACACGAAAGTATCTTAATGACGGAAAATCCATACACAGTAGTCGGCGCCGGAGCGATCGGCGGCACCCTGGCCGCGCACCTCCACGCGCAGGGCGTCCCGGTCCAGCTGGTCGACGCCGATCCCCTCCACGTCGCGGCCATCCGCGAGAACGGGCTGCAGATCAAGAGCCCCTCGGGGGTCCTGGCCGCGGACGTTCCCTGCTACGGCCTGGACGACGCCCCCGCCACCCTGGAACGGGTCCTGCTGGCGGTCAAAGCCCAGGCGACCGATAGCGCCGCGGCGTGGATAGCCCCCAGGCTCAGCAGCGGGGGCTACGTCGCCTCCCTGCAGAACGGCCTCAACGAGGCCACCATCGCCCGGCATGTCGGGGCCGACCGGACCGTGATCGCCTTTGTCGACCTCTTCGCCGACGTCCTGGAACCCGGTGTAATCAACGACGGCGGCATCGGCGCCATGGCGCTCGGGGAGTACGCCGGCGGCACCAGCGACCGGGTGCGGCAGCTGGCCCACGACCTGCGCCACTGGGGCACTCCGGCGGTCACTGACAACGTCGCCGGTTACCTCTGGTCCAAACTGGGGTTCGGGGCCATGCTCACTGCCACGGCACTGGCCGACGCCGACATGAGCGAGCTGATCGACCGGCACCGGCCCGCGATGAACGAACTCGCCGCAGAGGTTTTCGATGTGGCCGCGGCCGAAGGCATCACCCTGGAAGGGTTCGACGCGTTCGACCCCTCCTGCTACACCCGCGGCGCCAACACCGACCGGAACTCCGAGGCCACGGACGACCTCGTCAAATGGCTCTCCACCCAGACCAAGACCCGCTCCGGCATCTGGCGCGACATCGCGGTGCGGAAACGTCCCACCGAGGTGCCCACCCAGTACGGCCCGGTCCTGGAACTGGCCGCCAAACACCAGCTGGAAGTGCCCCTGATTGAGGAGCTGGTATTGATCATCACGCAGCTGGAGACGGGTGCCATCGCCATGGACGAAGAACACCTCACCGCCCTTGACCGGAAGGCCACCCGATGACCGCGATCGAGGAACTGCCGGCCTGGGTGGCCGGAAAACGTGCCGACCTCCTCGAAGACCTGACGGCTTACGTGTCCCGGGAAACCCCCTCGGATGACAAGGCGCTGCTCACGTCGGGCCTGGCCTGGGTGGAGGAATGGATTGCCGGCCGCATCGGCACGCCAGCCGCCCGCCGCCACATCGACGGCGGGGGCTGGGGCGACACTGTCGTACTCGACTACCCCTCCGACGACGGCGGCGAGGGCTGGATCACGGCCCTCTGCCACTACGACACCGTCTGGTCCGCCGGGACCCTCCGCGACTGGCCGGCGACCGTGGACGGGGACCGGTTCTCGGGACCCGGCGCATTCGACATGAAGGCCGGGCTGGTGCAGCTGGTGTGGGCCCTGCGCGCCGGGACCGAGCTCGGCCTGCCCCGCCCCAACGTCCGGCTGGTCCTCAACGGTGACGAGGAGGTGGGCAGCCCGGCGTCGCGGTCTGTCATCGAGCAAGAAGCCGCGCGGGGCAACGCGGTCCTGGTGTTCGAGGCCAGCGCCGCGGGAGCGTTGAAGACGGCCCGGAAGGGCGTGGGGATCTTCCGGGTCACCGCGACGGGAAAGGAGGCGCATGCCGGGCTGGATCCTGAAGTAGGTGCAAGCGCCATCGATGAGATAGCGCATGTGATCGTCCAACTTCATGCCGAAACGGACCTGGAAAAGGGAACCACTGTGAACGCAGGGCTTGTGGGTGGCGGAACGCGCACTAACGTCAAGGCCGGATCAGCTACCGCCGACCTCGACGTCCGGGTTACCTCCGATTCTGAAGTGGCGCGGATAGATGCTCTTCTGGGTGGTCTCACCGCGCGCAGCCCGGAAGCCTGCTTGCAGGTCAGCGGCGGGTGGAACAGGCCGGTGATGCCCCGCTCCGCCGAAACTGTGCGGCTATTCGCGGAGGCCGAGCAGGTGGCGGCCCGACTGGGCTTCGAGCTGGCGGAAACCTCGGTCGGGGGCGCCAGCGACGGCAACTTCGCCGCGGCACTCGGCCTGCCGGTCCTCGACGGGCTCGGCGCAGTGGGCGACGGTGCGCACGCCCGGCACGAATGGATCAGCATCGCCGGCATGCTCGAGCGGACCTGCCTCGCCGCGGGGCTGCTGGCTGCCCTAGCAGAGGTCCCGGAGGGAGCCATCAGCGCTGTCGTGGGAGCGGCCGCAGGCTAAGAAGTCCGACGGCGGGCGGCTTAGCAGTTCCGCTGCCCGCCGTCGTCGTGCATCACCACAGGGCCGACAACACCGTTGGCCGGGACGCTTGATTCGAAGAAGGATTGGAATGGATCGCGGAACATTCACAGAGCCGTTGAAGCTGCGCGGGGTCGAAATCGCCAACCGGGTCTGGATGTCCCCGATGTGCCAATACTCGGCCGGCCACGACGGCGTACCGACCGGCTGGCACCGCGTGCACTACGGTTCCCGGGCAGTAGGGGGAGCAGGAATGATCATGGTGGAGTCAACCGCCGTCGGCCCCCGGCACCGGACGACGGCCCACGACCTTGGCATCTGGACTGCCGGGCAGATCGAGGGGCACAGGCTGCTTGCCGCCCAGATCAAGGAGCTCGGATCCGTCGCCGCAGTGCAGCTCAACAGCGCAGGCCGGAAGAGCTCACACCGGCAGCCATGGGTCCTGAGCGGACAGAACAGCGCGGTTCCGGTCCAGGATGGGGGCTGGGTGCCACTGGCTCCCTCGGCCAGGGCATTCGGCACGCTGACCGTGCCCTCTGAAATGACAGTCATGGACATCGACGACGTGGTGGACGCGTTCGCCGCGGCCACGGGCAACGCCCATAAGGCCGGGTATGACGTGGTGGAAATCCACGCCGCACACGGGTACCTGCTCCACCAGTTCCTGTCCCCGGTTTCGAACCACCGCCACGACGGGTACGGCGGATCGCTGGAGAACCGGATGCGGTTCCCGTTGCAGGTCGCCAAGGCCGTGCGTGATGCCTTCCCGCCGGAGAAACCCGTATTTGTCCGGATAACCGCTACGGACTGGATCGACGGCGGCATCACCCTGGAGGAGGCGAAAGTGTTCGCGCAACGCCTGGGCAGTTTGGGGATCGATCTGCTGGACGTGACATCCGGGGCCCTAGCCGTGGACGCCCCGCCGCCAATCAGGCAGGGCTTGAATCTGGACTTCGCGGAGTCGCTGAAGGAAGCCGCCGGAACCGCGGTGGCACCGGTAGGCCAAATGGCGGACCCGGACCTGCTGCGAAACGTCTTCGAGTCGTCCAGCGTCGACGCCGTGATCGTCGGAAGGGCGCTGCTGCGCGACCCCTACTATGCGCTTCGGCTGGCGGGCGGCCAACCACAGGAATACTGGCCGAGTCAGTACCACCGCGCGCTGTAGCGGCGCCACGCAAGGCGCACGCCAAACAGACCGCCACAACGCGCTGAACCCCCACATCATGCTGAACCCGTCGCGGTGGCGGGGGTGGGGACGGTGGCCTGCATGAGCGGGCCGAGGCGTTCGGCCGCGAGCTGGGATCCCCAGGTGGCCACGATGTTGGTGATGGTGGGGCCGGGGGCAACGGCGTTGAAGCGCAGGCCCCTGGGCCCGTACATCACGGCCGAGTTTTTGGTCAGGCCGACGACGGCGTGCTTGGACGCGGTGTAGGCGGCGCCGGCGGCGGATCCGCGGAGGCCGGCCTCGGAGGCGACGTTGACCACGGAGCCGGAGCCGGCGTCCAGCACCAGGGGCACCACGGCGCGGGTGAGGCGCATGAGGGCGCTGACGTTGATCCGGAAGACGCGGTCCCAGAGATCGGCGTGCACCTCGTGGATCGGGGCGAAGTTGTCCATGATGCCTGCGACGTTCGCCAGGGCGTCGACCCGTCCGCCGGCGGCAGCGACGACGGCGGCCACGGTCTCCGCAGTGGAGATGTCGCCGGCCACGGGGACCAGGTCCACCCCGGCGTGCTCGGCCACGAGGTCGTCCAGGCGTTCCTTGCTGATGTCGGCGGCGATGACGCGGCCGCCTTCCCTGGCTATGCGCAGGGCGGCGGCCTGGCCGATGCCCGAGGCTGCGCCGGTGACGATGACGGTCTTGCCGGCGAACCGGCCGGCGGTGGTGGCTTCCTGCCATGTGCATACAAAGAAGCCCAGCCCTGCATCGCACGTTGTGACGCGCTGACAGTCCAGGCTTATGCTTCCGCGTTGGGCTGTCGGGTCCGCGGCCCGTCAGCGGTGGCGGAAGATGGTGCGTCGTAGATGTCTGCTTGTAGGACGGCCCGAAGCAGCTGTTCGATCACGCCGGCTTCGCGTAGGACCCTGAAGTGATGTGTCGACGTTGATTTGGTAACCGGTAGCTGGAAGGCGCTGCAGGCTTTGCTCGCATGGGGCGTCCGCCAGGTGACTCACGATCTGTCGTCGTATTGGGTCCGACAAGGCGGACAGTACCGCGGGTCGATCGTGCCTTGATCCTGACACAAAAAACGGGTGTGTCCCGGGAGGGTTCCTGGGACACACCCGGTTAAGACGTCGCTAATCAGCCCATGTAGGCCTTCGTGATGAGGTTGACGTACTCCTGCGGCGAGCCCATCACGTCGTTGACGAGCTTCTGTACATCGTTGCCGCTCGCGTAGTGGACCGGGCGCTTGGCGTCGGCCGCAGCCTTGACGAAGGCCTTGTCGGTCATCACCCTCTCGAAGGCGTCGCGGATCACCTGCAGCGTGCCCGGGTCCATCCCCGGGGGGGCGGCGATGAGGCGTCCGCTGGAGATAAGCTTCGTGTGCAGCGTCGCGAGCTCCTTCTGGTCTTCCTTCACGACGTCGACGAGGTTGTCAACGCCCTTGATCTCGTTCTCGCCGGTGTTCTGGCCGATGACGAGGACCGGTTTGAGATCGCCGGAGTTGATGCCCGGCTGCTGGCTGCCGAGCGAGCGCGAGTGCAGCTCGACGTTGCCCTGGATGACATTGAGGCTAGCCTCGTTGCTTGACGCGAAGCCGGTCACGACTTGGTTCTTCATGCCGAGCAGCTGGTTCAGGACGACGGCGTCGATGTACTCGTTCGAGCCGGGGCCGGTGGCCGCGAAGCGCTTGCCGGAGATGTCATCCTCCGATGCGATGCCGGAGGACTTGCTGGTCACGAGTACGTCGGGCTCGGAGCTGATCTGGCCGATGTAACTCATCGTCTTGGCGTCGTAAAGGACGCCGTTCGTCTTCGCGATCGCCGCACCGAGGTGGCCGGGGCCGTTCAGCAGCACGAGGGTTTTCCCGTCCGGCTTGGCGTGTACGGCCTCGTTCGTGGCGAGGATACCGCCCGCACCGGGTTTGTTCTCGACGATCACTGTGGCGCCGAGCTCGTGGCCAAGCTTTGGGGCGAGCATCCGCGCGTAAGCGTCGTAGCCCCCGCCCGGGTCGAAGGGGACGACCAGTGTGATCGTTTGGTTTTTGAGCTTCGCCGCTGCGTCCTCCGGGGAGGTCGACGCGCCGGTGGCGCCTGTCGACGAGCAGCTGGTGAGCGCGCCGCCGACGAGGGCGAGGGCGGCGGCGAGTCCGAGTGCGAGCTTGCGCATGGGACGGGGTCCTTTCGATTTCTGTGCGCCCCGATCGTAGGTGATCGGGCCGGGTGACACGGGAAGAGAGAGCAAGAGGGAGCAGGGAGCGGGCGCTCAGCCGAGGCTGAGCAGCCCGGCCGGCAACGGTAACTTGAGGGCGATCCCGAAGATTCCGTAGATGACGCCGCCGAGCACGATCGCGTAGATCCAGGCGAACCACCACGACTTGGCGGCTTGAAAGCGCAGGTAACTCACGGCGAAGGCGACCACGGCGACGTAGATCCCGAAGACCACCAGCGCGACGAAGAAGCCGCCGAGCCAGCAGATCGATGTGATCCAGTCCCGCAGCGCGAGGTTCTTGAAAAACTCGTACTCTTGCTCGGCCACCGACTTGGCGGCCTCGGGCACATCAGTCTTCGGGGCCTCCGGCTTGGGCGGGAAGAACAGCACCCGCACGAGGAAGGACGCGCTGGCGATCACGCCCGCGCCGCTGACGCCGAGCGGGAAGTAGGCGGCGAGGTCCCTCCAGCCCTTAGCCATCAGGAACGCCACGACGAACACCACGAGCAGAACGGACGTGATGATCAGGTCGGGCTTGTGCGCGCGGCGCCACGGCGAGCCGCCCTCGCCGTTGCCGTCGCCGTTGCCGTCGCCGTCGCCATTGCCATTGCCGTCGACGGAGCGGATCATTTGGGTGCTCATGCGTGGCCTCCGATGGTCAGGAGCTCGCTCTTTGCGGCGCGCTTTTTGCGAGCAATGCGGATCGCGGTGAACAGGATCATGCCGGCGATGATGACCTCGATGACGATCACGCCTGGCCGGCTGATCCAGCTGAACTGGAACAACGCGTAGCTGACGGTAAAGTACCGCTCAAGGATCTCGCCGAGCACCAGACCAAGCAGCAGCGGGATGCGGGGCCACTTGAAGCGGCTGCACAGCACGCCGATCGCGAGGAAGACGAGCATGATCCCGACGTCGTCAAGCGAGCTAGTGTTCGAGAACGCGCCGATGGTGAGCATCGCGACGAGGAACGGGACGAGCAGCCTTCCGGTCACCGAGGTGAGTCTGGCAAGGGGGCGGATCAGCAGGTAGCCGAGGATGACCGCCGCGATCGTGCTCAGCACGATGATCCACACGAGCGAGAGCGTAACGTCCAGGTGCTTGTCCAGCATCTCGGGGCCCGGGTTCAGGCCGAGGATCAGGAACGCGCCGAGTAGCACCGCCATGCTCGCGCCCGACGGTACGCCGAAGGCGATCGTCGGCACGAGGTGGCCGCCGTCCTTCGCTGTGGTGGTAGCGCCGGCGGCAATCACGCCCTCGATCGCACCGTTGCCGAACTCCTCGGGCCGCTTCGAGGTCTGCTTGGCATGGCCGTAGGCGATGAACTGGGACACCGATCCTCCGAGGCCAGGCAGCATGCCGAGGACTGCACCGATAGCGCTGGCGCGCAGCATCAGCCACCAGTGCCGGAAGGAGTCCTTGACGCCGACGAGGATACCGCCGAGGTGTGGCGCCACGGCCGCCTTGGTGTGACCGGACTTGTCGAGCATGGACTGCAGCACCTCGGCGCCGCCGAGGAGGCCGACGACCACGGGGACGATGCCGATGCCCTCCCAGAGGTGCAGGCTTCCGAAGGTGTAGCGCTCGATGCCTAGGTTTGGGTCGATTCCGACGAGCGAGAGGAGCACACCGATGGTGGCCATGACGAGGCCCTTATGAATGCTTCCGCCGGAGAGCGACGCGATGAACGTCAGGCCGAGCATGGCCGCGGCGAAGAGCTCGGGCGCGCTGATGCCCATGATGAGCGGCCGCATCACCGGGATCAGCGCCATGAGCAGGAACGCGCCGAAGATCGACCCGATCGCTGAGCTCGACAGGGAGGCACCGAGCGCGCGTCCGGCCTGCCCCATCTTGTTGAGCGGATAGCCGTCGAGCACCATGGCTGCTGCCGTGGGCTCGCCGGGGATCCCAAAGAGGATCGAGGTGAAGTCGCCGGCGATCGCGGAGACGACGTACATGCCTAGCAGGAGCGAGAAGGCCGGCACGGGATCCATGCCGAAGGTGACGGGGATGAGCAGCGCGAGCGTGACCGCGCCGCCGAGGCCCGGGAGGATGCCGACGAGGAAGCCGATCACGACACCGATGAACAGCATGAGTAGCGACATCGGGCTGACGGCCTCGCCAAGCGAGCTCCAGATAACGTCGAGCATTGGCGCTCCTTTCTGGCGTCCTTGCCAGGGTTGGATTGGGTCCCTGTATGCCGCGCGCTCAAAGGCCGGGGCGAGGGTTTCATAGTTCAGAGAACTTATTCTTAGGGAGCTTAGGGGCATTGGCCTTGCCATGTCAATGGACTAACCAATACATTCGAGGAGGGCGATGACGCTCCGCGAGAGGTATCCGATGCTCGCCGCCGATAACGAGACTTTCTCAGTCCGGTGGCGGCAGCGGGGCCACTCCACAGGCAACGGTGCATGAAAGGTGAAAGTTATGGATCCAAATCACGTGGGAGTCGTCGGACTCGGAGGGATGGGCAAGTCCCTCGCCGAGAGTCTCATCGCGGCCGATCATCCGGTCGCGGTATGGGACCGGCACATGGATCGCGTCGCGACAACGGCGATGATCGGCGCGGCCCCGTCGGTGAGTCCCCGCCAACTCGCGGAACAGAGCGATGTAATTTTCCTTGCCCTGCCGAATCCGACGGCAGTGCGCGAGGTGCTCTACGACGAGGAGACCGGAGTGCTTGCCGGGCTTCGTGCCGGTGCCGTGATCGTGGATATGACGACGGGAGACCGGGAACTCGCGCAGGACGTCGCGCGGCGCGTCGCGGCACTCGGCAACGGTGCCCGCTACGTCGATGCACCGGTGTCCGGCACGGCCCCAAAGCTCAGTGTCATGATCGGCGGCGAGGCGGGTGTGCTCGGCGGCGCGGAGTCGATCGTGCAGGACATCGCCGGTGCCCTGATCTACATGGGCGCCCTGGGTGACGGCTTCGCCACCAAACTCGTGCACCAGCACGTGAAGTACGCGACCCATCTGGCTGCGGCCGAGGCCCTCGTGATCGCCCAGCAGGCTGGTCTCGATGTCCAGATGGTGATCGATGCGATCGAGCGGTCGAGCGGTGTCATCGGCGGTTTCAAGGGCGTCGCTGAGTACTACGGCGGGAACAAGCGCGCGGTGGCAAAGCACGCGCCCGCGACGACGATTGCCAAGGACATGCGGCTGGCCGCAGCTCTCGCCGACTCGCTGGGTGTTACGAGCGCGACGCTGTCTGCCGCGGCGGAATTCTTCGGTGCTGCCGCGGAAGGAGACTATGCGAAGCGTCCCTATCCGGAGAGCACAGAGCTTCTCGCACAGTTGCGCACGACCGCGCGGGAGAGCTGATGGCGTTCGACGCATCGGCACGAGAGCTGCTCGCCGAGGCCTGCCGAATCATCGCCCATGCCGGCTTAGCGGAGGATGTCCTCGGCCACGTCAGCCTGCGAACCGACGCCGGCATCGCAATCCGCTGTCGCGGGCCGCAGGAGAGCGGGCTGCTGTTCACCAAGCCGGGGGACATCCACGAAATCGTCCCCGAGCGCGCGCTTGAGGGGGGATACCACGCGCCGAATGAACTCCCGATCCATGCTGAGGTGCTGGCGGCGCGCCCTGACGCGCAGGCGGTGGTGCACGCGCACGCTCCCGCGGTCATCGCGGCCGACCTTGCCGGTGTCGGCCTGCTACCAGCGGTCGGCGCGTACAACATTCCGGCGATGCGCATGGCCGCGGAGGGGATCCCGACCTACCCGCGCAGTCTGCTGATCAACACGTCCGAGCTCGGACGGGAAGTCGCCTCCGCGCTCGGCGCGGCGCCGGCGCTGGTTCTGCGCGGACACGGGATCGTGACGGTGGGCGCCACGGTCGAACAGGCCCTAGTGCGCGCGCTGAACGTGGAGATCCTCGCGCGGATGCTCGTGAGCGCGAACGCGCTAGGGACGGTGAGCTACGAGGTCCCGGAAGCCGATATGGCGATGATGCCCGACCTTGGATCAGCGTTCAACGACGGCTTCGTCTGGAACTACCACCGCGCGCGGCTTCGACACGCCGGTCTCGCTGTGCGCTGAGCGCTCGGGGAACACAAATGATGCCCGCCTGGCACTCCTGCCGGGCGGGCATCCTCATTGGTTTGGCGCAGCGCGTAGCGCTTCCTCAATCTGCACGGCAGCAGCGTGAAGCTGGCGGGCGATCTGCTGCTGTCCCTGCTGCGCCGTACGGATCGACGGGCCGGCCGCGTCTATCGCGGCGATCGTTGTGCCGCGCGGATCCTGGACGGTCATCGCCGAGGACGTGATGTCATCCGGACGAGCGTTGAGCGCGGAGCCGAACTCGCGGATCTGAGCGGGCTGCGCTTCGAGGGCGGCGACATCGGCGTCCTGGACCGCGAGCCGCTGGAGCATCTGCGCGAGGTGGTCTGGTCGGAGATCTGCGAGCATCGCGCGTCCCGATGGCATTTGTATGCGCAGGGAGCACCTGGCCGGTGCGCTCCGCAATGCGCAGTTGCTGCGGTCCCGCGGCGCGGGACACTAGCGGACGTTGGCGCCTTCTAGGTGTACTGAGCCATCAGGTTGGTGACACCCGGGAGATGGGTGTGGTTCCGATGCCGGTGTGGATTCGTTCAGTGTTGTAGTGCTGGAGCCATGGCGCAAGGGTGGCATGGCGGTGGTTGCTGCTGGTGAAGACCTGCCGGTAAGCCCATTCGGTTTGCAGGGTCCGGTTGAAGCGTTCGGCTTTGCCGTTGGTCCAGGGGCAGTGGGGCTTGATGAAGCGCTGAACGGCTCCGAGGTCCAAAACGGCCTGATGGAACGCGGCGGAGTTGCGGTAGGCGAAGGCATTGTCGGTGATGACGCGTTCGATCCGGTGGATGCCCTGTGCGGCGAAGTAGCCTGCGGCGCGCGTGAGGAACCCGGCCGCGGTGGCACCCTTCTCGTCGGGGAGGACTTCGGCATAGCCGATGCGGGTGTGGTCATCGATCGCGACGTGGACGTAGTCGTATCCGATGCCGCGTCCCTTGACCTGCTCCGAGCGGCCGTGGGCGCGCCAGCCGCCGCCGTCGGGGATGCGTCCGAGCTTCTTGACGTCCAGGTGGACGAGTTCCCCGGGCCGGGCCCGCTCGTACCGGTTCGCCGTGGTCCGGGCCGTACGGATCGGGGCGCCGGTCAGCGGATCGCAGTCCGCCAGCCGCGGAACCCCGTGCCGGTGCAGGATCCGGGACACCGTCCGGGCCGGAACGCCGGTGAGCGCAGCGATCCGCAGTGGCCCGAACCTCACAGAACGCCGGGCGTCCAGGACGGCCTGTTCACGTTCGGAACTCGTCCGGGCCGGTGATGACTTCGGCCGGCTCGAACGGTCCGGCAGGCCGGCCGCGCCCTCGGCCCGGAATCGTCTGACCCACCGGTACGCGGTCTGCCGGGAAACGCCCAGCTCCGCAGCGATATGGGCGACCGGGCGGCCTGCGGCCACACGGTCAACGATCAGGCGTCTTCCATGAACTGTCAGACGGGCATTAACGTGGGACACGAGGACCTCCGAGCGCAAAGTGTGTGAACTAGACAGCTCCACTTAGCCCGGAGGTCCTCCTCGTTTCAAGACCTACATGTCAACAACGTCCCGGCTCAGTACATCTAGGACGGCGAGATGGACGGAGTCGTCCAGTCGCATGGCCAGATCTGCGAGAATGGGGCGTGCCAGCAAGCGCGCATGCATGTACCGCACGGCAGACAGGCTGAGGTCGAGAAGCACCGAGCCCGTCCGGACTTCTGGCTCATGGGAGGAGACGGAGGCTGTTGCCGACCGAGGAGACCGGATAGTTGGGCTGTGTTCTCGTTTCGGCGGCAGGCATACTCCAGCCCTACTCTCGCTAAAGAAGGTTCCCACCTTGCGGAAAGGCAGGGGGCGCCTTTCCGCAGGGCGGGAATGAGGGAGGGAGACGTGTTCTCGGGCGGCACCTGTCGTCAGAGGAAGACGGAGAGGTTCTTGGCGAGTAGCACTGTCTGATCCAGCAGCAGGGAGCGGTTAACGACCTTCCATCCGTCGTCCGTCTTGCGGAGGGTGTCCTTGCGGCGCCCGACGAAGAAGTCGGTCTCGTCGGCTACACGGTTACGGTAAACGAGGAATCGGCTCGAGAGCTTGATCTCTGGCCAGGTTACTTCCTCGATGCGGATGTTGGTCACCAGGTGTGAGACCCGGGAGACGGGTTCCTCCGCCCAGTGCACGCCGGTGGCGAGCTGCATCACACGCAGCTCGACCGTCGATTTCGGCTCATCGAACCAGCAAACCTCGGACCCGGCCTTCGTCTCACCACGGGTGTCCGCATCGGCGTATTCGACGTTCATCCGCAGCGGAACGCTGTACTGGTAGTCGTCTGCGAGCAGATCCAGCCAGTCCTCATACCGGCGTTCGTCCAGGAGGTCCGCTTCGGTGAACAGAAACTCCGAGACCTCCTGCAGGAGCGCCCAGCGGTCCGGTCCCTTGGAGTAGTCAGGCGTCAACATCAGTGGTTACCTTTCCTGCGGCGGCTTCGGCAGCTGCTTCTTCGTCCTGGCGGCGAATAATCGCGTCAATCCGGTCGTCCGACTTCGCTATCTCCATGAGCTCGTCCCAGCTGAGGTTGTCGACGAACTCCGACCAGCGGCGGTAGAAGGCCCGCGCGTTCACTTCACCGGAGATCGCGTGGTTGGAATGCACCGCACCATCGAGCTCCGAGAGCTGCTCTGTGCCGAGACCCTGCTGGTAGTTGTACGGGTACCGCTGGGCGATGACGCCCTTTGACGCCTGGGTAGCGTAGTCCCAGTTCTCCATGTCGTCCTGCTCGGTCATGCCTGCAGGCCCGCCGTAGCGCATGTAGTACTGGCGCAGCCATTCGCGCACGTGCTCGGGGGCCTTCTTGTCCGTGAGGAACCAGCGCCACACCTCGGTCTCCGTGGAACTGATCGGATGCGCAACGAGGATGCTCCGCGGGAAGCCGGCCGCGAACGACATGTTCGGGAACATCGTCGCCGGGCCGCGACCGCCTAGGCGGCGGTCCTCGGCGTCCAGACGCTCCTTGCGGGTTGCCCAGGCCTGGTCGAAGTACTCGTTCATCTCCGGCTCGACAAACTCGGGATAGGCGATCTCATAGGCGAGGTTGTCGCTGGCGCCGTGACCATTGCGGAACGAGGTCTTCATGCGGCCTCTTGAGTGGCCGCCCTGGTCCTGACGCTCGCCGTGGCGACGTTTGCCGCGGCCGCCTGGGCCGATGCCGATGGCCTCGACGGAGGCGTGCGTCGAGGCGCCGTGGTATGTGTCGCCGAGGAAGTTTTCCGAAACGAACTTCCAGTTCGACTTGATGCGCCACTTGAGCACACCGTGGAACACCTCGGTGTCGCCGGGGGTGCCGTCGAAGGCGTCGGCGAGGTTGTCCAGCCACCAGTGGAAGTCGCCAACGTAGTCGAGGAAGTCCTCCGCGTTCTCATCCCAGTTGGCGAAGACGAGGCCCTTGTAGTTGTAGACCTTTGGGCAGCGCACCAGGCCCCAGTTCTGCTTATCGAGCTTGCCGCCGTAGGCGACCTTCATGTGCGGGACGCCGAAAAGGTCACCGGGCACGTTGACCAAGCTGCCGTCCATCGAGTAGGACCAGGCGTGATAGGGGCAGGTGAACTGCATGGTATTGCCCTCATCATAACGGGACACGCGCATGCCGCGGTGGCGGCAGGAGTTCAGCAGCACGTAGATACCACCGTCCACATCGCGCGTGAGCAGGACCGGGTCGCTGCCCATCCACGAGGAGAAGTAGTCACCCGGGTTGGGGACCTGCGACGCATGGCCGACGAATAGCCAGGCACGGGGAAACAGATTCTGCATTTCGAGATCGAAGATCTCCTGGTTGACGAAGATCTCGCGGCTGACCTGTCCGGTCTGCAAGTCGACCAGATCGCGTGCGCGGCGCGGGTCCTCGGTCTGAGGAGCAGGCGTGAGACAAGATTCTGACGTGGGACAAGTTTGTGAACTGGAGCAAATGTTTGTGGTCATCGTGAAAGCTCGCTTTCGTGTACGGAATGGGAAGGAAACGACCGGCTTCAACCGGCGGCGACAGTGCGTGCGCCCGCGGCGAGCTTCTCGAGCTCGCTGAGCATCTCGGCGGTCGTCGGTTCGAGCGGCATCAGGCGGCGCACGGCGACCATGCCACGCGGCCAACCGAATGTGACGACGGCACCGCAACCGTCGTCGTCGCCGTGCGTGTAGATCGCGATCCGACGCGGGGTGGGGCCGTCCAGCGTCAGGAGATCGACGTGGGCGTCCGGCTCCGGGTGTCCGGCGACCTGGATCTTCTCGCCGAACTGGTCCGACCAGAAGTAGGGCGCCTCCCGGTATCCGATCGGATCCTGCGGATGCAGGATGTTGTGGGCGACGACGGTAGCCTGATCGGCCGCGTGCGTCCAATGGCCGACCCTGCGGGGCTTGGCGGAGTGGACATCGTAGAAGTGCGCAACGTCCCCCAAAGCGTAGACCCCGGCAGCGCCGAACGCGCGGCACCGGGCGTCGGTGATCACGCCGACGTCGACGCGTATGCCCGAGCCCTGGAGCCAGGCGGTGTTGGGCTCTGATCCGATGCCGGCGACAAGGGCGCCCGCGTGGATCCGCTCGCCGCCCTCCAGCGTAATCACGGCGCCGCTGCCGTCACGCGTAATCGAGGTGATCCGTGCGTGCGTGCGCAGGTCGACGCCGCGATCGCGATGGGTAGCCGCGATGTGAGCGCCGACGACGGCACCGAGACTGCGCTCGAGCAGTGTACCGCGCCGGTCGATGATCGTGACCGGAAGGCCGAGTTCGCGGGCCACGGACGCTGCTTCGGCCGCGATGAACCCGCCGCCGACCGCGACGACGTGCTCGCCCTCGCGGAGCTGGTCGCGGAGGGCATCGGCGTCGGACGCCGTCCCGATGACGTGGCCGATCGGCTCGCCGTCGTCCGCGACCAGGCGCCGGGGCGAGAGACCGGTTGCGATCACCAGTGCGTCGTAGCCGATCACTGGTCCGTCGGAGAGCGTAATCCGGCGTTCCTGCACATTCAGCCCGGTGGCGTGTGCTGGGATTACCGTGGCATCCAAAGACGCCCAACCACCGGGGATCAGGTCGAGTTGCGCGCGCGACCACGTGCCGGTCAGGTACTCCTTCGAGAGTGGCGGGCGGTCGTACGCCTCCCCGGCCTCGGGCTCGATGACGATCAGCTCGCCTGAGAAGCCGTCCGCGCGTAGTGCCTGCGCGGTGCGGGCACCGGCCACGGAACCGCCGACGATGACAACGCGCATCGGAGGCGCGGTGAGGGTGGGCACGGTCACTCCCCGTCAACGAGGACGAGCGCGTTCACGGGGCAGCTGCGGATTCCCGCCTGAACGGTTGCGAGCTCACCGTCCGCGACGGAATCTCGGTTGATCACGACGAGCCCTTCGTCGTCAAGGTCGAGGTGCTCCGGGTCGATGGCTACGCAGTTGCCGTAGCTCTGGCAGAGGTGTCGCTTGGCTTCGATCCGCATTGATCACTCCTGGGACGTTTTCTTCACCCGGGAACATCTGAATTCCCGCGTGAATGGTTAGACCATTTGTGATAGCGATAATGGTCGATGTGGCCCTGCGTGTCAAGAGGGAGCTGCGTGAGGGCCTTAGGCTTCGGCTAGGCGAGCGGCCGTGCCGCCCAAGTGATCGCGCATGATCACGATCGCGGCGTCGACGTCGCGGGCGGCGACGGCATCGACGAAGCGACGGTGCTCCTCGACCCGCTGGCGTCATGGTGACCCGCATCCTGCAGTGACCGGAGGATCGGCCGCTGGATCGACGTGAGCAACATGAGGACCGTGGGGTCGTGCGCCGCGGCGGCGATCGGGGCCGGCGATCCCGGTGATGTCCTCGAGCGTGATGCCAAACATCGGCTGGCCGCTTCCTCAGGTTTTAGCCGCGCCGCATATGGACAGCGATCGACCCAATGCCTTTCGTCCTGGAAAAGCACATCTGTATAATGGACAAACCATTACACTCAGGGAAGGAGGCCGACATGTCACGCACCGACGATTCCGCATCACCGAACGATCCGCGGCGCCTTCGACGCGACCACTACCTCACCCAGTCGGCGAACATCGCCTTCTCGATCGCGCAGGCAATGGCGGCCGTCGTCGTGCCGATCCTGGCCGTTCAGGCCGGGCACTCCATCGAGCTGATCGGGATCATCGTCGCGGTCTCCGCGGTGTCGCAGACCGTCGCGCGCCTCGGCATGGGCACCCTAATGAGTCGGCTGCCCACCAAGCACTTCATCGCCGCAGCCACGCTGCTGCTGGCCACATCCTGTTTCCTCCTCGGCCTCAGCACCGCATTGTGGGCCTTCATCATTGCCCAACTCCTGCAAGGAGCGGCACGCGCCTATTTCTGGACCGGAAGCCAGACGCATGTCGTCCGCGCATCCGAATCCGCCGTCACCGCACTCTCCCGCCTGAACGTCGTCCAAGGCGTCGGCCAGCTGATCGGGCCGGCACTGGCGGGCTTCATTGGCGCCTGGTCACTGCAGATGTCCCTCCTGTCAGCCGCCGCACTCGCGGCGATCGCGCTCGCGCCGGCGATCGCCCTCATCCACTTCGCCCCGTTCCCGCAGCGGAGCCGCCACAGCACCGGGCGCCCGCGGCAGATCTGGCGGCAGCCAGGTGTCAGCATGGCCGCCAGCATGACAGCGGTCGGCGGTGCGTGGCGCGGGATCCTCAATTCCTACCTACCCGTCATCCTGACCCAGGTCGGCTACAGCGTCCCCGTCGCCGGCACCCTCGTGACGGTCGCCAATCTCGCTTCGCTTGGCGGCAGTGCCTTCTCCCGCCGCATCCAAGCCGCGGGTCCGCGCGTCGCGAACGCGATCGGCACGGCGGGGGCAGGTCTGGGACTCGCGCTCGCGTCGTTCTTCCCAAATCCGATCTGGGTGGTCGTTGTCGGGCTCGCCATATCGGGCGCAGGTGCCGGGATTCTGCAGACGGTCGGTCCGGCCTTGGCGGCAGATTCCGTCAGCGACGACGATCGTGGGCGCGCCATCGCATCCATCGGGACGTTCCGGTCCGTGTCGCTGCTCGCGTCCCCGCTGGCGACCGCAGGCCTCATCCTCATCGTCCCCAGCGCTGCTGTCGCCGCGGGGATCGCCGGTATCATCATTTCCACGCCGACACTGACCACCCTGCTCAGACCCGGACGCCAGGCGAGGACGCCCCAGGAAGGCACCGCACATGAAAGCAACGAGGACTACGACGAACAGTTCACAAACTGACCGCCCAGGGAGAACGGTCCCCACCGATCTGTTCACCCCGATCGAGGCGCAGCGTTCCTCTCAGACGGTCGCGGACAGGATCCGGACCATGATCCAGGAGGGCGTGATCGCAGTCGGAGATCGCCTGCCCTCCGAGCGCGACCTGTGCGTTCAGCTAGGCGTGAGCCGCGTCACGGTCCGCGAAACATTGCGAATCCTCGAGACGAACGGGCTGGTCGCCGTCAAGGTCGGTGTGAGCGGCGGCGCATTCGTCACGGTTCCACCGATCGATGTCGTGCGCGACAACATCGGCGACCTTCTCGCACTCTCCACTCTGATAGCGGCCGAAATCACGGAGGCGCGCACGCTTCTCGAGCTGAGCGTGATCCCGCTGGTGTGCGAGCGTGCAACGGATGCAGACATTGTGGAGCTCTACGCGCTCTGCGACCGAGCCCTCGCAGAGCGCGAGCGAGGCGACTACAATGTGCGCACATCCCTGAGCTTCCACCTCCGCGTCGCCGCCGCGGCGCACAACCCCGCGGTCCTCATGCTGCTCACATCGATCCAGCAGCCGATCCTCCGGTCACTGCACGACGCGGCTCACCACGACACCAGCGGCGTCGAGGAGCACCGTCGCTTCATCGATGCCGTCGCCGCCCGCGACGTCGACGCCGCGATCGTGATCATGCGCGATCACTTGGGCCGCACGGCCGCTCGCTTAGCCCAAGCCTAAGGCCCTGATTCTTATCGAAGGCGTCAGCCGAAGCTTGAAACCGCAATCAGGTCCGAAGCGACTTTCTCACCGCCCAGGAGTCGACAGTCTCACTCCGGGCATGACTGTGCGCCTGCAGGGTCTTCGTTTACGTGATCACATCACAGCCCAGGGCGGCACGTACGAAGAAGCTAAGGCGGCACTGGAGGCAGCAGTTCCGGAGAACGTTCACCATGGTGAAAGCTGTCCCCGTTACTACGGGTGTCGGTGCGATCCCACTGGACCTCTCGCGGCGGCGCCTCGGAGGCGCGCCGCCGCGTCCGTTCTACGATTGCCGCGTGCACTCAACGATGGAAAAGCCATGAATGAGCCCGCCGAGGAACTTTTGCCGGGAGGCGGGGTGGCCGGCTTGTCCCGCTGCGGATCATCGGACCCCCGACCGGTGCGAAGAGTCAACGGGCTACGGGCGGCCGCGTCCGAGCGTGGAAGACCGCCGAAACGGCCCACCCTATTGAATATCGGGGCAATTTCCTCGGGAACCGGCGCATAAGCCGTCGAGCCCGCGCCCCTGTACTTTACCCGCTGCGAAGAGAAAGTCGAGCCGATGGCCTGTACCGGGGAATCGAGCTCCTCCGCGACGGCGTCGTGATGTTGCCTGCCCCGGGTCCTCCCCGCTCATCTCATCTACGACACTCCCCTGATGGTCCGCGAGGGTCTGGATAGTGCCGAATGCCAGGGATGGATCCACCGGCAGCGCCATAAGGGACGCCCAGAGTGAGTCCCCGCCGAACAGGACCATGAACCAGGGGGCGCCAGATGTCGCCCTTCCCGCCGGAGAACCAGAAGAATGAGCCCTCAACTAAGGTGACCGCACCCGCGCCCAGTGAGCCGGCCGCCGTGTCAGCATTCCAACCAGCCCATCCCGCGTTCTACGCCCGCTGTGTGCTTCACACCAGCCACATACGCTGCCTGATGCGACTAAACGGCGCTGTAGGGGGCTGGGATTCCGGTGGAGTCGGCGCCGCTTGCTGCGCCCCTCGGCAGTGGCGCGTCCGTCTTGCGGTTAGAGCGTGCCTCTTACAGAAGTGCGTCGCAGGCCGGAGTGCCAGCAAGCGCCGAACGAGCCGGCAAATGGTCAGAGGGACCTCTTCCGGGCATCGAGCTGTTTCGTGTAGCCGAAGGGGACCGCTTCGCTCAGCCTCACGGTAAAGTGTCCGTCTCTCAGACGGGATACCAAGATGACGAGGCCGCGGCCCCGCCGGGCGACTCGATCATCCGGGCGACCGCCGCGTCCAAGCCACAGTCCATCGCGGCCCTGTCATGGACATTGACTTCGATGACGATGTCAGCTCCGGCGTCCATGAACTGTCCTTCGTGTTCAAAGACCGGCAGAAATGTGGAACCCTGCGCCTGCTCATACAGGGCGCGCAGTTCGACTCCGTGGGCTGCAATCCAGAGCGCGTCAGAAGGGCGTGATCGTTGAGTGAATGTCGACAGAGACATTCAAGGACGGGGACAAGAACGTCGACCGCAGCCCTGCGGCCGCCTCGGAGCGACGGTGCTCGCTATGGGTCGCGGGTGCACTTACCCGTCAAGTTTTCCATTGCCGTGCCTTATCCAGCTATGCCAACAGAGAGGCGTCTTCTAGGCGTCCAACACCAGTTTGGGGCACTTGGAGCGGCTGACGCAGATGAACATGGTGTCGTTCCTGGCCCGTTCCTTTTGCGAGAGGATGGTGTCGCGGTGTTCGACTTCACCTTCCAGGACCTTGGTTTCGCAGGTACCGCAGAACCCTTCCTCGCAGGAGGACATGAAGGAGGGGTTTACTTCGAGTACGACGTCAAGGACGGACTTTTCTGGTGGAACGGTCAGCGTGCAGCCGGATTGCCGCAGCTCAATTTCAAATGGTGCGTCTGCCTCTGTTTCCGCTGTGTCCTCGGTGCGGCTCGGTGGCGTGGCGGCGGCAAACAGTTCCGCATGGAAGGCGTCTGCACCGAGTGTGTATGCGGTGATGTCCTGAAGGTCGGCCAGGAGCCGTTCCGGTCCGCACGCGTAGACGGCTGTTCCGGCGGGCGCGTTCTTGATTTCGGCGAGCAGGTCGGCACGGCCGCGCTCGTCCCGGGGGTAGAGCGCAAGGGAGTCTCCCATGATCTCCTGGATCTCGTCGATGAACGCCATGGTCTGCCGGCTGGATCCGCAGTAGACGAGACGGGTGCTTTTACCGGCGGCCACCAGTTCCCGTGCCATGGCCATGATGGGCGTGATGCCGATGCCGCCGGCGACCAGCAGGTAGTGGGCTGCGCCGTCCTCTATCTTGAAATGGTTGCGCGGTCCGCGCGCCGTCAGTTTTGTACCCAGCCGGGTCTCGGAGTGGAGTTCCTCTGACCCGCCGCGCCCGCCGGTCTCGCGGAGGACGGCGAGACGGTATTTGTGCAGATTACGGGGGTCGGAGCACAGGCTGTAGTGCCGCACCATGCCCGACGGAAGGACGATTTCCAGGTGGGCGCCGGGCTGCCATTCGGGGAGTGTGCTGCCGTCGGGAAGGGCGAGTTCGAGGGAGATGACGTTGGTGGATTCCTGGCGCAGACCGTGCACAACGAGGTCGAGGGTGTCTTGGGACATGGTCAGGCTCCGGTGGGGTGTTGGAAGAGTGTGCCGGGAATGGCTTCCCTGGTTCCGCCTTTGAGGACCTCGATGAAGTCGCGTGCGAGGTCGGTTTTCCTGACGGTGACGAGCATGTCGAGTTCGCGGCGCAGCACCCGCATGGAGGTCGAGCCGGGCTCGGAATCCCAGCCGCCGAGGCCGACCAGGACGCCGGCGAGAAGTGTCCCCTGGTTCCGCCCTGCAGTGGCCATGGCCTCAACAAAATCGTCGGGAATCTCTTCGAGCCGCGACCCGAGGAACACCATCATGTCCGTGCTGGCCGCGAGGTCGCTGATGGTTTCGGTGATGGGTTGGGCCTCGGGTTCGTCGATCCCGCGCAGGAGTACGCCGTCCGGGTGGCTTGCGGGGGCGGCGACCAGGACTTCCCGCAGGCCGGCGTCGGACATTGACGAGACGAGTGCAGCGCCCGAGGGCCCGAGGGGTACGAGCAGGATGCGGGCCTTATAGTAGGCGCGCGACGTTAAACGTGTCATGGGTTTTCCTTAGCTTGGGTTGTCGCTGTTCAGAGCGAAGGTCGAACGACGACGTGCGGACTGCTGGGCCCTGACCGGTCCAGAAGAGTGCGGAAGAGTTCGTCGACGCCGTCGAGCCCCACCTCGATGCTCGGCACGTGTTCCAAGCCGGTGTCTCCGGCCGCCAGAAGTTCGATGCTCCTGGTGATAGCTTGCGGCGAACGGCCGCGTACGCCGACGACACCGGACGCGCCGCGCACCAGGGTCTTCAGGTTCACTTCTGCGACGGGGGTATCCCCGAGTCCGGCCAGGACCAGACGTCCCAGTTTCCGGAGGTGTTCTGTGGTTTGGAGTGCTGGTCCACCAAGACCGACGGTATCGACGATGACGTCGAATCCGCTGGCGTTGCCGTGCCGGCCCAAGGCCGCGGACGTTGATGAGGCGTCGTCGTTGACGAGGATGGAGGCGCCCATGGCCTCGGCGATCTCCAGGCGGTCGCGGCTGGTGCGCGAGTTGCGTCCGAGCACGACGATCTCCTGGGCGCCGGATGCCCTGGCGGCCGCCACGGCGGCGATGCCGTGGTAGCCCGGCCCGATGATGGCCACGCGCGAGCCACTCGTGGCGCCACCGATGTTGATGACCCAATCGACCGCGTTGGCGAAGGGTTGGGTCCAGGCGGCGAGGTTCGAATCCAGATCCCGGGGCAGCTTGTGCAGCACTGTCTGGGTCGACAGTTCCATGTATTCCGCGTTGCCGCCGTGAAGACCAGAACTCTCGTGGAGTCCCAGCATTCCTACCCGGCGCTGTCCGCCCCACAAATCCGCGTCCGGGCAGAAACGGTAGATATCCGGCTGCAGGCAGGTAGCGCAGGTGGCCCGCCCGCAGGGGAGGTACTCCTCCAGTGCCACTCTGTCGCCGACCTCGACGTCCCACGACCACTGCATGACAGGGGTGAGAGAGACGATTTCGCCAACGACGTGGTGGCCCATCACTGTGGGCCGGGCGAGGCCCTGTTGGTACAGGTCCAGATCGGTTCCGCACAGGGCGGAGGATTCGACCTTCAGCCAGCCTGCGGCGCTCGTGGATAGTCTCGGGTCGATCGATTGGACCGTGGTGGTCGAATCAGGCAACGACACGGCCGCCCTGACAGCATCGGGAAGGGGCGCTGCCAGCATCCCGGCCGTGTCGGGAGAGGCAAACATGGAACCGTGGTCTTTCATACGGAACTCCTAGCGGGTTCGGGTCTAGATGGAAACGAAGTCGGTTCCGGGGACCACCTGGATGGCCTGGTGCGCACCCTCGTGGAACGGGACGTCCTTGGGGAGCAGCATTGACGTCGAGCGCACGCGCTGGTCCGCGGTGTCGATGCCCGGCAGGGCCTCGTCCTCCATGGAGTCCAGCGCTGCCAGCAGGCGGCGCCGTGCCAGGATGATGGCGGCGTCGGAGGTGCCCAGCCGCTCCTTGGTGCGGTCCGCGATGTCGCCCATGCTCTCCTGCAGGGAGAAATCCTGCGCGGCGATGCCCTCGATGCCGGAGAAGGTCTTGTTCTGCTTCTGGGCCTCACGGTCCATGAGATAGTCATTGCCCTTGTTGGCGAGGGTCCGATAGGTTCCGGGAATGTATTTGGCGTGGATGCCGTCGCCATTGCGCATCTGCTCCAGTTCGTCTTCCCGCAGGTCGCGCGTCGGGTGGTAGTTCCAGGACCAGGCCCAGCACGTGGTGTCGTCGATCGGGACCCAGGCGTGCCCGCCCATGGGATTGTGGGTGCCGAAGGGCGGAATGATCGTATAAAAGGGCATGATCCACTGGGTGATGCGCCAGTAAAACTCTTCCTCGTTCGCGTTGCGGCGGGCTCCGATCAGCAGACCGCCGTCGCTTTCGGCAACCTCGAACTTCGGGCGGGTGTCAGCCTTGATGTACTCATTGCCCGCCGTTCCGGAGTGCATCGGGTCATCGTCCAGGTTGAAGCGGTGGGCGAAGGACACATGGCTAGAGTCGATGCCACCCTCCATGGCCTGGAGGTAATTAGTTTCCTGAAGGCGCTTGGAAATAAAGCGCTGCCCGTCGCCAAGCAGGGCCCATTCGAGTTCCGGAAGCTCCGGCAGCTGCTCCCCGGCGCCCATGTACGCCCACAGCACGCCTCCCCGTTCTACGAGGGGATATGACTTCTGCTTGATCCGGCACTTGAACTTGGAGTCTTCCGGCTCGGACGGCATGTCCGCCAGGTTTCCCTCCACGTCGTACTTCCATCCGTGGTAGGCACACCGGAGGCCGTTTTCCTCGTTGCGTCCGAAGTACAGGGAAGCAGTCCGGTGTGCGCAGAACTCGTCCAACAGGCCCAACCGGCCGGACGTGTCGCGGAAAGCGATGAGCTTCTCGCCCAGGAGCTGGACTCGCACCGGCGGGCAGTCCGCTTCGGGGAGTTCCTCGGCGAGGAGCGCAGGGAACCAATACCGCCGGAATAAGCGCCCCATCGGCGTTTCCGGGCCGGTCTGGGTCAGCAAGACGTTCTGTTCTGAAGTGAGCACTGTAGGAGCCTTCCGAGGGAGCAACATTTTGTATCCATTTTCCGCGCTTCTGCGCGCTATTCGGTTGAAATAGTGTTGCATGGGTCTCATTGGACGTCAAGCAGGGCTGCGCGGTGGGCAGTTGATTTGCGGGGCAATGGTTTAGATTCGAGAGTGTGAATGCATCAATGCCGGCCGCCGCAGAGCTCGCGGCCACAGACCCGGACTATGTGGACTCCCTGGAACGGGGCCTATCGGTCCTCAGGGCATTCAGTGCGCGGGAAGAGGCGCTCTCCGTCACGGACGTGGCTTCGCTTGTGGGTATTACGCGCACTGCGGCGCGCAGGTTCGCCCTCACCTTGGAGTACCTGGGCTATGCAAGCCAGTCGGCCGAAGGATACAGGTTGACCCCCGGGGTGCTCGCGATCGGCGACGCATACCTTCGCAGCAGCCCGCTGCCGGACGCCGCCCACCCCCATCTGGTCGAGCTGGTCCGGGCGGTGGGGGAAACTGCTTCCCTGACCGTCCTGCACAGGCGCCGCGTCTATTACGCCGCCCGCGTAGCTGCCGACAGGATCGTCACGGCAAATATCACCGTCGGCACCAGCGTTGCGGCCTACAGCACGGCCACCGGCCGCATTCTGCTGGGCGCCCTCTCTCCGGACGAACTCGAGGATTACCTTGAGTTCATTGAGCCCGGCTCTGGTTTCGACCCCGACTACGTGCGGAAACGCATCGTGGAAGCCCGCGAGCGTGGCTGGGCGGTGGCGGATCAGGAGTTGACGCCGGGAATCCGGTCTGTGGCCGTTCCCCTGCGTGACCCGGAGGGCCGGATCGTCGCCGCACTGAACATTGCAGCCCACGCCACACGCGTGGACGCCGAGGTACTCGAGAACGACTTCGTTCCGCTGCTCCAGACTGCCGCGCAACGGACCGCGGCCGTCCTCTGGCCGGCTTCCGGAGCAGCTCCGGCCAGGTCCGTGATGGCGCCTGCCAACGATGCTCGCTCCAAGGTGCGCCCATCGGATGTCATCCAGTCGGTAGAACGGGGGTTGTGCATCCTCACCGCCTTCGATGAAGGCCACCCAGCCATGAACCTGGCACAGATATCCGCGCGGTGCCGGCTGCCGCGCTCGGCGGCGCGTCGCTTCGTCCTGACCCTGGCCTCCCTTGGCTACCTTGAGCAGCAGGGGCGCAGCTACGCCCCGACCCCCCTGGTGCTGGAGTTGGGATACTCCCTGCTGTCCCGGCTTTCGCTCACAGACGTGGCCAAACCCCGCCTCGAAGCATTGGCGCGGAAGCTCGGCGCGTCCGTTTCCATCGGCGTTCTGGACGGCATGGACCTGCGCTACGTAGACAGGGCCAGCGCGCCGAGCCCCTTGATCGTGAACATTCGCCCGGGCACACGGGTTCCAGCAGAGCGCACGGCCATGGGCCAGGTCCTCCTGTCCCTTCTGCCGTCCGCCGCCCTTGAAGACGCCAAGCGTTCCGCGGGCAGAGACAGGGCCGCCAACGGCCTTGCAGACCTCGAGGTCACACTGGCGGCCGTTCGAGAGCAGGGCTGGAGCTACGTTGACCAATTGCTTGAGGCCGGAATACGCGCCGTTGCGGTCCCCCTTCGGAACCGCCGAGGTGAGGTTGTAGCAGCCATGAGCGCCTCAGTCCACGAGGCCACTACCCCTGACCGGGACATGACCGAGAATTTCCTGCCGCCCCTGCGTGCCGCCGCCGAGGATTTCATCATGGATCTAAGGGATGGTCTCAACGCCTAAAGCGTCCGATTTACGCGCATCGTGACACTATGCGGATAAAAAAGATTGCTATCGGTGACTGAAGAGGGTTATATTCATCACACGCAAATTCTTGTTTTCGCGATGTCCCGCGGCAACGACGCCCCTTCAGAATGGGATACCCATGACTACCCTTGACCCTGCCCGAGTCTCCACCAATGTTGATCCATCCGAGCGCCCTTATCGCTGGCTGGTCCTTGTGCTTTGCTGGCTCGCCTTCACCGTCACCTCCGTTGACCGTTCCACGTGGGGTCCGGCGTCGATCTTCATTGGAGAAGACCTCGGCGTGCCCTTGGCAAGCCTGGGGCTGTTCGCCACCTTCTACTACATCGGCTACGTCGTCTCGAACGCCGGCAGTGGATTCCTCACCGATAAGGTTGGCGGGCGCCTACTCATTTCGGTTTCCCTCGTAGGTGCCGGAGCGTCCATGATGCTCTTCGGGTCCACGACGTCCGCGTGGGTCGGAATGGCCGTCCAAGCAGTTATTGGCCTCTTCGCCGGAGCCGAATATGCCGCCGGCATCAAATTGATCTCCAGCTGGTTCCATCCCGAGAAGCTCGGCATGGCAATGGGGATCTACACCTCGGCTACTTCGCTGGGCGTCGTTGTGGCGAACACCGCCGTCCCCTACCTCATCGAGCACTACTCCTGGCATGCCTCCTATCTGCTTTTCGGAGGCATCTCCATCGTGGCCGGCATCGCCTGCTACACCATGCTGAGGCCCGGCCCGGTCATGTCAAAAAAGACCAACCGCACGGAGGGCCGGTCCGTCCTTATCGAACTGGGACGCAACAAGAACCTTCTTCTCCTGGCCCTGGCAGGATTCGGCGGCTTCTGGGGGACCTACGGCTTCATCACCTGGTCCAACGCCCTCATGATCAAGGGACACGGCATAGATCCCGTGGTCGCCGGCGGCATCGTGGCCATCTATGCAGCCCTCGGCGTCCTGGGCAAGCCCCTCATCGGCTGGATCGCCGACAAGTTCAACGGCGCCCGCAGGGTTCCCGCGATGGTCGTCCTTGGCTGCTTCTCCGTCATGCTCGTCGTCTTCGGCTTGCTGGACAACGCCGTCGCCTTCTTCATAGCTGCCCCGCTGCTCGGGCTCGGTGCCTACTGTTACCTCCCGCTCATTGTGGCCCTCGTGCCCCGGCTCGTGAGCAGCCGCGTTCTCGGCAGCGCCGCCGGAATAACAAACGCCATGTGGCAGATTGGAAGCGTCCTGGTCCCCTTGGCAGTGGGCGCCGTCTTCGCCGCAACCAACAATTCCTTCATGGCCGCCCTGATCACACTCGCCGCCGGCCCCTTCCTCGGCATGATCGTCATGTACTTCGTGAACGAGCACCCCGACGACGTCGAAATCGCTGTGGCGGACCAGGCAGAAGCCTAGCCTGCCGCAGACCCCTAGGCCCAACGATGGCCCCCCATCCATCCGGGATGGGGGGCCATCGTGCATGGAGGCGGACGCGTCAGCGCATGACCGTCGTGTCGATCGAGCCGAGGCCCCGCGTGAACTCGCCGCCCTTGAACTTCTCGACGCCAGTCTTCCACGCCGTGCCGCTCTGGTGGTCAAGGGCCACGCTCATGGCGTTGAGCCAGGCGTAGGCCCGCTCGTATGACATTGAGCTGACGTGCCTGCAGGCCTCCTTGGCCGCGGACACGACGGTCGGGCTCTTGGACTAGAGCTTGCCTGCGATCCCGTCCACCGTGGGCACGCAGCTCGGATGTTAGTACAACCAGACACATACCGCGATAAGGGTCTAACCATTGCACCTTTGATGGATTCAAGGCATACTCAAAGAACCATTGGTCCGATAAAAAGGAGTGCCTGTGTCGACGAAGACCACCACCAAGACCAGCCATTACCACGTGCAAAAAGCGCGACGCGAGAAGTACATCGAAGATTGGCGGGCCAACCACCGCGCCGTCATCCGCATCGAAGACGTTGAAGCCCGCCTCAAGCTGACCCAGCGTGGCTCCAAGATCGGTGTCTACATGGGCGAGGACGGCGACAACCCGACCCGCACCATCGATGCCCTGCTGCACGAGATCGACCCCGGCGTCGTCACCACGATTCACCGCCACTCTTGGGACGCCATGGTCTGGGGCGTCGGCGGTGAAGGCTGGATCGAGATCGACGGCGAACGCGTCAAGATCACGCCCGGCGACTCCGTGCACATCCCCGCGTGGGCTTGGCACCGCTCGGGCAACGACGGCGCCGAAGCCGTCCGCTACGTGACCTTCAGCTCGGAGCCGCTCATGGCCACCATGGGCTTCTCCATCCTTGAGGACCGCGGACACGAAGAGTTCTCCACCCTGCCCGGCCGGCCGGGCTACACCTCGGCCGAGGGCATCGAGGGTGACGACGCTTATGCCCGCCGTCTGCGCCGTCTCGGCAACGAGCAGGCCAAGCGCCGCAGCGGTCGTCTGCGCACCGACTGGGAAGAGCTGGAAATGCTCAACACCCCCCGCGGTTCCCGCACCACCTTTCTGCTCGACCGCGCCATCGGCTACGAGGCTTCCGGCATCACGATGGCCATGTTCGAACTCGGCCAGGGCCGACAGCAGTCGATGCACCGCCACCCGGGTGAGGCCTGGCTGTACGTTGTCGACGGTGACGGCCACTCCTACCTCGGCTCGGAAACCGAAGGCGGCGAGAACCACCCGTGGAAGAAGGGCGACCTCGTCTCGGTTGACCACTTCCTGTGGCACCAGCATTTCAACGACTCCAAGGACAACACGGCCCGGATGGTTCGTGTCCACATGTTCGACTCCTTCCTGGACACCATGAAGGCCATGATGGACCCGATGGTGCTCTTCGAAGAGCCGCCGACAGAGATCCGGGACAAGCAGGCTGGCGATGTCAACACCATCGTGTGGCCTGAGATGATCCGCCCGAGCTGGCCATAAGACCCGATGAGCGCAGATCTCCAGCACACCGAGGGGCACTCCCACCATCATCATGATGGGGGCACCCCTCATCGCACCCTTCCGCCGGGGGTCACAGGCCTGCATGCGCTGCCTGCCGACCACCACGACGGGCCGTGGGACTCCATGATTGTGCCCCCGGGCACCAAAGAGCGCTTGCTCAGCACCGCGGTGTTAGTCCTGCGCCAGGGGCGGCTCCTGACTAACCTGTCGGGAGCTCCCCACGGGCTCATCGTTCTTGCCGGTCCTCCCGGAACCGGCAAGACCACCCTCGCGCAGGGTCTCGCTCAAGCGGCAGCCCTCGCGGTGTCCAAGCGAGGTGCGACGACGCTTGTCGAGGTCGATCCGCATGCCTTCCCGAGCGACATGCTCGGCGAAAGCCAGCGGGCCGTCTCGAAGCTGTTCCACGACACCTTGCCGGAAATCGCGGCTCGGCGCCCACACACTGTAGTTCTCATCGACGAAGTTGAGGCTCTGGCTGTTCGCCGCAGCTCGGCATCGTTCGAGACGAACCCGGTGGACGTGCACCGCGCCACGGACGCCGTCCTCGCCGGACTGGACGCGCTCCGCGCGAAGTGCCCGCACGTCGTTCTGATCGTCACCACGAACTTCCTGCAGGCCGTGGACGAAGCTGTGCTGTCGCGTGCCGACCTCGTGCTCACCACGGAGTTGCCGAACGCGGAGACGATCGAAGGCATCGTGCGAGGCTCGCTCGAAGAGCTTGCCGGCCAGTGGCAGGAGATCCGCCCGCTGGCTGAGGACAAGGCCATGCATGTGGAGCTGGCTTCCCTCCTGGGTGGCCTCGACGGACGCCGCGTCCGTAAGACCATGTTGTCGGCACTGGCCAGCCGGACCGAGGTCGCTATGGAACCTGGTTTGGTCACCGCAGATGATCTACGCCGTGCCGCCCAGTTGGCCAGCGACACGGGGGCGCTTTTCTAGGCAGCCTTTCGCCGAGTTGACACTTCACGGCAATCCGGCTCGCGTGGAATGCCGTTGAATATCAACCCGGCGCTGTTCGACGGCGCACCAACAATAGTGCCCCGGCAGGAATTCCTGCCGGGGCACTATTAGCCCTAGGTAATGGGCCCTAGACATCTCGGAGGAGAGCGATCCTACGGGCGAGCACCCGCAACGATGACGACTTTCTCTTGCATGGGACTTCCGTTCTCTCAGCGCCCGGTGACGGTGCCGAAGATGCGGGCGATGGGGGCCAGGACGAGGGGCCGGGCGGCGATCCAGCCTGCGGCGATCACGACGAGCGATGCTGGCCCGCCCGATGATGACGCCGTCGTACGTCTCCGACATAGCGCTCCCCCCTCCTTTGGAAAACCCTGTGATTGTGAAATCTGTTCGCCATAGAAGAACGCTAGCCTGCAAGGAAGAACTTGTGGGATGCGATTCCGCAGGACGCAGCGAAGTCAAGCGACCGGCTCGGCGGCATCGAAGCCGCGACGCCGGATCCAGCAGAAGGGAATCATGTGACCACTCAGACAGCACACGCCGATGGCGGGCAAAGTCGGCCTCATCACCGGAGCGGGGCAGGGCATCGGGCGCAGGTTCGCCCTGGGGTTGCGGCCGCTGGCGCCGCGGTCGTCGTTGCGGATCTCGACGCGGGCAACGCCCGCTCGGGCGCCGAGGTGATCGAGGTGAACCTCACGGGCTCGTTCCTCTGCGTCAAGGCCGTGTCCACACCGATGCGCGAGCAGGGAGCCGGCGCGATCGTCAACCTCTCGTCGGCGACGGTCCTCAGCGGCCGGCCCGACTACCTGCACTACGTCACGTCAAAGGCGGGGGTCGTCGGCATGACCCGCTCCCTCGCCCGCGAGCTCGGCCCCGACGGCATCACCGTGAACGCGATCATGCCCGTCTCGGTGGACACCGGCATCGCCCACGACTCCGCCCGCCCGGAGGGGGTCGAGAGGATCGTCGGGGGGCAGTCGATCAAGCGCCGGCTCATCTCCGACGACATCGTAGGCGCGGCGGTCTTCCTGGCCTCGCCCGGCGCGAGCGCCATCACCGGACAGACGATGGTCGTCGACGGAGGGATGAACTTCCTGTGAGCAGCGGATACCAGGGCGGCGCCGACGAGCGCGTGGAACTCACGCTGGCCATCAACGACTCGGATCAGATCCGCGACATCGCCTCGGGCGTGGTGCCGGTCAACGGGGTGCGCCTGCGCACCGTGCACCACGAAGTCGAGGAGATCTTCTTCCGTTTCACGAAGTTCCGCGAGTGGGAGATCAGCGAGATGTCGCTGGGCAAGTACTGCTCGCTGCGCGGCGCCGGCGACGACTCGGTGGTGGGCCTGCCGGTCTTCCCCTCGCGATCGTTCCGGCACTCCGGCATGTACGTCCGCGCCGACGGCCCCGTCGACGATCCCGCGGCCCTCGCCGGCGCCCGCATCGGTTTCCCGGAGTGGACAGTCACCGCGACCGTGTACCAGCGCGCACTCCTGCAGCACGAGTACGGCATCGACCTGACCGGCGTCGACTGGGTGCAGGGCGGGATCAACGAGCCCGGGCGCATCGAGACGCTGCCGGTCGGCCTGCCCGACGGGGTGCAGGTGCGCGCCGAGCGCGAGCGCTCGCTCAACCGGATGCTCGTCGACGGCGACCTCGACGCCGTGATCGTGCCGCACACCCCGGAAGCGGCCGAGGACGGATCCGGTCGCGTCGTCCAGTTGTTCTCGGATGTGCGCACGGTCGAGGAGGACTACTACCACCGCACCGGCATCTTCCCGATCATGCACCTGCTCGTCATACGCAAGGACGTGTTCGACCGCTATCCGTGGATCGCCCCGAACCTCGTCACCGCCTTCACCGAGGCGAAGAACCGCAGCGTCGCGCGCATGCTCAGCGGCACCGCCCCGCACATCCCGGTGCCCTGGGGACCGACCTCCGCGCAGGCCGCGACGAAGGTGCTCGGCCCGGATCTCTGGCCCTACGGCGTCGAGGTGAACCGCAAGACGCTCGAAGCGTTCACGGCATACGTGCACGAGCAGCGGCTGGTGAAGCAGCCGCTCGCGATCGAAGACCTGTTCCCCGCGTCGGTGCTGGAGAACTTCCTGATCTGAGCCGCCGCGCCGCCGTCGATCGCGTCCGGCCCCTCGATGGCTACGGCAGGAGCTCGCTGATGCGCGCGGCGGCAGCGTGCAGCGCGTCGGCGACCTGTGGGGCGTCCGATTCCGCGAGACGAGAGGGCGGTGCCCCGACGGCGAGCGAGGCGACGGCGGTTCCGTCGTGCCGGCGGATCGGCACGGCGACCGAGGACACCTCGTCCTCGCTCTCGCCGACCGACGTGGCATAGCCACGCAGCACGCGGCCCATTCTTGCTGGAATCCCTCGAGACCTACAAGGGGCTGACGGTCGGTGGCCGGGCCGGGCAGCTAGTGCCCGCCTATGCTGCGGCGAGCCTCGACCTGGGCGATGCGTCCTCCGTCGCATCGGAGCTCAACGCCGGGAGCACGGGTGACCTGCGCGCTTGCCGTCGCGTGCGGCATCCGCTCGGCCGGCTCGGTCCGCGACGCGGTCGACCGCACCGTCCGGGAATTCGGCGAGCTCGACATCGTCGGTGCCCCCGAAGGAATTCCTGCCGGGGCACCGTCATTGCTAGGTACTGGGCCCTACCTGCCCCAGACCTTCTCCACGAAGGAGGTGTCGATCACCTTGGAAAGGTCTACCTTCCGGATGTCCGGATTCGTCTTGGACAAGGATTCCTGAGCGGACTTCAGCTGCTCTACGGTGACCAGCGGCTTCTTCGGGAGAACCTCCTTGGCGTAGAAGTCGAAGGTTTCGTTCAGAGCCTCCCCGTCGTTCTCGTTGAGGCGCGCCTTGATGACCTCAGGGGCGTACTTCTCATCCGAAAGCTCGCGTTCGAATGCCTTCTTGAGGGCCGTCAGGAACTTCGTGACCGTGTCAGCATGGTCCGTCGCGAAGGTGTCGGTGGTGGCGATGCCTACGTTGATGTTCGGCACCTTGCCCTCGGCGCGATTGATGATGCTCTTGAACCCAGCCGCCTTGAATGCCGCGGATGCTGGCGGGTGAGAGACGGCGGCATCGACAGTTCCTGCGAGCAAAGCGTTGTTGACGTTGGTCACCGAGCCAAGAGCAATCAGGTTGACGTCATTGGCCGTCAAACCGGCTTCCTTCGGTGCCGCGAGGGTCGCGACATAGACGGAGCCGCTAGCGGAACTGACACCGACCTTCTTGCCCTTGAGTTCCTTGAGGTCCTTGACGCCCTTAGCCCACATTTCATAGGGGAACACGGGGGTCAGGGTAGCGATGGTCTTGACCTCGGCGCCCTGGGCCACACCGGAGAGAATCTGGGATCCGCCGATGGAGGCAAGCTGGGTCTGGCCAGCGATAAGCGCCGGGAAGCCATGGTCGCTGGGCAAGCTCACGAGCTTGGCTGAGAGTCCCTGCTCCTTGAAATAGCCCGCTCCATCCGCGATCCACAGGGGCAGCTCGTCAGCGATCTCCTCGCTGTAGCTGACGGTGATCGCCGTCGGATCGGCGGGGTGCCGCTGCCATTGCTGTTGCTGCTGCCACACGCTGTCGTGGTGAGCATGAGCGCCGCGATGGCGATCAGGCCCAAAGCTTTGGCTTTCTGTGATGCCTTCATTTCCTTGCTTTCTGCCGAGTACGGATAGCCGGCGCCTCGGCGTCTGACCTCAGTCCCAGTTAACGGCCGAAGCGGGAAGCAGGTGACATACCTGCTTCCCGCTGACTGTTCAGGCCTTAGGACTACTTGCCCCAGACCTCATTCGCGTAAGACGCATCGATCACCTTGGTGAGGTCCACATTCTTGATGTCGGGGTTCTTCTTGGACAGCTCGTCCTGGGCGGACTTGAGCTGCTGGACGGTCGGTGCCGGGTTCTGCGGCAGCACGTCCTTGGCATAGAAGTCGTAGGTCTCCTTCAGTGCCTCGGCATTGTCCTCCTTAAGGTGTGCCTTCAGCAGCTGGGTGGAGTACGCCTCGTCCGAACGCTCACGTTCGAAGGCCTTCTTGAGCGCCGTCAGGAACTTCGTAACGGTGTCGGCATGATCCTTCGCGAAGGCGTCGGTGGTGGCAATGCCGACGTTGATGTTCGGGACTTTGCGCTCAGCAAGATTCAGGATGCTGTTGAAACCGGCCGCCTTGAAAGCAGCGGATGCCGGCGGGTGGGACACAGCGGCGTCAATGGTGCCCGCCAACAGTGCGTTGTTAACGTTGGTCACGGAGCCAAGCGCGATCAGGCTGACGTCATGCGCCGACATGCCAGCTTCCTTGAGCGCAGCAAGCGTAGCGATGTAAACCGAACCGCTGGAGGACGTGACACCAATCTTCTTGCCCTTAAGCGCCTTCATGTCCTTCTCCTTCGACCACAGCTCGTAGGGGAACACCGGGGTCAGGGTGGCGATCGACTTAACCTCCGCGCCCTGGGCAACACCGGAGACGATCTGGGAACCTCCGATGGAAGCCAGCTGAGTCTGCCCGGAAACGAGGGCTGGGAAACCCTGGTCGCTGGCGAGGCTGACGAGCTTGACTTTCAGGCCCTGCTCCTTGAAGTAGCCAGCCTCATCCGCGATCCACAGGGGCAGCTCGTCGGCTACCTCTTCGCTGTAGCTCACGGTGATGGTGCCGCTGGCGTCGGTAGCACCGCTACCGCCACAGGCGGTAGCGGAAAGGGCCAAAGCCGTGACGGCGACGGCGCCGAGAACCTTGGAGTTGAACCATGACTTCATTGTCGGTGCTTTCTTTTCGGGGGAGGGAGGAACAACACATCCGCGCTAGAACGAACCAGCCGGAAATAAACTTAGTGCGACTGCGGGCGCCACGCCGCGAAGTGCTTCTCAATGCGACGGAGGATACCCGTCACTGCGACGCCGGCAAAGGCAAACAGGAACAGACCTGCGAAAACCTTTGGGGTCTGGAACTGCTGCCCTGCGGTGCTCATCATCATGCCGACACCGTGCTCGGCACCGGCCAGTTCGGCAACGAACACGCCTATGAGAGCTTGGCCAACGGCCAGGCGCATGCCACTGGCGATGAACGGAACAGTGCCCGGCAACGCCACAGTGCGGAATAGCTGGAAATCATTCGCGCCGAAGCACTTGGCAACCCGAACTGCGCCTTGGTCCAGGGCGTGAACGCCCTGGACGGTGTTGATAAGGATCGGGAACAGCGCCATCAGGAAGACAATGGCGAACTTGGAGGTGGAACCGATGCCGAGCCAAATGATGAGAAGCGGCGTCAGGGCAATACGGGGCGTGGCATACAGGAAGTTGATGAAGGGATCCAGAGCCCAGCCAACGCGCCGGTACCAGCCGATCAGCAGGCCAAGCGGCAGGCCAATCAGAACCGCGAACGCAAGGCCAACGAGAAGTTCCTGGGTGCTCGTCCACAGGTCAATCCAAATATCGCCGCTACCGAAGAGGTCGGCAAATGCTTGGATGACGTCCGCCGGACCCGGCAGCAGCAATTTCTTGTGCTGGATACCTGCGGCGACAGCCCAGAGAATGATGGCAACGACGACGGCGCCGATGCCCCAGAGTTTCTGTTCATCCAGCCAACTGGGCAGACTTCGCTCGGGCATGCTCTCGCGGGCAGCCTTAGGCTTAGCGGTCGATCCCGAAGAGGTGGTGGTAGTCATCAGTGTTCCTCCTGCGCGGATGATCCGGCGGCAGACTTTGAGCTGTACAAGACGTCGGCGATCTCGTCGCACTTCTCGAGGAATTCCCGCGAGCGGCGAAGCTCCTGGCTGCGCGGACGCTCCCAGGGAATCTCGATCTCCTTGACGATCTTGCCCGGGCGGGGTCCGAAGACGCAGACGCGGTCGGCCAAGAAGGCGGCCTCGGCAATGTCGTGCGTGACGAACAGTGCGGTAACGTCGCGAGCGGCGCACACCCGAAGCAGTTCCACCTGCAGAACCTCGCGGGTCTGGGCGTCGATAGCGGCGAACGGCTCGTCAAGTAGAAGCAGTTCGGGTTCGACGGCGAGTGCGCGGGCAAGGTTGACACGCGACTGCATGCCGCCGGAGAGGTTCGCCGGGTACTGGTGCCCGACGTCGCCCAGTCCGACAAGGTCGAGCAGTTCGCGGGCGCGGTCGCGCTGTTCAGCCCTCGGCATCTTGGTGGACAGTTCCAGGCCATAGGTGACGTTCGCCACCACTGTGCGCCATGGCAGAAGGTTGGGCTGTTGGAAAACCATGGCCCGGTCGGGACCCGGTCCCGGGATGTTCCGGCCATCGAGCTGAAGTGAGCCCCCGCTGATGGGAACGAATCCCGCGACGGCATTGAGGAAGGTGGTCTTTCCACATCCCGAGGGTCCGACGAGGCAGATGAATTCGCCGCGCTTCAGCTCCATGTTGCAGTCTTCGACTGCGGTGACAGTCGGACTGGATTTGTTGGAGTTGTATTGGATGAGGACATCGCTTGCTGTGAGGTGTCCAGATTCTTTTTCGGTTCGACCATCCAGCCCCGTGGGGCCGGAAGCCCCGGACAGCGTCGTCCGACTAGGTATAGCAGTCATGGATTCACCATAGGTTCAATTGTTAGTCCAAAGCAACTTTTTTCGTGAGTTCTGACACATGAATTTTTCGCAACCCAACTTTCCCGGACAAGCGCGCCTCGCAAACCGCGATCCGGGGACACCGGCCACCACACCCCTCCGCGCCTTGGAATTCGCGAGATTGTTGTGACTCGGCTCTCGCCAAGTGGCACCTCGCCGCGCTAAGGTTTAATGGACTAACCAAAGGAGCTCTCATGACCCCCTCCGCCGCCGCTGCCGGAACCCTTATCATCGGCGCCAGCCAGGCCGGCCTGCAGATTGCAACGTCGCTGCGCGAATTCGGTGACACCGATCCCATCATCCTGGTCGGCAACGAAGACGTTGCCCCCTACCAGCGCCCGCCACTGTCCAAGGCCTACCTCGCTGGCAAGGCAACGGTCGAGTCCCTCGGCTTCCGCTCACTGGACTGGTACGCCGAGAAGCAGATCGAACTGCGCCTCTCCACACACATCGAGAACATCGAGCTTGACGCCCCGGGCTCGGGTAGTGGCGTCGCTATCACCAGCACGGGAGAGAAGATCCCCTTCGCGCGCCTCGCGCTCACCGTGGGCGGCACACCGCGCCAGCTCCCGATTGCCGGCGCCGAGCTCGACGGCGTGTGCGTGCTGCGCGATATTGCGCACGCGGACGATCTGCGCACCCGCCTGGGAGCCGCGTCTACGGTCGTCGTCATCGGCGGCGGGTTCATCGGGCTAGAGGCGGCTGCAGCCGCGACGGCCGCTGGCAAGGACGTGACCGTGGTCGACGTCGCTGATCGCCTTCTCGGGCGCGCCGTGGCTCCCGAAGTCTCCGCGTTCTACCTGGCAGCGCACCAGCGCCGCGGCACCAAGGTGCTCCTCTCCACCGGCATCGAGGCCATTGAGGGCACCGAACAAAATTCGGTGACCGGCATCCGCCTCGCCGACGGCACGGTGCTGCCCGCCGACATCGTGCTCGTGGGTATCGGGCTCGTGGCACACACCGATCTCGCCGCGAAGCTCGGCCTCGAGATCGATCGCGGAATCGTCGTAGACACCCTCGCACGCACCAGCAACCCGAACATCGTTGCCGCTGGCGACTGCGCCACCCTCCCACACCCGCTCACCGGTGAAGGCCGCCACCGCATCGAGTCCGTCCAGAACGCGATTGCACAGGCGCAGATCGCCGCGGCAACGCTCGTGGGACGCCCGCAGAGTCCGGCCGCCGTGCCGTGGTTCTGGTCAGACCAGGCGGACCTCAAGCTCCAGATTGCAGGCCTCTCCACCGGCTACGACGAAGTGGTGGTTCGCGGCGAGCCGGACACGGAGCAGTTCTCGGTGCTTTACTACACTGCCGGACGCCTGATCGCGATCGACTCCATCAATGCCCCGCGTGACTACATGGCGGTCCGCAAGCTCCTCGGCACCGGCGGCACCATTCCCGCTGAGCTCGCCGAAGACACGAACATATCGCTCAAGGACCTCGTGGCGGCCCCGGCAGTCTGATCCAGCCAGCAGTGTGAGCGGCATTCAGCACACGACGGCGCCCTTCACCTCCGCGGAGGCTTGGGTTCTAACGGTCGTTGCAACACCCCGGAGTTTGGGAGTTGCAACGACCGTGCCTCGTTTAATAGATGGGACAGCGGGATCAGGCGGACAAAGAACGGACGGATCTATCCGGACGGGCGGCGGATCGATTACACCAGTGGTGTGATGACGATGACCGCTGCCGCCGGCGCTGCCGTTTCCTTCCCGTTTCCAGGTCTGGCCGCACTGGAAAAACAGCTGGATCCGCGGTTCCTTTCGCTGGAGGACCGTCAACGGATCGCAGACCTTCATGCCCACGGGAAGTCGCTTCGGAAGATCGCTGAAGAGCTGGGCCGGGCTGCTTCAACGATTAGCCGGGAGCTCGCCCGCAACAGCGTCAGCGGAGGCGGGTACTACGCCTACGCAGCGCAACCGGCGGCCACCGCCCGCAGACCGCAGCCTAAGGACCGCAAGCTGCTGGCCGACTCGCGGCTGCGCCAGCACGTGAAGAACCGCCTGCACAGACGCTGGTCACCCGAGCAGATCTCCCGGAAGCTGGTCAAGAAGTTTCCCAACGATCCGGAGTTGTGCGTGAGCCCAGAGACTATCTACCAGGCCCTCTACCTCCAGGCCGCGGCGGGCTCAAACGCGAAGTACAGGCCGCCCTGCGCACCGGCCGGGCCCCCGCAAACCCCACAAAGACCCGCGGCAGCGCCAGTCACGGTTCGTTGATCCGATGGTGATGATCTCCGAGCGGCCAGCCGAGGTCGAGGACCGGGCCGTGCCAGGGCATTGGGAATCTAAATGTTTCTGTCAAGCCGCTTGAGCGGTGCCGGATCGGTTTGGTTCCTGGTAGGTGGTGTGGTCGCGGAGCATGGCCCAGAGGGTGTTGATGCGGCGGCGGGCGAGGGCGATGAGGGCCTGTTTGTGTGGTTTGCCTTCCCTGCGTTTGCGGTCGTAGAAGGCTCGTGAGGCCGGCTGTTCTTCAGACTGGAAAGAGCGGCAAGGTAGCAGGTGCGCATGAGCCGTCGGTTGTAGCGGTGTGGTCTGTGGTGGTTGCCGGTGATGCGGCCTGAGTCTCTGGGGGCGGGGCGAGGCCTGCGACACTGGCGAGCCGGTCGGCCCTTTCGAAAGCGCTCAGGTCTCCGCCGGTGTTGGCCAGAAACGTCGCGGCCAGCACGGGGCCGAAGCCGGGCATGCTCTGGAGGATCTCGGCGCTGTCTTGCTGGCGGAAGAGGTCTGTGATCTGTTCCGGCAGCCGCGTTTTCTGAGCCAGCCGGTGAGCCGGGCCAGTCCTGTCCGCCGGATGCCCTCGGGAGTCTGGTGGCCGCCCAGGAGGATCAGGGGAGCTTTCTTGGAGTAGTCGAACGCCCGCTCAAGCGCAGGGAAGTACTCCAGCAGAGTGGCCCGGAGACGGTTTATTGACCGCACCCGGTCGCACACCAGGTCGGTGTGGCGGGCGGTGAGCAGGCGGAGATCGGTGCTGATCTGATCGGCCCCGCGAACGGGCTGCAGATCGCTGCGCATGCGTGCCTGGTCCGCGATGATTCTTGCGTCTTTGGCATCCGTCTTGCCGTCTCCGCGGTAGGTTGCAGCCGCGTGATGGACCGTCCGTCCCGGGATATAGAGCAGGTCCTGCCCATGTCCTGCCAGGAGTGCGATCAGCAGCGCTGCGCCGCCGGAGTTCAGATCCGTTGCCCACACCACCTCACCGCCATCGGCCAGGTCCAGGACCGTGCCCATGAGCTGCAACAAAGCGGTTTCGTCGTTCTCGACCCGCTTCAATGAGCGGTCGAGCTGTCATTGGGGCGGCGGGCGGCCATTCCCATTGAGCCGTCCATGCGGCAGGGCGACCTCAGCCATACCCGCTGCCCCAAGGGGAGCGATCAGGACCCTACTCCAGCCCGGAAATCACCCACCTGAAAATCGTAAGGAAGGGATCTGATCACCGGGGCGAACAACCAGTCCGGGATCGGGACCCTGGTCGAGCGCACGACCCGTTACGTGATGCTGGTCCACCTGCCCGGAGACCACACCGCCGAAACCGTCCGTGACGGGCTGATCGCCACGATCTCCACGCTGCCGGACCACCTGCGCGGCACCCTAGCCTGGGTCCAGGGGGCGGAAATGGCCGCCCATAAATTCTTTACACTGGCCACCGACATGCAGGTCTACTTCTGCGACCCGGGCAGTCCCTGGCAGCGGGGCTCCAACGAGAACACCAACGGTCTGCTGCGCCAATACTTCGAAAAGGGCACGGACCTGTCCGTCTACAACCCCGAGGACCTCGAACACGTCGCCCAGGAACTCAATGGACGTCCACGCAAAACGCTCGGCTGGGATACCCCAGCCGAGCGTCTACGTGATTTACTACTAACCACCTAACCAGCAGGTGTTGCAATGACCCCTGGAAACCGCCAGGTGAGGGGCGCCGTCGTTAAAGCCGGGATGCTCGGCTCAGAAAGCCGCGGGGACGCGCGCGGCCAGTCCCGGATAAACCTCAAGGGCGTTCTCTCGAAGGATCCGGCGTTCATTCTCCTCAGACAGACCGGCACTCTTGACGTAGACCAGGGTGTTGTCCCACTCCACCCCGGTCTCGGGGTCCGCGCCACGCACGGCACCGAGCATCTCCGAAGCGAAGAGGATGTTGCGGGACGGGACAACGCGGGTCAGCAGGTCGATGCCCGGCTGGTGGTACACCGCGGTGTCGAAGAAGACGTTCTTCAGCAGCTCGGAGGGGTCCTGCCAACCGTTACGCATGGACAGACCACGGTAGCGGCCCCAGTGGTATGGGATCGCGCCGCCGCCGTGCGGGATCACGAAACGCAGTCCGGGGAAGCGCTGGAAGAGGTCCGACTGCAGCAGCTGCATGAACACGCTTGTGTCCGCGTTCAAATAGTGCGCACCGAGGGTATGGAAGTTCGGGTTGCACGCCGTGGAAACGTGGATCATGACGGGGATGTCGAGTTCCTGGATGACCTCGTAGAGGTCAAACCAGGACTCGTCCGTCAGTGGCTTCCCCGCCCAGGTCCCTGAAGGATCCGGGTTGAGGTTCGCGCCCACGAAGCCAAGCTCGGTGACAGCGCGTCGCAGCTCGGCAATGACGCCAGCGTGGTTGCCCTCCGGTGTCTGTGGCAGCTGGGCCACCGGCGCGAAGTGCTCCGGGTACAGCTGGCTCACACGATGCACCAGGTCATTCGAGGCCTGCGCCCAGCCGTTCGCGATCCCGGCGTCCGGAATGTGATGTTCCATGCCCGAGGCCCGGGGGGAGAAGACCATGAGGTCCCCGCCGCGCTCCCGCAGCACGCGCAGCTGGTTTGGCTCCACGCTTTCGCAAAGCTCGTCGTCGCTGATCACCGCGAGCGTGGCGTTCTCACCGGCGAGCTGGGCCTTACGGAAGGCGAACAGCTGCGCAGGCTCCGTGGTGTAGTGGCCGTGGATGTCGATGATCACTTCTGGGCCTCCTGAATCCAGTCCTCGTAAGGGATGTAACGGATGCCAGCGTTTTCAATCAGCGGACGCATGTTGTTGACGTCCAAGGCAATCTCGCCAGCCTCGTACCGCGCACGTGCCTTCGCTTCCTTCTCCTCGCGCGCCCTCGAGGCGGCGAGCACCTCGGCTGCCTTAAGGCGAGGCACGACGACGACGCCGTCGTCGTCGGCGATCACCACGTCACCGGGATTAACAATTCTGCCGGCGATCGAGATAGGGACGTTGACATCGCCAAGGGTTCCCTTGCCGGTGCCCTCGGCCGAGACGGCCTTGGACCATACCGGGAAGCCCATCCCTTGAAGATCGGCCACATCCCGCACCCCCGCTTCGATGACGAGTCCGCGCACGCCGCGTGCTTGGAGCGAGGTGGCAAGGAGGTCGCCGAAGTAACCCATATCGCACGGCGCGGTGGGCGCAACAACCAGCACATCACCGTCGGCGCACTGCTCCACCGCAACGCCGATGGTGGTGTTGTCGCCCGGGGCGACCGTGACGGTGACGGCGTTGCCGGCGATCCGGGCTCCTGTCTGCACCGGGTTGATGTGCGAGCCGAGCAGGCCTTCGCGACCCTGGGCCTCGTGAACGGTGGCGACGCCGTAGCTGGCGAAGGCGTCCACAATGTCGCGTTCGGCGCGCGGCGGGTTCGTCACAACAAGGCCGGCCATCAGCGCACGGCTCCGCCGGGTTGACCGATCATTTCGGGCATCATCGAGACGTGGATGGCATCCTCGTCGGTTTCGCCGGCGAGCACGCGGATGGCGTGGTCCACCTGGTCGATGCCGTAGCGGTGCGTGGCGAGCTTCTCCAACGGGTAGCGGTGGGAGGCAAGCTGAGCCACCGCTAGTTCGCAGGCGTTGAAGGAGTGGCCACGGGCCGATTTGATGGTGATGGCCTTCTCGGTAACCTGTTTGACCGGGAAATCCGGGAACGCCGCCAGCTCGCCCTGGATGAGCAGGGTTCCCTCGCGGCGCTTGAGGACGTCGACGCCGAGCAGCACCGGAGCCGTACCGGCGCGGGAGGTGCAGTCGAGCACAAAATCCAGGCCCCTGCCGTTAGTCAGATCCATGATCTTCTCGCGCGGGTCCTCGGTGAGAACGTCGATGACCTCATCGGCGCCCAGTTCCCTGGCCAGCTCGAAACGGGCCTTGTCACGCGTGGTGCCGGAGACGATCACCTGGGCAGCGCCGGCGGTCTTCGCGGCAACAAGCTGGGCAAGGCCCTGCTGGCCGGGACCCTGGATCAAAACGGTGTCGTTGTAGCCGACGCCGGCGGTCAGGAGCGCCCACTCGATGCCGTTGGATAGCGGCATGACCAAGCCGGCCTCTTCCGCGGTGATGGTGTCCGGGATCTTGTGGAGCACCGCGTTCCACGGCAGATACATGTATTCCGAGAATCCGCCCCAGAGAGTTCCGGGGAAGTCAACGGAGGTGTATCCGAAACGGCGCGCGTCCGGGTTGGTGCGCCAGTCGGTGGCCTCACAGTGGCGATATTCGCCAATACGGCACCACTCGCAACTGAAGCAGGCAACATAATGCTCCACGAAGACGCGGTCGCCTTCTTGGAGTCCCTGGCGCTTCTTGAACTTTTCGCCGGCCTCCACGATGACGCCGACGTTTTCATGGCCCATGATCACCGGGCCCTGCGTGGCCGGGGTCTTGGGCGGTTTGGAATAAAGCTTCACATCCGTGCCGCAGATTCCTGCGACCTCGATCCTCAACAGCGCCGACTCATCGTCGATATTCGGCCGGTCAAATTCGCGTATTTCGGTGGTTCCCGGAGCAACCCGGACCGCCGCAAGCACCTTCTCAGACATCTACTGGCTCCCTCGAGCACGGCCCATAGGCCTTGGCAAAATGGTTAGTCCAATCTAACATGCAAGTGTTGACCATCACTAGACCTCATCGGAGGCAACATGCCCGTCCAGCTTTCCGCTCTTAGCCGATCCCAAGGGAATACCAGCCGTGTCAAGGACGGTACGGTTGTCCCTGAAGGCTACTCGCTCGATTTCGAGGAGGTGCCCGTCCTCGTCAAGGGATTCCGTCGCATGGTCCGCGAGCTTGCCTTCGACGTCAGCGAAATGGCGCTCACCACCTACCTCACCGCCAGGGAACACGGCGTGAGGTTCACCGCACTGCCGATCTTCCTGGTCCGCGGTTTCCACCACAACGCGATCGTGGTCCGCCGCGGTTCCGGCATCACCGATCCCGGACAGCTCGTGGGCAAGCGCATCGGCGTGAACCGAGGCTACACCGTGACCACCGGCGTCTGGGCCCGCTCAATAATGGCAAATCAGTACGGCCTTGACCTCGACTCCGTCACTTGGGTCCTCTCCGGCGACGAGCACGTGGAGGCGTACACGCCGCCGTCGAACGTCATCTCCGCCCCCGCTGGCAAGAGTCTCGAACAGATGGTGCTCGACGGCGAGCTCGAGGCCGCGATCGGCGTCAGGAGCGACTCCCCCGGCCTTGTCCCGCTCATCCCCAACGCGAACGACGTCGCCCTCACCGCCTTGCGTGAAACAGGCCTCTACCCGATCAACCACCTTGTGGTCATCAAAGACGAGGTCCTCGAAGCCCACCCCGATGCAGCCGTGGCCGTCTTCGAGGCCTTCGCCGAGTCCAAGCGCCAGTACGTGACAACCCTCAAGGCCGGTGCCATCACTGAGCCCGACTCCGCGGACCGCCTCCACCTCAAGGTTCTCGAGGCGACAGGCTGGGATGATCCGCTCCCCTACGGCATAGAACCCAACCGCGGCGTGCTCGAAGACCTCATCGAACAGGCAAGAAAGCAGCACATCCTGACCAAGACCGTGAAGCTGGACGAGCTCTTCGCGGAGTCCGTTCGCGGGCTCGTTGGCTAGGTCCCCATACGTATCGCCGTCGCCGCCGACCAACGGCATCGAGCTCAAAGCTCGGCTGCCGCTGTGGCTCGGCGAACGTGGTCATGAGACGTTCCACGCCGGAGCTCACGAGCCCGGCGTCGTCGTCGACTATCCCCGCTGCGCGCGGCGGTAAGCCGCCGTGTCGCCACGAAGAAGCGGAGCTGGCGATCGTGATCGGCGGCAGCGGGCAGGGCGGGGGCATCGCGGGGCCGCAATGAGGCGAACGTCATGGTCCTCGGCAGCAAAGTCCCCGGCGACGATCAAGCGCTGGCTCTGGCGGAACGGTGCCTGGAAACACCGTTTAGGGGAGGGCAGGGCGCCGCGCGCATAGAGAGGATCAGGGAACTGGAATCCGCACCTGAAGGGCATTGGCCTGAATGGTCAGCGGGATGGCGGTTCCCAGCTCGCTGCGAGCGGTCTCCTCTAAAGACCTACCCGTGCACAGGTGCATCAGTGCTCGCAGGGCGTTGCCATGCGCAACCAGCACCACGCAACGGCCCGCTGCAAGCTCTGGAGCCAGGATATCGCGCCAGTACGGCGTCATACGTTCCGCCACGTCTGCCAGGCTCTCTGCTGCAATACCCGCCGCCTCGGGAAGTGCGGCGTACCGCGGATCGGTGCGCTGGGCAGCCAGTACAGCGTCATCGGCCAGCGGTGGACGGCCGTCGACGCTGCGGCGCCATCGCTGTACTTTCTCTGCACCAAAGCGCACTCTGGCCTCGTTCTTGACCAGACCCTGAAGCGCGCCATAGTGCCGCTCGTTCAGCCGCCAGTGCGCGCTCGGGGACAGTTCCCAGCCGGCCCCCTCGATCAGCAGGCGGGCCGTTTCCACGGCCCGCCCGAGGACTGAGGTGTGCACCGCGTCCGGACGCAACCCGGCAAGGCTCTGCGCGGCGTCGCACGCTTCGGCACGGCCGCGCTCGGTCAGGGGAACGTCTAGCCAACCCGCGAACACATCGTCGGCATTCGCGACGCTCTCGCCATGGCGCAGCAGCACCAGAGGACGCACTAGTGCTGCTCGAGGAACGCCCGAATCCGGGCAGGTGACGTTTCCGGAGTCTGTTCGACGACGGGAACATCCCAGTATTCATGAACCGGGAGGCATTCTTCGAGATAGCGCGCAGCAGACGGCGCATGGGAGCTGTCCTGGCCCGGCACGATCAGACCGGGCACCGGGAGGGTCATGAGATCCTCGGCCTCGACACCCGGCACCGTATCCCGGTCGAAGAGACCGCGCACGGTTCCGTCCACGATGAGCTCGTACTTCTTCACGTCCATGGCTGCGTAAGCCGCGGCGAACTCATCGTTGCTGCGCAGCGGCGCCGCCCAAGGCCCGACGCGCGGATCCTTACTGAATCCGGCGGTGCTCGAACGGGCGAGCTCGACGACGGCCTGCATCCCGTGCTCCATCGCGAAGGCGAGGTGCTGGGTGAAGCGGCGGTGCTGTCCCATACGGTACTGCGGCCCCCCGGCGGGCGAGAACAGCACCATGCTGCGCACGCGTTCCGGGTGCTGGACGGCCAGTGCGGCCGCGGTCGAGCATCCAACGCAGCCGCCCATGGTGTGGACGGCGTCGTAGCCGAGGTGATCGATGAGCCCCAGCGCCTGGGTCACATAGCGGTCCCAGGTGAGTCGCTCCACACGGCCACCCGACTGTCCGGACTCGCGACGGTCAAAGACCACGCAGGTGTAACTGTCCCTGAGCGCAGCGACGAAGCCGAGGTCGCGGTAGCGGCCGAAAGTGGTCCAGTTTTCCAGGGTGGAGTCGAATCCGCCCGGGCTGAACATCAGCAGCGGCGGGCCATCGCCCACCGTCTCGTAGCGGGTGGGGATTCCATCAATTTCGACGACGGGCATGACCAACTCCTGTTATCCCTGGCCGCGGAGGTGCTGCGCCCCGCGGATATCGGCGATGCACTCAGTGAGGGCGTCATATGCGACGCGACCCACATTGGCGTAGGTGGTGGGTTCCTTGTCGATCCACTTGGCGTTGTAGCCGATGGCGGCGGTGGACATCCGGATCCGACCGTCAAGCCATGGACCGCCGCCGAAACCGCCGAGTACCGGGATGGACACTGCGTCCACCACGGCTGGCCCCACCACGGGACCCGAGTTCGTGAAGTTGAGCGCGACGGCGCCCGCAGACTCGAGCCGCTTGGCCTCGGCAATGAACTGCCCCACCATCTCGTCCGGGACCAGGGCGCCTTCGGCCTGTGAATACGCGACGCCGTACTTGAGGGCCGTCTGCGGCGTGATGCCGAACTGCGCAAAGACGGGCACCCCGGCACGTGTGACGGCCTCGACCGCCTCGGGGAAGTCGGCGGCGCCGTCGAGCTTGACGAGATCAACCCCGGCCTCTTTCGCGAGGCGGATGGCTGCACTGACAGCCTCTTTTAAACCCTCCTGAAGGGGGCCGAAGGGGAAGTCGCAGCTCATGAGCGCATTGTCGACGCCACGGCGCACCGCTTTGGCGGCCACGAGGATCTCCTCCATGGTGATCTCCAACGGATGCGACTGGCCCCATAGGTTGACGCCCACGGAGTCGCCCACGGAGATGATGTCCGCGCCGGCGCGGTCGGCGATGCGTGCCATCTGGTAGTCCCATGCGACGATGCACGCACTCTTCCGGCCGGTCGTCTTCATGGCTTGGAGCTGGGGAATGGTCATGGTGCTCATGCGCGGGTGGCCCTGAGCAGTTCAATCAGATCGTCTTCTTCCGCCGGGACCAGCAGAATCCGCGCGTGGGGACGGAGGTGGAAGAGGGCGTCACTGGTGAGCGCACCCGGGGTGACGACCAGTCCTGCCGTCATGATGCCGCGTTCACGGGCGAGGTCACCGATGGCGGTGACCGCTGTCGCGTTCTCGCCGGAAGTGGCCACCATGACCACCGTGTTGGTGTCGGTCATGACCTCATCCAGGGGCACGTTCGAGCCGTCTACCTCAGCCAGCATCTCGCCCGGGTCGGTTATGGAGAAGAAACGAGCCTGACCCCACTCAAGCAACGCCGCGGAGCGAATGATTCGCTCCGCCTCGTCGTCGAGGGCGACGACGCGGGTGTTCCGCGCGGCCGAGAGAGGGTAGTCGATTCGGTAGGCCGCTTCCTTGGCGGTCGCAGCCTCAGCGCACGAGCTCGGGCCAGCCGGCACCGAGCGCGGACCACTCGCGTGGTCGTGATCGTGGTCAGACATGGCTCAGACCGAGGTGTGCGGCTTGGCAGGTTCGGCGACCATGGCTTCGCCGATGCCCTCGACGAAGGACTGATCGGCCGGGAGCACGATCGCGACCGAGCGGACCTTCTGGTCCTTGGCGCGGTTGCCTGTGGGCTCGACGCCGTCCTGCAGCCCCTTGACGGCCTTGTAGAGTTTCTGGCGCGCCTTGATGATGCCGGCGTCGGTGGCGACGAGGCGTTCCTTGGTCCGGTCGACGAGCGGGCCCATCGACTCCTGCAATGAGGAGTCCTGCAGCGCGATCCCCTCGATGCCCGAGTAGTTTTCGCCGCGCTTCTGGGACTCACGGTCCATCAGGTAGTCGTTGTCCTTGTTCGCCAGCGGCCGGTAGGACGGGTCGTTCGCGCTGTGGACACCCTTGCCGGCGCGCATCGCAGCGACCTCGGTGTCGGTGAGCTGGCGGGTGGGGTGGTAGTCGAAGCTGTATGCCCAGCAGTTATCGTCGTCGATCGGCACCCAGAAATGACCGTGGACGGGGTGGTCGCCACGTGGGGGAACCATCGTGAAGTTCGGCAGTACCCACGGTGTCACGCGCCAGTAGTACTTACCTTCTTCAGCGTTGCGGCGGGCGCCGATCAGCAGGCCGCCTTCGGAGTCGACTACCTCGAAGAAGGGCTTGAGATCGCCCTTGTTGTACTCGTTGCCCTTGGAACCCTTGAAGAGCGGGTCGCTCTCCAAGTTGCCGCCGTGCAGGAAGGTGACGTGGCTCGAGTCGATGCCGCCCTCGAGAGCCTGGAGCCAGTTGCACTCCTGCAGGCGCTTGGAGGTGAAGACCTGGCCGTCCGGAACGGTGTAGGCTTCCCACTCAGGCAACGGCGGCTGAGCGGCAGGGTCGCCAAGGTAAGCGAAGAGCACGTCGCCTCGCTTGACCATCGGGTAGGATTTCAGCTTGACGTTGGCGCAGAAGTTGCTCGACGCCGGCTCGCTCGGGACCTGGACGGCCTGGCCGGTGACATCGTACTTCCAGCCGTGGTACGGGCAGCGCAGGCCGCCTTCTTCGTTACGACCGAACCACAGCGAAACGCCCCGGTGCGCGCAGAACTCGTCCATCAGGCCGTAGCGGCCTTCGGAGTCCCGGAAGGCGATGAGACGCTCGGAGAGCACCTTCACGCGTACCGGCGGGCAGTCGTTCTCAGGGAGTTCCTCGGCGAGCAACACCGGCTGCCAGTAGCGGCGGAAGAGGTCGCCCATGGGAGTTCGCGGACCCGTCTGGGCCAACAATTCATTGATGTCCGTACGCAGCATTGCGAAGGATCCTTTCGTCCTGACTGGCATTGAGGTACTTACTGCTGTCCGGGCACTACATGTACTTGTGCCCGGATCGGGAGATTTAGGGCTGCGTGGGCGGCAGGTCGACAACCAGGCCGTTGAGCTCGTCTTCGAGCACAATCTGGCATCCGAGGCGGCTGCAATCGCGCGGCTCGGAGACGCCCATGTCGATTAGGTCCGCCTCGATGTCGCCCGGGATGCCGACGGCCTCCCGGAATTCTTCGCGTACCCATACGTGGCAAGTGGCGCAGGAGTTGTTCCCGCCGCACTCGCCGATGATGCCGGACACGCCATTGCGGAGAGCGGCAGACATGACCGAATCGCCGGCCTCGGCGTCAACGACAGTGGTTTCGCCGACGGCACTGACATACGAAATCTGAACCATTTGAACCTCCTGATAATGGTCTAACCATTATGCCCTTCGAAGACCTGGGATGTCAACGGCTTTCGGGAAGCTGAGTTGCCGAGGCGTCATTCTTGGGGGAAGGCGAGGTCAGAATGGCGGACCATCGCCGCTCAATCCCGGTGAATTTCCACACCGCAAGCGCCACGAGCCAGACCGCCAAGAAGAGCCCGACAATCGCAAAGCCTGCGTAGTCCAGCCTGATGCCCGCGATGACCGCAATCGGGCCGCTTTCTATCCCAAACTGTTCCGCGATAACGCTCAGCAGCTCAATCCCGCCGATCACCACGGCCACGAGAACGGAGATCAACGTCACCGTGAGGTTGTAGTAGACCTTGCGCACCGGTTTGGCAAAGGCCCAGCCATAGGCCGTATTCATGAATACGCCGTCCACCGTGTCCGCCAGACACATGCCTGCCGCGAAAAGCACCGGGAGCACCATGATGGCGTACCACGGAATGTGCACCGCAGCCGCTCCGCCAGCGAGAACCAGCAGCCCCACTTCGGTGGCGGTGTCGAAGCCAAGCCCAAACAGCACGCCAACAGGGTAGATGTGCCACGGCTTGCGGACCCCGCGGGTGAGGCGCCCCAGGAAGCGACTAAAGAAGCCGCGCGAATCAAGGTGCCTCTCCAGTTCGGCTTCGTCGAAGATGCCCCGCCGCATATTGAGGAATACCCTGCCAATCCCCGCAAGAGAAGTCATGTTGAGGAAGCCAAGCGTAAGAAGGAAGATCGCCGAAACGAGCGGGCCAATGACGCCAGTCCACTGATGGAGCGCCGAAGAATCGTCCCCCACTTGCACAATCAAAGCCTGAGCTCCGAGCGAAATGAGAATGGAAAGCGCAAAGACGATCGTCGAGTGGCCCAGCGAGAACCAGAATCCGAGCGAGAGGGGCTGTGGCGGCAGAACGCCGCCCACGGTTCCGGCCCGAGCACGGTCGTCGATGAGCTTTCGGGTGGCATTGTCGACGGCGGCAATGTGATCGGCATCGAAGGCATGACGCAGGCCAAAGGTGTAGGCCAGCAACCCTACGCCTACCGTAAAGATCGGATAGTCACCACCGAGGCTAAAGCGTTCCGGCGCAACAAGCCCGAAGAGTACGCAAAATCCCACCACATGAAGCAAGACAATGAAGAGACCCATGCCCTTCAGACTTCGCCAATCCCGCACGCTGAGGCCGTTTGTGAACCCTGCAAGTCGCTCTCGAGCAGTGATCCGAAGACTCACGGCGTCCTCCGTCGTTGGATAATGGTATAACCATTATCCTATTCACAATTCCTGCAAGGTCAATAACATGTGAAGGTCGCCCACCCCGGTGGTCCGCGAGTACAGGTCAGCGGCCAGGCCGACGTGGACGAACCCGGACGAGTCCGTTCGTGCCCCCGGTGCGCGCCAGCCGGTTCGCGGCGTGCTGGGCTTCGGTCCCGGTCATGGCCCTGGCGCAGGAGGCCGGCCTGCGGGACTTGGCCGACGAAAGGTTCTCCATGCCTACCGACAAGGGCGCCAATGCCGGGCTGAAAGTCGCCTCGCTGGTGTCGAGGATGCAGGGATCCGGCGATGGCTACTCCGACGTACGGGGCTGAACGCGCTGCTTGCCACCGTGTCCACCCCGGATTCGGCTCCGGTGATACTCGCCCAGCGTCTGCGCAAGGGCTCCGCCGGCTCCCCGCACGGAGCGAACCGGCTGGTCGCCGACGCGCTGGCCACGATGGAACGGCTCCGTGCACGGCACGGATTGCCACCGGGACAGCATCGCGCAATAATGTTTAGCAGAGCTAATTAGCACCGCTAAGTAAATTCGAGGAGACAGCCGAATTCAATGACCACAACCCCCACAGCGGCGGATCACGGACCTGGGGTCAGCATCAGACCGGATGTTTTGGCCATCGACCTGCGGACGGCGGTGATGCGCACATCCCGCAAGCTCCGCGTCGAGGCGACCGGTGATGTCATTACGCCCGGGCAATACACAGTCCTGGCACACCTGCGCAACGGGCCGCAGACCCTTCGCGAACTAGCCGAGCGCGAACACGTACAGGCGCCGTCGATGACCCGGATCGTCAACGCCCTCACCGATCGGGGCTTTGCCACACGGACAGCCCACCCCGAGGACGGGCGCCAGGTACAGGTGAGTATCACTCCGGCCGGTGAGGATGTCCTCGCTGAAGCCCGCGAACAGCGCACCGCCTGGCTGGCCCAACGGGTGGCCGAGTTGGGCGAAGACGACCGCCTCATCCTCAGCCGCGCCGCCCACATCATGCAACGATTGAGCGCGAAATGAGCGCCATGTTCCGGTCGCTTGAGAACCGCAACTACCGGTTGTGGGCAGGAGGGGCACTCGTCTCCAATATCGGCACCTGGATGCAGCGGGTGGCGCAGGACTGGCTCGTCCTGACTATCCTCACCGACCACTCCGGCACCGCCGTCGGCATCACCACCGGACTGCAGTTCCTCCCAATGCTGGTCCTGGGCCCCTACGGGGGAGTCCTCGCAGACCGTCTCCGGAAACGCATGATCCTGCTGTGGACCCAGACAGCCATGGGACTCTGCGGGCTGGCGGTGGGACTTTTGGTGATGACCGGGTCGGCACAGCTCTGGCAGGCCTATGCAGCCGCCCTGTGCCTGGGACTGGCCAGTGCCATTGACGGGCCGGCCCGCCAGGCCTTCGTCTCGGAATTGGTAGGCGCGGAACACGTCGCCAACGCGGTGTCCTTGAACGCCGCATCGTTTAATACCGCCCGGCTTACCGGACCCGCCGTCGCCGGTGCGCTCATTGCCTGGATCGGCACCGGGCCCGTCTTCCTCCTCAACGCGGCCAGCTTCGCGGCGGTCCTTCTCTCATTGTGGCGGATCCGCACCTCGGAGCTGGCATCGGCCGTCCCTGCAACCCGAAGCAAGCACCAGGTGGCCGAGGGCCTAAGCTACGTGCGGCGGCGCCCGGATCTGGTACTCATATTTGTCATGGTTGGGATCCTCGGCGCATTCGGCATGAACTTTCCCATCACCAACGCGCTAATGGCCACGGCCGAATTCCGAATGGGCCCCGGAGAATTCGGCCTCCTAGGCTCCGTCATGGCAGTAGGGACACTGGCCGGCGCCCTCCTCGCGGCCCGCAGGTCCGCCCCACGGCTGCGTTTCCTGCTCGGCGGAGCCCTCGGATTAGGGTTCTTCACGCTTATGGCCAGCATCTCGCCGTCGTTCTGGCTCTACGCCGCCATCCTCATCCCGGTGGGCCTGGCCTCCATCACCTTCCTCAACAGCTGCAACACCAGCATCCAACTTTCCGTGGAACCACGGCTCCGCGGCCGGGTGCTTGCCCTCTACCTCGCCCTGCTGCAAGGCGGGACCGCCCTCGGGGCACCGCTGATGGGATGGATCGGAACGGAATTCGGCGCCCGCTGGGCGGTGGCCGCCGGAGGCACCGTTGTGTTGCTGACAGGCCTCTCCTGCCTAATCGCCATCAGCCGGAACAGCCCACTGACCTTCCGCGCGAACCTTAGGACTGCGTTCCCCGGTAAGAGTGCAGACCGCACCTCCTAAAAGCGCCACGACACGCCGAAAGACTACAGCGTGTCTGCCGCGGCAAGAGGCTGTTTGTTATTCCATTGCGGTATCATGCCATTAGGCTTCTTTGCCCGCAGTAATTACGGGGAGGCTGACACGTTAGTTCCGATCGCATCGCCAAACCGTCTGATTGACGGCCGACCAGGGGGCACAATGGCCACCAACACCCCGGAAATGTTCCTTCCCGTCAACGTTGACCGGGCTTCCCAAGTCATCGTCGACCAGATCAAAGCGCTCATTCGCGAGGGTAAGTTGAAGCCGGGCGAGCGACTGCCAAGCGAACGCGAGTTGTGCCAACGGTTCAACGTCAGCCGAGTGACTGTCCGCGAGGCGTTCCGGGTACTCGAGACCAACGGACTACTCACCATCCGCGTCGGCTCACGTGGTGGCGCCTTCCTCACCACCCCTTCGGCCGAGCGACTCGGAGAGGGCCTGGCCGACCTCATTTCGCTCGCGCCTCTCACGGCACACAACGTTACCGAAGCGCGCATCATCATCGAGCTTGGCACCCTGCCCCTGGCCGTCGAACGGGCCACGGAGGACGACATCGCCGCGCTTTTCGCGATGGTCGAGGAGGCCGAGCAGGCCGTTGAGGCGGGCAAGTACAACGTGGAGCTCTCCGCCAGGTTCCACACCCGGATCGGGCAGTGCACCCACAACCCCGCGATTGAAATGCTCATGCAGAGTTTCAACGGTCCCATGCGGATGTCGCTCGAGGAGTCGCACATTTCCGCGCCTATGGGCCAACAGGGTGTTGCAGAGCACCGCAGGCTTGCCGAGGCCATCGAAGCCCGCAACGTTGAAGCCGCACGAACGGTCATGACTGAGCACCTCGGCCGGACTGCCGAGCGCGTTCGCACTCAGACTTCCTAGGGCGGGACCGGGCGAAGAACGCCCTCGTTGCAGCGCGAAAGCGACGGGCCGGGCCGTGCCGGAGAGTTCCGGCTCGGCCCGTCTGCTCAGTTCCGGCGTTACTGCTTCGCGACGTGTTCGTCGTACTCGGGGGCGTTGCGGGCTCCTCGAACTCATGTCCGGCTGAACTACACCCCAAATTGAGGTCAGGCTGGTGGCCCGGAGCCGTCAGGATTTGGTTCGATTCTTCTTTTTCTGACAATGGCTCATGAAGCTCTTAGGGCGCAGCCTGACACTTCTGATTCGACTTGCCCACCAGCCTGGCAAGGTTGGCACCTCTTCAGGTGCCACAGTTAGCCTCTAGATTCCGCAAACCGACGGCTGGTACATTACCCGCCTCAGACCGACCGGAAACCTGGGAGGAAACCGTGGAAATAGCCGATCCGCACACTTTTCATACCGCATGGGCCGAGCGCTTCAACGCCCGCGACGCTGACGGAATGATGGAACTCTTTGAGCCTGACGGGGTCTTGGTCCCACAGCCAGGCACACCCACCACCGGTGAAGACAGCCTCAACGCCCTGAAGGGATTCCTTCAGGCAGGGCTGCCCATCAGCGTCACCACCCGCCATGTCTACGTCGCGGGCGACCTCGCCCTGGTCATCGCCGAGTGGGCCATCAAGGGCACCGCGGACGACGGCAGCGACGTGGACCTCCAAGGCAGAACTGCCGACGTCCTGCGCAAGGGAAGCCAGGGATGGAAGTTGGCCATCGACAATCCCTTTGGCACAGCCTGAATCGCGCTGCTCCAAACCGCAACGTGCCGAAAAGCTGCGGTCGATGCCCGCTAACCGGGGCGGGTTCTGCGGGCATCGTGCGTCAATCTTGGTTGTCTGCATCTCCCACGATTCCCTGCTCCAGCGCAGCCGATATGGCAGCCGGAGAGGGAAGTGCTGCACGTTCCTCGGCGGGAACTGTCTCATACGTGCAGGAAATGACGGCGATGGGCCGGAAGGATCCATCCAGTGCATAGAGGACCGTTGGTTCGTGCTTGGACCCGCAGACGAGGATCCCTGCAGTGGGGCCATCTCCGGGAATTTCACGAGGTCGTTAACGGCGGCGACGTGGAAGTTCAGCTGCCCGAGGTGCTCCGGCTTGAATTTGCCTGACTTCAGTCCGACAACGACGAAGCCCGTTGACCGCACTAAATCGTCGTGGGACGCCACTCCCCCAGCGCCGTGTCTGCAGATAGCGGATATTTCGTAAGCCTCAGTGAGCCACCCACTTTGATACTTCGCGTCAAATGAGCAAGACCGATGGCAGCACATATGCCAGCCGGGGACCCGAGCCCCGGTGGGCCGCCCCCCTAAACCTCCGCCACCGGAGCCGCGAACTGGGCAGCATAAAGCGCGGCGTACGCCCCGCCCGCCGCCAACAAGGAAGTGTGTGTCCCCTGTTCCACGATCTGCCCGGATTCCATCACCAGGATGAGGTCGGCGTCGCGGATGGTGGAGAGCCGGTGGGCAATGACAAACGAAGTCCGGTCCGACCGCAGAGCGCTCATCGCCTTCTGCACCAGCACCTCGGTGCGGGTGTCCACCGAGCTCGTCGCCTCGTCGAGGATCAGCACCGACGGCCGGGCCAGGAACGCCCGTGCGATGGTGAGCAGCTGCTTCTCACCAGCCGAAACGTTGGAGCCCTCGTCCTCCAGCACCGTGTCGTAGCCCTCCGGCAGGGACCGGACAAACCGGTCCACGTACGTCGCCCGGGCCGCCTCCAGAATGTCCGCTTGGGAAGCAGAAGGCCGGCCGTAGGCGATGTTGTCCCGGATGGTCCCGCCGAACAGCCAGGTGTCCTGCAGGACCATGCCCATCCGCGAGCGCAGCTCGTTGCGGGTCATGGCGGTGACGTCCACGCCGTCGAGTGTGATCCGCCCGGCGTCGATCTCGTAGAAGCGCATCATCAGGTTCACCAGGGTGGTCTTGCCCGCCCCGGTGTGCCCCACGATGGCGACTGTCTGGCCCGGCTCCGCCACCAAAGAAAGGGAAGTGATCAGCGGCTTGTCCGGGGAGTAGGAGAAGGAGACGTCCTCGAACACCAGCCGCCCCCGGCCCCCGTCCGGTGCCACCGAAGGGACAGGATCCGGCCCCTGTTCCTCGGTGTCCAGGAGCTCAAACACGCGCTCGGCCGAGGCCACGCCGGACTGCAGCAGGTTCGCCATGGAGCCCAGCTGGGCCAGCGGCTGGGTGAACTGCCGGGAATACTGGATGAACGCCTGCACGTCGCCCAGCTGCATCGCCCCCGAAGCCACCTGCAGGCCGCCCACCACGGCGATCCCCACATAGACCAGGTTCCCGATGAACGTCATGGCCGGCATGATCAGGCCGGAAATGAACTGCGCGCCGAAGCTCGCCTGGTACAGCTCCACGTTCTTCTGCCGGAACCGCTCCTCCACCTCGCGCTGCCGGCCGAAGACCTTCACGAGCGCGTGCCCGGTGTAGGTCTCCTCGATCTGCCCGTTGAGCTCGCCGGTGTGCTTCCACTGGGCGACGAACAGCTTCTGCGAGCGCTTGGCGATCATCGCCGTCGTCACCAGCGTCAGCGGAATGGTCACCAGGGCAATCAGCGCCAGCGTGGGCGAGAGCAGGAGCATCATCACCAGCACGCCCACCACGGTCAGCAGCGACGTCACGGCCTGGCTGATGGACTGCTGCAAGCTCTGGGAGATGTTGTCGACGTCGTTAGTCACCCGACTGAGCACCTCGCCGCGCTGCACCGAATCGAAGTAGCGCAGCGGCAGGCTGTTGATCTTCGCCTCAATCCGTTCGCGGAGCCGGAACACCGTGCGCTGCACGACGCCGTTGAGGATGTACGCCTGCAGCCAGCCGAACGCCGAGGCCAGGACATACAGCACCAGCGCCCACTGCAGCACGGTGGCCAGCGCGGTGAAGTCGATCCCCGTGCCGGGCGTGAGCGTCATGGCGCTGAGCATGTCCGCCTGCTGGGTCTCCCCCGCGGCACGCAGCTGGGCGATCACCTGGGCCTGGGTCTCCCCGGGCGGCAGCTGCTTGGACACGACGCCTGCGAAGATCAGGTTGGTGCCTTCGCCCAGCAGCCGGGGCCCGATCACCGAGAACGTCACGCTCACGACGGCGAGCAGCAGTACCAGCACCAGCCACAGCCGTTCGGGGCGCAACTCCCCCAGCAGCCGCCGGGCCGACGGGCCGAAGTTCATGGCCTTCTCCGCCGGGATGTTCATCCCGGCAAAGGGCCCGCCGCGGCCGGGCCCGCCCGCGGGGCGGGGAATCCGCATGGGGGTCTGCGCGGCAGGCGCAGCGGCGGGGGCGGCAGAACCAGCGGAAGGCCCGGCAGAACCGGCGGCGGGGGCCGGCGTCGGCGCCTTGTCGGTGCGGCTCATGCTGCCTCCTCCGCCGCGAGCTGGGAGTTCACGATCTCCTGGTACGTCTCGGAGGACTCCAGCAGCTCGGGGTGGGTGCCGTGCGCGACGATCCTGCCGCGGTCCAGCACCAGGATCTGGTCCGCGTCCACAATGCTGGAGACCCGCTGGGCGATGATCACCAGGGTGGCCCCGGCGGTGTGCCGCTTGAGCGCCTGCCGCAGCCGGGCGTCCGTGGCGGTGTCCAGCGAGGAGAAGGAGTCGTCAAAGATGTAGAGCTCGGGCCGTTTCACCAGGGCCCGGGCGATCGCGAGCCGCTGCCGCTGGCCGCCGGAGACGTTGGTGCCGCCCTGCGAGATGGGTGCGTCCAGCCCGCCCTCCAGTTCCTCCACGAAGTCCTGCGCCTGGGCAATGGTCAGGGCCCGCCAGAGCTCGTCCTCGGTGGCGTCCGGCTTGCCGTAGAGCAGGTTGCTGCGGACGGTGCCGGAAAACAGGAAGGGCTTCTGCGGGACCAGGCCGATGTGCCCCCACAACAGGTCCGGATGGAGCTCCCGGACGTCCACGCCGTCGATCCGCACCGAACCGGACGTCGTGTCGAACAGCCTCGGCATCAGGTTCACCAGGGTGGTCTTGCCGGAACCGGTACTGCCGATGATCGCCGTCGTCTGCCCCGCGCGGGCGGTGAAGCTCACGTCTTGGAGCACCGGCTGCTCGGCCCCCGGGTAGGCGAACCCGACGTCGCGCATCTGAAGCTCTCCGCGGGCCGCCCGCCCGGCCGAGCGCGAAACCGGGTGCAGCGGCGGCCGGACGCTGGACTCGGTCCCGAGCACCTCGCCGATCCGGTCCGCCGAGACGGACGCGCGCGGGATCATGATCGCCATGAACGTGGCCATCATGACGGACATCAGGATCTGCATGAGGTAGCTCAGGAACGCGATCATGGTGCCCACCTGCATGGAGCCGTCCTCGATCCGGAACGCGCCGAACCAGATCACGGCTGTGCTGGAGACGTTGAGGACCAGCATCACGGTGGGGAACGCGAGCGCCATCAGCCGGCCGGCGCGCAGCGCGGTGTCCGTCACGTCCTCGTTGGCGCGGGCAAAGCGGGCCGTCTCCACGTCCTCCCGGACGAAGGCCCGCACCACGCGGATGCCGGTCAGCTGTTCGCGCAGCACCCGGTTGACGGTGTCGATCCGGGCCTGCATGAGCCGGAACAGCGGCACCATCCGGATAATGATCGACCCCACCCCGATCAGGAGCACGGGCACGCTAACGGCGATCAGCCAGGACAGCTGCACGTCCTGCCGGATGGCCATGATCACCCCGCCGATGCAGAGCATGGGCGCAGTGACCATGAGCGTGGCGGACATCAGGACCAGCTGCTGGACCTGCTGGACATCGTTGGTGGAGCGGGTGATCAGGCTGGGCGGGCCGAACCGGGTGACTTCCTGCTCGGAGAACTCGGCCACCCGGGTGAAGATGGCACCGCGGACGTCCCGGCCCAGCGCCATCGCGGCCTTCGCGCCGAAATAGACGGCGGCGATGGTGCAGGCGATCTGCAGCAGGGTGACGCCGAGCATCAGCCCGCCGATGTGCAGGATGTAGTCGGTGTTTCCGGTCGCGACGCCCTGGTCGATGATGTCCGCGTTCAGGGTGGGCAGGTACAGCGAGGCGATGGACGCCGCCAGCTGGAAGACGACGACGGCGAGCAGCAGCCGCCGCTGCGGCCGCAGGTACTCCACGAGCAGTTTCCAGAGCATCCGGTCTCCACCTCACGGTTTAGCCAGTGATTCGAACGTCAGTTTACGTCCGCAATCCCGGAGTGGACTGGGTTCCTCTCACGGCGAATCCGACCGCGAGCCCAGCGACGAGGATCGCCGGCCGAGCCTAGCTTGCGGGGTCGTACTGGAAAGCGCGCACCTCCTGCGCGCAACGGCAGGCGACGGCGATCTTCGCGGCCCACTCCAGGGCCGCATCGTACGAGGGCAACTCCAGCACGGAGTAGCCGCCTTCGAGCTGCGCCGTCTGCGGGTAGGTGCCCTCGCGCACGGTCCCGTCGCCGTCGACCATGACGGGCGGGATGCTCTCATCGATGCCGCCGCCGAACACCCAGACGCCGGCGTCCTTCGCTTCCTGAACGACCGCGTGCGACGCATCCGAAACGGCCTGCAGGTCTTCGTCAGGGAAGACCATGGCGGCACCCGGGAACGAGATCAGATACTTGGTCATCGAGTCCAATCCTTCTTCGTAGCATAGGGGATGGCACTCATCCTCGCCGACGCCATTCGGGCCGCGCAAGATCCCGGCGATGCCGGTGCCCGCTCACGGATGCAAGAGACGATGCCGGTGCCCGCTCACGGATGCAAGAGACGATGCCGGTGCCCGCTCACGGATGCAAGAGACGTCGGCACCCGGTGTTCACAAAGCACCGCCAACTAAGCGCCAGGGCCCGCAGTCCGGGTGTAGATTGACCGGATGCTGAGCATTGGCTCGATCGTGATCCGGGTGGACAACCTCGAACGCCAGATGCGTTTTTGGCAGGCCGCGCTGGGCTACCAGCCGCGGCACGAATCCGACGGTGACTTTGTGATCCTGGCGCCGCCGGACGGCGTGGGCACCTGCATCTCCCTGGACCGCGTCCCCGCCGCCGTCCAGATTCCCCCGCGCCTGCATCTGGACCTGTACACGGACACGCAGGATGCCGAGGTGGACCGGCTCCTGGCCTTGGGCGCCACCCGGGTGGAGTGGAGCAAGCGACCGGCCGACGCGGACTACGTGATCCTGGCAGATCCGGAAGGCAACAGGTTCTGCGTGGTGGACACGGCCCGGCCGGACAATCCACCCGAGAACGTGTAGCCGCCCTCTCAGGCCTCCCAGCCCGTCTAGCCTCCCAGCCCTCCTAGCCAGTCTGATCGATGGCCCCCATATCGCCGACTCCAGGCGTGCCATCGGCGAGAGCGTAGCGCTGCAGCACCGCACCCTTCGGTGAGGCGGCCACCGGCTCGATGAGCCTGAGGTTCGTCGGAACCACCCCATCGGCGAAGACCTTCTTTCCGTTGCCGAGGAGGATCGGATACACCCAGAGCGTGAGCCGGTCGAAGAGCCGCTCGGCGAACAGGGTCTGCACGAAGTCGAGGCTGCCGATGACGTGGATGTTCTCGTGCCGGTCGCGCAGTCCGCGCACGGCGGCGACGACATCAGGACCGAGCAGTGTGGAGCCGGCCCAGTCGACCGTCGGCGTCTGGCGCGAGGCCACGTATTTCGGGAGGCGGTTGAACAGCCGAGCGATGTCCCCGTCCGCCTGCGGCCAGTACGCGGCGAAAATGTCATAGGTCCGGCGCCCCAGCAGCAGCGCATCCATCCCCGCCATTCCGGAGTCGACCTGTGCGTCGACCACCTCGTCCCAGAGCGGCGCCTGCCAGCCGCCAAACGCGAAGCCGCTGTCCGGGTCCTCGTCCGGTCCGCCGGGCGCCTGCGCGACGCCGTCGAGCGTGGTGAACAGGTCGATGTGGATGAGTCCCATGCCGTGCTCCTTCTCGTCCGCCCGTCGTCGTCGCCCCGGCGATGGGATCACTTCGAGGCTGGCACACGATCCCCTGCGGAGCAACGGGTATCAAAGAAGCAACGGGTATCAGCTGATCAGCCGCCCAGCACCACATTCACCGGCGGTTCGCCGGCCAGCATGAGCCCGATCTGGCGCTGCAGCAGCCGGCCCATCCGCGGGCGCATCGCCGAGCTCGCCCCGCCCACGTGCGGGCTGATGATGACGCCCGGATTCCGCCACAGCGGGTGGTCCTGCGGCAGAGGCTCGGGATCGGTGACGTCCAGCGCGGCCCGGATCCGGCCCGAGGAAGTGTGCCGGACCAGGGCATCAGTGTCCGCCACCGGGCCGCGGGCCACGTTCACCACCAGGGCGCCCTCCGGCATGGCGGCGAGGAAGGCGTCGTCGATCAGGTGCCGGGTGGAGTCACTCAGCGGGACCCCCACCACCACGACGTCGTGCTCCGGGAGCAGCGCGTGGAGTTCCGCGATGCCGTGGATCCGGCCGCGTTCGTCCGTCCGTTCCCTGCTGGCCACCCGGGTCACGCTGGTCTCGAACGGAAGGAGCCGGTCCTCGATCGCCTTGCCCACCCCGCCGTAGCCGACGATCAGGACGCGGCGGTCGGCCAGGCTGGCGGTGGGCCGGCCATCCCAGCGGCCTTCGGACTGGTTCTGGATGATGCGGGGCAGTTCGCGCTGGCTGGCGAGGATGAGGGCGAGTGCCAGCTCCGCGGTGGACGCTTCGTGCACGCCGGCCGCGTTGGCGAAAACCCGGCCGGACGGCAGGAACTCCGCCACGCCGTCGTACCCGATCGACTGGCTCTGCACCAGGGCCGTGTCCACCGGTGCCAGGCCCTGCAGGACCTGCGGGCCGCCCATGTAGGGCGGCACCACGATGTCGATCCGCGGCAGGGGCGGCTCACCGGTCAGGTCCCACTCCAGGATTGTGACGTCCGGGTGCGGCTGAAGGTATTCACGCAATGCGGCGTCCGGCAGGCTGACAGTAATATTCCGGGTCATGAATGCCAGCGTAGTAGACCGTCGCGCGGGAATTTTGCCCGACTTCGGCGCTTCCCCGCGCGCTCCGTGGACTTCACCCCCGGCCAGGCTTAACGTCAGAGGCACCACCCCCGCCGAGTCCGGAAGGCCACGTACATGACGAATCCGGGGCCCCGGCCGGCCGCTCCCAAGCACCGCAGGAACCTGGTCCTGGTCTGGGCCGCCGCCGCGCTGGTGCTGGCCGCCGTCGTGGTCCTCGGCGTCTCCCGCACCGTCACGTCGGGCGGTGATTTCCTGACCGGCGATTACGCGACGGTCAGCGACAAGCTGGCACCGAGTCCGTCCGCCACTGCGACGGCGGCCCCGGCACCCGCCGTCGACCTCCCCGCCGAGATCCAGCGGATCATCATCGAACACCCGGACCACAGGATCGGCGTCGCCGTGGTGGACACGCGCGACGGCCAGCTCCAGAGCTACGGCGACGTGGCACCCTACACGGCGGCGAGCACCGCGAAGGTCCTGACCGCGGCCGCCTACTACCACCTGGTGGAAACCGGCGATAAGTCCCTCGACGCCCCGCTCGGCTCGTTCAACGCCGCGTTCCAGCTCAAGGCCATGATCAACACCAGCAGCGACGACTCCTGGCTGCTGCTGATGCAGGATATCGGCTACCCCAACCTCACCGCCTACGCCGCCACCCTCGGCATCACCTACGATCCCGAGCAGAACCTCCTGGCCCCGCCGGACATGGCCCGGCTCCTTGCGCAACTCGCCACCGGCAAGCTGCTCAACGCCGACCACACCGCGGAACTGCTCGGCTACATGCAGCACACCAATGACGAGGACCTCATCCCGGCGGCCGTGGACCCCAGCATCACGGTCCATCACAAGTACGGCGTGGTGCAGGGCTACGTCCACGACGCCGCCCTGCTCAGCGTGGGGGACCGCTCCTACGCGGTGGTCATCTACACGTGGGGCCCCGACGACGCCGACAGCGCGAACCGCCTGGACCTCATCCACGATCTGACGCATCAGCTCACCGGTGCCCTGTTCCGGCAGTAGCGGCGTGGGTAGGCGTCCAGTAGGGGCGTGAGTAGGACGTCCAGTGGCGGCGTGCGGCTGCGCGGGAGCTGTTAACAGCCTGAAATTCAATCGATCAGAGGTGGCGCACGCCCCGCTACAGGGGCAGGATGAAAGAAGCTGGAATAGCCTCAGCCGCAGCTGCATGATGGAGCCCACACCGTTGGGCCGTCCTCTGGAGGAGCACCCAGATGCCCATTCCTTCTGAATCTCGTATCTGCCGTCCCGCCGAAGCAGGGACCCCCGGTCCCGCACGGCCGGCCGCTCCTCCCTGACCGGAAACCCGCGCCAATAAGACCGCGGGCCCCGCACCAGGGGCCCGGACCCCGCCCGCACTCCGGGCAGATCGAGGCTGCTGGGGCCTCGGAATTCCTCCCGGCTCGTGCGCAGGAGACGCCGCAGTATTGGGGCAGGCCAGGATCCAGCGCATGACATCCGCGCCAATGCGCGGCCCAAGGGGACCTTCCGGATCCGGGCTTTTCCAGGGAGCCACCTTGATCCGCATCCTCATCGCAGAAGACGAAGAACGCATCTCCCGCTTCATCGAAAAGGGACTGCGCGCCGCCGGCTACGCGCCAACCGTGGTCGCCGACGGCGTCACGGCCGTGGACTACGCGTCCAGCGGCGAATTCGATCTCCTGCTCCTCGATATCGGGCTTCCCCGGCTGGACGGCTACGCCGTCCTGGCGGCACTGCGCCGCGGCCAGGTGGGCATCCCGGTCATCTTCCTCACGGCCCGCGGTTCCTCCACGGACACGGTGGCAGCGCTGGAGGGCGGCGCCGACGACTACATCGTCAAGCCGTTCCACTTCGAGGAACTGGTGGCCCGCATCCGTGCCCGGATCCGCAACGCTGACCCGGGCGACCCGATGGCGACAAACGTGATGCGGTACGGTCCCCTGGAGCTGAACCTGCTCACACGCACCGTGAGCGTCGACGGCAAGATGGTGGAGCTCTCCTCCCGCGAGTTCTCCCTAGTGGAAATGTTCCTGCTCCACCCGGGTCAGGTCCTGAGCCGGCAACAACTCCTCAGCCACGTCTGGGGCTACGACTTCGACGGCACATCCAATGTGGTGGACGTGTATGTGCGCCAGTTGCGGAGAAAGATCGGCGCCGAACGCATCCTCACCACCCGCGGCGCCGGGTACCGCCTGAGCTAGGCGAAGAGCGGCACGGGAAGGGACGTCGCAGAAAGGAGCGCAGTGACCACGTCGGATGAACACCGCAGCGGGAGCGGCCAGGCCGCGCCGGCCGCTGGCTCCCCTGCGGCCGAAACCCAGGACCCGTCCGGCTGGGGCGCAAAGTTCCACTCGGTGCGTTTCCGGGTGGTGGCCGCCATGCTGGGCATGATGCTGGCCGGGCTGGTCACCGCCGGGCTGGTCACGTTCATCGTCCAGTTCCAGGAGTCCGACTCCAGGATTGACCAGGCGATCCTGGACAAAGCCAACGCCGTGGTCAAGCTTGTCCAGACCAACAAGAAGACGTCCGGGGACTACGCGAACCGGACGTACATCAGCGCGCTTCACGAGGCCGCGGAAGATATCGAGCCCCGCAGCAACGAGGTCATGGCCGGCATTGTGGACGGGCGCGTGGCGTGGACCGTTGAGGGCAACTCGGACAATGCTCTCCTGGATAACACCATGTTCGCCGACGCGGTCGAGCTCAGGAGTCAAGTCGGCGCGTCCTTCGGCGAGCTGAACGCGGACGGCAGACCGCTCAGGACTGTGGTGGTGCCCATGAAGGGCGCCACCGGTACATTTTTCCTGGTTGGCCGGGACGCCGGCGATCAACGCGAGCATAACGCCGACTCGGTCCGGACGTACTCGCTGGTGGCCCTCGCCATGCTCATGGCTGCGGCGGTGATCGGCGGGATTGTTGCCGGCCGCCTGCTCAATCCGCTCCGCCGCCTGCGCGAGGCCTCCAGGGCGGTGGGCCCGGAGGACCTCACGCAGCGGGTAGAGGTACGCAAGGGCGAGGACGACGTCACGCTGCTGGCCAAGACCTTCAACACCATGCTCGAACGCCTGGATGAAGGTGCCCAGCAGCAGCAGCAGTTCCTGGACGACGCCGGCCATGAGCTGCGGACCCCGCTGACCATTCTCCGCGGTCACCTCGAGCTCGTGACGGTCGATGATCCGGACGACGTCATCGCCACCAGGGACGTGCTGCTGGATGAGGTGGACCGCATGCAGCGCCTGGTGGACGACCTCCTGCTGCTCGCCAACTCCGGCGATCCCGGCTTCATCCGGCGTGAGCCCGTCCGGATCCCCGAACTCATGGACCAGGTCATGGAGAAGGTGCACGTCCTTGCCGACCGCAACTGGCTGATCGATGAACAAGCAGACTACGTCGTGGAGGCGGATCCGCAGCGCCTCACCCAGGCCCTGGTCCAGCTCGCCGCGAACGCCGTCAAGTACACCGGCCGGTCCTCCACGATCGCGCTCGGTTCCAGGGTTGAGAGCCCGACGACGAACGACGGCACTACGCTGCCCCAGCACGACACCCTCCTGCTGTGGGTGCGGGACGACGGCATCGGAATCGCCGCCGAGGACCAGCAACGGATCTTTGAACGGTTCGGCCGGGCGCACACGGGCCGCGGCGAGGAAGGCTCGGGACTGGGCCTGGCAATCGTCGCGGCAATCGCCCAGGCTCACGGCGGCGTGGCCACCGTGGAATCCGAATACGGCCACGGGGCCACCTTCCTGATCAAGATCCCCCTGCAGGCCGCCGGCGTCCGCGTCTGACAGTGTGTGCGTCTGATCCGGTCCGCTGATTAGCGCGTGGCCGCAAAATCCGGCCCTTGGATGAGAAATCCTTAATCTTCCCCTCATCCCGCCCTCACTCTAGGGGCGCAGGCTGATGCATATCATCAGACAGCGCCGGCATCGGACCCAGCAGCGATCAGAAACAGTTGCGATCACGGCTGTGTCCCGTGCACCGGGGGCGGGAGGATTTGCTGTGGAGCCAATGCGGATCGTGCTGTACTCACATGATTCAGTGGGCCTGGGACATGTGCGTCGGAATCTCGCACTGGCCCACGCGCTGAGCAATCAGCTACCCGGGCTCATCGGCCGCCCCGTCACCGGAATCCTCATCACCGGCACGTCCCTGGCCCCAGCCTTCCTGTTGCCCGAGGGGTGGGACTGGGTTCTGCTGCCCGGTGTGGCGAAGGGGTCCGAGGGTTACCTGCCCCGAAACCTGGCGTTGCCCATGCAGGAGTTCGTGCCGTTGCGTGCCCGGCTGTTGCAGGCAACGCTGGCCGGTTTCTCCCCCCACCTGGTGGTGGTGGACCGGCACGCCACCGGCGTCCACGGCGAACTCGAAACAGCCTTGCGGCACGCACGCACTGCCGGGCCGGTGCGCGTGGTCCTGGGCCTCCGCGAGGTCCTTGACGCGCCCGCCGCGGCCCTCGCCGAATGGGCCAAGGTGGGCGGGCCCCGCGTAGTCAGAGACCTTTTCGATGCCATCTGGGTCTACGGCGATCCTGCCGTCCACGATCCCGTGGCCGCCGGCGAGATACCGTTCGCCCTCCGGAAGCTCATTCGGTACACGGGCTACCTCGCCGAGGGACGCCCGGCGGTCTCCGGCACCAGCTGCATGCCCGGGCGGTACTGCATGACAACTGTCGGCGGAGGCTCGGACGGCTACGCCCTGGCCAGCGTCGCCGTGGCCGCGCCGGTCCCGGACGGGCTGGGACATCTGGTGGTTGCAGGACCGCAGATGCCCGCCGAGCAGCTCTACGACCTCCGTAAGCGGGCCCGCCCCGGCGTCAAAGTGGTGGCCGCTGTGGATGACCTCGTGTTCCACATCCGGCACGCCAGCGCCGTCGTCGCCATGGGCGGCTACAACACGGTGTGCGAGATCATGAGCACCCCGGTCCCGGCGCTGATCGTGCCCCGCACGCAGTCGCGCGCCGAGCAGCGGATCCGGGCCGCTTCCCTGGCCGCGGCAGGATACCTGGAGCAACACGACATCGGCACGCTGACGCCGGAAATCCTCGCCGGCTGGCTTGCCGCCCGGCTCGGCACCACTGTGGACCGCCGTCGTGCGGTGCTGGACGGCCTGATTCGTGTTCCGCAACTGGCCGCCGAACTGCTGCACCCGCTGACCAACTCCGATCAGTTCCGCGCCGCTGAGTTCCAGCAGGACGAAAGCGAAGCTGCGGTGCGCGCGAAGGGCGGTGCCAGCCGTGTCGCCGTTTGAACCTGGGACTGCGTACGTCCTAAAGATGTATCCGCGTTTCTCCGAAACGTTCATCGTCTCTGAGATCCTGGCCCGCGAGGCGGCCGGGGACCGGATCGAGATCTTCTCACTCCGGCCCACCGACGACCCCCGGTTCCACCCTGAGCTCGCCCGGGTCCAGGCACCGGTGACGTACATTGAACGACCCATCAAGACATCGGTCCTGTGGGAGAGCCTCCGGCTGGCCGAGGCGGCCGGGCTCACGGCCGCCGTGGGCCGGAATCTGGGCGAACTCGCCGCCGCCACGGCGGACGACGCCATCCAGGCCATCAATCTGGCCACTGCTATGCAGGACCGGAACATCCAGCACATGCACGTCCACTTCGCGTCGAGCGCCACCACCGTGGCGCGGCTGGCGTCCCTCATCACCGGGATCCCGTTCTCGTTCACCGCCCACGCGGTGGATATCTTCCATGAATCGGTCCAGGACGAGGACCTGCGGCTCAAGCTGGAGCAGGCCCACCACGCCGTGACCATCAGCCAGTACAACATGCGCTACCTGAACCACCGCTTCCCCGGCTCGACGGCCCGGCTCCACCTGGTGCGCAACGGCCTGGAGCTGGAGCGCTTCCCGTACCGGGAGCCCCGCCCGCTCGGAGCCACGCTGCGGATCGCCGCCGTCGGCCGCCTCATAGAGAAAAAAGGCTTCCAGCATCTGCTGCCCGCGGCCGCCGAACTGCTGGACCAGGGCATCAAAATGGACCTCCGGATCGCCGGGACCGGGATCATGGCCGAGGAACTGGAGGCCGGCATCGATCAGCTCCGGCTCCGCGAGCACGTCCGCCTCCTGGGCCCCCAGACCCAGGACCAGGTCCATGAGCTGCTCCACTCATCCGATATCTTCGTGGCGCCCTGCGTGATCGGCGCCGACGGCAACGCGGACGGCATGCCCACGGTCCTGCTCGAAGCCATGGCCACCGGCGTCCCCTGCGTCAGCACATCCGTCACCGGGATCCCCGAGGTTGTCCGCAACGGCACCACCGGGGTCCTGGTCCGGCCGGGCAACGAGCACGCCCTGGCCCGCGGGATCCGCACGCTCGGCTCCCCCGCCACGGACAGGGTTGCCGTATCCCGCAATGCCCGTGCCCTGATCGAGGAGGACTATGACGTCCACCGCCAGGCCGAGCTCCTGAGGTCCCTCTCCCGTTCGGAAAGGAGAGTTGCATGACACGCGTCGCTTATCTCTGCGCCGACCCCGGCGTGCCTGTTTTTGGCACCAAGGGTTCCTCGGTGCATGTCCAGGAAATCGTCCGGGCCTGGCGCGGGACAGGCGCCGCCGTGACGGTCTACTGCACCCGACTTGGCACCGAGCGGCCCCGGGATCTGGCCGATCTCGACGTCGTCGAAGTCAAACCGGAATCCGTCCCCGGCCCCGCGCGGGAACGGGCGGTCCAGGACGCCGCGCTGGGATTGGCGGACGAGGTCCTGCGCAACGGCTGCGGGCTGTACTACGAGCGCTATTCGCTGTTCAGTCCGGCGCTGTCCGTGGTGGCCCGCATCCTGGACGTGCCCTCAGTGCTTGAGGTCAATGCCCCGCTCATCGAGGAGCAGCAGCGGTACCGTCAGCTGCTGGATGTGAAGAAGGCCGAGACGGTGTTCCGCCGGAACGCCGCAACGGCCGACGTCGTGGCGTGCGTCTCGGACCCCGTGGTGCGCTGGGTCCAGGCGCGGGTGCCCACCGCCCGGACCGTGCTGGCACCGAACGGAGTGAACGCGGAGCGGATCCCGGCCCGCCGCCCCGGTCGCCGGAATGCAAACCATCTCACGGTCGGGTTTGTCGGAACCTTAAAGCCCTGGCACGGCGTCCCGGGCCTGCTGCACGGCGTGGCCCTGGCCAACCAGCAGACCATTGACCCGGGCCAGCGCTGGCAGGTCAAAGTGGTGGGTGACGGCCCCGGCCGGGAGGACCTTGAACGCCTGGCCGTGGTCCTGGGCGTGCCGACGGTGTTCACCGGCGCCGTTTCGCCGGCTGACGTGCCCGGCCTCCTGGCAGAATTCGACGCCGCCGCCGCCCCCTACCCCCCGGACGGGCCCGGCCAGGACGACTACTTCTCGCCGCTGAAGGTCTTCGAGTACATGGCGGCCGGCCTGCCCGTGATCGCGAGCGCCGTGGGCCAGATCCCGTCCATCATCCAGGACGGCCGCACCGGGCTCCTGGTCCCGCCCGGGGACCAGGCCGCATTCGCCGACGCCCTCATCCGGCTCGGGGAAGACTCGAACCTGCGGGACCGGCTGGGGCAGGAGGCCCGCAACGACGCCGTGCTGAAGTTCAGCTGGAGCGGGGTGCTGTCCAGGATTACCGGGGCGCTGCCGCCTGCACGGAGACTGGCACGCCAATGAGCACAAATTCCCGGCATTCGCTCCCCCTTAGCTGGCGGACCCTGTGGCGAAGGACCCGCGCCAACGCACCGGCTGAACCCTCGCCGTTGCGGCGGACCATGCGGTGTATCCGCCCCCATTTGCGCGGGCACAGGCTGCTCATCACCTGGGGATTCATTGCGATGGCCACGGAAATCCTGTTCCGGCTTCTTGAGCCGTGGCCGGTGAAGGTGGTCCTCGACTCCGTCTCGCACTCGCTCGGCGCCAATCTGCGCAGGTCCCCGCTCAACGTGGAGGCAAGCGCCGAGGTACTGCTCCTCTGCGCGGGCGCAGTGATTGTCATCGCCCTGATCCGGGCCGTGGCCAGCTACCTCTCCGCCATTTCGTTTGCCCTGGTGGGTACCCGGATTTCCTCCGAATTGCGCGCCCGGACCTTCCGCCACCTCCAGGGCCTGTCGATGCGCCACCACAGCCGCGCCTCCACCGGCGACACGGTCCAGCGGCTCGTCGGGGACGTATCCCGGCTTCAGGAGGTGGCGGTCACGGCGGGGCTCCCCCTCATCGGCAATTTCGTGTCCCTGTTCGCAATGATGATCATCATGCTCTGGCTCGATCCCTTTATCGCCCTGGTGACGTTCCTGTCGATCGGGATATTCATCATGTTGTCCCGCAAGAGCTCTGGATCGATTACCACCGCGGCCCGCAAGTCGCGCAAGGGCGAAAGCGCCCTGGCCACCACCGCCGCACAGACGCTGACGGCAATGCGCGAAGTCCAGGCGTATGGACTCGAGGACACCCTCAGCTCGGGCTTCCGCAAGAGCAACCAGGCAGCACTTGGCTCCGGGGTGGCAACGCTACGGCTCTCCGCCAGCTTGCAACGGAAAACCGACGTCCTGACGGGGCTCGCGACGGCGGTGGTCCTGGCTGCCGGCGGCTGGAGGGTGATGCAGCATGCGATGACCCCCGGAGATCTGATCGTGTTCCTGTTCTACCTGAAAACCGGGCTGAGGCCGCTCAAGGATGTGGCCCGGTACACCAGCCGCATCGCCCGCGCGACGGCCTCCGGGGAACGTGTGGCGGACCTGCTGGAGGCCCAGAGTGACGTGCCCGAGGCACCGCACGCCACCGCCCTGAAAAACCCGCATCCGGACATCGTGTTCGACGACGTCTGGGCCGGCCACTTCGACGGAAACACGGTGCTCAAGGGCATCACCCTGACCATACCGGCGGGCCAGCACTGCGCTGTGGTGGGACCCTCCGGGGCCGGGAAGTCCACGCTGGCGAGCATGATCCTTCGGATGGTGGATCCGTGGGAGGGGAGTGTCCGCTTCGGCGGGGAGGACCTGCGGGACCTGACCATCGCTTCCGTGCGCGCCCACGTCTCCATCCTGCTCCAGGACTCCGTGCTGTTCGGAACCTCCGTCCGGGAGAACATCAGGTTCGGCCGGCTCGATGCCACCGATGAGGAGATCGAAGCCGTGGCGGTCCTTGCCCAGGCCGACGGTTTCATCCGCGCATTGCCCGAGGGCTACGAAACAGTCTTGGGCGAGGCGGCCAACGATCTCTCCGGCGGCCAGCGTCAACGGCTGGCGGTTGCCCGCGCCATGCTGCGCAAGGCCCCCATCGTGATCTTGGACGAGGCGACGGCCGGGCTTGATCCGGCGTCCCGGGACTCTGTCCTCGGTGCCCTGGATACCCTTACCGAGGGCCGGACCTCCATCACGATCACCCACGACGTCAACGCGGCCCAATCGAGTGACCGGGTGATCTGGCTCGAAGACGGCGAAATCCTCGAAGATGGCTCGCCGCAATCACTGCTGGCCGATCCGGACTCCCGCTTTGCCGGTTGGGTCCAGCGGCAGCAGACCGGAGAACCCGGTGAACTGTTCAGGGTATCGACATGACTAGCGTGCCGACATGAGCACCGACATGAGCGCTGCCCCGCAGGGACAGAGGCTGCAGGCGCAGCGGCGCGACGCTGACCGGGAGCTGGCGGCCCGGGACGCCCTGATCCCGGGCCTGAACTGGGTCCTGGACGACGAGCTGCTCTCCGAACTCCTGGGCGAAAGCGTCCGGATCACCAGGACCCGCTACAAACCGCACACCTCGGCCCTGGTCGCCTTCCGCCGGGCCGGCAACGGCGGCGGCAGCTACGGCTGGGCCTTGACCACAGCACCGGAGCACGTCGGGAAAATGCAGCGGCGGGCGGACAGTTCACAGAAGCGCGGCGGCGGCATCCGGCTTGTCCGGCCCAGCGATCTCCACGGCGACGTCGTCGTGGCTGTTGGCCCGATCGAGGAGGACTGGCCGTTGCGCCCCAATCTGAGGTGGCTCCGGGGCCACGGACTCGGACGGCTCGGTGCACTCCCCGCGGCAGCACGCTTCTTGGACCCCCCGGTCAGCGTGCTGAGATACAACCCGGGGCGCAGGCTCGTTGCCAGGGTCCCCTCGGCGACGCTGCCCGTCGTCGTCAAGGCCGCAGTCCAAACTGACGGAGCTGCCGCGGGCCTCGGCCTGCGGCAGCGGCTGGAAAGCCACGGCATCCCGGTCCTGCCGGAACTCGCCGATGCGGAATGCGCCGCGCACGGCATCAGCGCTTCCCCGGACTGGGGCCACGGAGACCTAAGCGGCGCCGGCAACGATTCTGCCGCCTACCGTGCCGGCAAGGCTCTGGCGGCGATTCATGGAATGGACGCGGGACCCGGGGCGGATCCCGCCGCGGAAGCAGCGGACCTGGAACGCCAGCTCGCCGCTACCCGGTCCATGATCGCCTGCCTGCTCCCGGGCCTCGAGGCTCCGATAACCAGGCTCACCGGCCGGCTCCTGGCAACTGTCGGCGCCGCCAGCCCCCACGGGCCCGTCCTGGTTCATGGCGACTTCTCGGCGGACCAGGTACTGGTTGACGGCGAGGACGTCCGCATCATCGATTTCGACCGCGTTCGGACCTCCGACCCGGCCAGGGACCTCGGGTCCTTTGCCGCGGTGGAGGACATCGCAGACCCCTCCGGCGTCGGGCCCGTCGCCGGAGGCCGCAAGACGGCCCAGCTGATCGACGGTTACCGCGCGGCTGGCGGCCACGTATCGCTGGCCAGGGTGGAGACCTGGGCAGCGTTCCGGTTGTTCCTGAACAGCGTGGACCCGTTCCGGAACCGGGTAAGCGACTGGCCGGCCGACACGAACTGGCAGATCCGCCGGGCCTTGGAGTTGATCGCATGAACTGGCACCCGCCGGTCCCGGCGTCCGCCGTCGACTCTTCCGGACAAACCTGGCAGATCCGGCGGGCGTGGCCTGACAAAACGGTCGGCGATTACATCTCTGAGGTCATTGCGCCAGGGCAAGCCGGCGTCCGGGGCGGCGTGCTGCGCGCCGGAGCGTTTGAGCTGTTGCCCGAGGACGATCCGGCGCTCCCGTCCCTCCGGGCAGAGGCCCGGCACGGGGAACTCGTGTCCTACCGGCCGCACATGCGCGCCGTCATCCGGACCGATGCTGGCTACATCAAAGTCTTCCTGCCGGGCGGCGCCATTGTGCCCGCCGAACGCTGCACGCAAACCGAAATCCTCTTGGACCCCGGGACCTTCACCGCACCCAGGGTGCTGCGGAACTCGCCGGACGTTATCCTCTTCAGCGCGGTTCCCGGCCGGACCCTGGGGGATTTGGGCGACGACACCGCGGGCATCAGCGATGAAGGGTTCGACCGTTTGTGGGAGAAATGGCAGCACGCCTGGACCGCCCAGGTGGGTAGCTCCGCCGGGCACGCAGCCCTTGCCGCCCTGCCCCTCCGTTCCCCGGAGGTGGAGGTCGCCGATCTGCGGCGCTGGATGAACCGGTGGCTGCGGCACCACAACGACATCCCCGAAGCCGCATCTAAAGGCGCCACCCTGAGCGCCCGGGCAGACCAGGTGACCCAGAACCTGCTCCGGACCGCACCGGATCCACTGGTCTGGGCGCACGGGGATCTCCACGACAAGCAAATCCTTGCGGTGGAGGGACCTTCTCCGCTGGGCCTGCTGGATTTCGACGACACCGCCCAGGCCGAGGCCGCCCTGGATCTGGCCAACCTGGACGTTCATTTGGAACTGCATGCCCGCCGACAGCGCATTCCGCTTCACCGGTATCTGGCGGCCCACACGCGGATCCTGGCCGCGGCCGAAGAGCTGCACGTCAGCCCGGACCGTTTCCATGCCTATTCCGACGGCTCGTGGTTGCGGCTCGCCTGTTCCCCGCTGCCCAAGCCCTCGGCCATAGCCCTGGCCGTGCTCGATGAACGTGCGGCGCGCCTTCCGCTCGTGTCCGGATATGAGTGCGGCTACGACCCCGACCTCGTGTCCGGCTTCGAGTCCGTCTTCGTGTCCGGTTTTGCGAGCGCGGCGATGGAAGCCGGGGGCGGCTGACATGGGCTGGCGCCCGCCCGTCCCGGCCGTCGTCGTGGATGAGGACAACACCGAATGGCAGGTCGTACGGTCCTGGCCCGGCGAGTCCGCGGAGGAGTATGTCCTGGAGCTGGCTGCCCCTGGCCGGGCGGGGGTCCGGGCCGCCCACCTCCGGGCGGGGCAGTTGGAGCTCCTGCGGGACGGCCGCGACCGGCGCCTCCCTGCCCTGAAGCTAGCTTCGCCTCTGGGGGTGGTGGTGGTACACCGGGCCCACAAGCGGGCCGTGGTCAGGGCAGGCGGGCACTACCTCAAGATCTTCCGGATCCGCCAGGCCGACGAGGCAGTAGACCGCCACGCCCGGATGAACGAGCTCCTCGGCGCCGAGGACTTCCTCACCCCGGAAATTGTTTCCTGCAGCCCGGGGTCCCTCACCCTCATGGCGTTGCCAGGCCGTTCCCTGTTCGAGCTGGGAAACGACCCCGCGGTCAGCGATGCACAGTTCGACGAGGCCTGGCAAAAGTGGTCCCGGGCCTGGGTCCGGCAGCATTCCCTGGCCCGGACTCCGGCGCACCGCCCCACCCTCGAGGCGCTCCCGCCCCAGCCGGCCGCCGTCGAACTGGAAAACCTGCGGCGCACCGTGAACCTTTGGCTCGTGCACGCCCGGGATGTTCCGGCGGCCCAGGCGCAGGCCCAGCGCACCGCAGTACGCGTGGCCGCGGGACAAACCGCCGAAAAGCTGCTCCTGACCGATCCGGATCCGCTGGTGTGGTCCCACGGTGACCTGCACGACAAGCAGATATTCACCGCGGATCCGGGCGCTCCGCTGGGCCTGCTGGACTTCGACCAGGCCGGCCGGGCCGAGGCCGCCGCCGACCTCGCAAACCTTGCCGTGCACCTGCAGCTGCGCCTGCGCCAACACCGTCTGACCGCCGAAAGGTACCAAGCCGCACTCCGCCACGTCATCGCCACTGCCGAGGAACTGCGGGTCACCCCCGCCCGGTTCGACGCCTACGCCAGCGCCACCCGGCTGCGGCTCGGCTGTCTCTATTCCTTCCGGCCGCAGTGGGCCGCGCTGGCGGCGGAGTTCCTCATTCCGGATGGTGAACAGCCACTGGCGGCGGGGATCGCGGCCGCTAGAGTGGGGCACACGTACTGACTGCAAACCGAACCGCACCGAATTGATTCGCACTGAACCGCACCGGGAGGACCGCTGGCATGGCTTACATCAAGGTTGGAACCGAAAACAGCACAGACGTCGAGCTCTACTACGAGGACCACGGATCCGGCCAGGCCGTGGTCCTTATCCATGGCTACCCGCTGGACGGTTCGTCCTGGGAAAAGCAGACCACAGCGCTGCTCGGCGCGGGCTACCGCGTCATCACCTACGACCGCCGCGGCTTCGGGCGGTCCAGCAAGCCCACCGAGGGCTACGACTACGACACCTTCGCCGCGGACCTGAACACGCTCCTGAGCGACCTCGACCTGAACGACGTCGTGCTCGTGGGCTTCTCGATGGGCACCGGCGAGGTAGGCCGGTACCTCGGAACCTACGGCTCCGCGCGGGTGGCGAAGGCCGTATTCCTTGCCTCCCTTGAGCCGTACCTCCTGCAGGGCGAAGACAACCCAGGCGGCGTCCCGCAGCAAGTGTTCGACGGGCTGCTGGAGGCCGTGACGGCGGACCGGTACGCCTTCTTCACGGAATTCTTCAAGAACTTCTACAACAGTGACACCTTCCTCGGCACCCCGCGGCTCAGCCAGGAAGTGATGCACGCCGGATGGAACCTCGCCACAAAGTCCGGGCCCACGGCATCGGTGGCAGCGCAGCCGACCTGGCTCACGGACTTCCGTGCCGACATCCCCAAGATCGATGTTCCGTCCCTGATCGTGCACGGCACGGCGGACAACATCCTGCCGATCGACGTCGCGGGCCGGCAGTTCGCCAAGGCACTGCCGAGCGCCGAATACGTTGAGATCGACGGCGCCCCGCACGGCCTGCTGTGGACCCACGCCGCGGAGGTCAACGAGGTGCTGCTGCGGTTCCTGCGGAGCTAGCCGGGGCCCACCCGGAACCTGGTCTTCCCGGTTGACACCCGCCACACGGTACGGTTCAATCTTTTGCATATGCTGAAATAACAGTTCCACGATACGAATATTTGTCCGTATAGCCCTACACCGTGGATGCCAGCATTGACACAAAGGATCTGGCACATGCTGTTGGAAGACTTTAACGTTGCCGGACGCGAGGAGGCCGCCGCCGCCTTGCGACCCTGCCTGGACATCGGGCGGTGGATCGAGGAGCTCGTCGATTCCCGGCCCTTCGACAGCACCGGAAGCCTGCTCGGGGCCGCCGGCCGCGCGGCGGATCCGTTCACCGGCGCGGAGGTGGCGGCCGCCCTTGCCCACCATCCCCGCATCGGCGAACGGGCCGCGGGCAACAGCACGGAGGCCCGGCTCTCCCAGTCGGAGCAGGCGGGCCTGGGCGCCCCGGATCCGGCCGTCGCGGCAGCCATCGCCGCGGGGAACCGGAGCTACGAGGAAAAATTCGGCCAGGTGTTCCTGATCCGCGCCGCCGGCCGCAGCCGGGAGGAGATCCTGGCCGCCCTCAACGCCCGGCTCGCCCACACCCCCGAAGAGGAACAAGCGGTCATCGGCCAGCAGTTGCGCGAAATCGCGGTACTCCGACTCGAAGGACTGATCGGCGCATGAGCACTTCCCCCACCACCTCCCACGTCACTACGCACGTCCTGGACACCGGTTCCGGCAAGCCGGCCGCCGGCGTCGCGGTCACCCTTGACATGCTCGACGGCGAACGCTGGGCCAGGATTGCGGCCGGAGCCACCGATGACGACGGGCGCGTCAAGGCCCTTGGCCCCGAACGCCTGGATTCCGGCACGTACCGGCTGGGCTTCGACACCGGAGCCTATTACGCCGCCGCCGGGACCGAGACCTTCTTCCCCGAAGTCACACTGACCTTCGCGGTTTCCGAGGCGCAGCCGCACTACCACGTGCCGCTCCTGCTGAGCCCCTTCGCCTACTCCACCTACCGCGGCAGCTAGGGCCAGCAAAGCCACCGGCCGCACGTTGCGCTGTCAGATCGGGCTGCTCTGAAGGCTTCAGAGCAGCCCGATCTGACAGCGCATGCGGTTTGGTGGTGGGCGAAGCTATGTCACCGCCCCGTGCCCAGCAAAGCCGTGCCCAGCTAAGACGTGCCCGGCCCAGCCATGCCCGCCAAGCCATGCCCGACAAGCCGTGCCCAGCAAAGCCGTGCCCAGCTAAGCCGCGCCCGCCCGCCCGGGAACCCAGGCCAGTCACAATCGATATTTTTCCTCCGACCCGGCCCGGCCGGCCAACACCCCTTGACAGTGCCCCACGTCACTTCTAATCTCTATTTTGGGATCCCAAAACGGGATCCCAAAACAAATAAGCTTGCCGGGCCCCGGCTTCGCACCCGATCTTCACCCGATCCGTACTTGATCGCCGGACTGATGTCAGCGCTGATTTCAGCCCCACCATCAACACTCGGCAGCCCGCACGCGGGACGCCTCGCACGCCAGCACCCTGGTCCATAAAACACCCCCATCACTCGCCGGCATTTTTCCTCTCTATCAAGGAGAAGTTGTGTCTCTTCCAAATACCGAAACCGCAAATACTGAATCCGCAAACACCGAAACCCCAAGTTCGGCAACGGCACTAGAACCCACCCGCACAGGTTCCAAGGGCGGCGTGCAACGGCGCACCAATGTCCGCTGGAAACTGTTCCTCCTCCTGCTGGTCCTGGTCTCCGTGAACTACATCGACCGGGGATCCATCTCGGTGGCCCTGCCCATCATCCAGAAGGAATTCAACATGGCCCCGGAGCTCGTGGGCCTCCTGCTCTCGGCCTTCTTCTGGACCTACGCCCTCATGCAGATCCCGGTCGGCTGGCTGATCGACAAGTTCGGCCCGCGCAAGGTGATGACCGCATCCTGCGTCGGCTGGGGCGCCGCGACGGCGGCCTCCGGCCTGGCCGGAGGCTTCCTCAGCATGTTCATCGCCCGACTGGGCATCGGCGTCACCGAGGCCGGGGTCATGCCGGCCGGCGGAAAGCTGAACGCCATCTGGATGCACAAATCCGAACGCGGCCGCGGCGCCACCATCCTTGACGCCGGAGCCCCTTTGGGCGCCGGACTGGGCGGCATCCTCATCGCGGGCCTGATCGCCTCGACGGGCAGCTGGCGGACCGCCTTCATCATCGCCGGCGCCGCGACCGTCCTCATGGGCCTCGCCGTCTGGTGGTACGTCCGGGACAACCCCCGCCAGCACCGCGGAGTCAACGACGCCGAGGCCGAGTACATCGAGGCCTCCCACGCCGCCGAGGACGCAGAAGCCGAGCTCGACGGCAGCAAGGGCAAGCGCGCCTTGCTCCCCTACCTGAAGTTCCGTTCCTTCTGGGCCATGTGCTTCGGCTGGCTGGGCTTCAACGGAGTGTTCTATGGCCTGCTCACCTGGGGCCCGCTCTACCTGGCCCAGGCCAAGGGCTTTGACCTGAAGACCATCGGCTGGTCCACGTTCGTGATCTTCGGCGCCGGGTTCGTCGGCGAAATCCTCGGCGGCACCATCGCCGACAAGTGGCGCGCCGCCGGCGCCTCGGCCAACCGCGTCATGCGCACCCTCCTGGGCATCTCCAGCGTCGTAGTGATCGGCGGCCTCGTCGGCGTCACCGTCGTGGCGGACCCGACGACGGCGGTCGTCCTTCTCGCCGTCGTCATGTTCTTCCTGCGCTGGGTGGGCCTGTTCTGGAGCATCCCGTCCATCCTGGGCGGCCGGACCAACGCGGGCGTCCTCGGCGGCGCCATGAACTTCAGCGGCAACATCTCCGGCTTCGTCACCCCGATCGCCGTCGGACTGATCGTCGGCGCCACCGGCTCGTACACCTGGGCACTGCTGTACTTCGTGGGATCGGCCATCATCATGGGCGCCTCCGTGCTGACGCTGGACTACAACAAGCGGCTCCCTGTCTAAGCTAGGCCACGCAACACCTGTTCCCGGAGCCGGGAACGCAGTGCCACAAGAACCCGAAATGGAGCACCATGCTTACCGCAGACGAAACCCAGGACAAGGAACGCCCCCTCCGCGAGGCCGTCCGGGACACCCTCCGCACCAGGATCTTCGAAGGGCACTACGTTCCCGGCACCAGGCTGGTGGAACGCGACCTCGCCGCCGAATTCAACGTCTCCCGCCTCCCGGTCCGCGAAGCCCTGCGCATGCTGCGCCAGGAAGGCCTGGTCAGCGACCGCGGCGCCCGCGGGGCCGAAGTCAGCTCGCTCAGCGCCAAGGACGTGGAGGATCTCTTCGATGTCCGCCAGTCGCTCGAAGTACTGGCCTGCCGGCTGGCCGCGTCCCGCGCCACTGCCGAGGACCTCAGCGCCCTCGAAGCCCTGCTGGACGCGGCCGAACAGTCGCTTGCCAAGGGCGCCATCATGGACGCCCACCGGGCCAACAGCGAATTCCACGACGCCATCACCCGGATCGCGGACAACGGTTTCCTCAAATCCGCGCTCGAACCCCTCCAGGGCCGGATGCACTGGCTGTTCCGGCACGTTAGCGACCTCCCCGAACTCATCGAGGAACACCGCGCCCTCTTCGCCGCGATCGCCAGCGGGGACGCCGACCGCGCGGCCGCCCAGTCGGCGTCGCACATCGACAAATACCGGGAACAGTTTCCGGAGAATTTCCGCCGGACGGAACCCGACCTTCATCGGAAGAAGAAATGAAACTCCTTGTCATCAACCCCAACATCAGCAGCGACGTCACCGCGCTGATCGAATCCGAAGCCCGGCGTTCCGCCTCGCCCGGAACCGAACTGGTGGTCCGAACCGCCGGCCACGGCGTCCAATACATCGAAACCCGGTTTGAATCGCTGATCGCCGCCGGGGCGGTCGCCGAGATCATAGCCGAGTACACCGGCGCCGCGTCCGGCAGAAGCATCGACGGCGTCGTCGTCGCGGCGTTCGGGGATCCCGGCATGCCCGCACTGAAAGAACTGGCCGATGTGCCGGTCATCGGGATCACCGAGGCGGCCCTGTGCGCCGCCGCCCTGCAGGGCCACCGGTTCTCCATCATCGCCATCTCCGACCGGATCCGGCCCTGGTACCTGGACTGCGTGGAACGGTTCGGGCTCGGCGGCCGGCTGGCCTCGATCCGCTCCATCAACGAGGCCCTCAACGGGATCGGTTCCGTGCAGGAGGACTTCAAGGAGACCCTGCTGGCGCTCAGCCGCCAGGCGGTCACCGAAGACGGCGCCGACGTCGTGATCCTCGCCGGCGCGCCGCTCGCCGGACTTGCCCGCGAGCTTGCGGGCCAGATCCCCGTCCCCGTGGTGGACGGCATTTCCGCGGGCATCCAGATGGCCCAGTCCGTGGTCAGCCTCCAGTCCGGGCCGCACCGGGCCGGCGCCTTCGCGCCCCCGCCGGTCAAGACCCGCAAGGGGCTCTCGAAAACCCTCGATGCCGCCCTCGCGACGGCGCAGCACGCCGCGCGGCTGCCCGCGCCGACCGCGCAGTCTGCGCAGTCTGCCCAGCCCATGCAGCCGGTCCCGACCCACTAATTTTCGTTCCCCGAAGGAGGACAACGATGTCCCATACCCCAGACCTTGTCATTGCCAACGGCACCGTGGTCAACAGTTTCGGCCGCCAAGATGCGCACGTCGTGGTGCACGCCGGGCAGATCGTCCAGCTCGTGGACGCTTCCGGGCCCGTCCCCGCCGCGGCCAGGACCATCGACGCCACCGGCCACCTGGTGATTCCCGGCGGCGTGGACGGCCACTGCCACGTCGCCCAGGTGACCGGGCGGTTCCGGACCCTGGATGACTACCGGACCACCTCCACCGCTGCCCTCTGGGGCGGCACCACCACCATCATCGACTTCGGCATCCCCCGCGACACCCGCGAGACCCCGCTGGCCGCGGTCCTGCACAAGAAGGAACTGGCGCGCGAGTCCCGCTGCGACGTCGCCCTGCACGGCTCGGTAATCCAGTGGGACGAAACCGTGCCCTGGCAGCTCGAACAGCTCGCCGCCGAAGGTGTCCGGTCGGTCAAGATGTACACCACCAACCGGGGCAGCACCATGGCCGACGGGGACACGATCCTGAAGGTCATGCGCGAGATGGTCCGGCTGGACGGCCTGACGTACATCCACGCCGAACACGATCCCATCATTGCCGACTGCACGCAGCAGCACGCTGATGACGGCCGGATCGGCATCGAGCACCTGCACCGCACCCGGCCCGAGCTCGCCGAGGAGATCTCGGTCAAGGAGACGCTGGCGATGGCCGAATACACCAACGCTCCCGTCTACTTCGTGCACCAGTCCACGCCGGGGGCCGTGGACCTCGTCACCGAGGCCCGCAGCCAGGGACGCGACGCGTTCTCGGAAACCTGCCCGCACTACCTCACCCTGGATGATTCCGTTTACGGCACGACTTTTCCCGAGTGGTACGCCTGCTGCCCGCCGATGCGCAGCCCCGAGACCGTGGCCGCGCTGCGGGACCGGCTGGCCGCCGGCGCCATCCACACCGTGGCCTCGGACCACTCCTGCTACGACCTCTCGCAAAAGCGCGAGCGGACCGATGACATCCGTGCCATGCCGCACGGCCTGCCGGGCGTGGAAACCCGCATGCCCGTCACCTTCACGGCCATGATGGACGCCGACGGCGGGGCGGCCCGGGTTGAGGACTTCGTGGAAGTGTTCGCCGCCGGTCCGGCCCGGATCAACGCCCTGCCGGGCAAGGGAACGATCGCAACAGGGTTCGACGCCGACCTCGTCGTCTTCGATCCCGCACAGGAACGCACCGTCCACGGCGCCGCCCTGCACATGGGAACGGACTTCTCGCCCTTCGACGGCAGGACGCTCACGGGCTGGCCCGCCGTCGTCGTGTCGGCCGGACGCGTGGTGCTCGACGCCGCCGGCTTCCATGACCCCGGCCCCACGGGCCGTTTCGTGGCCCGCAACGGATTCCGCGAACACCAGGCCGCCGCCGCGGCCGCCTCTCCCGTGGCCGCCCCCGCGGCCGCCTCTCCCGTGGCCGCCCCCGCCGGCATCTACCCCGCTGCACTCTAGGAGCACCCATGCCTTCCGCAACCCGCCCCACCCGCATCGGCATGATCGTGCCGTCCTCCAACACCTGCCTGGAGCCGCAAAGCTACCGGATCCTCGGCGACCGCGACGACGTGACCATCCACTTCGCCCGGATCCAGGTCACGCGGATCGCCCTGGACGATTCCTCCGACAAGCAGTTCGACGCCACCGTGATGCGGGCCGCCGCCGAGATCCTGGCGACCGCCGACGTCGACGTCATCGCGTGGAACGGCACGTCGGGCTCCTGGCTCGGCGCCGGTCACGACCGCGAACTCGTCCGGGAAATACAGGACGCCACTGGCATCCCCGCCACCACGTCCACGCTGGCCTTTATGGAGGCCTTCCGGTCCTTCGGCACCGGGCGGATCGGGCTGTTCACCCCGTACACGGAGGATGTCAACGAACGGATCGTGGCGTCCTACGAAAGGGACGGGATCATGACCCTTGACCACCGCTTCCTTGGCCTGAGCGAGAACGAGTCGTTCGCCCGGGTCTCCGACGCCGAAATGCGGCCCGGATCGCTGGAACTCGCGGCATTGAATCCGGACGCGCTCGTGTACCTCTGCACCAATCTCTACGGTGCCAACATTGCCGAGGAAATCGAGGCGGCCATGGGCGTTCCCGTGCTCGACTCGGTGGCCGTGACCCTGTGGCACTGTCTCAAGATGGCCGGCGCCCCGCTGCTCTCCCCGCGCTGGGGCAGGCTGCTCGCCTCGGCCTGACAAAGCAACGCGGCGCCAGATACCGCCCATTCCGGGGGCCTCAATAGGCCGTGCCTGACCCCGCGTTGCCTGTGCCGCCCTTGGCACCCGATTGTGACTGCACTGATTGTGACTGCACTGCCCGCGGTGATGGGCCGCTGATCTTGACGCGCCCGGGCCCGCGTCGATAATCTCGAAATGCAAGAAAGTTTTTTCACATAATGAAAATTACTGGCCGCCATTCAATGATGAAGAGTGAGGTGGACGTGGCTGCAGGAGAAGATACCTCCCATATCCTCAGCGGGTTGACAAACCAGCTGCCTGATCGTGATCCGGAAGAGACCGCCGAGTGGCTGGAGTCCCTGGATGCCCTGATTCAGGAACAGGGCACCGAGCGTGCCCAGTACATTATGCGCAGCCTGCTCCAGCGGGCCGGGGCGCAGAGCGTGGGTGTTCCGATGGTCACCACCACGGACTACGTCAACACCATCCCGGTGGACCAGGAGGCGCCGTTCCCCGGCGACGAGGAGATTGAGCGCAAGTACCGGGCCTGGCTGCGCTGGAATGCCGCGGTGATGGTGCACCGGGCGCAGCGGTCGGACATCGGGGTGGGCGGGCACATCTCGAC
>NZ_JBHVTV010000018.1:0-62782 GCF_042884475.1 Arthrobacter sp. NPDC058130
GCACACTATTGAGTTCTCAAACAACAGACACACCCGGCACCACCACAACTTCACAGTCGCGGATCGCTCCGGAGCAACTTTTCAAACTTACCCGAGTCCGGAACACTTTGCAAATCAGCGCTTCCGCGACCCACAAACCATCCGACCCGCCCCCACCAGAACCCGGAGCGCACGAAACGCCGACCAGATCCGGTCTTGAAATTTAGGGGATTGGCCGCCTCCGGTTCCCAGCATTTCCGCTGGTCTCCCTCTCGGCGACTTAGAAAACAATACACCCACCACGCCCCCACCGCAAACCCACCCCCGCACACCACCACCAACACCCCAAAACCCCCAAAAACCGCGGCCAAACCACTCATCAGGCACCCAGCCCAGGCTCCGGCGTCGTAAGTCCGAACTGTGGGGTGCGTCACCGCCGGTGCGGTTGGACGCGGACCGCCGTCGTGAGGCACGCGGCGCCGCAGCAGGGGGCGCCGAATGGCCCGGCCCGCGGGCACACCAACCCACCGCCCAGGCGTTAAACGCAAGAAGGGCCGGCAACCAATTTGGTTGCCGGCCCTTCTCAAGCCACTGGCTTCAGGAGTGCTGAATTACCAGGAAGACTTCGTGATGCCCGGGAGCTCACCGCGGTGAGCCATGTCGCGGAAGCGAACACGGGAGATGCCGAACTTCTGGAAGGTACCGCGGGGACGGCCGTCGATGATGTCGCGGTTACGCAGACGGATCGGGGAGGCGTTGCGGGGCAGCTTCTGCAGGCCGAGGCGTGCAGCTTCGCGTGCTTCGTCGGTCGCGTTGGCGTCAACCAGGGTCTTCTTCAGCTCGAGGCGCTTTGCTGCATAGCGCTCAACGATGACTTTACGCTGTTCGTTCTTAGCAATCTTGGACTTCTTAGCCATGTGTTTAGCGCTCCTCTCGGAATTCGACGTGCTGGCGGATTTTCGGGTCGTACTTCTTCAGGACCAGACGGTCTGGGTCGTTACGACGGTTCTTGCGCGTCACGTAGGTGTAGCCCGTGCCCGCGGTCGACTTGAGCTTGATGATCGGACGTACGTCCTTGTCCTTTGCCATTAGAGCTTCACTCCTCGTGCCAGGATTGCGGCGACGACTACGTCGATGCCACGTACGTCGATGGTCTTGATGCCACGAGCAGAGACCTGCAGGGTGACATTACGGCGCAGGGACGGAACCCAGTAGCGCTTCTTCTGGATGTTCGGGTCGAACCGGCGCTTGTTGCGGCGGTGCGAGTGCGAAATGCTGTGTCCAAAGCCCGGCTCGGCTCCGGTCACCTGGCAGTGTGCTGCCATGACGACTCTCCTCAAAAAATAAATGAAACGGCTAACGGAGTTCCCGCTGACCGTGCAATAGGCGGCGTCCGCATCCGGCTCCCTCCCCCAACCGCGGTTCCGCGGGGATTCACGCAGACGGCACAAACCGGCTGGTTCCTCACTGCGGCGACGATTGTGGGCCACGGGCACTTGGCGTTGATGTGTCCGTTGGACAGTCATTGCGAAGTGCCGGGATGCTGGGCGAAATACAGGAATGCGCGCAACTTGAGCCCCTAACTACCGGCCACCAGGACCGTCGATTTCTCTTCACGGGTCCTGCCAACCGGAGCAATTGCACACGCTCCGCGCCACCTAGCGCCTACCAAGTCTACGAGTTCGACGAATTAAAGACCAATCCGGTGCTCCATGGTGTATAGGGAAGGGCCTGCAGCCCGTCCCCAGAGATGGCCCGGAGTCCTCGCAGGTCATATGCCGGACGAAGCTTTTTCACAGCCAAATGATAGGCGGCGAGGGAATTCTGGCTTCATGAACACACAACTTCTGACGAGCCGCCCCGAGGTTCGCCGCAGCCCCCGTGGCGCTGCGAACCCCTTCGATGGGCAGCATCGGCGGCGGTTGCTGCGGGCGGATCTGCTGACAGTCCTCTTCTGGGCGTCCCTTGCCGGCGCCGTCGCTTTGTGGCTGGCCGACGGCGGGGCCGCCGGCTTCTCGACGCCGTCGGGCTCCTTCACCGCGCTGGGCATTGTGGCGGGCCTCGCCGGGATGGACCTGGTGCTTCTCATGCTGCTGCTGGCGGCCCGTATTCCAGTCATCGACAACACTGTGGGCCACGACCGCGCACTCGAGTTCCATGGCAAGCTGGGAAAGCCCGCCTTGTACCTCCTGCTCGCCCACGGGATCCTCATCGCGATCGGCTACGGCATGGCCGAAGGGCTGGATCCTGTCAGTGAGGCGGTTGCGCTGTGGATCCTGGTGCCGGATATGTGGCTCGCCTACATTTCCATGCTCCTGTTCATCGCCGTCGTCGTCACCTCCCTGGTAGCCGTCCGACGCCGGTTCCCGTACGAATTCTGGTACGGCGTCCACCTCCTGACGTACGCGGCGGTCCTGACCTCGCTCCCCCACCAGTTCAGCGTGGGCGGCCTTTTTGCCGAGGGCACATGGCAGCGCTGGTACTGGCTGGCACTGTGCATCGCAACCGGCGCCGCGCTGCTCTACTACCGCGTGGCCCAACCCCTGGTGGCAACGTTCCGGCACCAGTTGACCGTGAAACGGGTGCTGCCGGTGGCCCCGGGCGTGGTGAGCATCGAGATGTCCGGCCTGCGACTGGATCAGTTGACGGGCAGCGGCGGCCGGTTCTTTATTTGGCGGTTCCTGGCTCCCGGGCTGTGGTGGCATCCACACCCGTTCAGCCTGTCCGCCGACCCCGTCAGGCTCGACGCTTCCCGAGACGGCACGCTGAGAATCACGGTCCGCAACCTGGGCAGGGGGTCCGCCCGGCTCGCCTTCCTGAAGCCCGGTACCAAAGTGGCACTGGAGGGCCCGTACGGGCTGTTCAGCACGGCGGCGCGCAGCCGCAACCACGTGGTCATGGTGGGCGCCGGAATCGGCATCACCCCGGTCCGCGCCCTGCTGGAGAGCACGCCGTTCCAGCCCGGAAACGCCACCGTCATTCTGCGCGGTCACAGCGAATCCGAGCTTTACCTGGGCCAGGAAATTCTCGAACTCTGCCAGCAGCGCGGAGCCACGCTGTTCCACCTGACCGGCCCCCGCCCAGCAGGCGTCCGGACCTGGCTGCCGGAGAACTCCGCACGCGCCGGCCATCGGCTGGCAAGTTTTGACCCCAACATCGCCGACGCCGACGTGTACGTCTGCGGCCCCGCCGCCTGGGCGCAAAGCGTGCTCGGGGACGCCCGCGCAGCCGGCGTCCGGGAAGATCAGCTCCACTACGAAAGGTTCGACTGGTGAGAACCCGCGCAGCAGTTTCAGCAGCCCTGGCCTCCGCCGGCATCCTCATTGCAGGATGGCAGTCCGGCGTCCACGTGGCCGATACCAGCAGCCCCGTCGCGAGCGCGGCGACCGGCAGCGATTCATTGGACTCGGACGGAACATCAAGTTCGTCAGGTTCAGCAGGGTCATCCGGTTCGTCGGGCACGGGCACCACCGGCGCCTCGGCGAAGGCAGTCGGGACGTATGCCGGCTCCGTCGTCCAGACCCGGTTCGGCTCCGTCCAGGTACAGATAACCGTGCAGGCCGGAAAAATCACTGACGTCACGGCGCTCCAGCTGACCGATGCTGAACGCAAGTCCGTGCAAATCAGCAACCGGGCGGCCCCGCTCCTGCGCGCCGAGGTGCTCCAATCCCAGTCCGCGGACGTGCAGACCATCAGCGGTGCCACAGTGACTTCCGACGCGTATTTGAACTCCCTGCAGGCGGCCCTCGATGCAGCCAACCTCTGAGCTGGGCGGCTCGGCCCTGAGAGCCAGGACGTTTGGCACCATGGGCACGGTCGTCAGCCTGACCGTTCCTGCCAGGGCCTTGGAAACAGCCGCCGGCCCAAGAACTCCCGTCGGGGACCGCGAACTCGACGCCGCAGCTGACGCCGTCGAACGCGTGTTCGCCCACTTTGATGAGACCTTCAGCCTGTACCGTCCCGATTCCGAGGCCAGCCGGCTGGCGCGCGGCGAGCTGTCGCTCCGGGACTCATCCGCCGGGATGCGGGACCGGTACGCGGATGCTGTGGGCTGGCGGCTCATGACGGAGGGCGCGTTCTCGCCGGAGCGGCCCGACGGCGTCCTGGACCTTTCCGGGATCATCAAGGGCTACGCAATCGGGCAGGCCGGGGAGGCGTTGCGCAGCCGGGGAATCACTGACTGGTGCCTGAATGCCGGCGGCGACGTGCTGGTGATGGGCTCGCCCGTTCCGGGCAGCGGAGCCTCGTGGGCCGCCGGGGTGGTTGACCCGCAGGATCGCTCCGTGCTGTTTTCCGCTTTCCAGCTGGGCGGGTCCGGCACCCTGCACGCCCTTGCGACGTCGGGCTCGGCGGAGCGGGGTGACCACATCTGGACTGCCGGCAGCCGCCGTGCCGAGTTCGTCCAGGTCTCCGTGGCCGCGGCGGACATCCTCACGGCCGATGTACTTGCGACGGCGATCGTCGCAGGCGGGACAGCGATGCTGGACCGGGCCACGGACGGCTGGGAGATCGATGTGCTGGCCGTCCGCCGGGGCGGCGAACTGCTCGCGACGCCGGGATTCCGCGACTAGCGTGCCGGCCTAGAGGTGCGTGAGCCGGCCGTATTTCGGCTCCAGGCCGTCGCCGGAGGACTTGCCCGTGACACGCCGGATAACCCACGGGCCGGCGAATTCGCGCACCCACCGGGCATTCGCGCGGATGGCGTCCACCCGGCTCAGCTCGGGCACCGGGGTCATGGGCGGGACGTCAATCGAGTGTTCGTGCGCCAAGACGGTGAGGACGCGATTGGCCATGTTGGCGTGGCCGGCAGCGGACATGTGCATCCGGTCCGTGGCCCACATGCCCCAGTCGTAGTACTCGCTGAAACGCCAATAGTCGACCAGCAGGGCGCCGTGATCCCCGGCGATTCCACGAACCAGCTCGTTGTAGATGGCCGTTCGTCCGCGCATGGTGCCGAAAATCTTGGAGCCCCGCGCGTCGAAACCGGTGAACATCACCACAGTGGCGCCGGTGGCCGTCAGCTTGCGGATGCCGGCGTCGTATTCCGCCAGCAGGTCATCGATGTCGATCCTGGGCCTGAGGATGTCGTTGGCGCCGGCGTAGATGCTGACCAGAGTGGGTTTGAGTGCGACGGCGGCATCCACCTGTTCGGCCATGATCTGGCGGAGTTTCCTGCCGCGGATGGCCAGGTTCGCGTACCCGAAACCGGGATCGGCGGCGCCGAGCCGCTCTGCCACCCGGTCCGCCCAGCCCCGGACACCGTTGGGCCTGGTGGGGTCGTCGTCGCCGACGCCCTCGGTAAAGGAGTCTCCAAGGGCCACATAGCGGGACGTGAAATCCATGGGACAAGTCTGCCAGCAGTTGCCGCGAGCAACAAAGATGGGACCGGGCGGCGCGTTCAGTTGCCGCGCTTAGCGCTCGCGCAGGATCCAGTGGTCGTCGTCGAGGCGGCCCACGATTTTCTCGCCGATCCGGGCCAGGTCCGCGACGTCCTTGGGGCTGAGCGCGTCCAGGAACAGTGACCGGACGGCTTCCACATGGCCCGGGGCGAGCTTCACGATCGTCTGCATGCCTTCATCGGTCAGGTGCGCCGTGGTGACGCGGGCGTCGCCGGGGTGCGGCCGGCGCTCGAGCCAGCCACGGTTCTGCAGCTTGGTCACCACATGGGAGAGCCGGGACAGCGAGGCGCTGGTGCGGGCGGCGAGCTCGCTCATGGGCAGGAAGCGCCCCTCGGCCTCGGAAAGCATCGCCAGCACGTTGTAGTCGAACAGGGAAAGCTTGCCCGCAGCGTGGAGCTGGGTGTCCAGGGCGGCCGGCAGCATGGTGTTGATGCTGAGCTGGGCGAGCCAGGCCCGGCGTTCGTCGGCGTTGAGCCAGCGGGGTTCGGTCATGGCTACATTCTAGGAGACGCGAAGCTTGACGGTTCAACTTCAACGTGGGGAATTCCAGAAAAGTTCCCGCCTGCCCCCGGCCAGCTACCGGTAGGCTGGCCGCATGTACGTAGTCTCCCTGACATACAAGGTCCCCGACGACATTGTGGAGTTCCACCTCCCGGCCCACGTCGCGTGGCTCCAGGCGGCCTTCGACGACGGCGTCTTCATGGTCGCGGGGCGAAAAATCCCCCGCACCGGCGGCCTGTTGCTCTCCAATTCGGACCGGGCCAGCCTTGACGCCGCCCTGGCCAAGGACCCGTTCTACGTCAATGGTGTGGCCGACTTCGAGGTCATGGAGTTCCACGCCAACAGGGTGGCTCCGGGCTACGAAAACCTGCTGGACTCAGAGGCGCCCTCATGAGCTAGGCGCGGGACGCCTTTTCCATCAGCTTCTTAAGGCCGCCCTTGCGCGGGACCTTCACCGGCGACGGCCACCGCGGCCGGAGCTGGTCACCCAGGGTGACCCCGCGCAGCTTACGGCCAAAGAGCGGCAGCACCCAATCGTGCACCCAGCGGCGCTGCCGGCGTTCCCACTCCCGCAGGCTCAGCCTGGCCGGCGGCTCCCAGTCCAGCGGGCTGATCTTATGCGGAACACCCAAGTGGTCCAGCACTTGGCCGGCGAGGTATTTGTGGCCTGCCTTGGACATGTGCAACCGGTCCGAGTCCCACATTCGCGGGTCGTGGAATGCGTCGAAGCACCAGTAGTCCACCAGGACGGCGCCGTACTTTGACGCGATCTGCCGGACGCGCCGGTTGTAGAAGGTGTTGCGTCTCTTCAGCGGCTCCAGGACGGCCGATACCTTGACGTCAAAGCCGGTGAACAGCACCACCGTGGCACCCGTCGCGGCGAGCCGGGCCACAAGCAATTCGTACTCGGCCATCAGGTCATCCATGTCGGTGCCAAAATCCAGGATGTCGTTGCCGCCGGCGTACAGGGTGACGAGTGTCGGTTCCATGGCCACGGCCGGCCCGAGTTGTTCGTCGATGATGTGGCGCAGCCGTTTGCTGCGGATGGCCAGGTTGGCGTACTGCCAGCCCGGCTCCGCTTTGGCCAGCTTCTCCGCGACCCGGTCCGCCCAGCCGCGCACGCCGTTGGGCAGCGTCTTGCTCCGGTCCCCCACACCCTCGGTAAAGGAGTCCCCCAAGGCAACAAAGACCCGCCGCCCGCCCCGATCCGGAAGCAAAGGAAAAGAATCCACCCCGGCACCCTACCCACCCCAAGAATCCGAAAAGAAAAGAGCGGGTTAACCCAAGGTGACACACCCAAGGAGCCGCAGTCGCACCGAGTGCCGTAAGCGACGCGCGACAAACCAAACGTGATCTGCTCCCAGCGTCTCATCCGTCACACCCGGAACTGACCAAACGTGGGCTAATCCCAAGACCGCAATCGCCGCTTTGCAAAGGAGCGCATCGCCGACTAAGGCCGCCCGCGGCCGCAGAAGGTGTCTAAGCGACGGCAAACGGCGATTGCGGGCGAAGCCCGCGACGGACTCGAAGGCAAAGCAGCAGGCGCATCGGCAAGTCAGCGCCGGCAAGTCGGAGTCGGAGACGGAAACGGAGACGAAAACTACAGCTCGGCTTTGCCCTGCCGCCAGTAACCCATGAACGCGACCTGCTTCCGGTCGATCCCCACGTCCCGCACCAAGTACCGCCGCAGCTCCTTGACAGTGCCCGCCTCGCCGGCGATCCAGGCGTAGAACGGCAGCGCCCCGGCGGGCTTGTCGGGGTTCTTGCCGGCTCCGATCGCCGCGGCGTCCATCCGGGCTGGGGTCTCCCAGAGGATGTCCTGGTCCACGTTGACGTCGTCGGGTTCCGGGCCGGCCCCGCCGGCGGCAGCCTTGATGCCCACCCAGCCGGGCTCGGGAACAGCGGCGCGGACGGCTTCCTGCAGGAGTTCGCCGTGCGGACGCGAGCGGCCGATCGAGGCGCCGCGCGCCAGCCAGGTGATTTCGACGTCGGCGTCCGACTTCAGATCCAGGAAGTCGCCTCCCTCGGGGACCTCAAGGAACGCGTGCCCGCTCATGTACGACGGGAGGCTTTCCAGGATGGCGCTGATGGCCGGAACGGCCGTCTCGTCACCGGCGAGTAGTACCCGCTGGGCCAGGCCCGGCCGCCACTCGATGCCGGAGTAAGTCTCCGCAGTGACACAGTGCGCGGCCCGGTTGTTGGGGCCGATGATGGTGAGGGCGTCCCCCGGCCTGGCGTTCAGGGCCCAGTTCGCGGCGGGTCCGCCGTCGCCGGCGTCGTCGAAGTGCAGTACGAAGTCGACGTCGATCTCCGGGTAGACGGCGTCGAGCCGTTCCTGCCGCACGGTGTACGTGCGCATGGAACCACGGGTTGCCGGATCCATGGCCAGCCATTCCTGGTACCAGCCGGACTGCTCCATCGCGAACACCGGCAGCGGCAGCCGGGTGCCGTCCTCGGCGAGGGAGGGGATCATCAGCTTCACGCGGAGATCCAGGGTTTCGCCGTGGACGCCGAAGTCACGCAGGGAGTACCCGCCGAAGGTGATGCGGCGGAAGTTGGGGCTGAGTTCCTGCACCGCGGAGACAGTCACGTCGAAGGCCAGCGTCATTGGTTGGGTGGCAAGTCTGTCTTTTAGCGCTGAATTCACGCGGGCTGAATGCACACGGGTCGGATTTGCTCGGCTCGTCATGGGACCAACTCCAGGATTGTGGTTTCGGCTTTTGGGAAATCGGTATGGTGCCGGCCGAGCGGAATGATCAGCGGCGTGCCGGAAATGGGGTCAGGAAGCACGCGGGATTCCAGGCCGAAGACGTCCCGGACCAAGTCCTCGGTGACCACCGCGGCGGAGGGCCCCTCGGCCACGATCCTGCCGCCCTTCATGGCGATCACGTGGTCCGCGTACCGGGCCGCCAGGTTCAGGTCGTGCAGGACGATTGCCACGGTGGTGCCGCGCTGCCGGTTGAGGTCGGTGACCAGGTCCAGGACCTCCACCTGGTGGGCCAGGTCCAGGTAGGTGGTTGGCTCGTCGAGCAGGAGCACGTCGGTTTCCTGAGCCAGCGCCATCGCGATCCAGACGCGCTGGCGCTGCCCGCCGGAGAGTTCGTCCACGTTCCGATCGGCGAGCTCCAGCGTTTCGGTGGCTTCGAGCGCGCGCTGCACGGCCAGATCGTCGGTGGCGCCCCAGCTGCGGAAGAAGCCCTGGTGCGGGTAGCGTCCGCGGCCCACAAGGTCCCGGACCAGGATGCCGTCCGGGGCGGTGGGGTGCTGCGGCAGCAGGCCGAGGATGCGGGCGAGCTCCTTGGCGGGGCGGGAATGGATATCTTTGCCGTCCAGGGTCACGGTGCCGCCGGCCGGCTTGAGCAGCCGGGACAGGCCGCGAAGAAGCGTCGATTTGCCGCAGGCGTTGGCGCCCACGATCATGGTCACCTTGCCTTCGGGGATCTCCCCCGTGAGGCCCTCGACCACCCGGCGCTGGTCGTACTGCAGCGTCAGGTCCTGGGCGTTGAGAACTGCCATGTCAGGCGTCCTTTCGGTTGGCTGAGACCAGGAGCCACAGCAGGAACGGGGCCCCGAGCGCGCCGGTGACCACGCCGACGGGAAGGACGGTGCCGTCAAGCAGCAGTGGGGCGATGTTGGCGGCGACGTAGTCCGCGGCGAGGACAATCAGGGCACCAACGAACGCGCCGGCGGGCAGGCTCGCCTTGCCAGTGAAGCGGCGGGCGATGGGTCCGGCCAGGAAGGCCACGAAGGCCACGGGTCCCGCTGCCGCGGTGGCGGCGGCGGCAAGGGCGACGGCAGTAACCACCACGCCCAGCCGCGTGATGCCCACCCGGATGCCCAGTCCGGCGGCGGCGTCGTCTCCCAGTTCCAGGATCCGGAGCGGGCCGGCGAGGACGGCGACGGCGGGCACCAGGACCAGCAGCGCCAGTGCCAGCACGCCGGCACGGTCCCAGCTGGCGGAGTTCAGCGATCCGTTCAGCCAGATCAGGGCCTCTGCCGCGGTACGGATGTCGGCGCGGGTCATGAGGAAGTTGACCACGGCGTTCAGTGCGGCAGCGATGCCGATGCCGGCCAGGATGAGCCGGCTGCCGGCTGCGTTGCCCCGGTTGCCGCCGGATCCAAGGGAGCCGCCCCTGGAGATTGTGTAGATCACGACCGCTACGGCCATGGCACCGCAGAGCGCCGCGCCGGAAACGGCCGCCCCGGAGGCTCCGAAGACGACGATGGCGGTAACGGCGGCCGCGCTGGCCCCGTAGCTGATGCCGATGACGTCTGGGCTGGCCAGCGGGTTGCGCAGCATGGTCTGGAACAGGGTTCCCGAGAGGCCGAAGGCAATCCCGATCATGGTGCCGATGACCGCCCGGGGCAGCTTGTTTTCCATCACGATGAAGCTGGCGCCGGGGATTTTCTCGCCGCCGGTGAGGTGGGCGGTGAGGATCTTGAAGAAGTCCGGGATGGTGACGGTGTAGCTGCCCAGCAGGATGCTGACGGCGAGGAGCACCACGACGGCGAAGACCAGGACGGCGGTACGGTTCACGGGATGACGCCGTGTTTGGGTGGCCCTACGGGAATTCCTGGGGGCGTTGTCTGCCCGTCCCTGCTCCGCCGGGGCGTTGTTCCCCAGCTCGTGCCGGACGCTGGCGAGGTCAGCCTTGCTCACAGCCCGGCCCCCTTCCCGCCGCGGACCAGCCACACGAAGACAGGCGCACCCACAAGGGCGGTCATGATGCCGGCGGGAACTTCGCCCGGCAGCAGGATGACCCGGCCCACCACGTCCGACAGCAGAAGCAGCACGGGCGCCAGGACCAGGGAGAAAGGCAGGATCCAGCGGTAGTCCGGCCCGGTCAGGAAGCGGACGGCATGCGGAACCACCAGGCCGACGAATCCGATCGGCCCGGCCAGCGCAGTGGCCGAGCCGCAGAGCAGCACAATGCCCAGCGCGGTAATGCCGCGGGTGAGGCCGACGCGCTGGCCCAGGCCGCGGGCGATGTCGTCCCCCAAGGCGAGGCTGTTCAGGATCCGTCCGGTGAACAGGACGATCAGTGCCCCGGCGGCCAGGAACGGCAACCCGGGCAGCACAACGGACCAGTCCCGGCCGGCGATCCCGCCCACCTGCCAGAACCGGAACCGGTCCAGAGTGTCTTGGCTGGAGACCAGGACCACGTTCATGAGCGAATACAGCCCCGCGCTCAGGGCCGCGCCCGCCAGTGCCAGTTTGACCGGCGTCGCCCCGTCGCGTCCCATGGACGCGATCAGATATACCACGACGGCGGCGGCGGCGGAGCCGATGAACGCAAACCAGATGTAGCCGGTCAGGGATGAGACGCCGAAGACGTAGATCCCTGTGACGACGGCGAGGGCGGCGCCGGCGTTGACGCCGATGATGCCGGGGTCCGCGAGCGGGTTGCGGGCCACGCCCTGCATGGCCGCGCCCGCGAGCCCGAGGGCGCCGCCGGCGAGCAGACCCAGCACGGTGCGGGGGATGCGGGCGTGGATGACGGCGTGATTGCCGTCGGTGGGGTCGAACTGCGTGAGCGCCTGCCAGACGGTGCCGAGGGGAACCCCGCGGGCACCAACGGTCAGGGACGCCGCGCAGACCAGAACAAGTACGACGACGGCGGCCAGCAGCCAGGCCGCCTGCGTTGCGGGGGCTTTCTTCCCGGTGGGGGCCGGGTGCGCGGGCGCACTGGCCGCCGGCGCCGTCGTCGTACTGTTCGTCATGGGGAGGGTGTTACTTCGCCGCGGCAGCGACTTTGTCCGCCGCGCTGGCCAGCTGCGGCAGGAACGTGTCCAGGGACCACGGCAGGCTCAGCGGCGACGAAGCGGAGATGGACAGCGTCAGGGTGTTGTTCGAGTCGGCAACCAGGGCGCCGGTCTTGATGGCCGGGATCTGGCCCAGCAGCGGATCAGCCTTGATGGAGTCAGTGGTGGCCGCATCCGGCACCCAGGTCACGAAGATGTCCGAGTTGAGCTCGTTGGCTTTTTCAGCGGACCACGGGATGAAGAACTCCTTGGAGCCCTTGGAGTTGTCCTCGACGACAGGCGCGAGCTTCATGCCGATTTCGCTGAGGAAGCGCGGGCGGTTGTCGTTGGCCGTGTAGACGTTGACGCCGTCGCTCCTGTCCGGTTCCAGGTTGCCGTAGATGTAGGACTTTCCGGCGATCTGCGGGTACTTGGAGACCTTGTCCTTGATGGTGGCCTCGGTATCGGAGACCAGCTTGGTGGCTTCGGCCTCCTTGCCGAGGGCCTTGCCGATGATGGTGGTGGAGTCCTGCCAGGAGGTGCCATAGGCGATCTCCGGCTGGGCCACGACGGGGGCGATTTCGCTGAGCTTCTTGTAGTCCTCTTCGGTCAGGCCGGAGTAGGCGCCCAGGATGACGTCAGGGTTCAGCTTGGCGATCTCGGTGAAGTTGATGCCGTCAGCCTCGGAGAACTGGACGGGGGCCTTCTCAGTTCCGAAACCGGCGCCGAGCTTCTCCAGCGCGGCGTCCTTCCACGGAGTGGAGCCCTTGTCGTTGCCGCCCCATTCGTTCTTGGGGACGCCTACGGGAACCAGGCCGAGGGCGATGGCGACGTCGTCGTTGACCCACGAAACGGTGACCACGCGCTTGGGCTGTTCCTTGATGGTGGTCTCGCCGAAGAGGTGCTTGATGGTGACCGGGAAGGCGGCGCTGGCCGGCTGGGAGGGCGCGTCTACCGCCGTCGACGTTGCTGGTCCGGTGGAGCAGGCGGTCAGGGACAGCGCGACGGCGGCCAGAAGAGCTGCGGCCCGCCCCGCGGTCTTGCGGGGGCGGCGGCCGGCAGGACGGCCGGCGGAACGGGGGAAGACGGCGGATGCCACGGAACTCCTTAGGTAAGTGAAGCAAACCTAAGTAAGGCTAGCCTACCCTTCCGGTAATTAAGGAAGGTTTGAGTAACGTAATTGTCTCAATTGGCCTTTGACGTGCACGAAAGCGGCCCCTGGAGTGTTCTCCAGGGGCCAATGTGCTGCTGGTTAGGGCAACGCGGGAAGGGTCAGCGCAGGACGATGTCCACGGGGTTCGCCTCGGACCGCCAGGTGCCTTCCGTGCCGGGACGCGGGGCAATCACCGGGGCGGTCAGGACGCCGGAGCGGTTGGTCCGCTTGTCCCGGAGGATCTCCGTCACGGACCCCAGGTGCCGGGAAAGGTCGATCACGTTCTCCGGCGCGGCCAGCAGGAGCTGGAAGCCGAACTCGTGCAGCGCCTTGATGCCGGCGCCGGCGAACTCCTCCGAGGCGAGCACGAACGCCTCGTCCATCATGACCGTGCCGTACGTGGTGAAGCCCTGTTCGGCGATGCCCAGCTGGTAGCTCAGCGCCGCGGCCATGATGAACGCGGTGAAGCGCTGCCGCTCACCGCCGGACATGGACCCGGTGTCCGCGTGCATGAAGACCTCGGTCTTTTTGGCGCCCTTCCCGGCGCCCTTGGAACCGGCCCCTTTGGATCCGCCACCCTGGACCTCGCGGTGTTCCTTGCACTGGATGAACAGGTGGCCGCGGACATCCAGCACTTCGGCCCGCCATCGCCGGTCCTCCGGGGTCTGCGAGCCGAGGCGCTTCACGAGGGTTTCGAGCGACTTATAGCGGGTGGTGAGCTCGGCGTCGTCGTCCGGCTGGGTCCCCGACGCCGCCGCGGACGCTGCGGCCCTTCCGGGCCGGGCGTGCCGGACCTTGAGCGCGTTCTGGATGGCATCTTTGAACTGCTTCGCCGTCGCGGGCAGCGTCTGTTTGATGTCGAGTTCCAGGAAGCTGCCCTCATGGAAGTTGACCTCGGACAGGATGCCGTTCAGCGGCAGGATGCGGCTCGTGATGGCCCGGCGTTCCTCGTCCAGCAGGTGAAGCAGGGTGGAAAAGGATTCGTGTGTCCGCTGGTTGAAGAACTGCCGGAACTCGGCCTCCTGCGCCGGCAGCCCGTCGCTGACAATCGCGTGGTAACGGGATTCGAACTCCCCCGCGGCGCCGATCGAGGTGCCGTGGTCCGCGGAAATCGCCGTGCCCCATTCGCGGACGAAGCCCTCGAAAATGCGGGTGAGGCGCTCAGAGGTGGCCTGGCCGCGGGACTCGGCCCCGTGCAGTTCTGCGAGGAGCCGGGTGCGGACCTGGTTGGCGAGGTTGTCGAGCTCGTGCATCTCCAGGACGTCGCCGAAGCCGGTGAAGTACGGTTCCAGCGCGGCGATGCTGGCGTCCGACGGCGGCGCCTGCGCGAGCCGGTTGCGGGCGGCGTCGAGCAGCGAATCGGCGGCGGTCATGCGCGCGTCGAGGGCCTTGTACTCGCTCTGGAGCACGGCCGCTGCCTCGGTGCTGGACTGGTGCTTGTGGCGCGCGGCCTCGATGCTGGCGCGCAGCGGTTCGAGGTCAGCCTGGGCGGCGAGGGCGTCCTTGAGCCGCTGCTCGATCCTGGCGAGTTCCTCCGCGGCCACGGCGGCCGAGACCTGCTCCCAACTCCTGTGGTCGTCGGCCACGCGACGCAGGGCCTCAAGCTGCCGGGTCATGCCCTGGTGCGACTCTTCGCGGCTTTGCGCCAGTTCGGCGGCCTTGGCCAGCTCCTGTTGCAGGTCCTCGACCTGGGCGGCCACGAGCTCCAGCTTTGCGGCGTTGTCGAAGCCGAGGACGTAGTCCTGGCGGGAGGTGAAGCGGTCGTCCTTTTCCACCGTGTGGCGGTTTCGCTTGACCACGCCGCCCAGGCTCAGGCCCTTGTCCAGACCGGCGAGCTCGTCCGGGTCTTCCACGCAGGGGTAGGCGAAGTCGACTGCAATGCGTTCGCGGAGCCACGCGCTGGCCTCCGCCAGCGCCTGGGCGTGAGCGCCGGCGGCCAGGCCGGCGTCGGTGAGGAAACTGAGCTTGGTCAGCAGATCGCCGTCGGCCACGTCCTCGACGGCAAGCGCGCCGCCGGGCAGGGGCCGGGAGACGTCCACGGCGCGCAGCGCCCCGCGCACGGAGTGGTCGTTGAGGTACCGCGTGACCGCGGCGAAGTGCTCGCCCGGCACCAGCAAGGTGGTGGCCAGGCTCCGCAGCGCGCGTTCGGCCGCCGGCCGCCACTGCTCCTGGCCTTCGGCGAGGTCGATCAGTTCGCCGCCGAAAGGCATGCGTTCTTCCGGCACGCCGGTGGCCGCCGCGATGGCGCTGCGGTTTTCAATGCTCGACGGCGGCAGCAGCGACTTGCGCGTCTTCAGCGACACCAGTTCCTGCTGGGCGGCAGCCAGCTCGCGTTTCCTGGTCGCGTGGCCGTCGAATGCCTCGAACCGCAGTTCCTTGAGCGCCTCAGAGTCGTCCTGGAGTTCGGCCGAGCGTGCCGCGGCGTGGGCGTGGGCCTGTTCCCAGCCTGCGGCCGACCACTGGAGTTCCAGCCCGGCGTCGGTCAGGGCCTTGCGGGTCGATTCCTCCACCTCCTGCCGGAGCTTGAGCCCCACACGGGCGTTCTCCAAAGACTGCTCGATCGCCGAAATCGCGTTGCCGCCCTGGTTGTTGTACTCCCCCTCCAGCTGGCGCAGCTCCTTGGCGAAGCCGTCGCGGACAGCGCGCTCGGCGGCCAGGGAACTGGCCTTTGCCTGGGCGAGCTCCTTCAACCGGGCCAGGGTCTTCCCATGGACGGTGACGGCGAGCTGCTGCTTGTAGGCCTCGAATTCCTCACCGGTTAGGTCCCGTAAGCGGTTCGCGTCCAGCAGCGCCTGCGCGTACTCCTTGTTCAGTCCCGGGACGGGAGCCAGCTGGTCGCGCTGCTGCCGGACGTCCTCGAGGCGCTGCCGGATGGACATGAGGTTGCTGAATTCCTCAACCACGTCGTCCGCTGCGGCCAGCGTGGCGGGGGCATCGAGGACCTGGTCGCGGAAGAACGTGTTGACGCTGCCGCCGAGCCCCTTGCCGGCCTGGATGACGCGCAGCAGCGGGAGGGCCTGGTCCGAGTTGATTCCCAGGAGCCGGCGGAAGCGCTCGGCGAAAGCCTTGTGGACGTCGAAGATCTGGGCGTCCGGGAAGACCGCGTCGAGCGCGGACTTGGTGAACCGCTTGTCCGCGATGCCCTCGATCGCAGCGAGATCGAGCGGCTGGCTGTCGATCACGTAGTACCGGCCGACGCTGGATTCCGTGCCGTTCTTGGGCAGGTCGAACAGCGCCGAGACCGTGACTTTGGTGCCGGCGGCGTTGTCGAAAGTCAGGGCGACGGCGGACCAGGTGGCCCCGGGCCGCTGGAACGCACTCGCCGAGCCCTCGCCCACCGCCTTGTCGCCCACCTTGCCGCGCATGTACGTGAACGTGGTGCGCTTGTCCTCGACAGCGCCTCCGGCCCGCTGGGCAGCAGCTTCGTTGGAGCGCGGGCGGGCGTCGAAGACCCGGAGCATGGCATCGAACAGCGTGGACTTGCCGACGCCCGAATTGCCGGTCAGCAGTGTGCCGTTGCGGTCCACGTGCATGGTGTGGGCGCCGTGGAATGTGCCCCAGTTGACCACCTGGACCAAGGCGAGGCGCATCTGGCCCGGGTTGGTGAGCTCGCCTATTGGCAGCATGGTTGCGATGCTCACTTGGCTTCTCCGTTCGTGTCCGTGGTCGCGTTAGGTGTGGTTGCCGGGGACGCCGACGGCGATGCCGCCCCCGCCCCTTCGCCGGACAGCAATCGTCCTGCGGACGATGCTGCCGGCTCCGACAGGCCCGATGCCACTCCCTGGGCGGCATCGCCGTCGTCGTCCGGATCCTCCTCAGCAGAGGTGGCGCCGTCGAGGTCCAGCAGGGGTTCCGTTCCTGACTGGTCTGTGTTGGCCGCTATCAGGGCTTCGATTTGGGCTGGGATGTCGCCGATGTTTTCGAATGGGAGGGCCAGCGGGAGGGCGTTGGAGATGGTGTAGACCTCGTCCAGGCCCGTGGCGAGGAGGAGCTGGCGGGCCAGGAGCTTGGTGATGGCGCGATTGACGACGTCGGCGTCCCGCAGGGCGTCCTGCTGGCCGGCGGGCTGGTAGTGGGCGACGAGTTCGGCGATTTCCTCGCGCGAGATCGTGGGGTCGGTCTGGGCGGTGACGTGGCGGTCCAGGAGGAGGCGCAGGCGGAGCAGGACGATGGTCTCGACCCTGCTCAGGGCGCGCTGCTGCCGCAGGATGCTGGACCGGGTGCTGCCGCCGATCGCCTCGGGGTCCACGGGGCGCAGGACGGCGACCTTGCGCTCGTGGTCCAGCTGCAGCGTCAGGAACAGTTCCGAGAGCCGGCTGCGCAGGATCAGCTGGTTGTCCAGAAGCGTGGTCCACAGTTTTTCGTCGCGGCCGCCGTCGACGTAGGGGCCCTTGAGAAGCTTCACGAGCGCCTGCCGGACCTTCATCGGGAGCACGCCGGTATCGCCCGGGAAGAGTGCGGCGCCGTCGACGAACGTGTCCCGAGGCGTGACTGCGAAGGGGTCGCTGCGGACGTGGTCGCCCTCATGCTCAGCAGGTGCAGGCGCGGGCTGCAGGTCCGGCGTCGTATCCACGGCCGCGGTCTCTGTCGCGGTCTCTTCAGTCATGGTCAATCCTTCGCGAGCGTGACGACGGGCAGGTATGCGGTGCGGGTGGTGCCGTCGATTTGTTCGAATTCGATGGGCCCCCAGGCTTCGCGGTCGAAGCCGGCGCCTTCGTGGAGGGTCTGCGAAAGCAGGGCCCGGATGGAGTTGATGTGGCGTTCCCCGGCCGGGAGCTGCGCCCACGCCTCGGTGAGGGTGGAGGCCCCGGCGAGCGCGGCGCGGATGGCTTCCGGCTTGGCCTTGGCGGTCCGGGGAGAGCGCGCGCGGTCCGAGTCGGAGAACGCGATGGGGTCCGCGAGCTTGGGTGGCGCCGCGAACTCGTCGGGGTCGAAGAGCTTGACCATGGCCAGGGACTCGAAGCCGGCACTGAACAGCACCGGACCGCGGACCAGGCCGGGCCGTTCGCGCTCGTACGGCAGGGAACGGATCGCCTGCTCGGCCTCGCGCAGGACCTTGCGGAGCCGGACCGACTGACGGAAATCATCACTTTGGACGTACGTGTTGAGGCTTTCGCTGAGCTTTCCGTAGATCCTCTGGATCTGGCTGTGCTGGCTGCGGAGTTCGGCAACGAGGTTCTTGAGGGTCTCGCGCTCGTCATGGCTGAGCTCGTCCGCGAACTGCCGGCTCAGGACCTCGCCGATCGCCGACCGGAACCTCAGCTGCTGCTGCGGGTCCTCCAGGAACGCGGTGAAGGAGCGGAACGTCCGGCCTTCGGGGCTCTGCCGGAGCCGCTTGTCGGCCTCGAGCACCTGGGCCATGGTGGCGCCCTTGCTCAGTGATTCCTCGATGATCTGGTTGCGCAGCTCCCCCACGAGCTCTTCGATCCGGTCACGCATCTTCTTGTAGTCCGCGGGCAGGCTAGCGGCGAGATCGAGGATGTTGCCGGCGGCCTCCACGGCCTCGTCGTCGTCGAGCAGTCCGTCAAAGTCCCCGGAGCTGATGTCCTCCATCAGCTGGCGGCGCTCGTCGATCTCCTCCGCGAGGGATTCAATCCGCGCGCTCTGGTCCGGGTTGGTCTCATTGGCGAGCTTCTCGACATCGCCGAGCAGTGTGCCGAGCCGGGAGCCGTTCAACGTGGAGCGTTCACTCGAGAGGCTGTCCAGGAAAGCCAGGACGCGGGCGGCGGGCTCGGTGACTTCGTAGACGATCTGGCCCGACTGGTTCCGGCGGGTCAGGAAGTTCTTGCGGGTCCATTCGTCCGCATATTTTTTTCCGTTTGCCGAGCCGCTCTGCGGCTCTCCCGTGCCGGGGGCCTGCCGGCGGAGCTGCTCGAGGAAGGCGTCGACGTCGGCGTGGAACTCTTCCAGCGGCAGCTGGGCACGCGTGCGGGTGAAGGAGGCCTGAAGTACGGCGATCACCCAGGGCGCCGAGCGCGTCAGCGCCCAGGCCGGCCCTTTGGTGAGGAGTTCGAGGTCCCGGAGCCGGGCACTGATGGCGTCGGCTGATGACACGGCGGAGCGGGACACGCACTCTCCTTCGGCTGCCAGAGGATGGGTTGGGGTGGTGTTGCGGGGCAGCGGATTCGCAAAACTGCCAGCTACAAGGTTAACGCAGTGCTCAGCCCGCATTCATCGTTGTCTGCTTCCTTCTGTGGGAGCACACTGGAATGACCAGCTGAAAGGAGACGATCATGCGGAAGAGGACGATGTGGATCACGGGGGCGGCCTCCGCAGCGGTGATCCTGGGCGGGGCATCGATCGCGGTCGGGGCCACCCAGCAGGCCCGGGACCTTCGGGTCGGAACCCTGGCCGGCCTGGCAGCCAGCATCGGGAGCCTCGATGACGATTCCGACGGACCGGCGCTCACCGACGCCGACCGCGCCATGGCATCAAGCGCCGCTCTGGCGAAAGTAGGCCAAGGCACCGTCACCGAAGTGGAGCGCGACGACGACTCCGGGGCGGCCTACGAGGTTGAAGTGCGCCTCACCGACGGGACGCAGGTCGAAGTCGCCCTGGGAGCGGACTTCCAGGTGGTGAGCCAGAGCGCCCCTGAACACGACGACGACTGAGGGCCTTCCGGCACTAACGTCACGGCCACTAACTTCACGACACAGGTAAGCGGTGCGACACCCGGGATTGGTGAGGGTGCCGCAACCGAGCCGTGACCTACGCCCCGGTAGCATTTCGATCCCATATCAAGAGGCCACGAACGCTCAATGGACCCTAGATGAGCACCTCTCCGGCACCCTACGCTCGGGCTACTGGTTCAACCGAAGCAATGGTGCAGGGGGAAGAATGCAGTTCGACCTAAGCGCAGTGGAAACGGGCACGATGGTGGTCATCGGAACCCTCGTTTTCGCCCTCGTGATCGGCGCCTTCATGATGGTGTCCGCATTCGCCGCCATGGTTGTGGTTGGAGTGGGACGGCTCGCCTGGTACCTCGTGGCCGGCGCGGTGGTTGGCCTTGTCCACGGCATCAACCACGCATGGGACCGGCTGGTACACCACGCCTCAACAGTGGAGTTGCCGGGCGATTTCCAGGTCGACTTCGGTACGGACCTTCGGGCCGACTATCAAGGGCAGGCTGCCCCTAGCACGGGCACTTACCCGCGAGTAGTATTGCGGGACAGCTGAAGGGTCCTCCACCCGCGGCGGATCCAGGGCTCAAGCCGGCCAACCGGTTAGAGGAGATGCCCAGTGAGCTCCGCCATTGAAGACCCCGCCGCCGCCCCCGGCACCCCACCACCCGGCGCCCCCACAGCAGGCACCGAAGCGCCAGAGACTCCGGGGATCCCGGACCACATCGGCCCCGACGCCACGGCCGCCGACGCCCGCGCCATTGCCGAAGCAGCCCGCGAAACCAGCTGGAAGCAGCCCAGTTTCGCGAAGGGCCTCTATCTCGGCAACTTCGATTTGAGCCTGATCCACCCGTGGCCAGAGGCCCCCGCCGACGACGTCGAACGCGGCGAGGCGTTCATAGCCCGCCTGGCCGACTTTTGCCGCACAATGTCCGGGCGCGCCATCGAGCGCGAGGACCGGGTCCCGGACGAATACCTCAAGGGGCTCGCCGAGCTCGGCGCGTTCGGAATGAAGATTCCCCGCGAATACGGCGGGCTGGGCCTCACCTTTGTGTATTACGGCCGCGCGCTGGCCCTGCTGGGCTCGGTGCACCCGAGCCTTGGCGCCATGCTGTCCGCACACCAGTCGATCGGGGTCCCGGAGCCGGTCAAAGTCTTCGGCACGCCGGCCCAAAAACAGGAATACCTGCCCCGTTGCGCCGCCGGAGCCATCACCGCGTTCCTGCTGACCGAGCCCGACGTCGGCAGCGACCCCGCCCGGATGGGCAGCACCGCCGTCCTCTCCGACGACGGCGAAACGTACGTCCTGGACGGCGTAAAGCTCTGGACCACCAACGGCGTGATCGCCGAACTCGTCGTGGTCATGGCGCTAGTGCCGCCGCACACGGATTCGGACGGAGCAGCCCACAAAGGCGGCATCAGCGCGTTCGTGGTGGAAATGGACTCCCCCGGCATCACCGTGGAAAACCGCAACACCTTCATGGGGCTCCGCGGGCTCGAAAACGGCGTCACCCGTTTCCATCAGGTCAGGGTCCCGGCGGCCAACCGGCTGGGCCGCGAAGGCCAAGGCCTGAAAATCGCCCTCACCACGCTCAACACGGGCCGACTCTCGATCCCAGCGGTCTGCGTCGCGTCGGGCCGGTGGAGCCTGAAAATCGCCCGGGAATGGTCCAATGCCCGCACCCAGTGGGGGCGGCCGATCGGCCAGCATGAAGCTGTGGGCAAGAAAATCGCCTTCATCGCAGCCAGCACCTTCGCCTTGGATGCGGTGTTCGAACTCTGCGCGGAAATGGCCGACGCCGGCCAAAAGGATGTCCGGATCGAGGCTGCGCTGGCCAAGCTGTGGTGCACCGAGATCAGCTGCCTGATCGCGGATGAGCTCGTGCAGATCCGCGGCGGCCGGGGCTTTGAAACCGCGGACTCACTCGAGGCCCGCGGCGAGCGCGCCGTCGCCGCGGAACAGCAGCTCCGCGACATGAGGATCAACCGGATCTTCGAGGGCTCCTCGGAAATCATGAAGCTGCTGATCGCCCGTGAGGCCGTGGATGCGCACCTGGCGGCCGCGGGAGACCTCGCTTCGGAGGATGCCAGCCTCTCGGACAAGGCGAAGGCCGCCGTCGGCGCTTCCGGCTTCTACGCAAAGTGGCTGCCCAAACTCGTAGCCGGCGCCGGCATGGACCCGCGGTCATACAGCGACTTCGGCCGGCTCGCCAAACAGCTGCGCTACGTGGAGCGTTCCTCCCGGCGCCTGGCGCGGCAGACCTTCTACGGCATGGGTCGCTGGCAGGCGAAGCTGGAACACAAGCAGGCGTTCCTGGGCCGGATCGTGGACATCGGCGCCGAGCTGTTTGCCATGGCGGCGTGCTGTTCTCGCGCCGAGATGCTGTTGCGGACGCAGCCGGAACGCGGTGCCTCCGCGTACGAACTCGCAGAAGCCTACTGCGAACAAGCCCGCGTACGCGTGGACGAATATTTCGACCGGCTGTGGCGGAACACCGACGACGCCGACCACGTCCTGGCCCGCCAGACTCTCGCCGGCGACTACGCCTGGCTTGAGGCAGGGGTCCTTGACCAGTCAGAAGGGACCGGTCCGTGGATCGCGGACGCCAGCCGGCGCGCCTCGGTGCGGGAAGACCTGCACCGCAAATACCGCTGACGGGCCTCACCTCGGATAGTAAGCATCCTTGCTAACCGGATTCCGCCGTGGTTAGGTGGAATGGAGACCGGCACTCCCACGTGCCCGGGCCACACAGCGAAAGTGAGAGATCCTCATGAGCAGCACCACAGGCCCCGACGACACAACTCCCCGCCACGCCGCACCCCAGGACAACACGGAACAGGACAAGACGACCCCGGCCAAGACAACACAGGTCAGCACGGCCCAGAACAGCCTGGCCCGGGACAAGACGGCACCGGAGAGCACAACCGTTCCGGTGACAGCGGTCCGCCACGACACGGCCGTCCACGACACTGCTGTTGACACGGGCGTGGATGAGGTCCCCACCCGCCAAACGGTTGTGGCCCGTGAGAAGGAACAGTTCGGCGGCATCCAAGTCGGCTCGGCGTTCTTCGGCTGGCTGGCCGCCACCGGCATGGCCGTATTGCTCACCGCGCTGGTCGCGGCCGGGGGCACCGCCGTCGGGCTGGCCACCAACACCGACGTGAACGAGGCCGTCAACCAGGCCTCCAGCAACCAGACGATCGGGCTGGCCGGCATCATCGTGCTGCTGGCGATCCTCCTGGTCTCCTACTACTGCGGCGGCTATGTGGCCGGACGGATGGCGCGCTTCAACGGCGCCAGGCAGGGTTTCATGGTCTGGATCTGGGCCCTGATCGCCGCGATCGTGGTCGCCGTGCTGGGCTTGGTCGCGGGCCAGCGCTTCAATATCCTGGCAAACCTGAACAGCTTCCCGCGGATCCCGGTCAACGAGGGCCAACTGAACACCATGAGCATCATCGCGGCCGTGGTGGTGGCCGGTGTTGCCTTGGCCGGCGCGGTGCTGGGCGGCCTCGCGGGCATGCGCTTCCACCGCCGGGTGGACAAGGCCGGCTTCAGCCCGGCAACGGTTGAGGACCACCCCGAGGATTCCCCGGTCGGCGGCTCCGCGGTCAGGCACCCGTAGCCCGCCGGCGTCAGCCGGACACGACGCCGTCGACGTAGTACCAGCGCCGGTCCATCCGCACGAAGCGGCTGGTTTCGCGTTGCACGCCGCGTTCGCCGTCGTGCCGGAAGTGCGCCGCGAATTCCACCGTGCCTTCACCGTCCAGCGGGCCGCCGCGGCTGGTGGACAGGATGTCCAGGCGGCGCCACTGCATGCCGGAATCCAACTCCAGTTCGGCGGGCCTCGTGTCCGGGTGCCAGGTCCGCAGCAGGTAGTCGACGTCCCGGACCACAAAAGCGCTGTACCGGGACCGCATGAGCTGCTCCGCCGTCGGCGCCTCGGCATCCCCTCGGTGGTAACGGCCGCAGCACTGGGCATACTGCTCGCCGGACAGGCACGGACAGTTCCCCTCATACGCCGCGGCGGACGTACCGTCGGGGTCAGAGTCGGCTGCTGCGGCGTGCGTCACAAGGTGTCCTTCCGGCGGGCCGGACGGTCGCCGGCAGGGGTGTCTTTGACTATAGACGCCCGGCCGGTAGCGCCGTGGCCTCCCCGCGGATAACGGCTTCGCCACAACTTCGCCAGGACCGCGCGGGGCGGCGCGTGGCCGGCGAAAAGTACGTATTGTTAAGAGCGGTTCGTGCCCGCCACATGCTGGCGGCTGGGAACCCGCTGCAGCAGGCCGGCAAGGAGAGGTGACATGGAAGATCCAACGACCATTGCGCTGAACCTCACCTTTTTCGGGACCCTCGGCGTGGCGTTCGTGATGTTCCTTGGCCTCTTCATGGTTTTCGCCGCCACCCTCGTGCTCGCGGGGATCGGCCGGCTCGCGGCATTTGTTGTCCTGGCCGTCGCCGGGCTCCTCGGCAGTGGGCCCGAGGTAGGGGAACAGCCCACACGGGAAAAGCAGCCGCGGGACCAGCCGGCCAAGGCAACGAAGCCCGCGCTCCCCGCCGGGACGGCGAAAGCGCGCCGCCCAGCCCGGAACGCAGGCAAGAAGGAGCCGGAATTGTCGCCGGAATGGGCAGCCGCCGTGGCCCGGGCAGACGCCCGTGCCGCCGCGAGGGCCAAGGCCGAGGCCGGCCCGCCCGTCCGGGTCAAGGTCCGCGACCTGCCCAACCCCTCCGCACCGGCCCGGGACATCACGGAAGTCTCAGCCCTGGTGGAATCGGCCACGGACACCAATGGAAAGCTCGGCGCGGTCCCGCGAGCCTTCCAGAAGCCGACCATGCCCGCCGCGAAGTCCCTGCTGGACACCGGCTCGCTGGTTTCCCTGCGCGGTCTTCCGACGGGGAAGGCCAAGCCGCCGGCCCAGGAGCGCAAAGCCGGCTGAGCCCTTACCCCGGGCAGGCAAGTCCGCTACGTTGGAACCCATGGAATTCAGATACCTTGGGAACAGCGGCTTCAAGATTTCAGAAATCACGTTTGGCAACTGGCTGACCCATGGCTCCCAAGTGGAGAACGACGTCGCCACCCAGTGCGTCCGTGCCGCGCTCGACGCCGGCATCAGCACCTTCGACACGGCCGACGTCTACGCCAACACGGCGGCGGAGACAGTCCTCGGAGCGGCCTTGAAGGACGAGCGCCGGGAATCGCTGGAAGTCTTCACCAAGGTGTTTGGCCCCACCGGCCCCAAAGGCCACAACGATCTTGGCCTCTCCCGCAAGCACATCATGGAATCCATCAACGGCTCCCTGCGGCGGTTGCAGACCGACTATGTGGACCTCTACCAGGCGCACCGCTATGACTACGAGACGCCGCTGGAAGAAACCATGCAGGCCTTCGCGGACATCGTCCGGCAGGGCAAGGCCCTGTACATCGGGGTCAGCGAGTGGACGGCCAACCAGATCCGCGACGGCCATGCCCTCGCCAGGGAACTGGGTTTCCAGCTGATCTCCAACCAGCCGCAGTACTCCATGCTGTGGAGGGTGATCGAGGCCGAGGTGATTCCGGCATCGGAAGAGTTGGGCTTGTCCCAGATCGTCTGGTCCCCGATGGCGCAGGGCGTGCTGAGCGGCAAGTACCACCCCGGCAAGCCTGCCCCCGAAGGCAGCCGCGCCACCGATTCCAAGGGCGGCTCGCGGATGATCGAGCGCTGGATGTCCAACGAGGTCCTCACCGGCGTGCAGCAACTCAAGCCGATTGCGGAGGAGGCCGGGCTGACCATGGCCCAGCTCAGCATCGCCTGGGTGCTGCAGAACAAGAACGTGGCGTCGGCGATCATGGGCGCGTCCCGGCCGGAACAGATCGAGAAGAACGTGGCAGCGGCGGGCGTGAAGCTGGACGCGGTGATCATGGACAAGATCGATTCCGTCATCGGCTCGCTGGCCGAACGCGACCCCGCGCAGACCAAGTCGCCAGCGTCCCGCGAGGCCTAGGCCCATGACCAACGCCCCCGAGCTTGCCGTTACAGGATCCACCGGCCACCTGGGCGGCCAGGTGGCCAGGCTGCTGGCCCAGGCCGGCAGCCAACAACGACTCCTGGTCCGGGACGCCGCCCGGGCGCCCGACCTCGACAGCGCCGTCTCCTTCGTGACCACTTATGCGGACCAGGAGCGGACGAAAGCGGCGCTGACCGGGGCAAAGACGCTGTTCATGGTCTCCGCCGCCGAGGCCGAGGATCGGCTGCAGCAGCACTACGCCTTTGTCGATGCGGCGGCCGCAGCGGGCGTCCAGCACATCGTGTACACCTCGTTCTACGGCGCGGCACCGAACTGCACCTTCACACTGGGCCGGGACCACTTCGCGACGGAAGAGCGCATCAAGGCCTCCGGTATGGACTACACGTTCCTGCGGGACAACTTCTACTTGGACTTCCTGCCGCTGCTGGCCGGCGAAGACGGCGTCATCCGGGGTCCTGCCGGGACCGGCGTGATGGCGGCCGTGGCTCGGGCGGATGTTGCCCGCTCGGCCGTCACCGTGCTGCGGGACCCGGCCCTGCACGTGGGACGGACCTACAACCTGACCGGTCCGGAGGACATCTCGCTGGCCCGCGGCGCGGAACTCCTGACCGCCGGAACCGGCCGGGCCATTACGTTCCACGACGAGACCGTGGAGGAGGCCTACGCGTCCCGCGCGTCCTACGGGGCGCCGCCGTGGCAGGTGGACGCCTGGGTGAGCACGTACACGGCCATCGCGGCCGGCGAACTGGCCGGACCGACGTCCGCCGTGCATGAGCTGACCGGCCGCGAACCACTGGGCCTGGAGCAATTCCTCGCGGAGGCGCACACGCTGTAGCCAGCCGGACTGCCAGCCCAACACAAGACAGGACAGGACAGGACAGGACAACCCAGTATTGACGGCATCCGGGCCGCGGCGTAGACCTGATTTCAGGTGACACCGGCCAGCAACGGGCTGGTGCAAGGAAGAATCGCAACGCCATGCCTAAGCAAATGTCCCGACATTCCACCGTCCTGAAGAGTCCGCGCCGGCAGGGCCGGAAACTCGCGCCGCACTCCGGTGAGCCGAGCCACGGCCCGCTGACCACGGACGAGCTCCAGTTGGCCGTGCGGAATCATTCCATGCCGCTCGAGGCCCTGCGGATCGATACCACCCCGCCCGGGCTGCACTATGTTCTCACCCACTTCGACATCCCGTTCATCGACGTCGACCATTGGCATCTGCAGATCGGTGGCGCGGTGCAGCGGGCTGTGGAGCTGAGCCTGCGGGCGCTGCGCCGGGCACCGAGCATGAGCCTCCCGGTCACCTTGGAGTGCGCCGGCAACGGCCGGTCCCTGTTGCGGCCCCGCCCGTTGAGCCAGCCCTGGATCCTGGAGGGAGTCGGCACCGCAGTATGGACCGGTGTCCCGCTCGCCTACCTGCTGACCCAGGCCGGCGTGGACGACGACGCCGTCGAGGTGCTCTTCACCGGGGCGGACAGCGGCGTCCAGGGCGGAGTCGCCCAGCACTTCGCCCGTAGCCTGCCGATCAGCGAGGCCCTGCGGCCCGACGTCCTGCTCGCCTACCAGATGAACGGCGCGGACCTACCGCCGCAACACGGCTATCCGCTCCGGCTTGTTGTGCCTGGCTGGTACGGCATGGCGAGCGTGAAGTGGCTGTCCTCGATCAAGGTTCTGACCAAGCCCTTCGACGGTTTCCAGCAGTCCGTGGCGTACCGCTATCAGCAGGATGCCGACGACCCCGGCACCCCGGTCTCTTGGATCAACGTCCGCTCGCTCATGGTCCCCCCTGGCGTCCCGGATTTCTTCACCCGCAGCAGGATTCTGCCCCCCGGACCTGTCATGCTGACCGGCCGGGCGTGGTCCGGGCAGGGCGCCGTGGAGCGCGTCGACGTCGGGATCGACGGAAAGTGGGCCCCTGCCCATCTGGAGCACCCGGCCGCGCCGTTCGCCTGGTGCGCGTGGTCGATGCCATGGGTGGCCGATCCCGGCGAACACGAGCTCAGCTGCCGGGCCACCGATGCCAGCGGCGCCGTGCAGCCGCTGGAACCGGCGTGGAACTATCAGGGCATGGGCAACAACGTGGTGCAGCGGATCAAGGTCAGTGTGGAATAGTGCCCTGGACGTGCGGGGGGCTCAGTGGCCCTGCCGCAGGTGCTCCGCATTCAGTTCGTCGAGTTCTTCGTCCGTGAGGTCATCGAAGCCGCGGGCCTCCCTCTTGTCGCTGCGCGAGAAGCGGATGAACATCAGGATGATCAGCGGCAAATCCACAATTTCGCAAATGAACCACAGAACATCCCCCGCCAGCTGCTGGTCGCGCAGGGCGTCGGGAAACCAGCCCAGCGGGGACGGCATCGTGGTGACGTGATCGAGGACCTGGCCGTTGAGGCGCAGCAGGATCCCAGGCACGGCATCGATCAGCAGTTCGATGAACACAAACACGAACTCCATGACGAAGAACGCGCTGGACCGGCGGAAGTCCGCCTCCTCGATGATCGGCAGGGCCATCATCATGCCCAGCAGCGGGACCCCGACAGTCAGCAACGCCCCGGCCACCGGGGCTGTGCGGAGGGTGTAGAAGGCCGGCGTGAGGAAGGTCGAGAAGAGCGCGAGGCCCAGGAGCGGGGCGGCCATTGAGTTGCCGGCCAGCCGCACCGCACGGTGTGCGAGCGCCTTGTTCAGCCGGTCCACGCCCCGCGGCGAAAGGGCCGCGCGGGCCAGCGAAATGGGTTTTCCCAGGCCGATCAGCAGCGGCACCACGAACAGCAGCAGGGAAATCTTGAGCGTGAACGCCCACCGGAGCTGCGGGCTGTAGACGCCCGGGAATCCGCACGTCAGCACGGTCAGGAACCCCAGGCCCAGGAAATAGAACGCCAGCGTCCGCCACAGGGGATGGCGGTGGCCGCGCGCCGCGGCTGCTTTGAGGCCCAGCGCAAACAGCACCGCCGAACCGCCGATCAGGGCGGCGGCGGCCCAGTCGATCTGCCAGGCGGTGAGGACTACTTCAAGGGGCGGCACGGGCCCATGGTAGGCGCCCTTCCTTGGAGGACCCCGGGCGCCGTGTCAGCAGCCCTCGAAGTCCGTGAGCACCTTCACCTTGTCCGCCGAGGCGGACGAGGGATCGAAGGTGTAGCCGATCCACTCCCGGGCGAGCCGCCGTGCCAGTTCCAGCCCCACCACGCGTTGGCCCATGGTGAGGACCTGGCAGTCGTTGGAAAGCACCGAACGCTCCACGCTGAAGGAGTCATGGGCTGTCGCGGCCCGGATGCCGTCCACCTTGTTGGCGGCAATGGCGACACCGATCCCAGTGCCGCAGAACAGGATGGCCCGGTCCGCCATCCCGTCCCGGATGAGCTCCCCCGCTGCGATGCCCACGTACGGGTAGGGCTTGGCGAACTGCTCAGGGGCGTCGCCGCGGTTGACGCCGATGTCGATGACTTCCGCCACCCGCGGGTCCGTCCGGAGGTCCGCCAGGATCTGGTCCTTGTAGTCCACCCCTGCCTCGTCCGCGCCCACAATGAGCCGGATCCCTGCCGCCTGGCTCATGAGTGTGCCCCTGCGTCCTGCCGCACACCGGCAATATTCACACGTTCGGTATTCACACCGGCAAGGTGCGGACCGAACACCGTGAAGACCATCGCCAGGGACGTGGCCCCCGGGTCGGGGGTGCCTACGCTCTTTTCCGCCAGGGGTCGGGCCCGGCCCTTCAAGGGGCGCAGGGCTGCCGTTGCCTGCGCCGCGGCGGTGGCCTCCCGGGCCGCCTCCGTCCAGCCGGCATCCGCGCCGGCCCCTTCGCCGGCCAGCCGGCCGAAGGTTTCGGCAAACGGGACAAGTGCGTCCACCATGGTCTTGTCGCCCACGTCGGCCTTGCCGAGTTCGGCGATCCGGGCGGCAAACGATGCCACCGCCGCCGCGAGTTCGGCAGCACTGGGCGCGTGGTCGTTGCCGAGGGACTCGCCAAAGGCCCGCAGGCCGGCGCCCCACAGGAAGCCCGAGGTGCCGCCGGCGTTATCCGCCCAGGCATCGCCGGCGGTGGCCAGTACGGCTCCTGCACCGGCACCGCGGGACGCAGCCCCTGCGGCGGCGTCAGCGGCCGCATCGATACCGCGGACCATGCCGCGCCCGTGGTCCCCGTCGCCGGCGATGGCGTCGAGGTCGCCAAGGAACTTCTCGGCGTCGTGGAGTGCCTCGCGGGCCGCCGCCAAAGCGGCGACGCAGTGCCCTGCGTAATCACGTGAAGCATCGGCCGCGGCGAAAGCCTCCGGTGCCGTGGTTTCCTCGGCAGGAGCCGAATCGTCCGCCTCGCCGCCGGGGAGGGCGGCATTCCCGCGCCGGTAGGCGGGGGTCTCGGCGGGAGCGGTCCAGAGTGGCTCGAGTTCGTCATCGAGCCACGTCACGGTCAGTGACACACCGGCCATGTCCAGGCTGGTGACCAGTTCGCCGACTTCCGGCATCACCAGGGTGTAGCCCGCGGCGCGAAGCAGCGGTGCCACGCTGAGCCAGAGGACAAAGAGTTCTTCGTGCTTTGTGGAGCCGAGCCCGTTGAGAATGACGGCGATGCGGTCGCCAGCGCCCTGCGGCGTCTCGGCCAGCAGCCGGGACACGAACTCCTGGCCCAGCCGGTTCGCCGGCGGCAGATCGGTGTCGAACAGGCCCGGTTCCCCGTGAATGCCCAGGCCGAGTCCCATCTGCCGGTCCTTGAGGGTGAACAGCGGGGCCTCGGCGCCGGGGAAGGTGCAGCCGTGGAAGGCACTGCCGATGGTGCGGGTCAGGTCGTTGGCCTTCCGGCCCAGACGCACCACCTCGGCCAAGTCAGCGCCCGCCTCGGCGGCCGCGCCCATGATCTTGAAGACCGTGAAGTCACCGGCGATGCCGCGGCGTTTTTCCACTTCCGACGGCGGCGCGCTGGCGACGTCGTCGGTCACCAGGACGTTCTCCACCTGGATCCCCTCGGCGACGAGCCGTTCGCTGGCCATCCCGAAGTTCATGACGTCGCCGGCGTAGTTGCCGTAGGTGAAGACCACGCCGGCGCCGGAATCCGCCGCCTTGGCCACGGAGTACGCCTGCTGGGCAGACGGCGAGGTGAAGATGTTCCCGACGACGGCGCCGTCGGCCAGTCCGGTGCCGATCAGCCCGGCGAAGGCCGGGTAGTGCCCCGAGCCGCCGCCGGCCAGCACGGCCACCTTCGGCTGGCCGGGCCGGTGCCGGCGGACAGCGCCGCCGGGCACCTGGCGCACCAGGTTCGCATGGACGTCGCAGAAGCCGGCGAGGGCTTCCTCGGCGAAGGCTGACGGGTCGTTAAATATTCTGGTCATCGTGGGCTCTCTCGGCTGCGCTCGGTCTACGGACTCGATTACTGAGCAGGGTGGCTGCTAGTGGATGTGGCTTCCGCCGTTGATGTCGATGGTGGTTCCGGTGAGGTAGGCGGATTCCTCGGAGGACAGGAAGGTGATGACGGCGGCGATTTCCTCGGTGCTGGCGTTGCGTCCCAGCGGAATGCCGGCGTTGATGGCGGCTTCCTGTTCTTCGGTGCTGCCCACGCGGATGTTGGTGTCCACCGCGCCGGGGGTGATGGCGTTGACGGTCACGCCGGTGCTGCCGATCTCGCGGGCCAGGGCCTTGGTGAAGCCCAGGATGGCCGCCTTGGCTGCGGAGTACGGGACCTTGCCGAAGACGCCGCCGCCGCGCTGGGCTGAGACGGAGGACATGTTCACGATCCGGCCCCAGCCGCTGGCGATCATGTCCGGCAAGAAGGCGCGGGTTACAAGGTAGGTTCCCGTGGCGTTCACGGCCATGACCTTGTTCCAGAGGTCCAGCGTGGTCTCGAGGAACGGCACCGGAGAGGTGATGCCGGCGATGTTGGCCAGGGCGCCGACGGCTGGGAGGCTGCCGGAGCGGACCTCGGCGGCCACGGCGTTGTACGCGGCCGTCACAGAGTCCTCGCTGGCGACGTCCACCTCATGGCCAAACGCGGGAACGTTGAATTCGTTGCCGATCTCCGCTGCGACCTTGGCGGACTTCTCGCCGTCGAGGTCCAGGATCACCACGGCCCAGCCCTGGCTGGCGTAGCGGCGGGCGGTGGTGATGCCGATGCCCCGGTCCGAGGTTGCCCCGGTGAGGACGGCGGTGCGCTGGATGGTGCTCATGATGCTCCTTGAATATGCATGGTGTGTTGTTTGTTGGAATCGAGTGCTCCGAAAAAGCCGTTTTGAGTGTTCATAAGGGCGGTTACGGAGCAATAGACGGTCAGATGAGGTCGGTGATGAAGCTGGCGGCCTTGGCGGCAGCGGCGGGGCGTTCCTCGTGGGTGACGTCCCGGGTCTCCAGTTCCAGGGAGAAGTGGCCGGTGTAGCCACCGGCCGCGAGGGCGCCCAGCCCGGCGGCGAAATCGGCCTGGCCGTTGCCGATGCTGAGGTTGATGTTCCCCGGCACGGCGTCGCGCAGGTGGACGTGGGCAATCCGGCCCTGATGCCGCTCGAGGTATTCCAGCGGGTCCTCACCGGCGGCCACGATGTGGCTGAAGTCCATGACGATCGCGACGCCGGAGCCTGCCAGCCGCTTCGCCAGCAGTTCTGCGCGTTCCAGGTTCCAGCAGAAGCGCAGGAAGTGCAGCGACTCGGTCCAGAGTTCGACGCCGAACTCGTCCGCCCGCCGCTTGGCGGCGGTGAGTTGGGCGGCCACGGTGTCCAGGTCCTCGTCGAGGCTGCGGACCGGGTCGTGGCCAAGGGCGCCGCAGGGCAGGACCAGAGCCTTGGCGCCGGTTCCGGCCGCAAGGGTGAGGAGTGCGTCAAGGTGCCGGTTCCGGGCGGACTGCGCGTCGGCGTCGAGCACGGCGTTCAGGTCCCCGACGTCTCCGTTGACCGACCGGACCCGCAGCCCCGAGGCAACCACCTGGGCCGTCACGGCGGCGACGGCATCGGCGTCGAGATCGTACGGAACGTGGTCGCACACTCCGGGGAGGGCGCCGAGGTCTATTTCCTCAAAGCCGAGGCCGGCGATCGTGCGCAGCGCCGTAGGCAGGTCCTGGTGTCGGAAGCTGATGGAAGAGCAGCCGAGTCGGGAGTTGAACATCGTCGTTGATCCTCTGGTCGCGCCCTGGGGCGATGGTGATATGGACCACACTACGAATTCGACTGTCAACAGTCAACCTTTGAAGTTGACTGTTGACATTGCTTATGGCCTGGGTCACACTGGCGTATCATCTGTTAACAGTCGACAGTGTTGACGCTCAAGCGTCGGCAGCTCTCTTCGAAAGGGATTGACATGAGCAACGAAGCTCTCACCATGCGGGGCCCGGTGCACGGCACGAAGGAGGCCAGGCGCGTCGCGATCGGCTCCGGCGTCGGCGCCGTGATCGAAACTTATGACTTCATTGGTTTCGGCACGGCTGCGGCCCTGTACTTCGGCACGGCGTTCTTCCCCACCGGCGACCCGGTGACAGGGACGCTCGCCGCGTTCGCCACGCTTGGTGTGGGGTTTGCGGCCCGCCCGATCGGCGGCATCATCGGCGGCCACCTCGGCGACAAGCTCGGCCGCAAGCCCGTCCTCGTGGCCTCGCTGATCCTGATGGGCCTCGCCACCTTCCTGATCGGCCTGCTCCCCACCTACAGCCAGGTCGGCCTGCTCGCACCGGCTTTGCTTGTGTTTGTCCGCATCGTCCAGGGCCTGGCCTTTGGCGCTGAATGGGGCGGCGCGATCCTGATGAGCTACGAGCACGCCCCCTGGAAGTCAAAGGGCAAATACACCGGAATGGTGCAGGCCGGCTTCCCGGTGGGGCTCCTGTTGGCCAACCTGGTGTTCCTGGTCAGCGTGAACCTGGGCGGCGAACTGGCCTGGCGCATTCCCTTCCTCGCCAGCATCGTGCTGGTGGTCGTCGGCCTGATCATCCGCTCGAAGGTGCCCGAGTCCCCCGTCTTTGACGAGGTCAAGGACAGCGGCGCCATCGTGAAGTCACCCATCGTCGAGGTCCTCAAGAACGACTGGCGCAACATCGTCAAGGGCATCGGCCTCCGCATCGCCGAGACCGCCGGCTACGCCGTGTCCGTCACCTACATGATTTCCTACCTGAACAGCCAGCACCTGGCGGACAAGACCCAGACGCTCGTGGCACTGTGCATCGCCTCCGCGATCGGCATCTTCGCCACCCAGGCCTGGGCCCGTCTGACGGACAGGATCGGCCGCCGGCCGCTCTACATCTGGTCCTGCGCCTTCGCCGTGGCGTTCGCTGTACCGATGTTCCTGCTGGTCAACACCGGCCTGTTCATCTTCATCATCGCCACCCTCGTGATTTCCTACGCCGTCTGCCAGAACTCGCTCGCCGGCGCCCAGGGCGCCTGGTTCCCGGAGCTCTTCCAGGCCAAGACCCGCGCCTCCGGCGCCTCGCTGGCCTACCAGATCTCGGCCATGGTCTCCGGCTTCACCCCGTTCATCACCACCCTCCTCTTCGTCAGCTTCGGCTGGATGGGACCGGCGCTGCTCTTCGGCACGTACGCAGCAATCGGCCTGTGGGCCGCCGTCGCCACCCGTGAAACCTGGGGCCGGCGTGAGCGCCGGCTTGCCGATGAGGCCACGAAAAGCACCCCCACACACGTGAGCGCCTGATGGCCACGACAGAGGAAGCTCAAACGACCGCCACTGAGGAAACTGTGACCACCACCCCGACAGAACGCGTTGACAGTGTTTCGGCCGCCGCCTACCGGATCCGGCACCATGCCCTGAACATGGGCGAGGTGCAGGGCCAGGGCTACGTCGGCCAGGCCCTCGGCGCGGCCGACATGCTCGCCGCGGTTTACGCCGACCAGCTCCGGTTCCGCGCCGAAGACCCCGAGTGGGAGGAACGCGACCGGTTCCTACTCTCCACCGGCCACTACGCGATCGGCCACTACGCGGCCCTCGCCGAAGCCGGGATCATCCCGGTCCAGGAACTGGAGACCTACGGCTCGGACAATTCCCGGCTGCCGATGTCCGGGATGTCCACCTACACCCCCGGCATGGAGATCTCCGGCGGTTCGCTGGGCCATGGCCTCTCGATCGCCGTCGGCGCCGCCCTGGGCCTGCGCTACCAGGGCTCGGACGCTCGGGTCTACAACTTCCTCTCCGACGGCGAACTCGACGAAGGCTCCACCTGGGAGGCCGCGATGGGCGCCCACCACCACCAGCTCGGCAACCTGACCGCCATGGTGGACATCAACGCCCTGCAGGCCGACGGCAAGACAGACACCGTGCTTCGCACCGAGCCCGTCACCGAGAAGTGGGAAGCCTTCGGCTGGTACACGCAGCGCGTGGACGGGAACGACGTCGGCGCGCTGCTGGCCGCGTTCGACAACGCAGCGGCCCAGGCCGCCACCGTCGGACGTCCCTCCGTGATCTTGTGTGACACGAAGGTGGGCCGCGGCGTTCCGCTGCTGGAACAGCGCGAGAAGGCCCACTTCATGCGCATCGAGGAACACGAATGGCAGACCTGCCGCGAACAACTCAGCGCAGGATACGAAGGAAAGGCCGAACGATGAGCACCACCGCCGCCCCCACCAGCACAGCCCCGAAGCTGAAGACCTCGGCCATGATCGCCTCCTTCGCCGATCCGGGCCAGAAGACCTCGTCCGCGCCGTTCGGGCACGCCCTGGTCAAGGCCGCACAGGAGAACGACAAGATCGTGGGACTGACCGCGGACCTGGGCAAGTACACGGACATGCATATCTTCGCCCAGGCCTTCCCGGAACGGTTCTTCCAGATGGGCATGGCCGAACAGCTGCTCTTCGGCGCCGCGGCCGGCCTGGCGGAGACCGGGCTGGTCCCGTTCGCGTCGACGTACTCGGTGTTCGCTGCCCGGCGCGCCTACGACTTCCTGTGCCTGGACGCCGCCGAGCCGAACCTCAACGTCAATATCGTCGGCGGCCTCCCCGGCCTGACAACCGGCTACGGCCCAAGCCACCAGGCCACCGAGGACATGGCGATCTTCCGCGGCATGCCCAACCTGACCATTGTGGACCCCTGCGACTCGGTCGACATTGAGCAGGCGGTCCCGCAGCTGGCGGCCAGCGATGGACCCACCTACCTGCGCCTGCTGCGCGGCAACGTCCCCACGGTGCTGGATGAGTACGACTACACCTTCGAACTCGGCAAGGCCAAGGTCCTGCGCGGGGGCAACGACGTCGTCTTCGTCTCCAGTGGGCTCATGACCATGCGGGCACTGCAGGCTGCCGAGGCGCTGGCGGCGCACAACGTGGACGTCGCCGTCGTCCATGCCCCCACCATCAAGCCGTTCGACGCCGCGACGGTCCTCGCCGAAATCAACACCGACCGCCTCGCGGTCACGCTGGAGAACCACAGCGTGGTGGGCGGCCTGTTCGAGACCGTCGCCTCGGCCGTGGTCACGGCGGGACTGGGCAAACGGGTGGTGCCGGTGGCGCTGCCGGATCAATTCCTGGACGCCGGCGCGCTGCCCACACTGCACGAACGGTACGGACTCTCGGTGCAGAGGATCGTCGCCAAGGTGCTCGCCGAACTTGGCTGAGAATGTGCGGGGCCGGCAGCTGCCGGCTCCGCGCACATACCGTAGCATCAACTGTTAACGCACCAACTGTAAACAGTTGACCACTGACATTGAGGACTAAACCATGGCCGGAGCAACAGCCCCGCTTCTCGGACTGGAAAAGAAGAGCCTCCGCGAGCAGGCGCTATCCGCCCTGCGCACGGCCATCACGAGCGGTGAGCTGGAGCCCGGGCGGCATCTGGTGGAGACCGAACTGTCCGACATGCTCCAGATCAGCCGGGGAACACTGCGCGAGGCCCTGCGCCAGCTGGAACAGGAAGGACTGCTTTCGGCCGGACCGCGCGGCAGGCTGTCCGTGCGTCACCTGGACGGCAAGGAAATCCGGGACATCTTCGCCGTCCGGGCGGCCCTGGAATCGCTCGCGGTCCTGACGCTGTGCGAACTGCCGGACCGGGCCTCGGTGATTGAATCCCTGCGCTCGGCGGTCGATGCCATGGCCGCGGCCGCCGAGGCGAGCCTGGAGCAACGGATTGAGTCCGACCTCGAGTTCCACCGGACGCTGTGCCGGCTCACCGGAAACGAGACCCTGCTGCATTCCTGGGAGTCCCTTGAGGGCTCCATCCGGATGTCCATCATGTTTGCCGGGATCGAGCGGGCCGTTAAAAACATGAGCGTGGACCGCCATCACGACATCGTCGCGGCGATCGAGACCGGCAACGCGACGCTGGCGCGCACAACGGTCCTCGAACACATGGATGTCGCCGCCGCCAACCTGGTGGCCTAGCCGGCGTCAGTAGTCCACGATTGCGCCGGCTGAGATGTTGACGGTCGCGTCGGTGATGGCCGCGGCCTTGTCCGAGACGATGAAGGAAGCCACGTTTCCCACGTCCGCCAGCGTGGCCGTGCGGTTCAAGTGCGCGGCCCTGGCGATCTCCACAACGATTTCCTCACGGCCGTCGGCCTGCCACGGGATGGTTTCGATTATGCCGCCGGTGACCATGGTGACCACCCTGATGCCGTGTTTTCCCAGCTCGAGCGCCCACTGGCGGCGCAGCCCTTCCATCGCGTCCAGCGCCACCTTGAAACCGCCCAGGCCGGGGATCGTCTGCGGACCGGAACCCCCGAACATGAGCACGACGCCGGAGCGCTGCTTGACCATGTAGGCGGCGGCCGCGCGGGTGGTGAGGAAGTGCGTGCGCGCGGCCAGGGTGATGGGCCGGGTGAAGTCATCCACATCAATCTCCATGAGCGGCTGCTGGACGTCGCCGAACGAGATCACGTTGAAGGAGATGTCTATCTTCTTGCTCTTCTTCGCCACCCGGTTCACGAAGGCATCCACCTGCTCTTCGTCCAGGGCGTCGACGACGGCGGTTTCGGCGCTGCCGCCGGCCTCGCGGATTTCATTGGCTACTTTCTCCAGCCGCGATTCGGTCCTTCCGGCGATGTGGACCGCGGCCCCGTCGGCCGCCAAGGCCCGCGCCACCGCACCGCCAACTGCCCCGCCGCCGCCGTAGATCAGGGCAGTCTTGCCGTGCAGCAAGCCGTGTTCCGCAATCCCGATATTCAGCATGGTCGCCTGCCTAGTGCCGCGGAGTTCGTGAATTCCCTCAACTATGTTCTTGCGCAGGGCCGGTGGCAAGAGGATGGGCGGCACCGCCGAAACGCCGGGACCCGGCCAGGTGTCCCCCCAAAGCACACACCTGGCCGAACCACGACGAAGCGGGCGAAGAACTGCCGCCCATACAGCGAGGAATTGGACACGTCCAATTGCTCGCCCTGAGCGTACCCGGAACAGATTAGACATGTCCAATCTGCTACACTCGCTGGCGACCCAAAGTTTTTCGACAAGCCGCGGCTGACGAAGTCCCGCCAATGAAAGAAGCCATTGTGAGTGACGACCAGCCGACCTCCGCGCCGGGTCTAGACCTGGCCCGCAAGCTGAACATCCTCTTGGACACCGCCGAGGCCGAGGGCCGGAAAATCACGTTCAATGACGTCCGGGATGCCATGTCCGCTGCCGGGACGCCGCTCTCGCGGGCCAGGTGGCACTACATGCGGTCGGGCTCCGGACCGGCCGTCAAGAAAGTCGAACTCCTGCAGAACCTCGCCAAATTCTTCGGGGTCAGCGAGAACTACCTGATCGACGGGGACGAGGAACTACCGCCCCGGGTCGAGGCCCAGCTCGAATTGCTCGCCTCCATGCGGGCCAACAAGGTGCGCAACTTCGCCGCCCGCCAACTGGACGGACTCTCCCCGGAAACCCTGCTCCAAATCCGGGACCTGATCGACGAGCAGCTCTCCCGCGGGGATGCGGACCAGCCTTGATGTCCTGACGTCGCGATGCCCCCAGCTCCCTGCTGCCGCGACCCGCTCACCGCGCTTTGACCTGCACTGATAGGATTCTGGCGAGGTTTGGCCGTCAGGGAGTGGCGTGTCCACGCTGACGCTCTATCAACAGCCAAGGACGCGGTACATGGATTACGACGCCGCCCGGTCGCGGGCACAGGAAGCAGAAACCGGCCTCCGCCTCAGCGAGCCGGTCTCGCTGGCTTCACTCCAGAGGCATCTCGAACGGTTGCGGGACCGCAAGATCGTCATCAACCCCATCGAAGGGCCCACCGATAAAGTCTGCGGCCTGTGGTTCGGGCTTGACCACATGGACCTGATCCTGCATGCCCGGGCGGCCTCGGAAGTCCACCGGCAGCAGATTATCCTCCACGAGTTCGCCCACATGATCCTGCGCCACGAGCAGGACACCGTGTCCGCCGAATACGCCGGTACGTTCTTCCCGGACCTCGACCCGGAGCGGGTGGTCAAGGCACTGAAACGGACGGATTTCCTCGATGAGCTCGAGGTAACCGCCGAACTCCTGGCTGACCGCCTCGCCGCACGCATCCGCAGCTCCCAGGACCGCTCCGGCGGCCAGCCGGGAAACTTTAGCTCGGTCTTCGGATGATCCAGCTCCTGATGGCCGCGGTCCTGTTCGTTCTGGCCGCGGTCCGCATCCCCGCTGTGGTGCGCAACGGCCGGGACACCGTTTTCCTTGCAGCGCTGTTCGCCGGCACCGGCTCGCTGCTGATGTCACCGGCCGTGTACGCCACGGTCGATGCCGGCATCGGCGGCATCAACGTCGCCAAGCTTGCCCTGCATTCCGCCTTCATCATCGGGCTGTGGTATCTCCGACGCGCGGTCCTCGAGGCGATCATGCCGCCCGATACGCGGCGGCCCTTGGTGCGCTCCCTGCCGCTGATCGCCACCCTGCTCCTGCAACTGCTGTTCTTCGTGCTGACGGGCCCCACGGTCACGACGGACAGCTGGGGCGCCTACCACGGGCGACTGCCTGCCGCCCTGTTTTCCACCGTGCTCATCGTGTTCATCGGGTGGGTCTGCTGCGGAGTCGCCGTCGCGTGCTTCCGCTACATCCCGAGGATGCGCCGGTCCTTCAAAGTCGGGTTCACCATGGTCGGCATCGGCTGTACTGTCGGTGTGCTCGTGATGGTCAAGTTCACGATCGGGCTGCTCTCCGTCCCGGTCCCGGCGCTGGAGGCCATCCCGGTGCCCTCCCATGCCGCCATCGGAGTCATGGAAATGCTCACGGTCATACTGGTCGGGACGGGCCTGACGATTCCGGCCATGGCAGGCCGGAGCCGGCGCAAACGCCGGGCCCGCTGGGAGGCCGACACCCTCGCCGGCGTCGAACCCATCAGGGAACGGGTCCTGCACAATGTCGATCCCGAACGCCTCCTCGAGAGCGACCCCGGCGCGCCTGCCCGGGATCGGCTGCACCGGATGATCGTTGAGGTCTGGGACGCTGAGCTCGCGTCCGGCGGCACCCTGACCCCGCAGGAGCGCACCTTCCTGCTGGCTGCCGAAGAGCAGCTCGACCTGAACCGGCTCCCGTGACGGGGTTCCATTGATGGGGTTGTTCACCCACCCGAGCCGGCGCGCGCACCCGGCCGGCACCGAGCTCCACGAGATCTACCGGGACATGGTGCTGTTCGATTTCCAGTCCGAGATCCACGCCGGGTTCTTCGTCTCCTACTACCGCAACTTCGCGGTCCCCTCGATCGCCCGGACGCTGGCGCGGACCGGTGAGATGGCGGCCCGCCCGCTGAAGCGCTCCTATGACACCGGGATCGTCATCCACGAGATCATCGCCAACGGCTTTGACCACGAGCGCAGCCGAGCCATGATTGGGCTGCTCCGCCGGGTCCATGAAGGCGTGCCCGGCACCGCCGAGGACTTCGTCTACGTGCTCATGACACTGCTGGTCCTTCCGCTGAGATGGGTGGACGCCAACGGCTGGCGGCGGCTGACCGACCTCGAGAAGGAAGCCGCCACCGCCTTCTACACCGAGCTGGGCACCCGCATGGGACTGGGCCCGGTCCCGGCGTCGTTCGATGCCGCCTGCGGCTTCCTGGATGACTACGAGGACCGGAACCTGGGCCCGAGCCCCGAGGGGGCAGCCCTTCTGGCCGCCACGGTCCCCGCCCTGGAAAACCGGTTGCCCGCCCCGCTGCGCCGCTTTACGCCCCTGGTCCTGGCACTGATGATGGACAAACCCAAGGTGGCCGATGCCCTGGGGCTGAAGCGGGCACCGGCCGTCCTGAGGTTCGCATTCACCACTGTCCTGCGTGCGCGCGCCATCAAAGTCCGGATCCGGCCATTGCCGAGCAGTCCTTCGTTTGTCCCGGGCACCGCAAACATTGCCGTGTACCCGGGCGGATACACGCTGGATCAGATCGGGCCCGGAGCCGCCGTCAACGGGGCACCGCACTAGGTGCCGGACCGACGGCGGGTCCTCCGGAGACGGGCACCGGCACCTCGCCCGGATCGACGGGACCCAAGTCCAGGTGGAACGGCGGATATTCGTCCCGCATGAGGGCAACGTAGGCGATGACACGGTAGATCCAGCGGTTCAGGCCCAGCAGGAGGTCGAAGATCCCCCGCCAGTATTGCCCCGTAAACAGCAGGATCACGCCCGCAATGAGGACCAGCAGCCCCATCAGGGAGATGCCCGCTCCATACTGCACATACTGGCCGTTACGATACTCCCACGTCCAAGCCGTGCCCGTCAGGATGCCGATGATCAGCAGATGCGGGATGGCCAGCAGCCACGATTTCACCAGCACCAGGCCGCGGGACAGCCGCGCGGGATAATCGACGTCGAAGTCCGCCGGGTAGTCCGTGCGGGCCAGGGTGAAGGGCGGGTAGGCGTCCGTGCCGATCGCGCTGAAGGCGTAGTAGGCCACGCGCCAATTCCAGCGGATCACGCCGACGCTGAAGTTGAACAGCGAGCGGGGGTAGTGCGCCGTGAACAGGATCGCGAACCAGGCCACGATCGTGACCACTGCGAAGGCGAACCAGAGGAAGAACAGGATGATGCAGTGCGGGATGGCCAGGAACCACTTGACCAGCCACATCCAGCGCGACAGGTTCGGGTCGAGGTAGCCGTGGAGGCGCGCGGGGTACACGTACGCCGAGGTTGCGCCGGCTGCCACCGGATAGGGAGTTCCCGGCGCGGCGGCATAGGCGGCTACGGCGCCTGCCGGCACAGCCATGTTGTAGGGCGCAGCCATGTTGTAGGGGGCAGCCATGGTGTGCTGGCCAGGGGCGGCCCCGGGCGGGTGCGTGCCCACTGGATACGGCTGGCCGGGCTGGGGTGACAGGCGCCCGGGAGGGACGCCGCCGCCCGGGCCGCCTTGGCCCGGCCCGGCGCGTCCGAGCCCTGCGGCGCCCAGCACTACCAGCGGCACGCCGATCAGGAGCATCACCAGGCCACCGATCAGCAGGCCGATGAACACTGGCAAGAGCAGACCGGAGCGTGCCCCTGCCTGCAGGTTCACGCTTACCGGGGCACTCGCGTCGGCGTTCATGACCACCACGGCCCAGTCTCCGGAGCGCAGGTCCCAAGTGAGGTCCTGCTGTCCCGGGCCCGTGGCAGTCGCGGCCCAGAAGTTCTGCTGCGCCGGATCGGACGGGATGTTGGCGCCGGTCACATCGCGGTACAGGGCGCGGAAGGGGTTGACCCTGATGTCCACGATTTCGGTGTGCCGGACGCCGGCCAGGTACGCCGCGACCTCAGCCCGCGGGCCAACACCGATGAAGATTTCCTTGCCGGGATCGGTGGTGGAACCACGGAGCAGCACGCTGCCCGCGAAACCCGCCGGGACGCCGTCGCGCATGCCGCTTCCGGCCCTTAGGTCCAGCCTGGGGGTGGTCAGCGCGTAGGAATCGGCGGAGAACGGCGCCGGCTGCGTGACGAAGTACCGGCCATCGCGCTGCTGGTAGTTGATCCAGCCCGCGACGCCGGCTCCGGCCAGCAGCCCCAGCCCCAGCATCGCGCACAGCGCGCCGATCACCAGCATGACAATCCGGCCTGCTTTCATGGCCGCCACCGTCCTTTCAGGAGGGCACTTTCACGCGGTAATCACGACTTTGAGGGCCTTGGTCTCTGACGCGCGGGAGAACGTGTCGTACGCCTCCATGAACTCGTCAAAGTTGAAGTGGTGGGTGGCGAATCTGTCCGCCGCAATTTTTTGCTGTGCCACAAGCTTGAGCAGCATGGGGGTGGTGTTGGTGTTCACCAGGCCCATGCTGATGCTGATATTCCGGATCCAGAGGTCTTCGACGTGCAGTTCAACGGCCTTGCCGTGCACGCCCACATTGGCCACGTTGCCGCCGGGCCGCACGATGTCCGTACACATCGTGAACGTCGCCGGCACGCCGACGGCCTCGATCGCTACGTCCACGCCCTGCCCGTCGGTCAGGACCATCACCTGTTCCCTCCAATTGGCATCGCTGGAGAGGACCACATCCGTTGCGCCGAATTCGCGGGATTTCTCGAGCCGGTTCGCATCGAGGTCGACAGCGATGATCGTGGCGGCCCCATAAAGTCCGGCGGTAGCGATCGCGGCGAGTCCAACGGGGCCGGCGCCGATTACGGCCACCGTGTCTCCCGGTTTGACCCGGCCGTACTGCACGCCGATCTCAAAGCCGGTAGGAAGGATGTCGGAGAGCATGACGGCTTGTTGGTCGCTGACTCCCTCCGGCAAGAGGTGCAGGGAGTTCTCGGCATAAGGGACGCGGACAAACTCGGCCTGGGTGCCGTCAATCAGATGCCCGAAAATCCAGCCGATGCCCGGGGTGCCTTCCTGCCCCAGGCAGTGCGAGTACAGCCCGGTCTTGCAGTTGGCGCAATGCCCGCAGGACTTGATGCAGGAGATGATGACGCGGTCCCCGACCTTGAGGCTGGTGACGGACGAACCGATCTCCGTGATGGTGCCGACCCCTTCGTGGCCCAGAATGCGGCCCTTGGCCACGGCCGGGACGTCGCCCTTGAGGATGTGCAGATCGGTGCCGCAGATAGTGGTGGTGTCCACTTTGACGATCACATCGCTGGGACTCTGAATTCTTGGGTCGGGGACCTCGGTCCAAGACTTCTCCCCGGGCCCGCCGTAGACCAGGGCTTTCATACGTATTCCTTGGCTTTAAGGATGACCAGCGGGTCCACGAGGCGCAGGCGGCATGGCGTCTCTGTGCCATCGATCCCCGAATACAGCAAGGAGACGCGGGCGCGCTCACGGAGTTCCTCAATCGCGGCTGCCGATACGCGGGCATGCGCGAGGTCCAGCACGAGTTCGAACGCGGGGAGCTTGCTCGTGACGCGGCGGCACACAACGTAGAGTGCCCGCACGTTGGCTGCGGTCACGATGCCGTGTACCTCGATCCGGGCTGATTCGGCGTCGGCGTTGAGGCGGATGAGAACTTTGAGTTTGGGGTCCCCCGAATGGTGGTGCATGGTCATGTGGCCGTGGTCTCCTGCCGTTTCCTGCTGAAGCCGGAAAATGCAAAACGCCATTTCCTTCCCCAATTTGCGGTGAGACCCTTACTTCATTCCGTGGGGCGATTCCTCCCTCAACTACGCGACCCCCAACTGGCCGTGCAGGAACCTCCCCACAATCAGCTTGGTGGGCAAACGTTTAACGGGTAAGGGGCAAAAGTCCCTTGTGCGCGTATTAGGCCCGTCTGCTTTGGGTCCAAGGCCATTGCGCGCCTAGCCTGTTTCTATGCCTGATCCGCTCGATCCCAGCCGCGCGCCGGATCTCGTGCTCGCCTCCGCGCGGCAGCCCGGGAACGAAGCATGCGTCGACGTTCATGTCCGCGGCGGTGCCGTGGCGGCGGTCGTCCCATCGCGCCAGGACGCGTCTACGGCCCCCGCCGGCACCCGCGTGGTGGACCTGGACGGCCGCTCCGTCATTCCGGGCCTGTGGGATGAGCATGTGCACATGACGCAGTGGGCCCTGGCCACCAACCGGCTTGACCTGTCCGATGCCGGCTCGGCGCGCGAGGCGGCCGCCGTCGTCGGGTCGCATGTCGCTGGGTCTCATGCCACCGGCGTTAGCAGCCGTATCGACGGTTCCGGAGCTGTCGCGACGCTGGTGGGGGTGGGTTTCCGCGATGCCGTCTGGCCGGACCTGCCCAGCCTGGACCTCCTCGACGGTGTGACGCACGGCCGGCCGACCGCCCTGATCAGCCACGACCTCCACTGCGTCTGGCTCAACTCCGCAGCGGCCCAACGGTACGGAGTGCAGGCGCACGCGGACGGGCTGCTCCGGGAAGATCCGGCATTCGCCCTGACCCGCGAGCTGGGCAACCTTCCGGATGCGGTGGTGGATCGGTGGGTGCAGCAGGCGGGGAAGGCGGCTGCCGCGCGGGGCGTCGTCGGGATCGTGGACTTCGAGATGACTTGGAACCGCGACGCCTGGCTGCGGAGAATCTCCGGCGGCTTCGCTGCTCTGCGGGTTGAAGCCGGGGTCTATCCGCAGGATCTTGACCGGGCTGTGGCCGAGGGGCTGCGGACTGGGCTGGGGGTGGCTGGCAGCAACGGGCTCCTGACCGTGGGCCCATTGAAGGTGCTGATCGACGGCTCGCTCAACACCCGCACAGCCTTCTGCGTTGACCCGTATCCGGCCGGAGGCCACGGCCTGCTGACCGTGAGCGAGCCGGAGCTGCTGGCCCTGCTGGTCCGTGCGCGGCAGGCCGGTTTTGTGCCGGCGGTCCATGCGATTGGGGACGCGGCCAACCGGGTCGCGCTGGATGCGTTTGAGGCGGCGGGCATCGGCGGGCGGGTGGAACACGCCCAGTTTGTCCGGAGCGAGGATTTTGTCCGCTTCGGCCGGTTGGGCGTGACTGCGAGCGTGCAGCCCGCGCATGCCCTCGATGACCGGGACGCTGCCGAGGCGAACTGGCCGGGCCGCACGGACCGGGCCTTCCCGCTCCGTTCGTTGGTGGCCGCCGGGGCAAGGCTCGCCCTCGGCTCCGATGCTCCGGTAGCCCCGCTGGATCCGTGGACTGCCATGTCCGCCGCCACGGCGAGGGCCCGGCAGGATGGCCGCGGGCCTTGGCATGCCGAACAGGCCCTCACGCGGCAGGAGGCTCTCACGGCCTCGACCCGCGGCCGTGGCCGGATCCGGGTCGGGGATCCGGCCGATATCGCCGTGCTCGACGGCGACCCGCGGAAGGTTTCCGACGCGGAGTTTGCGGCCATGCCCGTGTCCGCCACGTTGGTGGCTGGGCGGTTCACCCACGGCAGCCCGTAGCCGCTTGCTTTGCCTGTGGCCTATTTGCCTTTGACGCGCGCCTGGACGAGGTTGGCGAACGGCAGCCGGCCGTGGTCCTCGCGGAATCGGGCGTGGTACCCGGCCTCCGCCCCGTTGACAGCCTCCGCTGGCAGCTCCTTCCAGGCAATCAGGAGGGACCCGGGATCGGCGAGCTGCCAGATCAGCCGGCCGTCCCAGTGGCCCGGCGGCTTGCCCTTGCCGAAGTCGATGAACTCCTGGATTTGTCGGCGAAGGCCGCGGTTGCCCTTGCTGCCAGCGCCCGCTTTGCCGATGTAGACGACGTCGGCGTCCTCAACCCACTCGGCGGCCAACGCTGACTCCGAAACGGACGGATCCTTTTTCTTGAAGACCCCTGCCGTGCTCTTGGGCAGGAACCGGAGTTCATAGCCTCCAGGCTTCAGCACGGCGAAGATCCCGGTCCGTTGGGGGATCCGGTTGACGTCCACTGCTGCGAGAGGCCTAAACCCGGCAAACCCGTCTGACTTGAGTGTCTGTCTGTTGATCGGCATGGGTTCCTTGACTCGGGGCAGTGTGCGCCCTTGAAGCTTACGGAAGAAGCCCGCGGAAGTCCGGGCTCAGCCGCGGGTGAAGGTGCCCAGCCCCGTCTGATCGTAGAAGTCGAGCCTGACGCTCGGAGCCCTGGCGTCCGCGGTGGCGGCGCCCGTGGCGGCACCAGCGGCGAAGATTGCCCCGGCGAGGCCGTTGGCGTTCTCACCGATGGATTCAAAGCTGAAGGTATCGCCGTCGAAGTGTTGGAGAGGAAACTTGGTGGTTCGGCCGGCCGGACCCAGCTCCAGGGTCAAGACGCCGTTCTCCACGGCGACGCCAAGCGGGCCATAGTAGGAATTCGCATAAGTGCCGGTGTAGAAATCGTTGCCGCGTGCGGGTTCGACCCGCGACGGCGCCTGGGAGTAGTCGACTTTTGGCTTCTCCGCCTCATCGATCTTCTGGAAGGCGCCCGCGGTGAATCCGAGCCAGTCCACTGTGGGTGATCCGTTCTGGGCAGTGTCAAGGAACGCGGCGCAGATGGCCTCGGGAATGCCCTGCGGCCGACCGTTCGTCAGCGCCACAATGCCCAACTGCTCGCCGGGGAGCAGGGAGACGGCGGTCGCGGCACCAAGGTTGAAGGCTCCGGAGTGTCCAAGCATGAGCCGGGCGTGGTCGTCGTACGAGACGTTCCAGCCCAGGCCATAGAAGCGGGTGCGGGCCGCTGGTGTCGGGGGAAAGCCGTTCACCGCGTGCGGAACATGCGTGACCCCCAGCGCGTCCGGGGCGATAATCTCCGTACCTTCAAAGCTGCCATCGGCGAGCTGCAGGCGGATCCAGCGGGCGAGGTCGCGCACGGAGGAGCTGGCCCCGCCCGCTGGCGCTTCGGCGTCGGCGTCCCTGCTGTATTTGGCCACCCAGGTCTTATTGCCCGCGGGCACGTGGATCAGGGCCCTGTTCGAGGCCTTTTCGTAGTCCGCGTGGCGATAGCTCGTGGCGCTCATGCCCAGCGGCTTGAACAATACGTCTTCAGCGAAGTCCGCCCAAGCCATTTTCATGGCATCGGCAGCGGCCCGGGCGCCAGCCGTGTAGCCGAAGTTGCTGTAGTTGTAGCTCGCCCGGAAGGAGTCCAGCGGCTGCTGGTTGAGGTGGCTGAGAATGTAGGACTGGTCGAATCCCAGGTCCTCCAGCAGATCGCCCGCTCCCGTTCTTAGGCCGCTTTGATGTGACAGCAGGTCGGCCACCGTGGCATTTTGCGTCACGAACGGGTCCTTTAGGGCGAAGCCCGGGCTGTGGTTGATCACCGGGTCCGTCCAGGAGATGGCCTTGCGGCCCACCGCGGCTGCAGCCACCGTAGAGGCCAAGGGTTTGGACACGGAGGCCACTTGAAAGACGGTGTCCGCGTCCACTGTCTCGGGCTTGCCGGACTCCCGCACGCCGAAGCCCATGGAGTACAACACCTGGTCCTTGTAGACCACGGCCACGGCGATTCCGGGGACGCCGGTACTCTCCATGGCGCCCTGGACGATACCGTCCAGCCTGGCCAGGGCGTCGTTGACCTTCTGCTGGTCCAGGAGCGGTTTGACCTGCGGTTCCGGCGCGGGAAGCAACGACGCCGACGGCGACGGCGTGCCGGAGGCGCCCGGGCCACTGCCCGGGCCACGGCTTGCGGCACCGGCGGGGGAGCTTTGGGCCGTGCAAGCGGCGAGCAGCGGCGCCGCCGCCATGCCCGCGGCCCCGACACCGAACGCCTTCAGCAGCGAACGGCGGTCAGAAGGCAACGAGCCGATCCTCGCAGCGATATATTCCTTTTGGTTCATGGACACACCCCGCCCTATAAAACCCCGCCGGACACCGCTTGGGTCGCCGCGCTGGCGCCCTCTCCCATGATGGACCCGCGCCGGATTTTGAGACAGGGGTTGTGGGGGCCTCGACCTCCCCACGGCTCACACCAAACCCACCCGTCAACGAGCACCGCTCCGGGCACACGTCCTACACCGCTCTGCTAAGAAGGCTTCCTCTGAGTGGTCAGCGCTCCGGGCGGGACCGGCGGCCATTATTGTCAGTGGTCCCTGAAACACTGGATTCATGGACGGCAAACAGGGGCCAGAAGTGGCTCACAGACCGGTGGCAGGGCGCCGCGGCGGCGGATCCTTCGCTGCCGTGGCCGCCCGGCTGAACGCCGTCCCGCCGCCCACGGACTGTGCCGGGATCATCGACCGGATCCGGGTGCTAGAGGACGTGAAATCGGCGGCGGCGGCTGAACAGGCCCGGCTCGCCGTCGAGTTCGACCTCCTCCAGCGCCGCGCCCCAGGCCGCCGCCGGCATCCCCGCCAAACACCTCGGCGCCGGGATCGGCGCGCAGATCGCCCTCGCCCGGCGCGAATCCCCCGCCAAAGGCGGCCGGCTCCTCGGCCTGGCCAAAGCCCTCGTGACCGAAATGCCGCACGCCCTCACCGCCCTCGAAACCGGGCAGCTGAACGAATGGCGCGCCACCCTGCTGGTGCGCGAGACCGCCGGCCTGACCGCGGCGGACCGGGCCGCCGTCGACGACGAACTCGCCCCCGACACCGGAACGTTCGACGGCGCCGGGGACCGGGCGATCACCGGCGCGGCCCGCGCCGCGGCCTACCGCCGGGATCCCCGCACCGTCACACAGCGCGCCGCGCACGCCGCCACGGACCGGCACGTCAGCCTTCGCCCGGCCCCGGACACCATGTGCCGGCTCAGCGCCCTGCTCCCGGTCGCCGCCGGCGTGGCCGTCTACACCGCCCTGGCCCGGCACGCCGAGACCCTCCGCAGCACCGGCGACCCCCGGAACCGTGGCCAGCCCATGGCCGACACCCTCGTCGAACGCGCCACCGGCACCCCGGGCGGGATCACCGGGGTCGAGATCCAGCTCGTCATCACCGACCGGAGCCTCCTCCAGGCCGACTCCGAGCCGGCCCGGCTCCCCGGCTACGGCACCGTCCCCGCGGGCTGGGCCCGCACCCTCGTCACCACAGCCGCCGGCCCACCCGGCACGACCACCACGGCTGGCGGCACGGGCCGTACGTTGGAAACTGGCAGTCCCGCTCAACCGGACGGCGGGGCCGCGACTGCCGATGATCCAGCGTTCAAGGTCTGGCTCCGACGCCTCTACACCCACCCGCGCAACGGCGAACTCGTCGGGATGGACTCCCGCGCCCGGATCTTCCCGCCCGGGCTCCGCCGCTTCATCCAGGCCCGCGACGACACCTGCCGCGCCCCCTGGTGCGACGCGCCCATCCGCCACCTGGACCACGTCACCCCCTGGCACCACGGCGGCCAAACCACCAACACCAACGGCGCCGGCCTCTGCGAAGCCTGCAACCACACCAAAGAAACCCCCGGCTGGACCGCACGCCCCACCACCACACCAATGTCGGCCAGCGGCGCAGGCAGCAGTAGGGGGAGCAGTAGCCCTAGGCACGCCATCGAGCTCACCACCCCCACCGGCCACACCTACCACTCCACCGCCCCACCCCTGCCCGGAACGCCGCTTCGACCACCAGCCTCGGACCAGCATGGATCCCGCCAACGGCGCCAGCTCCGGCACCACGCCAAAACACTTCACCGCGGAAGACTCACAGCAGCACCTGCGGCTTAGGAATCAGTGTGCTGGCGGCGCACGGACCGGGCGGGCCCGCCGGAACTGGACAAAGCTTGGCCTGCCGCCCGGCCTCGGGCAGCCGGTCTCGCGCGGCTGGCCGCTAGTCGAAGAACTCGATCCGCGGTTCGCCCTGGACCCCGCCACGCTTCATGGCGTCCAACAGGTCCGGGTTGGCAAAGAAGGATCGCGCTTCGTCGACGGAGCCGAAATAGTGGAGGACGAGGACTGCGTTGGGGTCGCCGGCCAGCCTGTGGACCGACTCCTGGGTGACTCCGCCGGCAGCCTGCAGTTCGGCGACGGAATCATAGACTTTGCGCCATTCGTCGTAGTCGGCAACCTTGTGAAACACCACGGAAAGTGCCATGGCAATGCTCCTTGCTAGGACGGGAGCCGCCCGAACGGAGGCTCCACGGTCGGTTGGAATGCGGCCGGTCCCAGCCTCTGGCCACGCTGACAAGATCTCACCCGGCGACGGCGACAAAGAAAAACGCCCTCCACCCCGGGTGGCGGCTTGGCGTCAGGCCTGCAGGTACCTTCGCGATCTCGCTATGAGAAGGCTCGGACACTTCAGTGTCCCGAACAACCCGGCGTCGTCAGATGGTTACCTGCAGGTACTTAAAGCGTACGCCCGCCCCATCCCCAGAACCAGAGGCAGGAAGCCTCTGGACCCGCCCCTCGAGACCGAAATGAAATGAATGCCCCCTCCGAACCACCCCCTGCCGCGAAAGCGTAGAGTGGAGGGAGCCGCCTGATTCTGGACGCCAAGTGCTGAGGGAGAAATCGTGACGATTGACTGGGACGAAAAAAAGACCTTGCTGCAGGAGCCGAACATCGCCGCGGTGACGCAGCTGTGCGACGAACTCATGGAAAAGAAGCCTGGATCCGTGGTCCCCTACATCGACCCCGTCCATGACGAGGACGAATGCCGGATCGTCAGCCTGCATATCAGCCCCGGCAAGGGCACGGAATCGGGCTTCGTCTCGCATTTCAATGACGATGAAGCCGCCCGCCGCGCCACCTCCATCTACGAGGCCGCCGAGCTGGATCCGCGCTACGTGATGCCGTGGAACGCCTACCCGTGGATCCGCGATCCGGACGCGGCCTCGGCGTTGAACGTCCAGGAGAAGACGGACGGTCTGCGGCCCTTCCGCCAGTTCCTGAAGATTAACAAGCGCGTCTCGGCCGTCATTGCCCACGGTGCCGACGCCCACTCCTTCCTGACGCTCTTCGAGAAGACCTACCATTCCTCGCTGAAGAACCATGGCGTCAAGATCTACAAGGCCACCGCGCTCGGCGGCCGCGCCTTCGCCGTCTCGGCAGCCAAGCAGGAAGAGCTCCTCGCCAAAAACGTTGAGGTCTACAAAGACGCGATGCAGCGGGCTGGCATCCAGCACCTCTGAGGCATCACCCCGACAGCAGCCTGCGCCGGTGCCTGAGCTCCTTGAGCCAGTCGCGGGTGACCGTGGTCGAGAAGGGGGAGGCGCCGTCGTCGGTCATGGAGCGGAACGCCGTACCCGCCTGGAGGTCCGCCAGCAGCGGCTCCGACGCCCTCAACGCCAGCTCGAGCACCTGCACGGCTGAACGCTCTGTCAGGCCCATCCCCGCGGCCCAGCCCAGGAAATGCTTCCTGGAGATCCCTGTTCGCTTGCCGTCCAGGGTCAGGGCGAGTGTCTTGTCCCCGTAGACAACCGTGGAGGGGATGTCGTAAACCGGCGCGATGGACCACTCCCCGGTCGGCTGCTGCACCATGGAAACGTTCTTGGCATGCAGGTCGCCGTTGCCGGAAAGCCACGCAAATGCCGCCTGGAGGGCCAAATTCCGCAGCGCGGGCAGCGGAGCCGCGCAGTACGCCGCCAGAGCGTGGCACACCTGCCCGTATCCCACGTTGTACTTGTCCGCGGGATAAAGGCCCAGCACCTGCGCCCCGTCCTCGACGGCGAGCCGCTGCACTGCCCCCGCGGACCCGGCCGCCGTCTTGGGCCCCGCCGCCCCGGCGACCGGAACCCGGTCGAAGCGTTCCACGAGCAACCCCGGCCGGCCGGCGACGTCGCGGATCAACTGGACCCGGCTCAAGGGAATCCGCAGCCGCGCCGCGTACCGGAACATCACGTACTCGTTTTCGACGACGTGCGGGAACTCGGGCGCGTTGAGCTTGAGGATGTACCGCCGGCCGGAGCTGGCCACCGGCATGGAGATCATTCCTGCGGACAGCTTGTCCTGCACTCCGGCCAGTGCCACGGGGTCGATCAGCCCGGAGTCTCCCAGCAGGGCATCGAAATCGACGGGAGTCCCGGGGTCAAGCTCGACGGCGTGCTCGTCCGGGTCAAGCTTCTCGCCATGTCCAACAATCTGCACGTCACCCACCGGGTTGGCGCCGGCCGCGATAAGCAGGGACAGCTCATCGTCCACGCTGGTCTTGACGGAGCGGCGCAACGCATTCAGCCGCCGCCCCTCCGGCAGGAGCCCGGTGAAATACGGCGGGGCAGCCCCCGCCGCGGACAACACGGGATTCGCAGTCAGCGGCAAGGAACTTGCGACGGCGGGCCCGCCAGATGCCAGATAGGCCGGCAGGTAGCTGAACCTGGTGCCACCGTCGTGCCGCTCCAGCCGGGCTGCCAGCACGCCGGCCTTGTAGATGTCCGCGATGCGGTGCCTCATGGCCGGGCTTCCGGGCCGTTCTGCTGTTTGCCGTGTGCCAGCGGTTCACGGCTGGCTCTTGATTCGGTGTTGGATGTTTGTCCGCTGACACCGATTTCTCCGCTGGTTCGGGGGCCGGCCAGGGCCCGGGCCGCGGCGCTGGTCCGGGTCTGGACCCGGAGCTCGAGGCCAAGTGTGTCCAGGAGCGCCAGCAGGGAATCCAGCTGCACCGTGCGTTTGCCCTGTTCGACGAACCGGACGAAGCGCTCTGAGACCCCGGCCAGTTCGGCAAGATCACGCTGGCTGAGCCGGAGCGACCCACGCCGGCCGCGGACCTGGGCAGCGAGGTCGCCCGGAAACGTGTTCGCCATGGCCGCCTTCTTGTCGATCCAGATACGTCCGATTGACCCGCGCTATTGACCCGCGTCGATAGGTACGAACGTGCCGTTTTGCGTGCATTTCCAGTATAGAACAGACCAACGTGCCTGAAAAGGGCAATTCCGGCACGTTCGTACCGGTGAGTGTGGGGCAACAGGGGGACGGCGCAGCGGACGGTGCGCCGTCAGGTGTAACGAGACCCAGCCGGGCCCGACTAGACGGGCAGGTCGGAGTCAAAGCAGGGCAACTCAAGGTATCTAGGGCGCTTGGACTCTGAGGCGCCGGGAATCTCAGGCGTCGAGGTTCTGAGGCCCCGGGAATCTCAGGCGTCGGGGTTCTGAGGCCCCGGGAATCTCAGGCGAAGGGGTTCTGAGGCCCCGGGAATCTTAGGCGTCGACGTCATGGAACGGACGATTCCGCCAGACGGGCACGTGGCAGTGCCCAATCCCCCGTAGGATTTAAGGGATCTTTGCGACAACCCGCCCGCCCTTGGAATCCGGAGAGGACTGCCCTCGATGACGCGCGCTCCCTTCCGGCTGTTCCGTACCGGGCTGATCGGATCCATTATTGTGGCGCTGGCGGCCGGGGGACACCTGGCCGGCGGCGGGCGGATGCCGGAGCCGGCGATCGTGGCGGCGTTGTGTGCGGTGGCGATGGTGCCGGTGGCGGTCCTGACCCGGTTCCGGCTGTCCTTTGCTGTGTTGGCCGGGCTGCTCGGCGGGGGGCAGTTGTGGCTGCACTGGTCCTTCGACGCACTGTCCGCCATGGCCGTTCCTGCCCGGATGGCCGGCAGCCATCCGGGCCATGCGGCCGCCGCGATGCCTCCCGGGACCCTCGACGGGACCCTCGACGCGTCCATGGCGGTCCCCGTTGCGGGTCCAGGCGCGGGGATGGACGGGGTCATGTTCGCTGCCCACGCGGTCGCGACCCTGGGCACCGCGCTGCTGCTGGCCCGCGGCGAGCGGGCCCTGGCCGCGCTGGCCTCCTGGCTGCGGCCCCTGGTGCAGCTGCCCGAACCCGCCACCGTGGTGCCGGCCCGGGTCCCCGGGCCGTGCCCGGCCACCCTGGTGCTTCCGGCGGCCCGGGCCGGCCGGCGGCTGCCGGCCCGGCGCGGCCCGCCCGTACCGGTGCCCGCCGCCTGACATCCCCCTCCTTTCACACGGGACCGGGGAGCGCGGGCGGCCACCTGCTGCTTTGGACTGGACGGACACCCGTGCCGGCCGGCCCCTGACCCGTTATTTCCTTTTTGTGAAAGGCCCTTTTGCCATGCAATCCTCGCTCCGCCGTACCCTCAAGACCGCCTCTGCCGCCACGCTGACCGCCGGCCTGCTCGCCGCCGGCGCCGCGGCCGCGTCCGCGCACGTCCACGTCGACTCCGATGACCCGGCCGCCGGCGGCTACAGCCACCTGACCTTCAACGTCCCGAACGAATCCGAGACGGCCAAGACCAGCAAACTCGAAGTCACCCTGCCCACGGACACCCCGTTCACCTCCGTGTCGGTAAAACCGGTCGAGGGCTGGACTGCCGTGATCACCACCGCCGATCTGCCCCAACCGGTCACCATCGCCGGGGCCACGGTCACCAAGGCCCCCAGCTCCGTGGTCTGGACCGCCGACACCGCCCACCAGATCGGGCCCAACGAATACCAGGCGTTCGCCCTCTCCGTGGGCGTCCTGCCGGACGCCGGCACCACCGTGACACTGCCGACCGCCCAGACCTACACCGACGGCACGGTCGTGAAGTGGGACGAGAAAACCGTCGAGGGCCAGGCCGAACCCGAACACCCCGCCCCCTCATTCGTGACCACCGCCAAAGACGCCGACCCCGGCCACGGCGCATCAGCAACAGCGGCACCTGCGGCGTCGCCCGCCCCGGCCGCGGCAGCGAGCACGCCCGGTGACAGCGGCTCCGCCGCCGGCTGGATCGGGCTGGCCGCCGGTCTGGCCGGACTCGCCGCGGGCCTGACGGCGCTGGCCCGCACCCGCCCGACCAAGACGAAGTAATACCGCCAACTGACACTGTCAAGTAACCCGCCGCCGGCCCCTCCGGCGCGCAACCCGACGGCGGCCCCGGACATTGAACTGCTCAACATCCTGGGCCGCCGTCGCCGTCACAATTGACTCCCCGGTGTGACCCCTGCCATAGTTGAAGGCGTGAACCTGTCAGACAGCCGGACAGCAGGACAGCCCCTGGCCCGCCTCAGTGCGGCCGAAGCGGTATTCAACGTCCTCCGCTCCGAAATCGAATCCGGCAAGCTCGGCGTCGGCGCCAAGCTCAGCTCCGAGGCCAACCTCGCCCAGGAGTACGGCGTAAGCCGCTCGGTGGTCCGCGAGGCGCTGCGCTCCTGCACCGCCCTGGGCCTGACCGTTACTAAGACCGGGCGGGGAACGTTCGTCGTCGCCAACCACGTGGCCAAGGACCTGGTCTTGGGCCAATTCTCCGCGCTCGACCTCACCGAGGCGCGTCCCCATATCGAGATTCCTGCCGCCGGACTGGCTGCGGAGCGCCGTTCGCCTGAGGAACTGGACACCATGCGGGATATCGTCGCCGCGATGGCCGCCGAGGACGACCCCGAAGTGTGGGTGGGCCTGGACTCCAGTTTCCACGCGATGATCGCGCGCGCCAGCCGGAACAAGGTGTTCGAAAACGTCGTCGCGGACATCCGTGAGGCCCTGGCCCACCAGTCCGAGACCCTGAACATGGTGGCGGACCGCCAGCACGCGTCCGACGAGGAGCACCGGCGCATCCTGGCCGCGATCGAAGCCGGCGACCCGGCCACTGCCCGGATCGCCATGAGCCAGCACCTCCATGCCGTTGGCGTTGCCCTCGACTCGATCCTCAACCCCTGACGGCAGACACCTGACGCCCTCTTTCCAGCAGCCACAAACTCGGCAGCAACAACTGACCAGCCAGCGCCAAGCCACAACCACCGCCAAAAGGACGCAATGATTTCTCCCGCCCTCGCGCACATCCCGACCCCGTTGGCCCAGGAGCGGCTTCCGCAACACGCGCCGCTTGCGGTCCAGACCCGCGACGGCATCGTCGAAAGTGTCCACTACGGCTCGGTCATCGCCACCGCGGCGGACGGCCAGATCCTCCTGGCCGCCGGTGAGCCCCTCGCCCCGTTCTACCCGCGGTCCGCCTTGAAGCCGCTGCAGGCCGTCGCCATGGTCCGCGCGGGCCTGGAGCTTCCGGATGAGCTCCTGGCGCTCACAGCGGCCAGCCATTCCGGAGCCGCCACCCACCGTGACGGTGCGCGGCGCATCCTGGACCTGCATGGGCTGACTCCTTCGAACCTCGAAAACAGCACCGACCTCCCGTACGGCGCCCGCGAGCGGGAGGACTGGCTCGGCGACGGCGGCCAGGCCACCCGGCTGGCCCAGAACTGCTCCGGAAAGCATGCCGCCATGGCCGCCACCTGCGTCATCAACGGTTGGCCGGTCCAGGGGTACCTGGACCCGGCGCACCCTCTGCAGCAACTTGTGGCCCGGACCGTGACGGACCTGACCGGCGAGGAACTGCAGCGCACCACCACTGACGGCTGCGGCACCCCGCTCTTCGCCCTCACGCTGCGCGGAATGGCCCGCGCCGTCGGGCGTCTGGCGGCGGCAAAGGGTTCCGACGGCGGCGCGGAAGCCGCCGTCGCCCGTGCCATGCGCGGCTGCCCCGAAATGGTTGCGGGCGAGGACCGGGATGTCACCGCCCTGATGCGCCTGGTTCCCGGCCTGCTGGCCAAGGACGGCTTCGAGGGAGTCCAGCTGGTTGGCCTCCCGGACGGCCGCGCCGTCGCCGTGAAGGTCTCCGACGGCGGAGACCGCGCCCGGATGCCCGTCACCGTGCGCGTCCTGGCCGCGCTCGACGTCGACACCTCGCCCTTGGCGCGCCTTGCAGCAGCCCCCGTGCTGGGCGGCGGCCGGCCCGTCGGCCTGCTCCAGGCCACCGATTTCCTCGCTGACCCCAAGACCTCCAACGCCTCCAACTCTTCCCACGACCTGTAAGGACCGCCATGACCTCGACAGACGATCGCGCAGACTTCCGCTCCGAACACGACCTCCTGGGTGACCGGGACGTCCCCGCCGACGCCTACTGGGGCGTGCACACGCTCCGGGCTGTGGAGAACTTCCCCATCACCGGCCAGCCGCTGTCCTCCAACATGCACCTGGTCCGCGGCCTCGCCGCGGTGAAACTGGCCGCCGCCCGCACCAACCACGAGCTCGGGCTCCTCGACACCGAGCGCGCCGCGGCCATCGGAGAAGCCTGCACCGAGGTCCTGAACGGCAAACTCGGCGAGCAGTTCGTCGTCGACGTCATCCAGGGCGGTGCGGGGACGTCCTCGAACATGAACGCCAACGAGGTCATCGCCAACCGGGCCCTGGAAATCCTCGGCCATCCGAAGGGTGACTACGCCCGGCTGCACCCCAACGACCACGTCAACCTCAGCCAGTCCACCAACGACGTCTACCCCACCGCGGTCAAGCTCGGCACGATCTTCGCGGCCCGGGAACTCCTCGCCGCCCTGGCCGAACTCGAGGACGCCTTCGCCGCCAAGGCCCTGGAGTTCCGCACCGTGGTGAAGATGGGCCGCACCCAGCTCCAGGACGCCGTCCCCATGACCCTCGGCCAGGAATTCGGCACCTACGCCGTAACGATTGGCGAGGACCGGCTCCGCCTGGCCGAAGCGGACCTGCTGATCCACGAAATCAACCTCGGCGCCACCGCGATCGGCACCGGCCTGAACGCACCGGCCGGCTACGCGGAGACCGCCTGCCGGCACCTGGCCGAGATCACCGGCCTGCCGCTGGTCACGGCCGTGGACCTGATCGAGGCCACCCAGGACGTCGGCGCCTTCGTGCACCTGTCCGGCGTGCTCAAGCGGGTCGCCGTGAAACTCTCCAAAATCTGCAACGACCTCCGGCTGCTCTCCTCCGGCCCGCGCGCCGGCCTCGGCGAAATCAACCTCCCCGCCGTGCAGTCCGGCTCCTCGATCATGCCCGGCAAGATCAACCCGGTCATCCCGGAAGTGGTCAACCAGGTCGCCTACGAGGTGATCGGCAACGACGTCACCATCACCATGGCCGCAGAAGCCGGCCAGCTCCAGCTCAACGCCTTCGAACCGATCATCGTCCACAGCCTCCACAAGAGCATCTCCCACCTGGAAGCCGCCTGCCGCACCCTCACGGCCCGCTGCGTCCGGGGCATCACCGCCAACACCGAACACCTCCGCATCACCGTGGAACAGTCAATCGGCCTGGTCACCGCCCTCAACCCGCACCTGGGCTACGCCACAGCCACCGCCATCGCGCAGGAAGCCCTCGCCACCGGCAAGGGTGTCGCCGAACTCGTGCTCGAACACGGGCTGCTCACCGCCGAGCAACTCACCGAACTCCTCAGCCCGCAACGCCTGGCCAACCTGAGCAAGTAGCGCACCCTCGAACCCCGAAGGACCCCATGACTCATCCAGAAACTGCCCATGCCCAAAAACTACCGGTCCAACAACAGCAGGCCGTCTCCGACCACACCATTCCGGCGCACGCCCACGCCTCCGAGGCCGCGCTCCACGCCGAGGACCAGGGTTATCACAAGGGCCTGAAGCCCCGGCAGGTCCAAATGATCGCGATCGGCGGCGCCATCGGCACCGGCTTGTTCATGGGTGCCGGCGGCCGTCTCGCCACCGCCGGGCCGGCCCTGATCATCAGCTACGCCGTCTGCGGGTTCTTCGCGTTCATGATCCTGCGCGCGCTGGGCGAACTCGTGATGCACCGGCCGTCGTCGGGCTCCTTCGTCTCCTACGCCCGCGAATTCTTCGGCGAGAAGGCCGCGTTCGTCACCGGCTGGCTGTACTGGCTGAACTGGGCCATGACAGCGATCGTGGACATCACCGCCGTCGCGCTGTACATGAACTTCTTCAAGAAGTACTGGGCGCCCATCGCGGACGTGCCACAGTGGACCTGGGCCCTGGCAGCCCTAATCCTGGTCCTGGGCCTGAACCTCATCAGCGTCAAGGTGTTCGGCGAGCTTGAATTCTGGTTCGCGCTCATCAAAGTCGTGGCGCTCGTGTCCTTCCTGGTCGTAGGAATCTACTTCGTCATCTTCGGCACTCCCGTGGCGGGCCAGGAGGTCGGCTTCAGCCTGATCGCGGACAACGGCGGCTTGTTCCCCAACGGCCTGCTGCCGGCCATCGTGGTGATGCAGGGCGTCGTGTTCGCCTACGCCTCGATCGAACTGATCGGCACGGCCGCCGGCGAGACGGAAAACCCTGAGAAGATCATGCCGCGGGCCATCAACACGGTGATCGTGCGCATCGCGGTGTTCTACGTCGGCTCGCTCGTGCTGCTCTCCCTCCTGCTGCCCTACAGCTCTTACAAGGCCGGCGAAAGCCCCTTCGTGACATTCTTCGGCTCCATCGGGGTGGATGGGGTGGACGCCATCATGAACCTCGTGGTCCTGACCGCCGCTCTGTCCTCACTCAACGCGGGCCTCTACTCCACCGGCCGGATCATGCGGTCGATGTCGGTCTCGGGTTCCGCGCCGAAATTCGCTGCCCGGATGAACAAATCCGGTGTCCCCTACGGCGGAATCGCGCTCACTGCCGCCGTCGCGGTCCTGGGTGTGGTCCTGAACGCGGTGGTCCCGGCCGAGGCCTTCGAGATCGTCCTCAACGTCGCGTCGCTGGGCATTATCAGCACCTGGGCCATGATCGTCCTGTGCCAGATGCAGCTTGCCCGGCTCGCCGCCCGCGGGGAAATGCTCCGGCCCGCTTTCCGTATGCCGGGTGCACCCGTCACGGGCTGGATCACCCTGGCATTCCTCCTGGCGGTGCTGGTCCTCATGGCCTTCGACTCGCCCGTGGGAACGTGGACCATCGCATCCCTGGTGGTCATCGTCCCGCTCCTGATGCTCGGCTGGCGCCTCTGCCGGGACCGCATCCTGGAAATCGCCGCTGTCCGCGACGGGTTCACCGGCCCGTACCCACTCGTGGCCAACCGCCCCGCAGGGACGAACGCAGGGAAGAACGCGGCGGCCACGGACGGGACCGCCGACCGCAATTCGGAGTAGCCCCCCGGCGTTACGCGGCCGCGTCCCGGGCCGCGTAACGCAACGTCCCCGCAACCTCTCGCGCACTTGGTTCGCATATGCTCAGCTCAAGACTCAACATGGCTCAGCGACGAACCACCCGGGAGACAGCTCATGACCAACTGGCGGATCAGGGATTTCCATTCGGCCGATCTTGACGGGATCCTGCACCTGTGGGAGTCCCTCAAGGCCACCAACGTCGAGCCGGTCTACGCACTCTCCGAGGTGCTCGCCTCCTGCGAAAAGGACCATGCCGTCGTCGCCGTGCAGGGTGAGCAGGTGGTGGGCGCCGCCGTCGGACGTGCCGCCCATGACCAGGGGTGGATCGTTTTCCTGGCCACGTTGCCCGATTTCCGTGGCCGCGGCATCGGCACCTCGCTGCTGGCCGCGGTGGAGAACAGGATGGCCCCGCACGGGCTGAACAAGCTGTCGGCCCTAATGCCCGAATCCGAAACCCGGGTGGAGGCCTTCCTCAGCCGCGGTTTCGCGCTGAAGAAGAACCTGCGCTACTTCGAGCGGAAAATCCCGGTCCAGCGGCAGGAACTGGAACCCCTCGGCCTCCTGGGCGGCCGGATCCTGGCCCGTGACCTCTGGGAGAACGTGGCCGGCATGCGCCGCGAAAAGGAACTCCTGGAACGCCGGCTGGTCCTTCCGCTGGCCGAGGCGGACCTCGCCGACGAATACGGGGTGGTGCCGCCACGCGCAGTGGTCCTCTTCGGCCCTCCCGGCACGGGCAAAACGACCTTTGCCAAGGCCATCGCCTCCCGGCTGGAGTGGCCGTTCGTGGAGGTCTTCCCCTCCCGGCTGGCCTCCGACCCCAAAGGGCTGGCCGGGGCGCTGCGCGAGACCTTCCTGGAGATCGCCGAACTCGAGCACGCCGTCGTGTTCATCGATGAGGTGGAGGAGATCGCCGCTCAGCGCTCGGGCGAACCGCCCTCTCCCCTGCAGGGCGTCACCAACGAACTGCTCAAGATCATCCCCGCCTTCCGCGAACAGCCCGGCCGGCTCCTGGTCTGCGCCACCAACTTCATCCGGGCCCTCGATTCGGCGTTCCTGCGGCACGGCCGGTTCGACTACGTCATCCCGATCGGCCTCCCGGACCGCCAGGCCCGCGAGGCCATGTGGCAGCGCTTCATCCCCGCCGCCGTGGTGGACGACGTCGACGTGGAGCTCCTGGTGGACCGCGCCGAAGGTTTCTCCCCCGCGGACATCGAGTACGCGGCCCGCAGTGCCTCGCAGCGGGCGCTGGAAAAAGCGGTGTACGACGACGGCGGTGCGGCGTCCGGTGGCAGCGCCTCAGTCCGCGAGGCGGTCCGGAAGGGCCCCTCAACCCAGGACTACCTCGATGCGATCGCCGAAACCCGGACCACGGTCAGCGCCGAAGTGCACCAGCAGTTCCTTGAGGACATCGACGCCCTGGGGCGCGTGTAGGTGGACTCTGCGTGCCCGCCAGCGCTGGTGACCTGCTCACTGGGCTGCAACCTCGTCGCAACCCTCCCTTCCCTAGGCTCTTGGCAACGGCCATCATCCGGCTCAGCACAAGGGCCGGAGATGATGCCTCACCCCCATCCCTCGTGAGGCTTTTCCGCGGACAACGGGCATCCACGGCCGCCTTCTGGCGCGATGCTCAAATTCAGGCCCGCGCATTATTTGCTGCGGTTACAAGCGAAGAAGGAATATCGACAATGACGACGATGAAAGCAGCTGTAGTTACCGAATTCGGCAAGGATCTCCAGATCCAGGACCTTCCGGTCCCCACCCCGGGACGAAGCGAGGCACTGGTCAAAGTACTGACCAGCGGGGTATGCCACACCGACCTGCACGCCGCGGAGGGCGACTGGCCGGTCAAGCCGTCACCACCGTTCATTCCCGGCCATGAAGGCGTCGGCGAGGTCGTCGCCGTCGGAGAGGGCGTCACCGATCTGGCAGTCGGTGATCTTGTGGGAAACGCCTGGCTGTGGTCGGCCTGCGGCGACTGCCAGTACTGCCGGACCGGCTGGGAAACCCTGTGCGAGGCCCAGCAGAACGCCGGCTACAGCGTTGACGGCTCGTTCGGCGAGTACATGCTGGTCGACAGCCGTTTTGCCGCACGCATCCCGGCCGGCTCGGACCCGGTGGAAGTCGCGCCTGTCCTCTGCGCCGGCGTGACTGTCTACAAGGGCCTGAAGATGACCGAGGCCAAGCCGGGCCAGTGGGTCACCATCTCGGGCATCGGCGGGCTGGGGCACATCGCCGTCCAGTACGCCGTGGCCATGGGCCTGCGCGTCGCCGCGGTGGACATCGCCGACGACAAACTGGCCCTGGCCAAAAAGCACGGCGCCGAACTGACGGTCAACGCCCTGCACGAAGACCCTGCCGAAGTCATCCAGCGCGAAACCGGAGGTTGCCATGGAGTCCTGGTCACAGCAGTGCACCCGTCAGCGTTCGGCCAGGCCATCGGCATGGCACGGCGCGGCGGCACGATTGTGTTCAACGGCCTGCCGCCGGGGGACTTCCCCGCGCCGATCTTTGAGATTGTGCTCAAGGGCCTGACCGTCCGGGGCTCCATCGTGGGCACCCGGCAGGACCTCGAGGAAGCGCTGGACTTCTACGCCCAGGGCAAGATCCATCCCACGATTTCCACCCGGGATCTCTCCGAGGTCAATGCCGTCCTCGATGAAATGAAGCACGCCAAGATCGACGGCCGCGTGGTTATTAAGTACTGAGTCCCTATGTACTGAGTCCTACAGTACTGCGTCCTCCAGTACTGGCCATCCGGCTGCCTGCGACGGCGGCGTATCCCTGGGCCCCCCGGGGATACGCCGCCGCTGCGATCCGGATCCGGTCCACGGATACCGCGCGCGACGGCCCGCACGCATTTTCACCGCAGTATTTTTCAAGGCCGCATTTCTCACAACCTTAATCTATGACGAACAGGGGTTACCCATGTCCAGCGCCCACACCGCCGCATCATCCAGCCTCCTCCTAGCAGGCGACGCGTTTGAGAATTTGGCGCAGGAGGACCGGCGGTTCGCGCCGTCGGCGGAGTTCGCCGCGGGCGCGGTGGTGACCGCGGGCGAGTATGC
>NZ_JBHVTV010000019.1:0-58490 GCF_042884475.1 Arthrobacter sp. NPDC058130
CCGGAAGCGGCGCGGCCGAAGCCGGTATCGCCGTGTCCTGCCGGAACCACTTCGGGCCCCTGATTGCCGTCCATGAATCCAGTCTTTCAGGGACCTACGACAAAAAGATCGCGCCCCGCTTGGGCATCCTAAGTCCCTTTCCGCCCAATCCCGATCTATGCCTCGATCCCGTGCTTGCCGCCCGTTGCCGTCAGATGACCGTCCCGGACAGGGGTGGTCTTTTGGCGCAGGCGGGAAGAACCGCCTGGTTGACCGAGTGGTGCCAGCCCGTGGTGCAGGCGGGATATCTCGGCCGGTTGGCTAAGGAATAATGAGGTCGATGCCCACCGCCGTGGGGTACCCCCGCAGCAACCTGGCCCTCAGTAGCCTGGCGCCCGCACCCTGTAGCCCGCGGCCCCAGCGGTCTGGGTCCGCGATTGCGTTGACGGCCCGCTGAGCAGCGGCCGGAGGATGGTCCGTGATCGCCCCCGGGGAACTCCCTCAGCCGCCCGGCGCCCGCAGGCGGCCCCTAGAGCGGTGCCCGGCGTCGTGCGTTTGGCGTACCGGCCCATACGGCCGCCGAGAGCAGCGGTGACCGAAGGAAAGTGCCACAGCGCGACGGGCCACAACAAAGTGGAATAGATGACGGGACCGGGGGTAGCGTCAACGTATGACACCAGGACGTCCCGTACCCCCGCCCCTTGCCAAGCCACTGCCGGATCCCGGCACCACGGCAGGCACTCCCGCAGGCACCACAGCGGATACCACTCCGAACACCACCGCGGGCAGCGTCGCGCAAACCGCCGGCCCCACCCTGGCCGCCGCGTACGGTGCCACCGCACCGGACAGCGGACTGGTCCCGTTGACCGTGTCCCGCCGGGAGCCGAAAGCGGACGACGTCGAGATCGCTGTCGAATTCTGCGGACTGTGCCACTCGGACGTGCACGCCACCCGGGGCGAATGGGGCGGCGACACTTACCCGCTGATTCCGGGCCATGAGGTCGTCGGCCGCGTCAGCCGGCTCGGTTCCGCCGTCGACGACTTCACGGTGGGCGAACGCGTGGGCGTGGGCTGCATGGTGGATTCCTGCCGCGAATGCGAGAGCTGCCTGGACGGACTCGAGCAGTACTGCGAAAACGGCCTGGTGGGAACTTACGGCGCCAAGGATCCCCGGAACGACGGCGCCATCACCCAGGGCGGCTATGCCACCTCCATCGTGGTGGACCGGAACTATGTCCTGCGGGTCCCGGAAACCCTGGACCCCGCCGCCGCGGCGCCCCTGCTGTGCGCAGGCGTCACCACGTATTCGCCCCTGAGCTACTTCGAGGTCGAGGAAGGCGACGTGGTCGGCGTCGTCGGACTGGGTGGACTCGGCCACATGGCCGTCAAGATCGCCAAGGCCATGGGCGCCGAGGTCAAGGTCTTTACGACGTCGGAGAACAAGTTCGCCGCGGCGCGCGAGCTGGGCGCCGACGACGTCGTCCTTTCCACTGACCCAGCCGCGATGGAAGCCGCGAACCGCAGCATCGACGTCATCATCGACACCGTCGCCGCACCGCACGACCTGAACCCTTACTTCCGCACACTGCGCCGGGACGGCGCGCTGTTCCAGCTGGGCCTGCCCCCGACGGCGATGCCGCCTGTCAATCCCGGGGCGCTGATCCGGCGCCGAATCGCGTATGCGGGTTCGCTGATCGGCGGCATCGCCGAGACTCAGGAGATGCTGGACTTCTGCGCCGAGCACGGCGTGGTGTCCGACGTCGAGGTGGTCGGGGCAGACCAGCTCAACGAAGCCTACGACCGCATGGTGGCCGGCGACGTGAAGTACCGTTTTGTCCTGGACGCCAGCACCCTGGGGTCCCCGGCAGAAAAGGCAGACGCGTGAGCACTCTCTTCACCAAAATCATCAAGGGCGAGATCCCGGGCCGCTTTGTCTGGCGCGAGGACGACGTCGTGGCGTTCCTGACCATGGGTCCGCTGGCCGACGGCCACACCCTCGTGGTGCCCACCGAGGAAGTGGACCGCTGGACGGACGCGTCGCCGGAGGTCCTCGGCCGGGTCATGGAAGTTGCCCGCAAGATCGGTGCCGTCCAGGTGGACGTGTTCGACGCCGCACGGGCAGGGCTGATCGTGGCAGGCTACGAAATCAACCATCTGCACGTCCATGTGTGGCCCTCCACTTCCATGGCCGACTTTGATTTCGGCTCGGCGGACCAGCACCCGAATCCGGCCACGCTGGACGCCAACGCGGAGAAGCTCCGCGAAGGCCTCCGCGCCGCCGGCCACGCGGAGCACGTTCCGGACGCCTGAGCCAGGCCCCGTTCAGCGCACGGTCAGGCCGGCGGCCAGCACCTGGCGCCGGCGTAGCACCCCAAGGGGTCTACGCCGGTGCCAGCACTTTGTTCAGCGCCGCCCGGATGCGTTTCTCGGATACCGAATAGGCGGTCCCGAGTTCGACGGCGAAAAGGCTCACCCGCAGTTCTTCGATCATCCAGCGCACGTGGGTTAACTCGGCGCCGGCCCGCCGTCCGGGCAGCAGCGCGGAGACGGCGTCGTCGTAGTCGTCCTCGAGCGCTTGGACGGCGGCCATGTGCAGGGCGTCCCGCTGGACGTTGCCCGGCAGCTTCTCGAGGCGCTTCTCGATCGCCGAGAGGTAGCGGGGCAGCTGGCTGAGCTGGGCGTAGCCCGTCCGTGCCACAAAGCCCGGATATACGAGCTGCTCCAGCTGGCTCTTGACGTCGTTGAGCCCGCTGATCAGGGCCAGGCTCGTGGTGCCTTTGAGCTGCTTTTCGATCCGGCGGGTGCTGGCCAGAATGCGCTCAACGACGGCGGTGACCGTGAAGACCGTATCGATCAGCTCCGCCCGGACGGTCTCGTAGAGCGCCTTGAACGAGGCCTCGTCCCACGGCAGCCCGGCCGGCGTGAGCTTGTCGATGGCGGCCAGGGCGCAGTCAGCGATCAGCGCCGTCACGGAGCCGTGCGGGTTCTGGCTGAACGTCAGTTTCTCGGTGTTGTTCAGGTGCTCCAGGACATAGCGGTCCGGCGGCGGCACCTTGAGGGCCAGGAGCCTGATGACACCGCCGCGCATGGCTTCCTGCTGCTCGGACGCAGTCTGGAACAGCCGCAGCGCCACGGAAGTTCCCTCGTCCACCAGTGCGGGGTAGCCGGTGACGGTGTGCCCGCCCACGCTGCCCTGGACCTGGCGCTGGACGGTTCCGAAGGTCCAGTCCTTGAGCCCGGACAATTCCGCGAAGCCGCCGGAAGCCGTGGCAGCCGCGAGGGGAGACGCCGGCGTGCCCGCCCGGGAGTTCCCGGCGGTTTCCTTCCCGGTCGGCGTGCCGTTCGTGGCGGCTTCCGCGGTTCCTTTCGCCGGCGCCGTGATTCCTTTCGCCGGTGCCGTGGTGCCAGGTGTGGCGCCGAGGGATTCCGCGATCGCCCGGCGGGTGGCCGGAGCCAGCCGCTCCTGGAGCGCGTTGAGGTCTTTGCCCTCATCCAGCACCTTGCCGCGGGAATCCACCACCCGGAAGCTGACCCGCAAATGCGACGGCACGGCGTCCCAGTTCCAGGACCCGGCCGGAATGACCTGTCCGCGGATCCGGCGCAACACGAGTTCAAGGGAGGGCTCGAGCTCGTCCGCGGCGGGATCGAAGTCGGCTTCCAGCGCCGCGACGGCCTGGCGGGCAACATCCGGAGCCGGAACGAAGTTCTTGCGGACCTGCTTGGGCAGCGACTTGATGAGCGCCGTCACGAGTTCCACCCGCTGCCCGGGGATCAGCCAGCGGAACGCGGCGTCGTCGAGCTGGTTCAGGAACAGCACGGGGACCTCGGCGGTGACGCCGTCGGACGGATTCGGCGGCGAGCCGGGCGCCACGGGGTGGAACTCATAGCTCAGCGGCAGCTCGAAACCCTTATGCAGGAGGGTCTTGGGGTAGGCCGAGTCGTCCAGGGCCGCGGCGTCCTCGCTGATCAGCAGGGACTTCTCAAAGTCCAGCAACGTCGGATCCTGCTGCCGGGCGTCCTTCCACCACTTGTCGAAGTGCCGCTCAGAGACGACGTCAGCGCCGATCCGGGCGTCGTAGAACTCGAACAACGTCTCGTCGTCCACCAGGATGTCCCGGCGCCGCATCCGGGCCTCGAGCTCCTCGACCTCGTGGAGGAGCGCGCGGTTGCGGTGGAAGAACTTGTGGTGGGTCTGCCAGTCGCCTTCCACCAGGGCATGGCGGATGAAGAGCTCACGGCAGAGCTCCGGCTCCACCTTGCCGTAATTGATGCGCCGGCTCGGGATGATGGGCACGCCGTAGAGCGTGACCTTTTCGTGCGCCATCACCGAGCCCATCTTCTTGGACCAGTGCGGCTCGCTGTAGCTGCGCTTGACCAGGTCAGGGGCTACCTGCTCGGCCCAGAGCGGATCGAACTTCGCCGCGACGCGGGCCCAGAGCCGGCTCGTCTCCACCAGTTCGGCTGCCATCACGAAAGTGGGTGACTTCTTGAACAGTGCCGAGCCCGGGAAGATCGCGAAGCGGCTGCCGCGGGCTCCGGCGTACTCGCGCTTGCGCTCGTCGAGGATGCCGATGTGGCTCAGCAGCCCCGAGAGCAGGCTGATGTGGATGCCGTCGTGGTTGCCCACGGGATCGGCAAGGCGCTTGTTGTCCAGGCTGATGCCCAGCGGCCGGGCCATCTGCCGGAGCTGGGCGAACAGGTCCTGCCACTCCCTGACCCGGAGATAGTTGATGAACTCAGTGCGGCAGAGTCGGCGGAACGCCGTGGAGGAGAGCTCCTGCTGCTTCTCCTGCAGGTAGTTCCACAGGTTCAGGTAACCGGTGAAGTCCGAGTTCTCGTCCCGGAAGCGGGCGTGCTTCTCCGCCGCGAGCTGCTGCTTGCCTGAGCCGTCCCCCTGGGGGCGCTCGCGGGGGTCCTGGATGGTCAGGGCGGCGGCCAGGATCATGACTTCGCGGACGCAGCCGCGCTTTCCGGCCTCCACGATCATCCGGCCGAGCCGGGGGTCCACCGGCAGCTGGGCCAGTTGCTGCCCGACGGCGGTGAGCCCGCCGCCGTTCCTTCCGGCACCGTTTCGTCCGGCACCATTTCGTCCGCCGGTCGTCCCCGCCGGACGGCGGCCGGGGCGGCTCCCGCCGTCGTCCGTTGGCTCCTGCTGCCGGGCCGCGCTGAGGGCGCCAAGTTCGCGCAGGAGGCTGACGCCGTCGTTGATTGCGCGCGAATCCGGCGGCTCGACGAAGGGGAAGTTCTCCACATCCTTCGGCCCGCGGGCCACGCCCATGGCGGTCATCTGCAGGATGACGGCTGCGAGGTTGGTGCGCAGGATCTCGGGATCCGTGAACAGCGGCCGCGATTCGAAGTCATCCTCGGAGTACAGCCGGATCGCGATACCGTCAGAGACACGGCCGCAGCGGCCAGAGCGCTGGTTGGCCGAGGCCTGGGAGACCCGCTCGATCGGCAGGCGCTGGACCTTGGTCCGGTGCGAGTACCGCGAGATGCGTGCCGTGCCGGTGTCGATGACGTACTTGATGCCAGGGACCGTCAGCGAGGTTTCGGCGACGTTGGTGGCCAGCACGATCCGGCGTTTGCCGCCGGGATGGAAGACCTTGTGCTGCTCCTGCAGGCTCAGCCGGGCGAAGAGGGGAAGAACCTCGGTGCCGGCCAGGCGCCGGTTGGACTGGATGCGGGCGTTGAGGGCCTCCGCCGCGTCGCGGATTTCGCGCTCGCCGGAGAAGAAGATCAGGACGTCGCCGGGGGCTTCCTTTGCAAGTTCGTCGACGGCGTCGCACACCGCGTCCAGAGGGTCGCGGTCCTCCTCGAGCTCATCGTCCGCGGCTGCGCCTTCCCCGGCTCCGTCTCCGTCTTCGGCGCCAGCGCCGGCACCGCCGGCGGGCTGGGACAGCGGCCGGTAGCGGATCTCCACCGGGAATGTCCGGCCCGACACCTCGATGATGGGGGAGGGCTCTTCCTCGCTGCCGAAGTGCTTGGCGAAGCGCCCCGGATCGATGGTGGCCGAGGTGATGATGATCTTCAGATCCGGGCGCTGCGGCAGGATGCGCTTGAGGTAGCCGAGAATGAAGTCGATGTTGAGGCTGCGCTCGTGGGCCTCGTCGATGATGATGGCGTTGTACCTGCGCAGCAGCTTGTCGCGCTGGATTTCCGCCAGCAGGATGCCGTCGGTCATGAGCTTGACCTTGGTGGACCGGCTGACCTCGCCGGTGAAGCGGACCTGGAAGCCCACTTCCTGGCCGATCTCGACGCCGAGTTCCTCCGCAATGCGCTCGGCCACGGTGCGGGCCGCGAGCCGGCGAGGCTGGGTGTGCCCGATCAGCCCGTTCTCGCCCAGGCCGAGTTCCAGGCACATCTTGGGAATCTGGGTGGTCTTACCCGAGCCTGTCTCACCGGCGATGATGGTCACCTGGTTGGCCGCGATGGCGGCCATCAGATCTTCGCGGCGCTCGGAAACCGGCAGCTCGGCGGGGTAGGAAATATGAAATGTCATGGCTGGAGACAGTCTACTGGGGCGGACTGTCCACCGGAGTGGCGACGGCGGCTGTTAGGTCCCGCTGTTTAGCCCGGGGGTGTTTGCCCTGTTCGGTCCCGGCGCATGTTGAGGGCCCGGCTGGATGACCGGGCCCGATGGGCGGGTGGACTAATCGTGCGCGGACTTAGATGTTCCGCATCGTGTAGTTGATGCTCGGCAGGTCCCGGGCCATCCAATATTCTTCCGAGCGGACGGGCGGAGTGTGGCCGAGGCCATCCTTGCGGAGGGCGGCGATCGTGGCGGTGACGCCGGCAAGAACCAGGATGATGAGGGCGATTCCGAGGAGTTCCATACCTCTATGGTTCTCCGGTCAGGCCACTTAAAAAAGTGGCAGAAATGACCAAAAAGCTATAATTTCTGCCACTGTTCTGCCAGAATCGAATCATGATCAAATCAGTGGCAATGATCGTGGTCCCCAACTTCTCGATCTTCGAGTTTGCGACCGCCTTTGAGGTCTTCGGCATAGACCGGTCGGACCGCGGAAACGGCGTGCCCGCCTTTGATTTCCGCGTCTGCGCCCCGGAGCCCGGCGACGTCCCGCTCAAATCCGGCCTGTCCATGCACGTCGGTCTCGGGCTGGAATCAGCTGCCGACGCGGACCTCGTGGTGATGGCGCCGTACGGCCGCGACGAGGATGTTCCCGAATCTGTCCTGGACGCATTGCGGGCCGCCCATGCCCGCGGCGCCTGGGTGATGTCCATCTGCTCCGGGGCCTTCGCCCTGGCCCGGGCGGGCTTGCTCGACGGCCGCCGCTGCACCACGCACTGGCACTACTCCCAGGAGCTGGCCAGCCGGTACCCCGCCGTCCTGGTGGATGAAAACGTGCTCTACGTCGAGGACAGCCGGATCATCACCAGTGCAGGAACGGCCGCCGGGATCGATGCCTGCCTGCACCTGATCCGCGTTGAGTTTGGTGCGAAGGTGGCCGCCGCCATCGCCCGGGACATGGTGGTCCCGCCGCACCGGGACGGCGGCCAGGCCCAATACATCGACCGGCCCATTCCGCAGTGCGGCTCGGAGCCGATGGAGCAGTTGCTGCAGTGGATGGTGCGGCACCTGGACGAGGAGCACGCGGTCAACGACCTGGCGGCCCGGGTCCATATGTCGCCGCGGACTTTCGCGCGGCGCTTCCGGGCGGAAACGGGGGCTACCCCGGCGGCATGGCTCAATTCCCAGCGGGTGCTCCGCGCCCAGGAGCTTTTGGAAACCACTGAACTCAATATCGACGAAGTCGCGCGGGAAGCCGGCTTCGGCCATTCGGTGCTGTTGCGGCACCATTTCGCAAAGGCGCTGGACACCAGTCCGCAGTCCTACCGGCGCACATTCCGCGGGCACCTGGCCACGGCCTAAGGCCGCGGCGCAGGGCAACGGCGCAGGCCCCAGCGCCGGACCCGGCTCAGGGCAACGGTAGGGGCGGTTAGCCAAGGCCCGGCGGAGCCGCCTCTTCCTCGGCCGCGGCCCTGGCGCATTCGACGAGGTCACGCCATGGACCTGTCAGCTCACGCTCTGGCAGGACCGCCCGGCGTCGATCGGCCCGGATGCTGTACATGAACCGGTCCGGCTGGCCGGACGCCCCCACGGTCCCTGCGACGGCGTCCCAGGGGCAGGCCTCGATCAGCGGCTGCCACCGGTCAGTGTCCTCCGGCGGCTCGGGCTGCACAGTCCATGTCCGCTTCATGCCGGCCACGCCGCCGCTGCGCTGGACAATTATTTTCATGGGACTCGGATCTTCATGGGACTCGGATCTCCATCGGAGTGGGATCTGCATGGGACTCGGATCCGCAGGGGCTTGGCTTATCGTCGGGCTCCCGGGAACTTGACCTTCACAGTTTCCCACGCGGAGCGCACGGCGTCATGTTCTTTGGAATCCTCCCCGAAAAGCTCCTTGGCAGAGGCGGCCGTAGCCTTGGCGAAGGCGCCGAACGTGGCATTGGGGGACAGTGTGCCGCCCGTCAGGGTCTCGTACCAGATCCGTGCCGGCGCGTCCCAGGCGTTGCCGCCGAGGGCCGTGGCAACCAGGCAGAACGCTCGGTTGGGGATGCCGGAGTTGATGTGCACGCCGCCGTTGTCCGCGCTGGTTCGCACGTAGCCGTCCATCGAGTCCGGCTGCGGGTCCTTGCCGAGCACGTCGTCGTCGTACGCCGTTCCCGGGGCCTTCATGGACCGCAAAGCGGTCCCCTGCACCTGGTTGGTGAAGAGGCCTTCGCCAATCAGCCAGCTGGCCTGCGCCGTCGACTGCTTGTGGAAGTACTGTTCAACGAGGGCCCCGAAGACATCGGACATCGACTCATTCAGGGCGCCGGCCTGGTTGCGGTAGAGAAGTCCTGCGGAGTACTGGGTGACCCCATGGGTCAGCTCGTGGCCGATCACGCTCAGGGATTTCGTGAACCGCTCGAACACCTGGCCGTCACCGTCGCCGAAGACCATTTGCTGGCCGTCCCAGAACGCGTTGTCATACAGGCGGCCGTAGTGAACCGTGGCATCAAGCCGGAGTCCCTTGCCATCGATCGAATTACGTCCGAAGGCTTCCGCGTAGAGGCGGTGCGTGTGCCCCAGACCGTCATAGGCTTCATCGGCGGCGGGATCGCCGGTGGGCGGTTCACCTTCTTTGCGGACCACGCTGCCGGGCAGCTGCTCGGCGAACTTGGCGTCGTAGACGGTCCGTTCCGGCGGGGACGGCTTGAGCTCCCGCATGCCAGGTTGGCTGCCGGGCCCGGGCGCGGTACGGGAGGCCTGGAAGCTGGGCACGTGCTGCAGGGCTTGCCTGGCCGCCTGGGCGGCCCGGGAGAGCTCCGGCTCGCGCTGCGCGGCCAGGCGGCGAAGCAAATATGGCGGAACGATGGAGCAGTGCATATCAGAGCAGTGCATATGAGACATGTGAGACCCCTTCACGCTACGGGGCGTGCCGGGTAGCCGCCACCGATGAAATCAGCCTACGAGCGGGGACCGACAATCGGCAGGAACAAAGCCGCTGGATTTCCGCGTTTTCGATGGAATTTCGGTGGAAGCAGGGGACAAAAAACCCCGCCACTTCCGTGAAGTGGCGGGGTTGCTCGGCGATGCCGATATTTTGTGCCCTCGATAGGATTCGAACCTACGACCTTCTGCTCCGGAGGCAGACGCTCTATCCCCTGAGCTACGAGGGCATCCAGGGATCCTGCCGTTACCGGCGGGACGTCCTAGAGCTTAGCAGGAAGGTGGCCCCCAACGGAAAATCGGCACCGATTTGTGGAGCCAGGCCCGCGTCAACTGGCGATTATGTCCGTGAAACTCCCGCGACGCAGCCAGCACCTCAGTAGCCTGTGAAGGAATCCACATGGACCCGGCGGGCGCCCGCGCCACGTGCCGCGGCGCGCAGTGAGCGCACGCTGGCGGGCGATCCGGAGACGAAGACTTCCCGGCCGCCGATGTCCGGGACCAGCTCCTTGAGGGCCGCGGCGTCAATCCTCCCGGCACCTGCGTTGTGCATGAACGCCGGCGGCGCAGATCCATCGGCAAGCCGCGCCAGGATGCGCGCGCCGGAGCGCTGCAGCTCCTCGGCATAGGCCAGTTCTTCGGGGTTCTTCGCCAGATACAGCAGGACAACGTCACGGTCCAGCGCTGAAGTTTCGTCCGGCTCCGCGTCCGGCGCCCCGGCCAGCTGGCCCATGTAGGGGGTGATGCCGATGCCGGCCGCGATGAGCAGCACCGGGGTGGCCGGATCCCGGGGCAGGATGAAGTCGCCGCTCACCGAGGTCGCGGTGAGCCCGTCGCCCGGCGCGAGGGCCAGCAGCGCGCGCTTGGCGGACGAAACCGGCTCCGCCGTCCCCACTCCGATCGTCAGCAGCGGTGCGCCCGGGGTGCTGGTCAGGCTGAACACGCGCCGGATTCCCTTCCCATCCCCCATGGCATCGCCCTTGCGCGTGCGATTCTCGCGGGCCTTGTCCGGCGGCAGGTGCAGCTCCAGGGCCTGTCCGGGCGTGAAACGCACCGGGCGCTCCGGGCGGAAGCTGAATTCCGTCGTCGTGGGCGTCAGCGGCCGGGAACCCTCAAAGCTCAGCCGCACCGCGCCCCGCTGCCCGGCGGCGAAGGCGAGCACGTTGCCCACGAGCAGCGCCAGCTCGGGAGAGTTGGCCACGAACCCCAGGTTGTAGGGGACGGCGAACAGCACCCCGACGACGGCGGCCAGCGCCAGCTGCTGCCAGCGCCGCGGAGGCAACGTGAGCGGTTCGGTGAGCATGAACCCGACGAAGAACAGCACCGGACGCTGCGCAAAGGTCTGCCACAGCGCCTCGGGAAGCTCCAGCCCGGCCCGGAGCAGGTCCGCCGCCACAATGGACACGGCCACCACGGTGAAGATGGCAGCCATGGTGACCTTGCGGGTCCGGTAGAGCACCAGCAGCACCCCCGGCAGCACCAGCCAAAGCATCGACGGCGTCGCCGCCCACCAGGTGGCAATGTTGAGCCCGGTCAGTCCGGCAAGGAAGGCGCCGGCCGCGGCCGGATTGAAGATGTGGCGGCCGCGCCAGGCCAGCGCATACTTCGAGGCCGAGGCCAGGACACAGGCCAGGGCGACGCCGCCGATTTCGGCCACCTGGAGTCCCTGGGTCAGCTGGCTGGGCCAGAACAGGAAGTACAGCAGCAGGCCCGTAATGAGCGAGGACTCTGTGTGCGGACGCACGTGGAAAAGCGCGGCAAGCCCCTGGCTGGAGGCGTAGGTCAGGCCAAGGCACAGGGCCAGGTGCGCCAGCATTTCCGGCAGCCCGAACGTCAGCCAGCCCAGCACATTGAGCAGCAGGCTGTAGCCGGCCAGGACGGCCAGGACCCACAGCACCAGCCGGTACATCGTGAGCCGACCCAAGGCGGTGTCCAGCCTCGAGCCAAGCGGAGTGGTGGTGATGGCAGTCATGAAAACAGCGCCCCTTCAAATTCGGCTGAATATTCCGCGTGCCCGTCCGAATAGGCCGTGAGCCAGGCGAAATCGAACTCTTGCTCAAGCCGCGGACCGTCGACAAAAAACAACGCTGTGGCCAGCGCATCGGCCACCATCGCCGTCCCGGCCATGGCCCAGCTGGCGACGACGGTCCGCACCGGCGCTCCGGTGGTGCCGTCCAGGACGTGGTGGAACCCGTCGCCCCAGGCCCGCCGGTTAGCGGCGGAGGCGCACAGGGCGCCGGCCCCCAGCTTGACAGTGCCGATCGCCTGGGTGGGATCGTACGGGTGCTCCAGGGCCACCACCACTGGGTCCGGCCCCGGATTCAGCAGGTCCCCGCTGGCATCGATGAAGTGCTCGGCGAAGCCGCAGTCCCGGAGGTGCGCGGAGAGCAGATCGGCCAGTTGCCCCTTGCCGGCCGCGCCGACGTCGATCACTACCGGGGCGGTGGTTGTGAGCGCGGTGCCCTGCCAGTCCAGCACATCCTCCCACCGCGGCGCGGGAAGTGGCGCACCGCCCGGGCGCAGGGAGTAGCTGGCGTCGTAGCCCAGGCGCTCCAGGCTGCCGCCGATGAGCGGGGTCATCGCACCGTCGGTGAGCCGGTACAGCATGCCGTACAGTTCGGCCAGGGCGGCTGATTCGGCGGGCAGCTCAACACGGCCGGGCGCGCGGGCGGCGTCCGCAATGAGTGAGTCGGGCCGGAACCGGGACCACGCGGCGTCGTACCTCTCCACCATGGCGAGCAGTCCACGGCGGTGCTTGCCGGAGAGCCGGGACGGCGTGGAAATCTCCCAGCGGGTCCCGATCCCGTCAAAGCTGAAGTGCGACCAGCCCGGATGAGGCACGATTCCTCTGTCCCTGCAGGGTTACTGGGCCTGGGTCTTGATATCCGCCACGGCCTGGTTGAAGCCGCCGCTGGTCAGCGAGGATCCGGCCACTTTGGACACCTTGATCTCGTCCAGCTTTTTGCCCACCACCTGGGCCTGGATGCCGCTGGCGAACTCGCCCTGGAACTTGCGGGTGTTCGGATTCGACGGATGCTGCGTGATCTTCACATCGGACACCGCGCCGCCGGCCAGGGTCAGTTCCACGCCGACGGTCTCAGTGCCGTTGGGCGAGGTGTACTTGCCGTCGGCGCTGTAGGTGCCGTCCTTGTAGGACCCGGTGCTTGCAGCGGACTCGGATGCCGGGGCCGCGCCCTGTGCGGCCGGCGGCTGAGCGGCCGGGGCGCAGCCAGCCGCGGTTCCGGCGACGGAGAGGCCGGCGATGCCGACGAGGACGCTCTTACGGAAGGCGGTATTCATGCGGGACTCGATTCGTTGCGGGATCGGACAGCCAAGAAATCGTGGCACTGACAGAGCTGACGACGTTTGTTTTTAGGGTAACGGTTCACCCTTGGTGCGAAACATCGAAGACCTTGGGTTTTCCCGGAGGCTCCCTTGTCCCACGCGGCGGCCGTCATGCCGGGCGCGGGATTCCGCCGCACTACGGGCCCACCGGTAGGCTAGAAGTGTGACCCCAGAAGAACTCTCCCTCGCCATATCCGCCTGCCTGAAAGACGCCGTCGCGGCCGGTGACATTGCCCTCTCGGCAGCCGACATCCCGGATGAGGTGCGCGTGGAGCGCCCGAAGAACAGGGATCACGGGGACTGGGCCACCAATGTCGCCCTCCAGCTGGCCAAGACGGCCGGCACCAACCCGCGGGAGTTCGCGTCCGTCCTGGGCGCCCGGCTCAAGACGATCGACGGCGTCTCCGAGGTGGACATCGCCGGGCCCGGCTTCCTGAACATCACCGTGGACGCCGCGGCCGCCGGCACGCTCGCCAAGGCGATCGTCGAGGCGGGTCCGGCCTACGGCACCAACACCGCGCTCGCCGGGCACGTGGTCAACATGGAGTTCGTCTCGGCCAACCCCACCGGCCCGCTGCACATCGGCCACACCCGCTGGGCCGCTCTCGGCGACGCGATCGCCCGCGTCCTGCGCGCCTCCGGCGCCGACGTCACGGCTGAGTACTACATCAACGACGCCGGCTCCCAGATGAACGTGTTCGCCAACTCCGTGTACGCCCGGCTGCACGGCAGGGACGTGCCCGAGGGCGGCTACCCGGGCCAGTACATCGCTGACCTCGGCCACGAAGTGCTCACCGAGCACCCCGACATCCGCGAACTCACCGAAGTCGCGGCCCTGCCGGTGATCCGCGGCGCCGCCTACAAGGCGCAGATGCACGACATCAAGCAGACGCTGGCCGGGTTTGGCGTCGACTTCGACGTGTTCTTCTCCGAGCAGGAGCTCCACGACGCCGGCGCGATCGAAGACGCCGTCGCCCGCCTGCGCGAACAGGGCCATGTGTTCGACGACGGCGGCGCGGTCTGGCTGCGCACCACCGACTTCGGCGATGACAAGGACCGCGTGATGATCCGCGCCAACGGCGAGCCCACGTACTTCGCCGCCGACGCCGCCTACTACCTGTCCAAGAAGGACCGCGGCTACACCGAGAAGATCTACCTCCTCGGCGCCGACCACCACGGCTACATCAACCGGCTCAAGGCCATTGCGGCCGCCGCGGGCGATGACCCCGAGGTCAACATCGAGGTCCTGATCGGCCAGCTGGTCTCGGTCAACGGCGCCAAGCTGTCCAAGCGCGCCGGCAACATCATCGAGCTCAAGGACCTCATCGACTGGCTCGGCAAGGACGCCGTCCGGTACTCCCTGGCCCGGTTCCCCGCCGACTCGCCGCTGACGCTGGACCCGGAGCTGCTGAAGAAGCACAGCAATGAAAACCCGGTGTTCTACGTCCAGTACGCCCACGCCCGCTCCCGCGGTGCCGCCCGCAACGCCGTGGCCGCCGGCGTGGAGCGCAGTGTGGACGGCAAAGACAGCTTCGACGCCGGCCTGCTGGACCACGCCACCGAAAACGAGCTGCTCTCGCACCTGGGCAGCTACCCCTCGATCGTGGCCAAGGCCGCCGAGCTGCGCGAGCCGCACCGCGTGGCCCGCCACCTCGAAGTCATCGCCGGCGCCTACCACCGCTGGTACGACGCCTGCCGTGTGGCGCCCCAGGGCGAGGAGCCCATCACCGACACCAACCGCACCCGGCTGTGGCTCAATGACGCCACCAGCCAGGTGCTGGCCAACGGACTGGAACTGCTGGGCGTCTCGGCGCCGGAACGGATGTAACCGCCATGACCGCGAACCCGAACATCAGCAACCCTGGCTCCCCGCTCGCGCCGGCCTGGCTCGAGGTCCCCGCGGACCTCAACGCCCTCCACGAACCGCTGTGGGCGGGCGGCGTCGCGCGGAACGACGACGGCGAGCTCACCATCGAGGGGCTGTCGGTCAGCGAGCTGCAGCGCCGGTACGGCACCCCGCTGTTCGTGCTGAGCGAGACCGACTTCCGGGCCCGGGCCCGGGCGTTCAGCGACGCCTTCAACGATGCCTTCGCCGATATCTGCGGGGGAGTGGACGTCTACTATGCCGGCAAGTCCTTCCTGTGCACCTCCGTGGTCCGCTGGGTCGAGGAAGAGGGGCTGCGCCTGGACACCGCGTCCGGCGGCGAACTCGCCGTTGCCGCCCGCGCCGGCATCCCGGGCGCCGACGTGGCGCTGCACGGCAACAACAAGTCCGACGGCGAAATCCACCGGGCCCTGGACATGCAGCTGGGCCGGATTGTGGTGGACAGCCTCGACGAGCTCGAGCGCGTCGCGGCGATCGCCGCCAACCGCGGCGACACCGCCAGGGTCATGCTGCGGCTGACCCCCGGGGTGCACGCCCACACCCACGAATTCATCGCCACCGCCCATGAGGACCAGAAATTCGGCCTGTCCATGGCCGGGGACTCCACTGACCAGGCCGGGCTGTCCGCCGCCGAGGAAGCCGTCGCCGCGGCGACCGGGCACGCCAGCATCGAGCTGCTGGGCCTGCACTGCCACATCGGCTCGCAGATCTTCGAGCCGGACGGCTTCGCCCTCGCCGCGGAGAAGCTGCTGGACTTCCTGGCAGCGATGCAGGCCAAGTACTCGATCGTGCTGCCCGAACTTGACCTCGGGGGCGGCTACGGCATTGCCTACACCCCGGTTGACACCCCGCGCCCGCCCGCCGAGATCGCGCAGGCGATGGCCGCCGTCGTCCGTTCCAAGTGCGCCGCGCTGGGCATCACAGCCCCGCGGATATCGATCGAACCGGGCCGCGCGATCGTCGGAAGCACCACGTTCACGCTCTATGAGGTCGGCACGCTCAAGACCGTCCGTGTGGATTCCCCCGCCCCGGACGGTGCCGCGGCCGGCCACAACGCCGCAGACGACGTTACGTACCCCCGCCGGTATGTGTCGGTGGACGGCGGGATGAGCGACAACCCCCGGCCGGTGCTGTACGACGCGGATTATTCGGCAATTCTCGCCTCGCGGACCTCCGAAGCGGGGCCGCAGCTGTCCCGAGTGGTGGGCAAACATTGCGAGAGCGGCGACATAGTTGTTAGAGATGTATATCTGCCCGAGGACGTGGCAGCCGGTGATCTGCTTGCTGTACCGGGGACCGGCGCCTACTGCTGGGCCCTGTCAAGCAACTACAACTATCTGGCCCGGCCGGGCGTTGTCGCTGTCCGCGACGGATCTGCCCGGCTCATTGTCCGCGGGGAAACCGAAGAAGATTTGCTCAACCGCGACATGGGAGTCTGAATGACCGAATTGCGAACCCTGAAAGTGGCCCTGCTGGGCTGTGGCAACGTTGGGGCCCAGGTTGCGCGGATTCTCATTGACGACGCCGATGCCCTCGCCGCCCGCACGGGCGCACGCCTGGAACTGAAGGGCATCGCGGTCCGCAATGTAGATGCCCCGCGCGAAGTCGAGCTGCCGCACGAGCTGTTCACCACCGACGCCGAAACCCTCGTCAAGGACGCAGACGTCGTCATCGAGCTCATGGGAGGGATTGAACCGGCCCGGACCCTGATCCTGACGGCCATGCGTCACGGTGCCTGCGTTGTCAGCGGCAACAAGGCGTTGCTCGCCCAGGATGGCCCCACGTTGTACGAGGAAGCCGACAAGGCCGGGGTGCAGCTCTCCTACGAGGCGGCCGTGGCCGGTGCCATCCCCATCCTGCGGCCCATCCGGGACAGCCTCTCCGGCGACCGGATCACCCGGGTGCTCGGAATCGTCAACGGCACCACGAACTTCATCCTCGACCAGATGGACTCCACGGGCGCACAGTTCGCCGATGCGCTGGCGGAGGCCCAGCGGCTGGGCTACGCGGAAGCCGATCCCACCGCCGACATCGAAGGCTACGACGCCGCCGCCAAGGCCGCGATCCTTGCCTCCCTGTCCTTCCACACGCGGTTCGCCCTGGAGGATGTCTCCTGCGAGGGCATCACGTCGGTCACCGCGGCGGACATTGCCGCCGCAAAGGATGCCGGCTTCGTCATCAAGCTGCTGGCCATCGCCGAGAAGCTGGCTGACGCAGACGGCAAGACCGGTGTCTCCGTCCGCGTCCACCCCACACTGCTGCCCCGCGAACACCCCCTCGCCGCCGTCCGCGGCGCGTTCAACGCCGTCTTCATCGAAGCCGAAAACGCCGGCGAGTTGATGTTCTACGGCCAGGGCGCCGGCGGCACCCCGACGGCGTCCGCCGTGCTGGGCGACCTCGTGTCCGCGGCCCGCCGCATCGTCCTGGGCGGCCCCGGCCGGACCGAAACCACCACAGGGCACGTGCCCGCGCTGCCCATCGGCGCGGCCGTCACGAGCTACTACATCGGACTCGACGTCGCGGACCAGCCCGGCGTCCTGGCCCGGATCGCCCACCTCTTCGCGGAGCACGGCGTGTCCATTGAAATCATGCGGCAGACCATCCACCGCGACACCGATTCCAATGTGGAGTCGGCCGAGTTGCGGATCGTGACCCACCAGGCACGGGAATCCGCACTTGCAGCAACCGTCGAGGCCATCAAGCGCCTGGACGTCATCAATTCCGTCACATCCGTACTGCGGGTAGAAGGGGTCTAAGTGGCTCACCAATGGCGCGGTGTCATCCGCGAATACGCTGATCGTCTTCCTGTCACGGAAGCCACTAAGGTCATCACCCTGGGCGAGGGCGGCACCCCGCTCGTGCACGCCCGCCACCTCTCCGAGCTGACCGGCAGCACCGTCTACCTCAAGGTCGAAGGGATGAACCCGACCGGTTCGTTCAAGGACCGCGGCATGACCATGGCCATGACCGCAGCGGTGGCCTCCGGCGCCAAGGCCGTGGTCTGCGCCTCCACCGGCAACACCTCGGCGTCCGCCGCGGCCTACGCGACGGCGGCCGGGCTGCAGTGCGCGGTGCTGGTCCCCGAGGGCAAGATCTCCATGGGCAAGCTCAGCCAGGCCGTCGCGCACGGCGCCACGCTGCTGCAGGTGGACGGCAACTTCGACGACTGCCTCGAGATCGCCCGCAAGCTTGGCGAGTCCTACCCGGTGTTCCTGGTCAACTCCGTCAACCCGGCCCGGATCGAGGGCCAGAAGACCGGCGCCTTTGAAGTGGTGGATTCGCTCGGCGACGCCCCCGACTTCCACGTGCTTCCGGTTGGCAACGCCGGCAACATCAGCGCGTACTGGAAGGGCTACAAGGAGTACTCCGCGCCGTTCGAGTCACCCACCGCCGGGTCGCTGCCCGCCGTCGCCACCAAGACCCCGGTCATGTGGGGCTTCCAGGCCGCCGGCGCGGCCCCGTTCGTGGCCGGCCACCCCATCACCGAGCCCGACACCATCGCCACCGCCATCCGGATCGGCAACCCGGCCTCCTGGGACACCGCCGTTGCGGCACGGGATGAGTCCGGCGGCGTGATCGAGGCCGTCACGGACGAGGAAATCCTTTCCGCGCACCGCTGGCTCTCCGCCCGCGAAGGCGTCTTCGTGGAGCCCGGCTCCGCTGCCGGCGTCGCCGGACTGATCAAGAAGCACGCGGCCGGTGAAGTGCCGGCCGGCAAGACGATCGTGATCACGGTGACAGGGCACGGCCTCAAGGACCCGCAGTGGGCCCTGCGCACCGAGGACGGCAGCGACGTGCAGCCGGTCAGCGTCTCCAACGACGTCGTCACCGTCGCCGCAGCACTGGGACTGGAAGAAAAATAACGTTGGAAACAACCCTCACCATCCCGGCCGAATCAGCTGCCGGCTCGCCGGCTGTTCCGGCGGGCCAGGTCGTCACCGTCCGGGTGCCGGCCACCAGCGCCAACCTGGGCCCCGGGTACGACAGCCTCGGCCTGGCGCTCACGCTCCATGACACCCTCACCGTGGAAACCCTGGCCAGCGGGGAACTGGAATTCGAGCTCAGCGGCGAGGGCGCCGAGTCGCTGCCCCGCGACGCCACGCACCTGGTGGTCAAGGCCCTCACCGAGGCGCTGCACCGCCTCGGGTACCGGCACGAGGGCCTGCGGATCACGGCGGACAACGTCAACCCGCACGGGCGGGGCCTGGGTTCCTCGGCCTCGGCCGTGGTGGCTGCCGTCAGCGCCGCGAATGCCCTGGTGCCGGAAGTATCGCGGCGCGACCGGGACTGGATCCTGCAGCTCACGAGCGAAATGGAAGGCCACCCGGACAACGTTGCACCCGCCATTTTCGGCGGACTGGCGCTGTCATGGCAGGACAGTGACCAGTACAGCAGCACGTGCGCGTCCGTGGCCGCCGCGGTGGTCCCGGTTGTCGCGGTGCCGGACTATGAGCTCTCCACAGAGGCAGCCCGGGCACTCTTGCCCGCCTCGGTGGGCCACCATGCCGCGGCCATGAACTCCGGCCGCGCCGCCCTGCTGATCCACGCCCTCACCGCCAACCCGGAATTTCTGCTGCCGGGCACCGAGGATTACCTGCACCAGAGCTACCGCGCCCAGGCCATGCGGCCCAGCGCGGAGCTGATCGGCGCGCTGCGCCGGGCCGGGCACGCCGCCGTCGTCTCCGGTGCAGGACCCACGGTACTGGTCCTGGCCAACGGGGAATCGGAAGCCGATGAAGTCGTGGACTTCATCGCCGCCCACACCGCGGGCAACACGCCGGAAGTTGGCTGGCGTGTGATGAAGCTGGCCGTGGACGTCGAAGGTGCTAAAGTGGAAGTGCACCGGCGGTAAATACGCAGGCGGTAAATTAGTAACCGTTCTAAAGACCGCGATGTTGGCCACGTAGCCTCTCTCATCTTTCACTGCGCAATATTTTCCGGTGCCACCTGCTTTCGGTCTGACGCAGGACTCAGCAGATTTGTTCTGCCCCCTCATATGTCAGCCCGCCGTTCCTCATTTCTCGGATCGTGCATGGTGAAGCAGTATCCGGCCCTGCTGGCCGAACTCCATCCGGCAAGGCCGAAATCCCGGCTGCAGATCTGAACTGCAGCCCAGATCAAATCACCGCGTCCAGCTCTTAGCCTGGACGCCGTCGAGGGGGAAGGATCCTTCGTGACCGAAACCACTGAGCTGTCTCCGGCTGTGGATACATCTTCTGCTGCCGAATCAACGGCAGCACCCGCCAAGAGCAGCGGCCTTGCAGGCCTCAAGCTCGCACAGCTCCAGGCTCTCGCCAGCCAGCTGGGCATTTCCGGCGGTTCCCGCATGCGCAAGGGCGATCTGGTCACGGCCATTTCCGCCCACCGCGCAGGCACTCCGGTAAGCAAGGGCCCGGCCCGCGCTGCCGAAAAGGCCAGCGACAACGGCACTGTTTCCCAGGCGGCGGCCCGGGCAGCTGAGCCCGCAGCCGCGCCCGCTGCGGCCGCCGAAGAAGCCCCGGCCCAGGAAAGCCCCCGCGCCCGCCGCGGCCGCAGCCGCCGCGCAGGCAGCGACGGAGTGGTCACGGCGCCCGCCACCGAGGCACCCGCCGCCGCCCCGGCAGAGGCCCCCGCGGTTTCCGCCGAATCCGGTGCTGGCGAGTCCGTTGCAGCCGCTTCCGCGCCGGAAACTTCCGACCGTACCCGGCAGCCGCGCACCCGCAACCGCCGTCGCGGCGAAGCAGCGGCCCAGGCCGCGGAAGGCGCCGGCGAAGCCCAGGCCGAGCAGCCCGCCGCCGAGCAGCGCGAACAGCGTACTGAGCAGCGCGACCAGCGCACTGAGCAGCGCGACCAACGCACGGAACAGCGTGAGCAGCGCCAGGGCGAGCCGGGCAGCGAAGACGGCCAGCGCCGCGACGCCTCCCGCACCCGTGGCGGCCGCGACGAATCCGCCGGCACCCGCGACAACACGCGTGACAGCGATGAAACGGATGGCGGAAGCCGCCGGAACCGCCGCAACCGTCGTGACCGCAACGACCGCGGTGACCGTCAGGGCCAGCAGGACAGCCGCGACAACTCCTCGCGCAACGACCGCTTCCGTGACCGCAACGACCGCCGCCGCGGGCGCCAGCAGGGACCGGACGTCGACGACGTCGAGGTCACCGAGGACGACGTCCTGTTGCCGGTCGCCGGTATTCTCGACGTGCTGGAGAACTATGCGTTCATCCGCACCTCGGGTTACCTGCCGGGCCCGAACGACGTTTACGTCTCGCTCGCCCAGGTCAAGAAGTACAACCTGCGCAAGGGCGACGCCTGCGTCGGTGCCATCCGCGCACCGCGCGAGGGCGAAGACCGCAGCCAGCAGTCTGCGCGCCAGAAGTTCAACGCGCTGGTCCGCGTCACCTCGGTGAACGGCAAGACGCCGGAAGAACTCAAGGAGCGCGTCGAATTCGCGAAGCTCGTCCCGCTGTACCCCTCCGAGCGCCTGCGCCTCGAGACGGACCCGAAGAAGATCGGCCCCCGCGTGATCGACCTCGTGGCCCCGATCGGCAAGGGCCAGCGCGGCCTGATCGTTTCGCCGCCGAAGGCCGGCAAGACGCTCATCCTGCAGTCCATTGCCAACGCCATCACCACCAACAATCCTGAGGTCCACCTCATGATGGTGCTTGTTGACGAACGCCCCGAAGAAGTCACGGACATGCAGCGCACCGTCAAGGGCGAGGTCATTGCCTCCACCTTCGACCGTCCCGCCGACGACCACACCACCGTGGCCGAGCTTTCCATCGAACGCGCCAAGCGCCTGGTGGAAATGGGCATGGACGTTGTGGTGCTCCTGGACTCCATGACCCGCCTGGGCCGTGCCTACAACCTGGCAGCACCGGCTTCCGGCCGCATCCTGTCCGGTGGTGTGGACTCCGCGGCGCTGTACCCGCCGAAGCGCTTCTTCGGTGCAGCCCGCAACATCGAAAACGGTGGCTCGCTCACCATCCTGGCGACCGCGCTCGTCGAGACCGGTTCCAAGATGGACGAGGTCATCTTCGAAGAGTTCAAGGGCACCGGCAACATGGAACTGCGCCTGTCCCGCCAGCTGGCTGACAAGCGCATCTTCCCGGCCGTGGACGTCAACGCGTCCGGCACTCGCCGTGAGGAAAACCTGCTTTCCCCCGAGGAAGTCAAGATCATGTGGAAGCTGCGCCGCGTCCTCTCCGGACTCGAAACGCAGCAGAGCCTTGAGCTGCTGACCAACAAGATCCGGGAGACCCAGAGCAACGTCGAGTTCCTCATGCAGGTGCAGAAGACGACGCTTGGTGCGAAGTCCGATAACGACAAGTAGCTGAGCTAGGGGCGGGCGCCGGTGCGTTCGTGCGGTGGTTGCCGCACGGATGTTCCGCCCCCGCCCCTTCGCGTTGCAGCTGACGTACTGCGTACGTCAGCTGCAACGCTCCGACAGGCCCGATGCCACTCCCGGGGCGGAACATCCTCGCGGCAGTTATGGGGCTCGCTCACCGTAGCGCGCCGATTTTGCGCCTGCTTAAACTAGGTGCAGAACGAAAGGTTTTGAAAATGTTTGAGTCCGTACAGGGGTTGTTGGATGAGCACGATTCTATCCAGGCCCAGCTTGGGGATCCTGCTGTTTATGCTGACCAGCGGCTGGCCCGGAAGCTGGGGCGGCGTTCTGCTCAGCTGAACGGCATTGTGGAGGCTTACCACCGCTGGGAAGGCATCAGCGATGACCTGGCTGCTGCCAAGGAAATGGCGGACGAGGACCCGGAGTTTGCGGCGGAGGTGCCCGAGTTGGAGGCTTCGCTGGAGACGGCCGCGGCCAAGCTTCGCCGGTTGCTGATCCCGCGGGATCCGGACGATGCCCGCAACGTGATCCTTGAGGTCAAGGGCGGCGAAGGCGGGGACGAGGCTGCGTTGTTCGCCGCGGACCTCCTGCGGATGTACAGCCGTTACGCGGAATCCCGCGGCTGGAAGACCGAGATCATCTCCGCCACCGAATCGGACCTGGGCGGGTACAAGGACGTCCAGATGGCCGTCAAGGGCAACTCGAACGATCCTGCCGAGGGCGTGTACGCGCGGCTCAAGTTCGAAGGCGGCGTGCACCGCGTGCAGCGGGTGCCCGTCACCGAATCCCAGGGCCGCATCCACACCTCGGCCGCCGGCGTGCTGGTGCTGCCCGAAGTGGACGAGCCCGAGGAACTCGAGATCAACCAGAACGATCTCAAGATCGACGTCTACCGCTCCTCCGGTCCCGGCGGGCAATCAGTTAACACCACCGACTCCGCGGTGCGCATCACCCACCTTCCCACCGGAATTGTTGTTGCGATGCAGAACGAGAAGTCGCAGCTGCAGAACCGTGAAGCCGGCATGCGCGTGCTGCGGGCCCGCATCCTTGCCCACCAGCAGGAGCTGATCGACGCCGAAAACTCGGCGCAGCGCAAGTCGCAGATCCGCACCATGGACCGATCCGAGCGCATCCGGACGTACAACTACCCGGAAAACCGGATCGCGGACCACCGCACCGGATACAAGGCCTACAACCTGGACCAGGTCATGAACGGCGACCTTGAACCGGTGATCCAGTCGGCCATCGAACTGGACGAGCAGTCCCGGCTCGACGCCATCGGCGAATAGGCGCGGCTCACCCGTGATGACAGCAGGTGATGGTCCGAGCCTCGCGGAGGCCGTCAGCGAGGCGACGGCGGTGCTCGCCGCGGCGGGCGTGCCCAGCCCGCGCGTGGACGCCGAGCTCCTCGCCGAGCACCTGCTCGGCGTTGGGCTTGGCCGGTTGCGGGCGCTGATGCTCGGCGACTCGCCGGCACCGGCGGGCTATGCCGACCTCGTGGCAGAGCGGGCGCAGCGCATCCCGCTGCAGCACATCACGGGCGTGGCGCATTTCCGCTACCTCGAACTCGCGGTTGGTCCCGGCGTGTTCATTCCCCGTCCGGAAACCGAGTCCGTGGTGCAACTGGTGCTTGACTGGCTGAAGGACACGGACCATCTGCAGGATGCGGCGCACCCCAAAGTAGTGGACCTGGGCACCGGATCCGGCGCGATAGCAGGCTCGATCGCGCACGAGGTTCCGGGCGCGGAAGTCCATGCGGTGGAGTACAGCGAATTCGCGCATGCCTGGGCCGCCAAAAACCTGTTGCCCCTGGGCGTCCACCTTATCCGCGGGGATCTGCGCGACGCGCTGGGCGAACACAACGGCACGTTCGACGTCGTCGTGTCCAACCCGCCGTACATACCCGCCGAAGCGATCCCCAACGAACCCGAAGTGGCGCTGCACGACCCGCCCGAGGCGCTTTACGGCGGGGGAGCGGACGGGATGGAACTTCCGACGGCGGCTGCGGCCTCGGCTGCCCGCCTGCTGGTGCCCGGCGGGTACTTCGTGATGGAGCACGCCGAAGTCCAATCGGAATGGATCGCCGCGATGCTAAGGCGCACCGGGGTCTTCTCCGAGGTAAGGACGCACCGCGACCTCAACGGCAAGGACCGTGCAACCAGCGCTGTCCTGACAGGGCTGACATTCCGGCCCTGACGCCCCCGCAAAAATCGTGTGACAAGTGATGAAAGAATAGGCCAGTGACGACAAGCTACGATTGCACGGCAGCTGAGCAGCGCGCCGCAGGACTTGAACACGCCCAGCGGGCCATCCGTGAGAGCAAGTGTGTGGTCTTCCCGACCGACACGGTCTACGGGATTGCCGCCGACGCCTTCTCACCACTCGCCGTGACCCTGCTGCTTGCGTCCAAGGGCCGGAGCCGGAAGATGCCGCCGCCCGTGCTGATCCCCAGGCTGAACGCCCTCGATGGCCTCGCCACGGATGTTCCGGCCGAGGCGCGGAGACTTGCCGAAGCGTTCTGGCCCGGCGGCCTGACCCTGATCCTGCACGCCCAGCCGTCACTGGACTGGGACCTCGGTGAGACCAAGGGAACGGTGGCCCTGCGGATCCCGGCCGACGAGATCGCCCAGGACCTGCTGACGCTCACCGGCCCGCTCGCCGTGTCCTCCGCGAACCGCACCGGACAAGCCGCGGCGCAGACCGCCGCGGACGCCGAGGCCCAGTTGGCGGAATCCGTGGAGGTCTACCTTGAGGGCGGGCCCCGGCCCACCGAGGGTGCCGAAGCCCTGGCCTCAACCATCGTCGACGCGACAGTCCAGCCGTTGCGGGTAGTCCGGCAGGGAGCCATCAGCCTCGAACGCCTGCGCGGTGTGGTTCCAGACCTCCTGGACGTCGACGGCAACCCCGCCGACGGCGAGGACGCTGCTGAGGCGGCCGAGCCTGAGGCTGACGCTGCGCCTGCTGAACCTGCGGCTGACGCTGCGGAGTCCGATGTGCCTGAATCCTCACCCCGGCCCGCCGCGCCTGAGCCCGGCTCGGCATGACGCTGGAGCGCCAGCACGTCCCCTTCCTCGACGTCGACGCTACCCCCGTGACGGTGTCCGAGCTGACCGCGGTCCTCAGCGCCTACGTGGCCGAGGGCCGGACCCGGACCGTGGTGGGGCACAACCTGCACAGCGTCACGCTGCTGCACTCCGATCCCGGCTTCCGGTCCTTCTACGACCACAGCGACGTGGTGCTGATCGACGGCGCTCCTGTGCTCTGGCTCTGGGCCAAGACGGGCGAAGAGGACGACGGCAGGGGACCGGTGATGGACTACCGGCTGGGATCGACCGACTGGATTCCCGCGCTGGGCAATGTCGCGGGGCTGAAGCGTATTGCGGTCATCGGGGCTGGTGCCGTGGCCAACGCCGGTGCCGTGGCCAAGCTGCGGGAGATCGTGCCCGGGGCGCGGGTGGACGGCATGCCCGGCGAAGACTGGAACACGGACGTCGAGGACGCCGCCGTCGAATGGCTTACCGGGCTCCGCCCGCAACTTGTGCTCCTGGGCCTCGGGATGCCGCTGCAGGAACAGGTCCTGGCACGGCGGCTTACCATGCTCCCGCCGGCTGTCTACTGCGCCGTGGGCGGCGCCATCGAACAGATTGCCGGTGTGCAGAAGCTGGCGCCGCGCTGGATTGGGCGGCTCGGCCTCGAGTGGGCCTGGCGGCTCATGCTTCACCCGCAACGAGTGGCCTACCGGGTGTTCGGCGAGCCCTGGGTGCTGCTGGGCCTGCTGCTGCGCCGGCGGCTGGGCCGGCAGCCCTAGGGTCGGCAACCCTGGCGCCTGCGGCGCCTGCGGTCAGAACTTCTGGTCCTCCAGCGGACCGAAGCCCTTGCCCCGGAGCCCGGCGGAAAAGGCGCGGAACCAGTCTGCGAGCCCGCGGAAATCGCCGCTGCGCAGGAAGTAGCCGAGGTACCCGCCCACATCCGCGACGAAAGACTTGACCCGGAAATGGCGGCGGATCATGTACCCGCGGTTCCGGTAGTAGAAGTACCGCTTGAACGCGGAGTCCGGAACGATCACGTGCCACCGTGCGCCGAAGACGTGTTTGGTCTCGGAGAACGCGTGCGGGTGGGTGATGGCAGCGGTGGTGACTGTGCCGAAGCGGATCCCGGCCTTCCTCAGGCGCAGGGTGAAGTCCACCTCGTCGCCGCGGATGAACAGGCGCATGTCCGGCAGGCCCACCTTGAAGAAGACATCGGAACGGATCAGGGCGCCGTTGAAGAAGTGGCCGTCGTTGGGCAGGAACCCGACCTTTTCCACCTCGGCACGCTCATGGGTGACCTTGCCGTCGAGGCGGAAGAAAAAGGACAACTGGTCCGGGTGGCCGGGCGCGACGACCAGCGGAACCACAGCGTCCAGGTCGCGTGCCTGTGCCTCACGCAGCAGCGTGGCGAGGCATGCGGGGTCGGCCGGCTCGGCGTCGTCGTCCATCATCCAGATCCAGTCAGCCCCGCTGGCCACGGCCTTGAGAATGGCGAGGGAAAATCCGCCGGCTCCGCCGAGGTTTGCCTCGGACCTGACATAGTCCACGTTGGCGTGCCGGTCGGCGACTTCTTTCGAGGGCGCGGTGCCGCTGTCTACAAGGCAGATGGACCGCACTTCAGCGGTCTGGCTGTTGATGGCGTCCAGTAGGACCGCCAGCTCCCTGGGACGGTCAAACGTCACGGCAGCGACTGCAACCGAGGGGGTCATCGCGGGGTCCTTTCAGCACGACCGTCAGTGGTTTTCCCGCCGGCGGAGGGCCGTGTGACGCGAAGACAGGTGGCCGTTGGCATTAGTATCTTGACTAGAGTCCACTGTAATACAGCCCTGTCAGGCACTACGCACTGCCTGCCCTGCGCACGGCGACGGAGAAGTTTCATTTTTCGAAAGACTGTTCCACGGCAACTTAATTCCCCCCATTTCCGCAGCTCACCGGTGCCTCCGCTGCTGCGGAGCGTGCCGCCTTGTCTCGCCTGCGCGGACGGTACCTGGTTGGTGGTCTTCCCGTGATCATGTACCTGCTCATGATGCTGACGGCAGCGCTCGTGAGCTACGCGGCTACATGGGGTGCCCGGCTGGTGGGCAACAGGCTGGAATTGTATTCCCCGATCCGCAGCCGTGACATGCACTCCACGCCGATTTCCAGGCTTGGCGGCCTGGGCATCTTCGCGGGGGTCCTGGTCGCCTTGGTCACGGCGAGCAATTCGTTCTTCGTCAAGGACATCTTCCGGAACAACACGGCACCCTGGGGGATCCTTGCCGGCGCCGCCGTGATCGTCCTGGTCGGTGTGGCGGATGACCTGCTGGATCTGCGGTGGTGGATCAAGCTGATCGGCCAGAGCGCCGCGGCGCTGGTTGTGGCCACGTGGGGGGTCCGGATGACGATCATCCCGTTCGTCCCCGAGCCGTTCGTGATTCAGAACGAGGCCCTGAGCATCGTGCTGACGGCCGGGCTGATCGTGACGACAATGAACGCGTTCAACTTCATCGACGGACTCGACGGCCTCGCCGCCGGTGTGGCGATCATCGGGGGAGCGGCGTTCTTCCTTACCGCTTACTGGGTCCACCGCACGGCCGTCCTACTGGACCGCTCGGACCTGGCGACCCTTTTGACAGCCATCATGGTCGGCAGCTGCGTCGGCTTCCTGCCGCACAACTGGTTCCCCGCAAAGATCTTTATGGGCGATTCCGGCGCCATGCTGATCGGCCTGATCATGGCCTCGGCCGGCATCGTGTCCACCGGGCAGATCAGCTCCGGTCTCTACGACCGGGCCAACGGTATCCCCACGGTCATCCCGATTCTGCTGCCGTTCGCTGTGCTGTTCCTGCCGCTGCTGGACCTGGGCCTGGCGGTGGTGCGGCGCACGGCGCTCGGACGATCGCCGTGGTCGGCCGACCGCGGGCACCTGCACCACAAGCTGCTGGACATCGGTTACTCGCACCGCGGCGCCGTGGTGCTGATGTACCTGTGGACCTGCATTCTTGCCTTCGGCGGCCTCGCCTTCGCGATCTTCCCCTGGCACATCGTCCTCGCCATCGACCTGGCTGCCGCGGTCATCATGGCTGTGGTGACGGCCTGGCCGTACCTGCGGCAGCGGGGCCCGGGGCAGGTGGCCAGCACACCGGAGTAACCTTTACCGCCGGCGTCCGACGCGCTTTTCCGAATAATTTCTATCTAATGTAGAATTCAGGGGCGGCGCTACGCCGACCACCACCTTGACCAGCATTACGCCATCGACGATTGGGATCTCATGACCTCCAACGCCGAACCCGGACCCGCGTCCGGCAACGGACCCGTTGGTGTCTCTGGCCCCACAAAATCCCTGTGGCTCAAACTGCTGGCCATGAGCTCCGCCGCCTCCGCCGTCGCCCTTGTCCTGACCGGCATCGCCGCCTTCGTCTTCAATGGTGCCGTCGGGTTCTGGTCCGCCCTCTTCGGGGGAGCCCTGGTGATGGCGTTCTTTGCCATCAGCCTCGCGGTGGGCCACTTCGTTGGCCGCAACAATCCTTCCGGAGCGATCGGACTGTTCGTCGCGACATACTTCGTCAAGGTTGTCGGCTTTGCCGTGGTCCTCTTCGTCATCGGGGCTCCGGCCTGGCTGCACGGCCGCTGGTTCCTTATCGGCGCTGTCGTGACCGTGGTGTTTTGGCAGGCAGCCGAAATTTACGGTTTCAGCAAGGCCAGGCTCCAAATTTACAACGACCCCGAAACCCGAAAAGACGGCACCGATGTTTAGCCGTAAAACTGGTCGCAGGCCACTTGCCAGACCAATTAACAAGCCAGTTAAAACCCCTAAAATCACGGCCGGTGCCCCCGGTGTATCGACCGACGGCAGCGACGGCGGATACAACGCCGGAATCGCCGTCTTCAGCTACATTGTTGGCGGAATCATCGTCTGGAGTTTGATAGGGTGGGGACTGGATAATCTGTGGGGAACCCGCTGGATTGTGCTCGCAGGCGCTCTGCTTGGAGCTGCGGGAGGGTTCTATCTTTCTCATATGCACGGCCTCACCAGTAACAGACTTTCAGCTGATGACGGCAATGCTGCACGTGGCCCGTCCAAGGACGAGGAACAGTAATGCCAAATAATTTCACAGGGGGAGAGGCGGGCACCAATGTCGCCGGTCCCCGCCCAACGCCCAATGATGGACACTGCAGAGAGGAAACGCGTTGATCGCGCTTGCGCTCCCGGCCCAAGATTCAGGAACCTTCACGCCTCCTGGAATTGAAGAACTTCACCTGCCGGCTATCATCCCCTGGGGTGCAGCCGAAGGATTCTCCAAGCAGATGCTGCTGGTGATCCTGTCGGTTGTCATTATCGCTGCATTCTTTGTGCTGGCCGCGCGGAAGCAGCAGCTGGTTCCCGGCAAGCTGCAGTTCGCAGGCGAGGCCGCCTACAGCTTCGTCCGCAACGGCATCGCCAAGGACATCATCGGCGGCCGGGACTTCATGAAGTATGTCCCGCTGTTGTTCACCCTGTTCTTCTTCATCCTGGTGAACAACATCTACGGTGCAATCCCCGTAATCCAGCTTCCGACCTTCTCGCACGTCGGCGGAGCCTACGTGCTCGCGGGCATCGTGTACGTCACCTGGATCGCCATCGGCGTCAGGAAGAACGGACTGAAGTACTTCAAGCTCGCAACGGTTCCTACCGGCGTTCCGTGGTACATCCTCCCGATCGTCATCCCGATCGAGATCATCTCCAACTTCCTGGTCCGCCCGGTCACGCACAGCCTCCGTCTGTTCGCCACCATGCTGGCCGGCCACCTGATCGTCATGATCGCGGGCGCAGGCGTTGAGTTCCTCGTGATGCAGGAAAGCGTCCTGCTGAAGGGCGCGTCCGTACTCGTCCTCGGCGGCGCGATTGCCATGTACATGCTCGAAGCACTGATCATGGTGCTCCAGGCCTACGTGTTCACGCTGCTGACCGCGATCTACATCGAGGGCGCGCTGCACGCCGACAGCCACTAGGCACACTGCCAGAGGCGCAAAGCCAGCAGGCACACACAGACTTCCCCTCACGGGGATGAAGCAACCCAAACAACCTGCCACATGGGTGGCATCTTGAAAGGAACAAAAAATGGAAGGCTCCATCAACGGCTCCCTCAACCTCGTCGGCTACGGCCTCTCCGCCATCGGCGGTGGTATCGGTGTTGGTCTCGTGTTCGCGGCCTACATCAACGGCGTGGCACGTCAGCCGGAAGCCCAGCGCGTCCTGCAGCCGATCGCATTCCTCGGCCTTGCGCTGACTGAAGCCCTCGCCATCCTGGGCCTGGTCTTCGCGTTCGTTCTCAAGTAAACAGAACAAACCGAAAATCCAGAACCGAGTAGATAAGGACGGGTGAAATATGAATCAAGCGATCATCTCAGCCGCCACCGAAGGCGGTACTAACCCCCTCGTTCCCAATCCCTGGGAAATGCTTGTCGTCTTCGCCGGCTTTGCTCTCCTCCTGTTCATTGTGGTCAAGTACGTTGTCCCGATGTTCGAGAAGACCTTTGCCGAGCGGGCCGAGGCCATTGAGGGCGGCATCGCCAAGGCCGAACAGGCCCAGGCCGAGGCCTCCGCAGCCCTCGAAGAGTACAAGCAGCAGCTCACGGACGCCCGCGCCGAAGCCAACCGCATCCGTGAGGAAGCACGCGCCGAAGGTGCCCAGATCCTTGCAGAGCTGAAGGAGAAGGCGGCTGCCGAGTCGGCACGCATCACCGCGCAGGCCCACGTACAGATCGAATCCGAGCGCCAGGCGGCCGTTGTGTCGCTCCGCGCGGAGGTCGGCACGCTGGCCACGACGCTGGCGAGCCGCATCGTCGGCGAAGCACTGAGCGACGACGCACGGTCGGCCCGAGTGGTGGACCGTTTCCTGGCAGATCTGGAGAACCAGAACGCGGGTGTAGCTAAGTAATGGCAGGTGTATCGAGCGAATCGCTGGCCGCTGCGCTGGCGGCCTTGGAAGCCAAGCTTCCCTCCGCGTCGCTGCAGTTGGCAACGGAACTCTTCGGAATCCTGGGAACGGTGGACAGCTCGGCTGGCTTGCGCCGCGCCCTGACTGACCCGTCCCGCAGCGGTGACGAAAAGTCGGCGCTGGTCAAGAAGCTCTTCAGCGGGAAAGTATCCGCTGACGCTGTCCAGATCGTTGCCGGACTGGCCAGCTCCCGCTGGGCATCCGCACGGGATATCGGCGATGCACTCGAGACTCTTGCCGCTTCGGTGGTCATCGCTGTTGCCGAGAACAAGTCGGCCGTCTCTGCCTCCGGACTCACCGGACTGGAAGCGCTGGAGAACGATCTGTTCTCCTTCATCCAGTCCGTCGAGTCCAGCCACGAGGTCCAGCGTGCTCTGTCCGAGCCGCAGGCCAGCCCGGCCGCCAAGGTGTCCCTCGCCGAAAAGCTCGTACCCGGTGCGAGCGAGGAAGCGAAAGTCCTGATCGGACAGGCCGTCACGGCACCGCGCGGGCTCAAGGTCACCAAGCTGGTTGGCCGTTTCGCCGAGCTTGCCGCCAAGCGCCAGCAGCGCTGGATTGCAAAGGTCAGCGTCACCCGTCCGCTGACGGCGACCCAGACCAGCCGCTTGCAGCTGGGGCTGAACGCCCTCTACGGGCGCGAGCTCAAGATCAACCTGAACGTTGACCCGGCACTGATCGGTGGAATCCGGATCCAGGTTGGTGACGAAGTGGTTGACGCTTCGATCGCCGCCCGCCTGGCCCAGCTCCAGCGTCAGCTTGCCTAGCCAGCCGGACAAGCACAACTTAACGACAAGAAACCCCGGTCATCGTGAGCAACGATGATCACGAAAACAGGAGAGCAGGGACTGCAGATGGCCGAATTGACCATCAACGCCGACGACGTCCGTAATGCGTTGAACGAGTTCGCGGCGTCCTACGAACCCGGAAACGCAGAGCGCGTAGAGGTCGGCCGTGTAACAACCGCAGGTGACGGCATCGCCCGTGTTGAGGGCCTTCCCTCGGTCATGGCGAACGAGCTGCTTCGCTTCGAAGACGGCACCCTGGGCCTGGCCCAGAACCTCGACGTCCGCGAGATCGGTGTCATCATCCTCGGTGACTTCACCGGAATCGAAGAAGGCCAGGAAGTCCACCGCACCGGACAGGTTCTGTCCGTGCCGGTCGGCGACGCCTTCCTCGGCCGCGTGGTTGACCCGCTGGGCCAGCCCATCGATGACCTCGGCGACATCAAGGCCGAGACCACCCGCGCCCTGGAACTCCAGGCACCGGGCGTGACCCAGCGTAAGTCGGTCCACGAGCCGATGCAGACCGGGCTCAAGGCTATCGACGCCATGATCCCGATCGGCCGCGGCCAGCGTCAGCTGATCATCGGTGACCGCCAGACCGGCAAGTCTGCCATCGCTATCGACACGATCATCAACCAGAAGGCCAACTGGGCTTCGGGCGATGTCAACAAGCAGGTGCGCTGCATCTACGTCGCCATCGGCCAGAAGGCGTCCACGATCGCGGCCGTCCGCCAGACCCTCGAGGACAACGGCGCACTGGAATACACCACGATCGTGGCTTCCCCCGCGTCCGACCCCGCAGGCTTCAAGTACCTGGCACCGTACGCCGGCTCGGCCATCGGCCAGCACTGGATGTACGGCGGCAAGCACGTCCTGATCGTGTTCGATGACCTGTCCAAGCAGGCCGAGGCCTACCGTGCAGTGTCACTGCTGCTCCGCCGCCCGCCGGGACGCGAAGCCTACCCGGGCGACGTCTTCTACTTGCACTCCCGCCTGCTGGAGCGTTGTGCCAAGCTCTCCGACGAGCTCGGTGCAGGCTCGATGACCGGCCTGCCGCTGATCGAGACCAAGGCGAACGACGTTTCCGCCTACATCCCGACCAACGTGATCTCCATCACCGATGGCCAGATCTTCCTGCAGTCGGACCTCTTCAACGCCAACCAGCGCCCCGCTGTCGACGTCGGTGTGTCCGTCTCCCGCGTCGGTGGCGCCGCTCAGGTGAAGTCCATGAAGAAGGTCTCCGGTACCTTGAAGCTGGAACTGGCCCAGTACCGCGACATGCAGGCCTTCGCCATGTTTGCCTCGGACCTGGACGCCGCATCGCGCCAGCAGCTGACCCGTGGTGCACGCCTGATGGAACTGCTCAAGCAGGGCCAGTACTCGCCGTTCCCGGTCGAGAACCAGGTTGTCTCCATCTGGGCCGGCACCAACGGCTACCTGGACGACGTTCCGGTTGAGGACATCAACCGCTTCGAGACCGAGTTCCTGGAGCACCTGAAGCACAAGTCCTCCATCCTGACGACGCTGGCCCAGACCAACGTCATGGACGATGACACCGCGGAAGCGCTGAAGACCTCGATCGTGGCCTTCAAGAAGGGCTTCTTCGGCGAGGGCGACAGCCTCCTGGTGGGTGCGGGGCACGAGGAGCACGCCGCCATCGACGAGGCTCAGGTCGACCAGGAAAAAATCGTCAAGCAGAAGCGCTAGTTTCGCTGGCGGGGACTGCCGGAACCCTGAGGGGTTCCGGCAGTCCCGGCCACCGGGATCTTAGGAAAGGATAAGTATGGGAGCCCAGATTCGGGTCTACCGCCAGAAGATCAGCTCGACGACGTCGATGCGCAAGATCTTCAAGGCGATGGAACTGATCGCTACCTCGCGCATCGGCAAGGCCCGCGCACGCGTAGCGGCTTCACTGCCTTACGCAAACGCGATTACGCGTGCCGTTTCTGCTGTCGCAAGCCAGAGCGAAATCGACCACCCGCTGGTCACCGAGCCCGAGCAGATCCGCCGCGCCGCCGTCCTGGTGATCACCTCGGACCGCGGCCTTGCAGGTTCCTACTCGGCCAGCGTGCTCAAGCAGGCCGAAGGCCTCACCGAGCTGCTGCGTGAGGAAGGCAAAGAAGTCAAGACGTACGTTCTCGGCCGCAAGGCGCAGGCGTACTTCGACTTCCGCAGCCGTCCCTACGCACGGGTATGGACGGGCAACACGGACGCACCGGAGTTTGCTACCGCGCAGGAAATCGGCGCCGCACTGCTCGAGGACTTTGGCACGGCATTTGAAGAGGAAGGCGTGGATGAGATCCACGTTGTTTACACCCGCTTCAAGTCGATGGTCACCCAGGAGCCGACGGTCGTCCGCCTGCTTCCCCTCGAGGTTGTCGAAGAGCAGGCTGCGTCCGAATCGGACCTCCTGCCGCTCTACGAATTCGAGCCGGAAGCCGAGCAGGTTCTCGACGCCCTGCTTCCGCGCTACATCGAATCACGCATTTTCGCCGCCATGTTGCAGGCCGCAGCTTCCGAGCTGGCAGCCCGTCAGCGGGCGATGAAGTCCGCCGGCGACAACGCCACGGACCTCATCAAGAAGTACACGCGTCTGCGCAACACTGCCCGCCAGGCTGAGATTACGCAGGAGCTTTCTGAAATTGTGGCCGGCGCCGACGCCTTGAGCGCGTCCTAGCCAGCACGGTTCCGGATCCAGCTGTACCTGCACCAAAGATAAACTTAACCCCCACGCCATCTACTGAGTGAAGTGAGAGAGATGACTGCCACCGCTACCGAACACGTAGCCGCAACGACCGGTGCAACCGGCCGTATTGCACGTGTCATTGGCCCGGTTGTCGACGTCGAATTCCCGGCTGACGCAATCCCCGCGATTTACAACGCACTCACCACGGAGATTACTCTCAACGGTGAGACCAAGACCATCACGTTCGAGACCGCCCTGCACCTGGGTGACAACCTCATTCGCGCCATCTCCCTGCAGGCTACCGACGGACTCGTCCGCGGTACCAACGTAGTGGACACCGGCTCGCCCATCACGGTTCCCGTCGGCGACGGCGTCAAGGGCCACATCTTCAACGTTCTCGGCAAGCCGCTTGACGTTGACGAGTCCGAGATCCAGGCTTCGGACCACTGGGCGATCCACCGCAAGGCTCCCGCCTTCGCGACGCTCGAAGGTTCCACCGAAATGCTGGAAACCGGCATCAAGGTCATCGACCTCCTCACCCCGTACATCAAGGGTGGAAAGATCGGCCTGTTCGGTGGCGCCGGTGTCGGCAAGACCGTTCTGATCCAGGAAATGATCACCCGTGTTGCCCGCAACTTCGGTGGCACCTCGGTGTTCGCCGGTGTCGGCGAGCGTACCCGTGAAGGTAACGACCTCTGGGTTGAAATGGAAGAGGCAGGCGTCCTCAAGGACACCGCCCTTGTATTCGGCCAGATGGATGAGCCGCCGGGAACGCGTCTGCGCGTGGCCCTGTCCGCCCTGACCATGGCGGAGTACTTCCGCGATGTGCAGAACCAGGACGTGCTGCTCTTCATCGACAACATCTTCCGTTTCACCCAGGCAGGCTCCGAGGTTTCCACCCTCCTCGGCCGCATGCCGTCGGCCGTGGGCTATCAGCCCAACCTGGCTGACGAGATGGGTCTCCTCCAGGAGCGCATCACGTCCACCAAGGGCCACTCCATCACCTCGATGCAGGCCATCTACGTTCCCGCAGATGACTACACCGACCCGGCTCCGGCCACCACCTTCGCACACCTGGACGCGACCACGGAACTTTCCCGCGAGATCGCTTCCCGTGGTCTGTACCCGGCCGTTGACCCGCTGACGTCGACCTCCCGAATCCTGGACCCCCAGTACATCGGCAAGGACCACTACAACACGGCTGTCCGTGTGAAGCAGATCCTGCAGAAGAACAAGGAACTCCAGGACATCATCGCCATCCTTGGCGTTGACGAACTCTCCGAAGAGGACAAGATCGTCGTGTCGCGTGCACGCCGCATCCAGCAGTTCCTCTCGCAGAACACCTACACCGCCAAGCAGTTCACCGGCGTCGAGGGCTCCACCGTGTCCATCAAGGACACCGTTGAAGGCTTCACCGCGATCTGCGACGGCGAACTCGACCACGTAGCAGAGCAGGCGTTCTTCAACGTCGGCGGCCTGGACGACGTCGAGCGCCAGTGGGCCAAGATCCAGGAACAGACCAAGTAATATGGCTGAGCTTGAGGTTGAGATTGTCGCAGCGGACCACTTCGTGTGGTCCGGAGCGGCCAAGATGGTCAAGGCCCGCACCAGCGATGGTGAAATCGGAATCCTGCCCGGCCACTCGCCCCTGCTGGCGATTCTGGCCGAAGGTGAGCTGGCAATCGAGCCGGTGTCCGGTGACCGTATTGCTGTAACTGTCGACGGCGGATTCTTCTCCGTCGACAACAACAGGGTGGTTATTGTTGCTGACAACGCCCAAATGGGCGAATCGGCTACTGCGGGGATCCGCTAGCACGACCTTGATGAACGATATTGGTTTGCCGTTCATCGTCCTGGCAACTGCGTTTGCGTTGCTGGCCTTTGCACTGTGCCTTGCGGGGGTGCGCCGCTTCAATCTGCGGCGCGCCCTCGGCACAGTGGACGCCTCCATTTGCACAGCTGGAAAAAGCTGGCAGATGGGGGTTTGTCGTTATCAGGACAACGACCTCGAGTGGTTCCGCCTGGCCTCACTCAGCGTCCGTCCCAAACACACGTACCGGCGCAGCTCCCTGGAGCTGCTGGGCCGGCGCAAACCCACTGAATCCGAACTCCTCAAGGTCCAGCCCGACGCCGTGATCGTGGAGCTCCGCTACGAGGGGCAACAGGTCCTTCTCGCCATGCGATTCGACGCCTACGCAGGGTTGTCGTCCTGGCTCGAGGCCGGACCCGTCATCGGCGTCGGGACCTGGCGCTAGCCCCCGTGGACTACCTCAATGACCTCCGCCTGGTTGACGGGCCGGTGGTGTGGTTCACCTGGTTCGCCGGTGCGGCCGGCCTCGCCTACCTCCTCTGGCACGCCGTTCTTCGGGCCCGTTTCCGGCAGGGTTTCCGGCAAACTACTTTCCGGCAAACAGGGCAGCGCCAACCCGTTCCGGCCGCCGTCGTTCTGTCCGCCGTGATCCTGCTCGCCGCGGCGCTGACTGCGGCCGTGCACTGGTTCCTGATCTACGCGATCTCCGTGTTCCCCGACGAACTGCCGGGGGAGACCCTCGCCTGGTCCGTGGCCGCCGTCGTCGCCCTGCTCTTGTGGCTCATGGGCCTGCCCGGCCTTTGGGCCCGCGGAGGCAACCGCACCAAACGCTGGCGCCCGGGCGCCGCAGCCACGGGCGCCGTCCTGGCCGTCTTCTTGCTTTCCGCCGCCCAGATCAACATCTACTTCGGGCTGAACCACACCGTCAGTGACCTCACCGGCACGGCCGTGGCCCGCATCCAGCCGCTCGAGGCCGGCCTGACACGCGCGGCCGGCGGCCCTGCCGCGTCCGGGCTCGCCCACTGGCACGCGCCCGCGGACCTTCCCGGCGGCGTCGTCCGCAAGGCTGTCATCCCCGGCACGCTCTCCGGTTTCCAGAGCCGGGAGGCCTACATCTACCTGCCGCCGGCCTACCAGAGTTCACCCCGTCCCGCGCTGCCGGTGCTGGTCCTGTTTTCCGGCCAGCCCGGGTCGCCGGCGGACTGGCTCACCGGGGGAGCGCTCCGGGGCCGGCTGGACCGGTTCGCCGCCCAGCACGCCGGGGTGGCGCCTGTGACGGTGGTGGTCGATCCGAACGGGTCGCCGTCGGGAAACACCCTGTGCATGGACAGCCGGATTGCCCAGGCGGACACCTTCCTGTCCCGTGACGTTCCGGATTGGATCAACAGCACGCTCGACGTCGATCCGGATCCCCGGCAGTGGGCCGTGGGCGGGTTTTCCTTCGGCGGCACGTGCGCCATGCAGATGGTGACGAGGCACCCCGACATCTACAGCGCGGCGCTGGCCTTCTCCAGCGAGAACGAGCCGGCCCTCGCGAAGGAGCGCGCGAAGACCATTGAGGCCTCCTTCGGCGATGACACGGCGGCCTTCGACCGGCAGACTCCGCTGCGTGTCATGGCGGAACAGCGGTTCGATGGCCACGGCGTGTACTTCGCCGCCGGAGACCGTGACCCGGAATTCACCGGCTACATGGACGTGCTCTCCGGCGCGGCACGCCGCGCCGGATTCAGCGTCGAATCACACCGGGTCGCCAACACGGGGCACTCCTGGGACACGGCCTCCAACGGACTGCCCGGCGGCCTGGACTTCCTGGCGCGGCGCTGGGGGATCTCGCCATGAGCCAGGCCAACACCGGCAGCACCCGGCCCGGCGGCACGCGGACCGGCTCAGGCCAGGGACCCCAGGGGGCGTCGCTGCTGGGCGTCGGGCGGCACGGCCTGCGCCGGACACTCGCACATTTCCGTGCCGTCCCGTTCACCCTGGCAGTCCTCGCGGCTTTTCTGGTCATCGGGGCGCTCACGGGCAGTTTCCTGTCCGGACCGCCGCACGCCCTGCTGCCCATCGCCTCCGTCACCGCGCCGGGGCTGATGGCGGGGCACTGGTGGTCGATGTTCACTTCCTTGTTCTTTGCCACCAATCTGCTGGCCTACCTTGCGGCTTCACTGATGATCCTGCTGCTCCTGGGCCTCGCGGAACGGCACTTGGGCACTCTGCGGACCGCCGTGTTCTTCTTTGTTGGCCAGTTCGCGGCTGTGACGCTGTTCCTGCTGATCACGCAGGTGGCCCGGTATATCGGGGACGGCTGGCTTGGCCTCATGGTCGATGCCCGGCTGATCGGCCCGTACGCCGCGGTCCTGGCCGTTGCGCTGGCCGCCAGCGGTCTGCTGCCCACGCTCTGGCAGCGGCGGCTGCGGACCGCCGCGTTGTCAGCGTCCCTGCTGCTGGTGCTCTACGTCGGGCATCCGGAGACGGTCGTCGGGCTCTGCGGTGCCCTCGCCGGCCTGGCCGCGGGCTGGTGGATCCAGGACGACCGGGGAACCCTGCACCGCCACCGTTCCACGGGACGCGAAACGCGCAACCTGCTGGCTCTCACGATCGCGATCTTTGCCGTGGGGCCGATCCTCACGGCCGCCGTCAGCAGCCCCACCGGGCCCCTGGCCCTGTTGCGCGACGTCGTGCTGAACCCGCTGCCCACGCTGAGCCAGCTGGAGCAAAACTGCGGCGGGACGGTTGATGTCAGCTGCCTGGAGGCCGGCCGGGCGGGATTCGCCGGTCCACTAGGCTTCGCGCTGGCAGTCGTCCCGGTGGTCCTGCTGTTGATCTGTGCGGACGGCATGCGGCACGGGCGCCGCCTTGCCCTGCGGATCGCCATCATCGTCCAGCTGGCCGTGACCGCCCTGGCCGCCGTATACCTGTCCCTGTTCGCCCGCATTCCGCACTACCCCAACCGGCCGCGCACGGCCGTGATGGGTTCAGGCTTCGTCCACGTCCTTCCGCTCGTGGCGGTTCCGCTGTTGCTGGCAGTGCTGCTATGGCTGAACCGCAGACAGTTCCGGGTGGAGACGGCTACCCGGGCCCGTCAGATTCTGGGCATGGTGGTCGGCGGGACCTGGCTGGGGCTCGCCGGGGCCTACACGGTGGCGTGGCTGGCGGCCGGCGGGATGGACCGCGACGGCGGACTGCTGGGCCTCGCGGCTGAACTCACCCGGCAGTACCTGCCGCTGCCGATTCCCGGGGTCTACAGCAGGCTCTTCCAGAACCGCTATCCCGTCGAGTCCTTTCTGTTCGCCTTCGCCGGGATCATCTTCTGGGGCGTCGCCCTGGCAGCGGTCTGGCTGGTCCTGCGGCGGCGGCTGCACGGTACCGGGATGAACAGCACCGACGTCGGCTCCGGGGACCGGGACACGGCCCGTGAGCTCATCCGCCAGGGCGGAGACTCGCTGTCCTGGATGGCGCTCTGGGAACCGAACAAATACTGGTTCACGCCGGACCGGCGCGGCGGTGTGGCCTATCAGCAGCACGGCAACGTGGCCCTGACCCTGGCGGGTCCGTTCGGACCCGCTGCCCACCATGAGGAGACCGCGGCGGGTTTCATGCGCTACTGCGCCGAGCACGCCCTGATCCCGTGTTTCTACTCCTGCACCGACCAGCTCTGGCCAATGCTCCAGGCCCGTGGTTTCCGCCGGGTGGCCGTGGCCCAGGAAACCCGGCTCGCCGTGCGCGAACTGGAGTTCAAGGGCAAGGAATGGCAGAACGTCCGCACCGCGCTGAACCGCGCGGCGAAGACCGGTGTCCAGGCCGTCTGGGGGCGCTACAGCGAATTCCCGGCGCCGCTGCGGACCCAGCTCAGCGAGGTCTCCGAAGAGTGGGCGGCGCAAAAGCAGGTGCCGGAAATGGGATTCACCCTCGGCAGCATGGACGAGCTCGACGACGACGCGGTGCTGTGCTGCCTGGCGGTGGACGCCGAGGGACGGGTGCAGGGCGTCACCAGCTGGCTGCCGGTGTACCGGGACGGGCAGCTGGTGAGCTGGACCCTGGACTTCATGCGCCGGCGCGGGGACGCCTTCCCTGGCGTGATGGAGTTCCTCATTGCGTCTGCCGTGCAGGAGCTCAAGCGCACGGTCGAAGTGATCTCCCTGTCCGGCTCGCCACTGGCGAAGGACCAGGCCGGAGACACTGCTGTTCAGGTTCCCGGGGATGGGGACAAAGCCGGGGATGCCGCCGGCGGCGCTGCCGGGGCCGGCGGGTCCGGACCGGAGGGGCTGGCCGGGATTCTTGACGTGGTGGGCCGGGCCCTGGAACCGGTCTACGGCTTCCGTTCGCTGGCAACCTTTAAGTCGCGTTTCAAGCCGGACTACCGCACGCTTTACCTTTACTACCAGGATCCGCTGCAATTGCCCGCGATGGGCCGTGCGCTGAGCCGGGCGTATCTTCCCGGGTTATCCGTCCGGCAGAGCGCCCGCCTGTTGCGCACCCTGGTGCGTTAGCCTGAAGCGTTTGTCATTCGCAAGGCCGTGCAATTCGGATGAACAATGCCTCCGGGCAAGAGCACGGGACCGGAACGCAGCGCCCAACAATGCACAAAAAATGATCCCCGGCACAAATGCCGGGGATCATTTTTGATGCCGGAATTGCCCTAAGGCACTTCCTAGCGGGAGACTAGACCAGCGTTACGCCGGTAGCCTGGGGGCCCTTGGCGCCCTGGCCGATCTCGAACTGAACGCGCTGGTTCTCGTCGAGGGTCTTGAAGCCGCCGGTCTGGATCTCGGAGTAGTGAACGAAGACATCGCCGTCGGAGTCATCCGGGGTGATGAAGCCGAAGCCCTTTTCTGCGTTGAACCACTTGACGGTTCCCTGTGCCATTTGTTTCTCCTCATTGTGGATCTTGAATAAGCCCGGCGCACTTCGCACCGCACTTGGTCACTCTGCGAGAAGAACCTTTGGCGTCGGCCGGATTCCCGGACCTTGGCGGCAGGAGCTTCACGCTCGCAACATGTCTTGCGAGCATGAAAAAACACCTACACAAAGACTCGTATAAGAATTTCATGACACTTGCGTCAGGTCAACGGGCGAACGGGAGAATTGCATAAATTTTGTGCAAAGAACCGATTAACCCGAATCCTCGCCGCGCAAAGACCCCTGCAGCGTGCTTAGAAGAGCCTGGACTCGCTGTCGTCAACGCCGCGCATGGCGTCGTAGTCCAGGGTCACGCAGTCAATTCCGCGGTCCTTGGCGAGGACCTTGGCCTGCGGCTTGATCTGCTGGGCTGCGAAGATGCCCCGGACCGGGGCCAGCAGCGGATCCCGGTTGAGCAGCTCCAGGTACCGGGTGAGCTGCTCGACGCCGTCGATGTCGCCCCGCCGCTTGAGCTCGATGGCCACGGTGGCGCCGTCCGCGTCCCGGGCCAGGATGTCCACGGGGCCGATCGCGGTGAAGTACTCGCGGCGGACCAGCGAGAACCCGGTGCCGAGCAGCTCGATCTGGGCGGCCAGGAGCCGCTGGAGGTCCGCCTCGACGCCGTCCTTGATCAGCCCGGGGTCCTGGCCCAGTTCATGGGACGTGTCGTGCAGCTGCTCATGAATATTGATGATGAGCCGGTCATCGGTTTTGGCGGACTGAACCGTCCACTGCTCGACGACGCCGACCTCGACGTCGACCTCGTCCGGCGTGGAGACCCGCAGGGACGCGGGAGGGCTCATCCAGTTCAGGGGTTTGTAGGATCCGCCGTCGGAATGGACCAGGACGGAGCCGTCGGCTTTGACCAGCAGGAGCCTTGTGGCCAGCGGCAGGTGGGCTTTGAGGCGGCCGACGTAATCAACGGAGCAGCGGGCTATGACTAAACGCACCCGGTCCACTCTACCGTCTGCGCAGCGGTCCCCGGGGCTGGGGCGGGCGTCCGGCTGGGGCAGAATGGAATCATGCCCCGTTCCAACCGACCCCGCCGAGCAGGTTCTGCCAAGACAGGCTCTGCCAAGACAGGCTCCGGCCAGGGCGCAGCCGCCGGAAAGGGCAAAGCCGGCGCCAAGCACGGCCCGGCGCCGGAGCTTGATCTGGAGCGCGCCCGCTCCGGTTTCGCCCGGCGGGAAAGCGCTCCGGACGGTGAATGGATGGTCCGCTCCATGACCGCGAGCCGTGCAGAGAAGACCTACATCTGCCCCGGTTGCTCCACTGCCGTGCTGCCGGGGATCGCTCACCTGGTGGTCTGGTCCGAGGACCACCTTTTCGGCGCCGCCGCGGGCCTCGCCGAACGCCGCCACTGGCATACCAACTGTTGGACCTCACGGACCTACCGGTATCGCTAAGCTGTTTCGCTAAGGTGGAGAGCATGACTTTTGATCCCGCGTCGTACGTCTTCACCCAGCCGTCTGCGCCGACCGCCATCCGCGCTTCCACCGTCCTCCCGGCCCGCCGTGAGAACGTCGAACTCCGCACCTCGGACGGGCACCGGCTGGTGGGCGAGCTCGCAGTCCCGGAATCCGGCGAGATCAAGGCGACACTCATCACGCTGCACCCGCTGCCGACGCACGGCGGCTTCATGGATTCGCACGTCTACCGCAAGGCGTCCTACCGGCTGCCGGCCCTCGCCGGGATCGCCGTGCTGCGCTTCAACACGCGGGGCACCTCCTCGCCGCGCGGAACCAGCGGGGGGGCGTTCGAGGAAGGCATCGGCGAGCGTCTCGACGTCGAGGCCGCCGTGCGGTTCGCCGTCGACCGGGGCCTGCCGAACCGGTGGCTGGTGGGCTGGTCCTTCGGCACCGAGCTTGCCCTCATGTACGGCGCCACTGAGCCCGTCGCCACCGAGATCGAGGGGGCCATCCTACTCTCGCCCCCGCTGCACCGGGCCACGGACGTGCACCTGAAGGAATGGGCGCAGGCCGGTAAACCGCTGAAGGTGCTGGTCCCCGAGCATGATGACTACCTGCAGCCGGCGGCCGCCGCCGCGAGGTTCGCGCTCGTGCCGCAGGCACAGGTGACCGGGGTCGACGGCGCCAAGCACCTGTGGGTGGGGGAGAAGTACGCCGGACGGGTGCTCAACGAGATCGTGGACGAGGTCCTCCCCGGAAGCGCCGGAAATGGAAGCGCAGGAACGGTGCTGCCGCAGGAATGGGACGGTCCGGTCGCCACGGCGCACGCCTGAGCCCGCACGGAAGACCGCTACGAAAAAGGACAGCCGCACCGTGGATCCACGGTGCGGCTGTCCTTTTTCGGCGCGAAAACGAGTCAGCGGCTGTCCTGGCGGACGATGTAGATTTCCTTGATCAGCAGCATGATCGCCGCCGCGGTCGGGATCGCGATCAGGGCGCCGAGCACGCCAAGCAGGCTGCCTCCGGCGATCACGGAAATGACAGCCACAGCCCCGGGGACCGCCACGGCCTTCTGCATGATCCGCGGCGAGATGAAGTACGCCTCGAACTGGAGGTAGGCGAAGTAGCAGATAGCGAAGACGAGCGCCGTCTGCCAGCCGGCGGTCAGCGCCACGAGCGTCACCAGGAACCCGGCAATCATGCCGCCCACAAGCGGGATGAACGCCAGCAGGGCCACCACGAACGCCAGCAGCGTGCCGAACGGCACTCCGATGATCGACATCACGATGAAGGCGAAGGTGGCGTTCAGCACTGCCACCGCAGCCTGGCCAATCACGTAGTTGCCCACCGAACCCGTGATTTCCTCCGACAGGGCCTCGACCCGGGGCCGGCGCGAGCGCGGCGCGAGACGGTAGCCCCACTTCTTCATGGCCGGAAGGGCAGCGAGGAAATACAGGCTCAGGACCAGCACGATCAGCGCGCCGAACAGCCCGTTTGCCACGGTGGAGCCAAAGCCGACCACCCCGCCGAAGATGCCGCCCATGGCCTCGGGGTTGTTGACGAACTTCTCCAGCTCCTGTGAGATGCGGTCCCGGATGCCGAACTGGCTGTCAACGGACCGGAAAAATTCCGAGTCAATGAACTCCTGGACCCACTTGGGCGCCTGCTGCACGATTTGCGTCACCTGCTGCACGATCGTGGGGATCAGGGTGGCGAAAAACGCGGCGACCGCCACTGCCAGGGTGGAAACGGACAGGAGGATGCCGGCCGCCCGGGGGACATTCCTGCGTTCGAGCCAGCGCACCACCGGGTCCAGCCCAAGGGTGATGAAGAGCGCCGTGACGATCCACAAGAGCAGCTGCGTCGTGTTCGAACCGATCCAGTAGACCAGGAGCGCGACGCCGACGCCGACCGTGCCCATGAACCCCATGTACAGCGGGTGCTGGGCGGACATCCGGGGGCCTGGACTGCCGAAGGGGGCCTCGGACCCGGCCCCGGCCTCGGCTTCATGCTCCGGCGGCATCTCGAAGCGGATTCTCGGCTGGGCCCCCGGCAGCGGCTGGCGCAGGCGCCGGGCAGCGGACAAAAGGACGTTGGCCGCGGCATTCCTGGGGCTGGAGGCGGCCGGCCGGGGGCTGGAATCAGATGGTTGGGGCCCGAGTTCCTGGCTGCCGGATTCCTGGGCTTCATCTGGTCCGGCGGCGGACGAATCCGTGTGTTCAGTCACTGCGTTGAAGGCCCTTAATTCTCTGCGGCGCCCCTGGGGCGGCGCTGGTGTGATGATCACCGCAAACACTATCAGCAGGCTTGTCAGCGCAGGGGTGGCGGGCCGGCGCGGGGGCTGTGGATGGGGGCGGAACGGGCCGCCGATCTGACTCACGGGTAACAAAATGGTTACTATTGAAGCTAACTGTCCGCTGATGATAGGTAGTATTTTGCGTTTCAAGACTGCAGTCGCCCTGGTGCTGCTCGGCCTCCTGACACTGCTGGCCGGAATTGGCCAGAAGACGTTCTGGGCTCCACCGGAGACCATCACGGCCACCGCTCCGGCTGGTACTGCCGCCCCGCTGACCGTCTTCGACGAGAAGCTGAGGACGCAGCACCCCGGGACCGTGAAGATCCAGGTCAAGGGTGAGGGTGCCTTCCTGCTGGCCGCGGGCCGGCCGGACGACGTCGACGCCTGGGTCGGCAAGACAGCACACAATACTGTCGCCGGCGTCTCGGACGACGGCAAGGCACTGCAGCTGACGCATACCGACGGCGATGCTGCCGCGCCGTCGCCCGCCGGATCGGATCTCTGGGTCACCACCGAGAACGCCACGGGCGAAATGGAATACTCCTGGAACGCGCCGGCCGACGGCGACTGGTCCCTCCTGCTCGCGGCCGACGGCACCAAGCCCGCACCGAGCTCCATCACGATGACCTTCCCGAACGACACCTCCACCCCGTGGGCCATTCCGTTCATGGTGCTCGGCGGCCTGCTGATCATCGCCGGCGGCGCGATGCTGGTCCGCAAGCCCAAGTCAGGCAATCAGTCAGGCAACGGGACAGGTAAGCGGACCGGCGGCGGGGACGGCGGCGCAGGCGACAGCACATTCGCCCGCCGCGTGCAGGCCAAGGCCGCGGCGCGGCTCGGGGGACAGGGGTCGGCTGCCGGAACGCAGGAGCCCGCCGCACCCGAAACGACTGCACCTGAAACGACTGCACCCGAAACCGCGCGGCAGCCGGCCGTGCCCGGGAAGGCAGCGCCCGGGCAGGCCACCCCGGGGAAATCAGCCCCCGAGCAGCGCAGGGGCTCTGCCTTCTCCAGCATGGGTTTCTCCGGCGCGGCGCGCCGTTCCGGCATCGTGGTGGCCGTCCTGACGGCCGCCGCCGTGGCAGGAACGTCGGTGGCGGCCCAGGCCAGCCAGACGCCTGCGCCGTCTCCCAGCGCTCCGGCCGCCAGCGCTCCGGCTTCTGACGCAGCGACCCCGGGCGGTTCTCCTGCGGAGCAGGCCGGCGATGCGCCGGTGCTGCTGGACGCCCAGTTCCGCCGCGTCCTGGAACAGGTTGCCGGTGCGGTCGATGCCGGAGACGCTGCCAAGGACGCCGCCAAGCTGGCGCCGCGGGTGGCGAAATCCGAGCTCGAGGTGCGTACGCAGAACTACAAGATCCGCTCCCAGGTGGGCTCCGTTGAGGCCCGCATGCCCGTCCGCTCCACCAAGCTCCTGACCACAGTGGTCACCAACAAGCGCAGCTGGCCCCGCTCTGTGATGGCCGTGACGCAGGGCGACGGCAACGTTGTGCCGCAGCTGCTGACCCTGACCCAGGCCTCCCCGCGGGAGAACTACAAGCTGGTCAGCAGCACGCCGCTGCAGCCGGGCGCCACCTTCCCGGCGATCGGTCGGGCCGGCACGGAGACGCTGGCGTCCTCGGACAAGTCTGGGCTCCTGTACAGCGGTGACGAGGCGCTCGCCGGGCTGGGTGACCGCCTGACCAAGACCGACTCCGCATTCAAGGACAAGCTCGTCGAAGGCCAGTCCTCCCCGTACATCGCGGACACCCTCGCGTACCAGACCGACGTCGTCAATTCAGGCGTCAACGGCACGTTCGCCTTTACGCACAAGGTGGCCCCCGAGAACACTGTCGTGTTCCGTACCGCCGACGGCGGGGCTCTGGTCCTGGGGCGCCTGAACTTCGCGTTCGACGGCACCCCGAAGGCTGACGGAGACAAGCTAACGATCGGCGACGACGCGGCTGCCTTGGCCGGCGGCAAGGAGACCAGCACCGGCATGGTGCTGAACTTCGCCGAGTCCGTGGCTGTCTACGTTCCGCCCGCCGGTTCATCGGATCCGATGAAGCTCGTGGCCGCCACCCGCGGCCTGGTCGGGGCGGCTTTCAAGTAGCCGTCGCCGGCGGGCGCGGTGGCGCCGGGAGGGACTTCAATGGCTAGAGTGGTGCTATGACAACGCCAGCTTCCCGCCCGGTCCCGCCAGTTGCCGCCAGCCCGCTGAACCTGCGCGGCGCCGTCGATCTTTCCGCTTTGAAACAGCGTCCGGCCCCCGCCGCTCCGGGCCCAGCCGCCTCCGGAGCCGCCGGGTCCGCCGCTGCGCCCGCGCCGGAAGCCGCCGAGCACGGCCGGCCGTTGCGCGTGGACGTGACCGAGGGCAACTTCCAGGAGCTCGTGCAGCTCTCGGCCCAGGTGCCCGTGGTGATCGCCCTCTGGGCCACCTACTCGCCGGGCTCCGACCAGCTGGTGGACGTCCTCGAACGCATCGTCGAGAGCTACGACGGCCGCCTGGTCCTAGGGGCCGCGGACATCGATGTCTTCCCGGAGCTTGCCCAGGCCTTCCAGGTCCAGGCCGTGCCCACCGCCGTCGCCGTCGTCAAGGGCCAGCCCGTTCCGCTCTTCCAGGGCGGCGCGGACGAGCAGCAGATACGCAGCCTGTTCGACGAACTCCTCAAGGTCGCGGCCGCCAACGGCGTGACCGGACAGATCGGGGCCGGCGCCCCCGGCGCCGGGGAACCTGAGGCCCCGCCGCTGCCGCCGCTGCATCAGGAAGCGTTCGACGCGATCGAGGCCGGCGACTACGCGGCCGCCGCTGCGGCCTACCGGCAGGCCCTGACCGAAATGCCCACCGACGCCGAGGCCAAGGCCGGCCTGGCGCAGGTGGAACTCATGGAGCGACTGCAGTCCTTCTCCGGGCCCGAGGCAGATGCCCTCCGCCGGCTCGCCGCCGATGAGCCGGACAACCTCGAGGCCCAGCTCGGCGTCGCGGACCTGGACATCGCCGGAGGCCATATCGAGGACGGCCTCGGCCGGATCGTGACGTTCATTGGCCGGAACTTCGGCCCGGAACGGGAGACTGCCCGGGTCCGGCTGCTGGAACTCTTCGACGTCGTCGGCACCGGCGACGAGCGCGTCGCCAAGGCCCGCCAGGGACTGGCCCGGGTGCTGTTCTAGTGGGATCGGCCCTCTTCGCGCCGCTGGACCTGAGGTCCCTGCGGCTGCAGCACCGCGGCTGGGTGTCCCCGATGTGCCAGTACAGCTGCGAGCCCGGTTTGGGCGAGGGGGTGCCCACCGACTGGCACCTCATGCACCTGGGCTCCTTTGCCGCCGGCGGAGCGGCCCTCATCCTCACCGAGGCCAACGCCGTGAACGCCGCGGGCAGGATCAGCCCCCGCGACGCCGGCCTCTACAACGACGACCAGGCCGCGGCCTGGGAACGCATCACCACCTTCGTGCACCGCCACGGCACGGCAGAGGCCAAGATCGGCACCCAGCTGGCGCACGCCGGCCGGAAGGCGTCCTCCTACTGGCCGTTCTCCGGCAAGACGGGCAGCGTGCCCGAATCCGAGGGCGGCTGGGACACCGTGGGGCCAGGAACCGGTGCGTTCGACGGGTACGCGCCGCCGTCGGCCATGACTGAAGCGCAGATCGACGGCGTGATCGCCGACTTCGCCGCCGCAGCCGTGCGGGCCGTCGGCGCGGGGTTCGACACGATCGAAATCCACGGCGCCCACGGCTACCTGCTGCACCAGTTCCAGAGCCCGCTGGTCAACGACCGCACCGACCGCTGGGGCGGCGACGAGGCGGGCCGGAACAGGCTCACGCTTGCCGTGGTGGACGCCGTCCGCGCCGTCATCCCGGACTCGATGCCACTCCTGCTGCGAATTTCGGCCTCGGACTGGGCACCGGGCGGCATTGAGGCCGAGGCCTCGGTGCGGTTGGCCGGCGCCGCCGCGGAGCGAGGCGTGGACCTGGTGGACGTTTCCAGCGGCGGTGCCGTCGCCCACCAGCAGATTCCCGTCGGCCCCGGCTACCAGACCGAATTCTCGGCCCGGATCCGGCGCGAAACCGGGGTCAAGACCGGCACCGTGGGGCTCCTGACCTCGGCCGGGCAGGCCGAGCACGCGGTGGCCACCGGCCAGGCCGACGGCGTGTTCATTGCCCGGGCCGCGCTGCGGGACCCGCACTGGTGGCTGCGGGCCGCGTTCGAGCTCGGCCACGACCTCTCGTGGCCGCCGCAGTACGAGCGCGCCAGGCCGCGGCACTCGTTCTAGGGCGGTACCTCCTCCGGGAGTGCTCCGGCAACTTACGCCTTGCGGACGATCCTTATCGCGCAAGGGGACGGTTAGTCTGGCGTCATGACTTTCCAGCCCCCGCTGCCGCCTGGCCCGTCGTCGCCGCCGGCGTCTGTCCCGCAGGTGCCTGCCTTGTCCCTGCTCGGCCTCGCCAAGCGCTTCGGCAACAAAATCGCCGTCGACGGCATCAGCCTGAACGTTCCGGCCGGATCCTTCTACGGGGTGGTCGGCCCCAATGGCGCCGGCAAGACCACCACGCTGTCCATGGCGACGGGCCTGCTGCGGCCCGACTTCGGGACCGCGCTGGTGCACGGCGTCGACGTCTGGCAGCATCCGCTGGAAGCCAAGAAGCTGATGGGAATCCTGCCCGACGGCGTCCGGCTGTTCGACCGCCTGAGCGGCGAACAGCTGGTCACCTACGCCGGCCTGCTGCGCGGGATGAACCGGGAAATGGTGGCCTCGCGGGTGGCGGAACTGCTCGCCGCGCTGGACCTGGGCAACGACGCCGGCACGCTGGTGGTGGACTACTCCGCCGGCATGACCAAGAAGATCGCACTGGCCTCGGCGCTGATCCACGCCCCGCGGCTCCTGGTCCTCGACGAGCCGTTCGAATCGGTGGATCCCATCTCGGCGGCGAACATCCGCGACATCCTGGAACGCTACGTTTCCTCGGGCGGAACCGTCATCGTCTCAAGCCACGTCATGGACCTGGTCCAGCGCATGTGCGACCACGTCGCCGTCGTCGCCGGCGGCCGGGTCCTCGCAGCCGGCACCGTGGAGGACGTCCGCGCCGGGGCCAGCCTCGAGGACCGCTTCGTGCAGCTCGTGGGCGGCCGGAACCACACGGAAGGCCTGGAATGGTTGCGCACCTTCTGAGGCTGAAGCTGACCCTGCTGCGCAACAGCGTCCGGCGCAGCCCGTGGCAGCTTGTGGGCCTCGGGATCGGCGCCCTCTATGCCCTGGGACTGGTCGGTGTTTGCGTGGCCGGGCTCCTGGTCCTCCGCGGCCAGGAGATCGAGCTCGCGCAGACCGTGGTGGTCCTGGGCGGCGCGGCGGCACTCCTGGGCTGGGCCATCATCCCCGTCGCCGTTTCCGCCGCCGACATGACCCTGGACCCGGCCCGCTTCACCACCTTCGCCGTGCCCATGCCGCAGATGCTGGCGGGCCTGGCGCTGGGCGGCCTGATCGGCATACCGGGCCTCGCGACGTCGCTGGTTGCGCTCGCCACCGTGGGCACCTGGTCCCGCAGTGTGCCTGCCGCGGCCGGTGCGCTCGTGGGCGCGGTCCTGGGCGTGCTGAGCTGCGTTGTGCTCTCCAAGGTCGTGACCACCGCGACGGCCGGCCTGGCCAGCTCCCGGCGCTTCAAGGACATCAGTGCCGTCGCCTTCCTCATCCCGCTGGTGCTCACGGGCCCCATCGTGGCGGGCATCGCGAGGGGGATCGCGGGGTCGGGCGATTTCCTGACCGGCCTGGCCCGAACACTGTCCTGGACGCCGGCCGGTGCGGCCTTCGCGCTTGGCGGCGAGCTCGCCGCCGGCCATTACGGCCCGGCGGCCGTGAAATTCCTCATCGCCATGGCCACGCTGGCGGGCCTGGCCGTCGCATGGAAGGTCCTGCTGCAGCGTGCCCTGGTGACGCCGCCCTACGCCGGGACCTCCAAGCGGCGCACCGGCGGCGCGGGCCTGTTCAGGCTGCTCCCGGCCACGCCGGCCGCCGCCGTCGCCGCGAGGAGCCTGTACTACTGGCTGCGGGACCCCCGCTACGCCGGCGCGCTCGTGGTGGTTCCGCTCCTGCCTGTGCTGTTCCTGTTCCAGGGCAGCCAGAGCGGATTCTACGGCCCGTTCCAGTTCGTGGGGCCGCTGACGGCCTTCCTCCTGGCCTGGTCCATCTCCTCGGACGTCTCCTATGACAGCACAGCGTTCGCCCTGCACGTGGCCACCGGTGTGCGCGGCGCCGACGACCGGCTCGGCCGGGCCCTGGCGTGCCTGAGCTTCGCGCTGCCCGTGGTGCTTGTTTTCAGCGTCGGGCCCTTCTTCTTCACCGGCGACTGGGACAAGCTGCCCGCGGTCCTGGGCCTCTCGCTCGGGGTTCTCTTCACCGGCCTGGGCCTGGCCTCGGTGATCTCCGCGCGCTACACCGTGAGCGTCCCGCTGCCAGGGGACAGCCCGTTCAAGAAACCGCCGGGAAATGTGGCCCAGACCCTCGCCGTGCAGTTCGGCGGCATGGCCGTCCTCATGGTCCTCGTGGCGCCCGAGGTGGCGCTTGTGGCCGCGCAGTTCATCACCGGGAGCCCCGTGCCGGGCTGGATTGCCCTGGTCCTTGGACCCGTGCTGGGCCTCGCGCTTTTCGCCACAGGTGTCCGGGCGGGCGGGGCATGGCTGGACCGGCGGGCGCCGGAGCTGCTGGCACAACTGGCCGTCAACCGCTGACGGGTGCATGCTGGGAGTGCGCAGTATCGGGACTGCACTGTATCGGGACTGAACAGTATCGGGACTGCACTGTATCGGGACTGCACAGTCTCGAGCACCCGGCAAAAGGCAGGGACCATGGAAGTTGTCATCCTTCCCGGCAGCAAGCAGATCGCTTCGCTCGCGGCGGATGCGGTGGAGGCCCTCCTTCGCCGCAAGCCCAACGCCGTCCTGGGCCTGGCGACGGGTTCCACACCGCTGCCGATCTACGGTGAGCTGGCCCTGCGGCACGAGCGCGACGGCCTGGACTTCAGCCAGGCACATGCCTTCGCCCTGGACGAGTACGTGGGCCTGCCGGCGGGCCACCCGGAGTCCTACCGGGAGGTGATTGCGCGCGAATTCACCGCGCGCGTGAACATCAGCCCGGCCAACGTCCACGTGCCCGACGGCGCCGCGGAGGATATCCCTGCTGCCTGCCGGGCTTATGAGGACGCCATCCGCGACGCCGGGGGAGTGGACCTGCAGCTGCTCGGCGTCGGAACGGACGGCCACATCGGCTTCAATGAACCGGGCTCATCGCTGGCTTCCCGGACGCGGATCAAGACCCTGATCGAGCAGACACGCCGGGACAACGCACGTTTTTTCGGCAGCCTGGCCGCCGTGCCGCACCATGTCCTGACCCAGGGCCTGGGCACCATCCTGGATGCCCGCCACGTCATCCTGGCCGCCACCGGTGCGCAAAAGGCCCAGGCCGTCCGGGATCTCGTCGAGGGCCCCGTGGCCGCCATCTGTGCGGCGTCCGTGCTGCAGTTGCACCCGCATGCCACCATCCTCGTGGACGAGGCGGCGGCGTCGTCGCTGCGGCTGGCGGACTACTACCGCCACAGCTATGACCACAAACCAGCCTGGCAGGGCCTCTAGGCTCCGGCGGTGCCATTGCGCAGGTCCGGCGGAGCCCATCCAACGGCTAAGATGGGTGTCATGACTAGCATGACCGATCCTCTCGAGAACGATCCGATGCGCGAGCTCTCCGGAGCCGGGACGTCAACGGCCACGATCGAGCGCGAGGAACTGCGCCAGGAAGTGGAACCCGGCGACCGGGAACGCTTCTCGCACTACGTGCGCAAGGAAAAGATCATGGAATCCGCGATGACCGGTGAACCGGTCATCGCGCTCTGCGGCAAGGTCTGGACGCCGGGCCGGGACCCGCAGAAGTTCCCCGTCTGCCCCGAATGCAAGGAAGTTTACGAGGGCCTGCGCCCCGGGAACGACGGCGGCAAGGGCTCCGGCGACAAGTAACGCCCGCACGGGATCCGTTAGCCGTCCCTTAGTACGGCGCCTCTTCACGGCGCTGCTTCACGGCGCGTCATTTTTTGCGCTTCTTTAGGTGCGTCGCTGCGCAACTGGGTTTTTCCTGTTTTCCTGTTTTCCTGTTCTCCTGTTCTCCCGTCCCTGCTGTCCGGATACTGCCCTGTGCGGGGTTCCGCCGGGTCCATCCGAAAGAGATTGGTGTTTTTGTGCTTAATTGGGTTTCTCCGTCGGCTGCAGCCATGCGCGGATGGAGGGCGCCTCAATGACGGAGACACTTTTCGGCGGCCCCACGCTTCCTCCCGCCTATCCCGAGCGGGCTGCCTGGGGCACCGCGCCCAAGCTGCGCGCCTGGCAGCAGGAGGCGCTGGACAACTACTTCAGCACCCATCCCAAGGATTTCCTCGCCGTCGCGACCCCCGGCGCGGGTAAGACCACCTTCGCGCTGCGCGTGGCGTCCATGCTCATCGACTCCGGTGTGGTCAACCGCGTGACGATCGTGGCGCCGACCGACCACCTGAAGCGCCAGTGGGCCGACGCCGCCGCCAAAGTGGGCATCGCAATCGACCCGAACTTTAAGAACGCCGACGGCCAGCACGGCCGCGGGTTCATCGGCGTCGCCGTGACCTACGCCCAGGTGGCCAGCAAGCCCATGCTGCACCGCGCCAAGACCGAAGCCGCCCGCACGCTGGTGATCCTGGACGAAATCCACCACGGCGGCGAGGCGCTCTCCTGGGGCGACGGCCTCCGCGAGGCGTTCGACCCCGCGGCCCGGCGGCTCTCCCTGACCGGCACCCCCTTCCGCTCCGACACCTCGCCCATCCCGTTCGTGGAGTATGCCGAGGACAGGGACGGGATCCGCCGCTCCAAGGCCGACTACACCTACGGCTACGGCAAGGCGCTGCGCGACCACGTGGTCCGTCCGGTCATGTTCATGGCGTACTCCGGCCAGATGCGCTGGCGCACGAGTGCCGGCGACGAAATGGCGGCCTCGCTCGGCGAGTCGGCCGTCACGAAAGACATCACCTCGCAGGCCTGGCGGACCGCGCTGAACCCGGCCGGCGAATGGATCCCGGCTGTCCTGGCGGGCGCGGACAAGCGGCTCAGCGAAGTCCGGCGCAGTGTCCCGGATGCCGGCGGCCTGGTCATCGCCACCGACCACGAGGACGCCCGGGCGTACGCCGGCCAGCTGAAGAAGATCACCGGCGAATCGCCCACGGTCATCCTCTCCGACGACGCCAAGGCCTCCAGCAAGATCGAGGAGTTCTCCGCCGGCGAGAAGCGCTGGATGGTGGCTGTCCGGATGGTCTCCGAAGGCGTGGACGTCCCGCGGCTGTCTGTCGGCGTCTATGCCACCTCGACGTCCACCCCGCTGTTCTTCGCCCAGGCGGTGGGGCGCTTCGTGCGTGCCCGCAAGCGCGGCGAGACGGCGTCGGTCTTCCTGCCCTCCGTGCCGCAGCTGATGGCGCTGGCGAACTCGATGGAGGCCGAGCGCGACCACGCCCTGGACCGCCCCGAGAAGGAAGACAGCGACGGCCTATTCAATCCCGAGGACTCGCTCATGGACGAGGCCAACCGCGAGGAAAAGGCCTCCGACTCGCTGATGAAGGGCAAGTTCGAGGCCCTTGACTCCCAGGCGTCCTTTGACAGGGTGCTCTTCGACGGCGGCGAGTTCGGCACCGGCGGCGAGGTGGGCTCGGAGGACGAGCTCGACTTCCTGGGAATCCCCGGCCTGCTCGACGCCGAACAGGTCGGCACGCTGCTGCGCCAGCGCCAGCACGAACAGCTCAACCGGAAGAACAAACGCGCCCCGCAGGCCGGCGCCGAACCCGCGGCGGCCCCGGCCGTGCCCGACCACCGGATGCTCATGGACCTGCGCACCGAGCTGGCCAAGAACGTGGCGGCCTGGTCGGCCCGGACCGGGACCCCGCACGGCGTCATCCACACCAAACTCCGGACCGTCTGCGGCGGCCCCGCCGTCGCGCAGGCCAACGAGGAGCAGCTGCAGACCCGCCTGCGGAAGCTCCAGGACTGGTTCATCGGCCGGAAATAGCCGCCGGAAAATCATTCGTCTAAAGCACACTCAAGAGCAGAGGGACCCGGCCGATTGAACTGCTCCCCGAAAGTTGGACTGAGAAATCAGTTCCGACTTTCGGGGAGCAGTTTTATGCATGGAAGTTCGTTGTCCGAGGAGCAGCGCGAGGCCGCGGTAGCGTTGTTTGAAACGGGTTGGGGTGCTTGGGCGGTAGCGACCCGTGGCGAAGCCAACACGACCGGTGTTCTCGTTTGAGTTCAAACTTGATGCTGTGAAGCGATACCGCGCGGGTGAGCCCAAAGTCGCCCTGGCGAAAGAGCTTGGGCTGTCCTCTCCAATGTTGCTCGAGAAGTGGGCGCGTCAGTCCGGACCGAAGGCGAAGAAGGGCTGCGCCCCAAGCCGAAAGGCCGTCCGAGGACGAATCCTGGGACAGCCAGGAACCCTGAGTCTGAGGTAGAGCGACTGCGCCGTGAGAACGAACGCCTGCGCGCCGAGGTGGCGTTCCTGGGAAAAGTAAATGCCTTGAGGGACGAGGAAGGGCGCTAAAGGTCCGTGCTGTCATCGCTCTCAAGGCTCAACACCGTTTGGAAGTTCTCCTGGACGTAGCCGGGTTAGCCCGGTCCACATTCTTCTACCACCAGTCCCGAATTAATGGCCCCGATCGTCGGGCGTCCCTGAAGGCCGCTATCACAGGTATCTTCACGAAGAACCACAGCCGCTACGGGCACCGCCGGATCCATATTGAACTGCTCAAGCTAGGACGGACGGTCGCCAAGAAGACGGTTCTGAAGCTGATGCGTTCCCTGCGGCTGGTCTGCAAGGTCCGTAGAGCGCCGCCGGCGCGGCGCTGCGCGGAATGCGGCATGAGCGGACACGCCTACGGCTGGTCCACCGAGAGGATCGTTGAACCGGGCAAGGGCTTGGGTTCGCCGTGCTCGGCCGTCTGGCCGCCGATCAGACCGGTGCAGCGGCGGGACTAGACACGGGTGGACTCAGGCGACAGGACACATCGCGCGGTAGTTCTTCGTCCTCAGGTTGGAGAAGAGCGCCGTTGGTGGTCTACCACGCGGAACCCGGTAGCGCGTCGGCTGATGCTCACCCGAAGCGCGCGCTGCTGCGGCTCATCCGGAGGGCTCGAGCGCGTCGTTCCGCCGGTCCTTGCTGGACCCGGCTTGGTGGCCGCGTCCTTGCTCCCACACGGAGGTCAGTGCCCGCAGGGGATCGACCAAGCCCTCGACGGCCCAGGCCGGGGCTTCGGCGAGTAGGGCATCTTCGAGGGCGAGCTGGGCGGGAATCACCTCGTCCACGAGCGCGGCGCCAGTGTCGGTGAGGACGAGCAGGGACGAGCGGCCGTCGGCCGGGTTGGCCGTCCGGCTCAGCAGTCCCCGAGCCTGGAGGGCGTTCAGCCGCATGGTGATCGCGGAGCGCGGGGCAAGCAGCGTCTGGGCCAGCGTCGTTGGGCTCAGAGGTTCGCCCGTACGGCGCAGCGCGGAAAGCACGTCCAGCTCGCCGCGGGTGAGCCCGTAGTCGGCGAGGAAGGCGTCGCTGGCTTCGAGGATGAGGCGGGAAGCGCGCAGCACGCGGTGGATCACCCCGAGGCTGGTGAAGCTCAGGTCCGGGCGCAGCCGGGCCCACTCACGCTGCATCCGGTCCACGACGTCGCCATGAGCGGGCAGGCCGTCTGTGTCCTGATCCATCCGGCTCCTCCGCGCCCCCGTGGCCGTCGCCTCGGTCAACCACAATAGTAGTTCATAGGTGTAGTAACCTTGAAGTACTTCATTCCTGTACCACCTCGGAAGGTTAAAATGACGCAGGCCACCCCCGCGCGGTCCTGGTGGGCGGCAGTCTTCGACCTGGGCCCGCATGCCGGCGCCCATTGGACCGCCCTGCGCGCAAGCCTGGCGATCTTCGTGCCGCTGGTGGCTTGCTTGGCGTCCGGTCGCGGCGACCTGCTGCTGTATGCGGCGATCGGTGCCTTCACCGCCCTGTACGGCCGACACGAGCCGGCTCGGGTACGCCTAGCCATGCAGGCGCAGGCGGGCGTGGTGCTGGTGGTCGGCGTCGTCGTCGGCGCCCTAGTGGCGACCGTCCCGTTCCGGCTCTGGCTGCTCGTCCCGGTCGCGGCCGCCTGGGCCGGCGTCGCGGTAGTGCTAGCCGAGCTGGGCCGATGGCATCCGGCCGGAGCTCTCAACCCGGTCTTCGCCCTCACAGCCTCGGCCACGGTCCCGATCGCGCTGAGCACGGTGCCCGCAGCCGCCCTCGCTGCGGCTGGCGCGGCCGTCTTCGCGCTGCTGCTCGCCCTCCCGGGTCGCACCGCCCGCGACGGCGGCGACCCGGTGCGGTATCGGCTGTCGTGGCGCGGCCTACGTCCGTCCGACCCGGTGGGCCGCCACGCCGCCCGCTATCTGCTCGGTATCGCCGCCGCCGGCCTCGCCGTCGCGACCAGCGGCATCGGCCACCCCTACTGGACCTTCGTCACGGCATCCGTCCCCATGTCGGCACCCGACCTGCACGCCCGCCTCACGCGCGCTGCCCAGCGGGTGATCGGCACCGCCGCCGGCCTCGGCGTCGCAGCCCTGGTCCTGGCCGCCCACCCCAGCAGCTATGCCGCGATCATCGTGATCGCCGTGCTCCAGGCGTGCACCGAGCTGACGACCGGGCGCAACTACAGCCTCGGCCTGGTCTTCTTCACACCGATGGCCCTCCTGCTCGGCGATCTCATGCTGCCAGCCTCGATCGGCACCCTCCTGACTGAGCGCGCCCTCGAGACCGTCATTGGCCTCACCATCGCCCTGGCCGCCACTGTCATCACCCACGAAAGGCGCACTCCTACGAGCCGGACCCCACCGTGCGATCATCTGCTCGACCACGTGTAAAGGCGGCCACGTGGAGGCGAACCTGCCCTCAGCCGCTGGGCTCCTTGTCGCGGGGCGAGTTCAGTAGAGGCTCGATCATCGGCAGATGAGTGCACTCACAACCCGAATAGGGACACGCCCAGTTAGCCAACCTTCAAGGGGCAGGCATTAGGCGGCTACGTCGATATGGTGACTGCATGGAGATAGCGCCGCGATACCTATCACCGCGATGGTGGCCTTGGGCAGTCGCGATCCTGCTCGTGATCACCGTGAACGTCTCGTCTTTCGGGTACCAACTAGGCGAGTGTATCGACTACACGATCGAGTCTGGCGCCGTGAGCACCTGCAGTAGTGGCCCAGCGCTCGGCATGGCCGGCACTTGGCTCCTGGCGGTAGTGAGCGTCGCCGCCATCGTTTACTTCAGGCGCCGCCTCGTCCATGCTGCTAGGGCCAGACGGGGCTAACCCGCCGACGGCGCACAGGCCAATCATAAAACCAGCCTTGCTCGCACGTTTTTAGATGCACGACCAAGACCGCTACACCCTGGCAGGCCTAGCCTCCAGTCGGGACTCACCCTGCGCTGCCCACGGAAACCTCAAACGAACACTTACGTCAGCGGCCACAGAACATTCAGCAACGAAAAAGTCCCCGTCCCAAGGGTGAACTGGTCCCCGATAGTTGGACTGGCCAAATAAGATCCTAAGCCGCGAGGGCCTGGGCTCGGTATTGCACCGGGCTCAGGCCCTTGAGCTTTG
>NZ_JBHVTV010000020.1:0-55352 GCF_042884475.1 Arthrobacter sp. NPDC058130
GCACCGGATGGTGCTGCACGGCGGCGACGGCGTTTTGGCACGCCCGGCTTAGTGTTCTAGCACTGCCGGGTTAGATCAGGTCATCCGAGATGTGGTTGGGCGTACCGAAGCGGTGCGCGGTAATGCTGATGGCCTGCTCGTGCAGGAACGGCAGCAGTTCCACGCGTCCGGCTTCCGTGACGGGGTGGACGTACACCGCCAGGTCCGGACGGCCGCCCGTGGCCTCGGCCAGTGCCTTGGCGTCCCCGCCGATCAGCCGGATCCGGGCGCCGGAGAGTTTGCCCGCCGCGGCGAGCGTGCCGGCGGAAGCGAGCCAGTCGGCGTCGTTCTCCATGGTGGCGGCGATTCCCAGCCCGGAGAGGATGGCGCGCAGCTGGGCGGGCAGTTCGACGGCGGTGGAGACCGTCAGGGCGGACCCGGCCAGGACGCCGGCGGCGACGGTCCGTACGAGCGCGGCGAGCGGCTCGGCTTCGGAGAGGCGGACCGTGACGGGCAGGGCGCGGTAGCGGAAGACGTTTCGCTCGGCGCTCAGGCCGGAGACGTCCTTGGCGGTGCCGAACTCCTCGGCCCAGGCGCGGGCGTCGGAGGCCAGGGCGCGCTGCAGCGGCGCCAGTTCATCCGCGGTCAGGAAGCCCTTGGCGGCGTCCTCGATCCGGCGGACGCCGGCGTGGGCGGGAGAGGTGCCCGCGGTGCCGGCGGCGGTGCTGGGCTTGGAAATCCATTCGCCCAGGCCGACGAGGTAGTTCGGCCCGCCGGCCTTGGTGCCGGCGCCGACGGCGGATTTCTTCCAGCCGCCGAAGGGCTGGCGCTGGACGATCGCGCCGGTGATGCCGCGGTTGACGTAGAGGTTGCCGGCCTGGATGGTGTCCAGCCAGATCCCGAGCTCCTCACTGTTGAGCGAGTGCAGGCCTGCGGTGAGGCCGTAGTCGATCTGGTTCTGGATTGCGATGGCCTCCTCGAGGGTCTCAGCGGTCATGACGCCCAGGACTGGTCCGAAGAACTCGGTGAGGTGGAAGTAGGATCCGCGGCGGACGCCCGAGCGGACGCCGGGGCTCCAGAGCCTGCCGGTTTCATCGAGCTTCCGGGGCTCGACGGCCCAGGTCTCGCCCTCGCCGAGCGTGGTGAGGGCGTTGAGGAGCTTGCCGCTGGCGGGCTCGATGATCGGGCCCATCTGGCTTGTCGGATCCTCCGGGTAGCCGACCTTCAGCGAGGTGACGGCGTCGATCAGCTGGTTGTGGAAGCGCTTGGACTTCGCGACGGACCCCACCAGGATCACCAGTGAGGCGGCGGAGCACTTCTGGCCGGCGTGGCCGAAGGCGGAGTACGCGACGTCCTTGGCCGCGAGGTCCAGGTCCGCGCTCGGGGTGACGATGATGGCGTTCTTGCCGCTGGTTTCGGCCAGCAGCGGCAGGTCCTTGCGGAAGGAGCGGAACAGCTCGGCGGTCTCGTAGCCGCCGGTCAGGATGACCCGGTCCACGGCCGGGTGGGAGATCAGCTGCCGGCCCAGTTCGCGTTCGCCCAGCTGGACCATAGTGAGGACGTCGCGGGGAACGCCGGCCTCCCAGAGGGCCTCGATCATCACGGCACCGCTGCGGCGGGCCTGCTTGGCGGGCTTGATCACGACGGCGGACCCGGCGGCGAGGGCCGCGAGGGTGGAGCCGGCCGGGATGGCGACCGGGAAGTTCCACGGCGGGGTCACGACGGTGAGCTTGGCCGGGACGAACGTGGCGCCGTCGACGTCGTCGAGCTTGCGGGCCGACTCGGCGTAGTAGTGCGCGAAGTCGACGGCCTCGCTGACCTCGGGATCGCCCTGGTCAATCGTCTTGCCGGTCTCGCTGGCCATGACCTCGAGGAGGTCCGCGCGGCGGGCCTCGAGGACGTCGCCGGCGCGGTGCAGGATCTCGGCGCGCTCGGCGCCGGAGAGTGCGCCCCAGGCCTTGCCCTTCTCGACGGCGGTCTCGATGACCGTGTTCAGGGTCGCGGCATCGTTGATGGTGGCAGCCTCGACGGCGGCGTTGCCCAGGGTCGAGGTCTTGACGCGGCCCAGGATGGCGCGGCCCCAGTCGCGGTTCGCGGGTAGCGACGGATCGGTGTCCGGGGTGTTCTCGAAGGACTCGCGCGGCAGCGGCGCGGCCGCCAGGGCGCGGTTCTGCAGGCGGTTCGGGGCCGGGACCTCGTCGTCGAGCTTGGCGAGGGAGGCGAGGAAGCGCTGCTTCTCGCGTTCGAAGAGGGATTCGTTCTCGCTGAGTTCGAAGACGGCGGACATGAAGTTGTCCTGGCTGGCGCCCTCTTCGAGGCGGCGGATCAGGTAGGCGATCGCGACGTCGAACTCGGCCGGGTGGACCACGGGGGTGTACAGCAGGAGGGAGCCGACGTCCTTCTTGACGGCTTCGGCCTGGCCCTGGGCCATGCCGAGCAGCATCTCGAATTCGATGCTCTGCCCTGCGGTATCCGCGATGCCGCGCTGCTTGGCCAGCAGCCAGGCGAAGGCGATGTCGAAGAGGTTGTGGCCGGCGACGCCGATCCGGATGTTGCGGATCCGGTCCGGGTGCAGCGAGTAGTTGATGACGCGCTTGTAGTTGGTGTCCGAGTCCTGTTTGGTGTTCCAGGTGGCGAGCGGCCAGTCGTGCAGGGAGGCTTCGACCTGTTCCATGGGGAGGTTGGCGCCCTTGACGACGCGGACCTTGATCGCGGCGCCGCCCTCGGCACGGCGGGCGGCGGCCCAGTCCTGCAGGCGGATCATGGCGGAGAGCGCATCCGGCAGGTAGGCCTGGAGCACGATGCCGGCCTCAAGGTTCTTGAACTCGGGCTTGTCCAGGATCTTGGTGAAGACCGCGATGGTCATGTCCAGGTCCTTGTATTCCTCCATGTCGAGGTTGATGAACTTGGCCTTCTGGCCGCCGGCTGCGAAGGAGGCGGCGCGGGCGAAGAGCGGGGTGAGCTTCTCCACGACGTGCTCCACGGCCTCGTCGAAGGCCCACGCGGAGTGCGGGGCCACGGTGGAGGAGACCTTGATGGAAACGTAGTCGACGTCGGGCCGGGCCAGCAGGGTGTGCGTGCCCTCGAGCCGGCGGGAGGCCTCGTGCTCGCCCAGCACGGCCTCGCCGAGGAGGTTGACGTTGAGCTTGATGCCGTCCTTCCGGATTTTGGCGATGGCCGGGCCCAGCTTGGCATCGGTGGCGTCGACAATCAGGTGGCCGACCATCTCGCGGAGCACGCGGCGGGCAACCGGGATGACCACCTGCGGCAGGACCGGGGCCATGGTGCCGCCGAGGCGGACGGCGTTGCGCATGTACCAGGGCAGGAACGCCGGGACCTTCGGGGCCAGGGCGGCGAGGTTGCGGGCGGCGACCTGCAGGTCTTCTGGACGGACGACGCCGTCGATGAACCCGACCGTGAAGTCCAGGCCGTTGGGATCCTTCAGCACGCCGGCGAGTTGCGCGGCCGAGGCGTCGACGGGCACCTTGGCGGCTTCGGTGAGCCAGTGGCGCACCAGCGCGATGGTGTCCTCGGCCAGGGCTGCGGCCTCAAGCACCGTCGAGCCCTCCGAAACGGCCGCGTGCGCGGCTTCGTTGCCTGCGGCGCCGGCTGCTGCGTTTCCGGTGGCTGCGCCGGATTCCGTGGAGATGTTGGTCATGGCTGAAACTCGTACTTTCTCAAAATGTGGACCTCTTATGAATCAGTATGCGACCGTATTTTCATAAGATAAAGCGATGTTTTCTGAGCAATACCGGTTAGCAAACCCGAAGCTTCCAAATCCTGTCCGAACGTTCGAGAACCACCCCGTTGAACGCCCCAAAAACCCCCGTTGCGCTATCGCTCTTGGTCCTTAAAACCTGCGGATGGGAGCCAAAAGTGATAGCGCAACTGGGGGGGTGGGGTGAGGGCGGGGTGGCTAGGTCAGGGGGCGGTGCATCTCCACGATCTCTTCGTGCCGCGGGCTGTCCGGGTTCATCAACGAGTGCCTCCGGCCATAAGTGAAGTAGATGATCAGGCCGATCACGAGCCAGATGATGAACCGCAGCCAGGTCTCCCAGTGCAGCTGGAGCATCAGGAACAGCGAGGAAAACACGCCAAACGCCGGCACCAGCGGCATCAGGGGCAGGCGGAAAGTCCGTGGGGCGTCGGGCTTCTTGTAGCGGAACACGATCACCGACACACAGACGACGACGAACGCGGCCAGGATGCCGATGTTGGTCAGGTCCGCCACAGCCTTGATCGGAAGGACGCCGGCCAGGATGGCGGCTCCGGCGCCGGCGATCCAGGTCACGCGCTGCGGGGTGCCGTGCTGGTCCGTCTTGGCGAACCAGCCCGGGAGCAGTCCGTCGCGGCTCATCGAGAACCAGACCCGGGTGACGCCGAGGAGGAACGTCAGCATCACCGTGAGGATGGACAGGACCGCGAACACGGAGATGATCGTTGCGATCACCGGCAGCCCGACGCTGTTGAAGGCGGAGGCGAACCCGGCCTTGGGATCGATCTGCGTGTAGTGCTGCATGCCGGTGAGCACCAGCGTGGCGGCGACGTAGAGCAGCATGGCGATGATCAGCGAGTAGATGATCGCCTTCGGCATGTGTTTCTTGCCGTCCGTCGCCTCCTCGGCCGCCGTACTCATGGCGTCGTAGCCGAACACGGCGAAGAACACCGTGGCGGAGCCTGCCACCACGGGACCGAAGCCGCTGGGCATGAAGGGGTCGTAGTTGTTGGCGTTGATGTAGAAGACACCCAGGCCGATGATGAACATGATCAGCAGCACCTTGATGGCGACGGCCACCAGTTCGAATCGCCCGAAGGTCTTGGTGCCGCGGGAGAGGATCCAGGTCACCAGCAGGCAGACCAGGATAGCGGGAAGGTTGATGATGCCCCCTGTACCCTCATCCGGCGTCGCCGTCATCCAAGCGGGCATGTGGATTCCGATGCCAGAGAGGAAGGCGTCGAAGTAGCCTGAAATGCCGATGGCCACCACGGCCACGATGGCGATGTACTCCAGCAGCAGGTCCCAGCCGATGAACCAGCCGATCACCTCGCCGAGGGCCACGTAGCCGTAGGTGTATGCCGAGCCTGCGCGCGGGATCATGCCGGCGAACTCCGCGTAGGACAGCGCCGCGGCGGCGGACGCCAGGCCGGCGATCAGGAACGAGACGAGCACAGCGGGGCCGACACCGGGCTCGCCCCCGCTGCCGTGGGCCACAAGGCCCGCCAGCGAGAAGATCCCGACGCCGATAATGCCGCCGACGCCGATGGCCGTCAGCTGCCAGAGCCCCAGGCTTCTGTGCAGTCCGCTGTGCTTGTTTTCTTCTTCGATGTCGTCGATGGGCTTGCGCCGCATGATCGACCGGGCCGGATCTTGTGTAGCCATCAGGGCCTCCTGCTTAGGTGTGATGCCCACCAATACACGCCGTGATGGGCGTTACCGAGTGGCAACAGTATGCAAGCCCGATTGCATTAGATAAAGTGAATTCTCTTAATCAATAACCGTTAGAATTCGTAAGGGAATAGCGATGCTTGACGTCCGGCGCTTGCGACTGCTGCGCGAACTGAAGATCCGGGGCACGCTGGCCGAGGTGGCCGAAGCGCTCCAGTACAGCCCATCGTCAGTCTCGCAGCAGCTGGCCCTCCTTGAGAAGGAGGCCGGAGTGGAGCTCCTGAGGAAGACCGGGCGCCGCGTACAGCTGACGCCCCAGGCCGAGGTCCTTGTGGCCCACACGTCCCAGCTGCTGGAAACCTTGGAGCAGGCGGAGGCGGACCTCGCCGCGTCGCTGACCACGGTCACCGGCACTGTGCGGATCGCGGTGTTCCAGTCGGCAGCGCTGGCGCTCATGCCGGGCACCCTGACCAGGATGTCCGCCAGCTACCCGGAGGTCCGGGTGGAAATGACCCAGCGGGAACCCGAGACCGCCCTTCACGAGACGTGGGCCCGCGACTTCGACCTCGTGATCGCCGAGCAATACCCGGGCCACGCCGCCCCGCACTACGCGGAGCTGGACCGCGTGGCCCTGACGAGCGACGCCATCCGGCTCGCCGTTCCGCCCTCCGCGCCGGGGCGCCCCGCCGTCAGGACACTGGCGGACACCGCGGGGCTTCCGTGGGTGATGGAGCCCCGCGGAGCCGCCTCGCGGCACTGGGCCGAGCAGGCCTGCCGGAGTGCCGGGTTTGAGCCCGATGTCCGTTTTGAAACCGCCGACCTGCAGGCCCAGATCCGGCTGATCGAGTCCGGGAATGCGGTGGCCCTGATGCCCGACCTCGTGTGGACCGGCCGCGGCACGAGCGCACAGCTCCTGGAGTTGCCCGGGGACCCGCACCGGACGGTCTTCACCTCGGTGCGGCGGTCCAGTGCCAAGCGGCCAGCCCTCTTGGCAGCCCGCGAAATCCTGGCCGCTACGGCGGCATCGATCGTTCCGACGGCAGCCGCCGGCACCCTTGGTCATGCTTCCACGGAGCGGCTCACTTGACGGGCGGTGTGAAGTTCAGCGTGACGGGCGGTGTGACGGCCTCGTACTGTGCCCGGTGTGTGCAGTGCGCCACAGCGCCGGCGTTGGCCCCGCGCTAGACTGGTGACGTTATGAATCGCACAATATTCAAATCCAAGATCCACCGCGCGACGGTCACGCACGCGGACCTTCACTATGTCGGTTCCGTCACCGTGGACCTGGATCTGTTGGAGGCGGCCGACATCATTCCCGGGGAGCTCGTGGCGATCGTCGACGTCACGAACGGCGCCCGGCTGGAGACCTACACGATCGCCGGCGAACGCGGCTCCGGTGTGATCGGCATCAACGGCGCGGCCGCGCACCTGATGCACGAGAACGACATCGTCATCCTCATTACCTACGCCCAGATGACCACGGACGAGGCGAAGGCGTACAACCCCAAGGTCGTCCACGTTGACCAGGACAACAAGATTGTCCAGATCGGCAACGACCCCGCGGAGGGCATGACGCCCGGCCTCATGCGCCCGCCGCATTCCCTGAACAACGCCGCGCTCAACTAGCGTCAACAGCCTGCGCCCTGCGCATCCCGGGCGGGTCCGCCGCGCTGGCCCATCCGCGGGCGCGCCCATGACGCGACATCACGCCGTCGGGCGTAATAGGACGGCCTGCGGAATAAAGCTGATTACTCTGGAACGGTGACCCCTACCCCGTGCCCTCCCGCCCCGCTGCGGAGAACCGCATGTTAGGGGTCTTGGCAGGCTTCTTCGTCGTCTGGGCCATCATCCTGGTCGGCATGTTCGTGGGCCGGCGCAACATTCTGGGCGAGAACGCCCGCTCCGTCCTCAGCGCCCTGACGTTCTTCGTCGCCAGCCCGGCCCTGCTGTTCGAGACGCTCAGCAAGGCCAACCTGCACAACGTCTTTGCCGCGCCGCTGCTCGTGACGGCAGTCGGGGCCGTGACGACGGCGGTCCTGTTCTTCGGCATTGTGCGTTTCGCCCTCAACCGGCCCGTACCGGAGGCCCTCATCTCCTCCATGAGCGCCTCCCTGGCCAACTCGGCCAACCTAGGCATTCCCATCGCCGTCTTCGTGCTCGGTGATGCCAGCTATGTGGCGCCCCTGCTGATCTTCCAGCTGGCCTTCTTCACCCCCATGTTCCTGATGGCCCTGGACGCCACCACCAGTTCGCACCGCACCACGCCCCTGAGGTTCGTGCTCATGATCCTGCGGAACCCGATGATCGTCGGCACCGGACTGGGTCTCCTGGTGGCCGGAACCGGCTGGCAGGTGCCGCCGCTGATCTTGGAGCCCATTCACCTGATCGGCGGAGCCGCCATCCCGGCCATGCTGATCGCCTTCGGCATGAGCCTCAACGGCTCCAAGCCGTTGCAGGCTTCGTCCGGCCGCCGGCTGGACGCCCTGCTGGCCAGCGGCTTCAAACTTTTCGTCCACCCGCTGGTGGCGTACCTGTTTGCCCGCTTTGCCCTCGGCATGCAGGAGCAGGCGCTGTTCGCCGCCGTCGTCACGGCAGCCCTGCCCACCGCCCAAAACGTGTTTGTCGCGGCCAGCCGCTACCGCACCGGCGTCACAGTAGCCAAGGACACCGTGCTGATCACTACCGTGGTAGCTGTGCCGGCCATGATCGGCGTGGCCCTGCTGCTGGCCTGACCCCGCCTGGTCTTGCCCGGACGGGCGGACCGGCAGCTATCCCGGAGGAGGACCCTTGAATACAACCCTGGACACAGTGGTCATCGGCGGCGGCGCGATGGGCTCCGCCGCAGCGTGGGCGCTGGCCCGGCGCGGCCGGGACGTGACCCTGCTGGAGCAGTTCGGGCCCGGCCACCGCAAGGGCGCCTCCCACGGCACCACCCGGAACTTCAACCCCGGCTACGCGGATCCGGACTACGTCGCCCTGCTGGCCGAGGCCGCGCGGCTGTGGAACGAGCTCGAAACGGACAGCGGCGAGCGCCTGCTGGCGCGCACCGGCGTCGTGAACCACGGCGCGGATCCGCGGCTGCCCGAGGTCCGGGACGCGCTGCTTGCCGCCGGGCTCCGGGCGGAGTTCCTCTCCGCCGGGGAAGCCGCCGAGCGCTGGCGGGGCATCCGGTTCGAGTCGCGCGTGTTGCACATGGCCGACGGCGGCCAGTTGAACCCCGACGCCGCGTTGCCGGCGCTGCAGCGCCTCGCCGCCGGCCTGGGCGCCGAGATCCGCCATCACGTGAAAGTCCTCGAGCTGAAAATCCTCGACGATGGCGTCCGGCTCACGGTCGAGTCCGGCGGCCGCACCGAGACGCTCTCCGCGAGGCAGGCCGTGGTCACCGCCGGCGGGTGGACCACGAAGCTGCTCGCCGGCGTGGCGCCCCTGCCCCGGCTGACGGTCACCCAGGAGCAGCCGGCGCACTTCGCCATCACGGACGACGGCGCCCAGTGGCCGGGGTTCAACCACACGCCCGGCCGTTCGGAAGCCTACGCGTACTGGCGGTCCCCCGTGTACGGCATGCAAACGCCGGGCGAGGGAATCAAGGCCGGGTGGCACGGTGTAGGTCCGGTGGTGGACCCGGACCGGCGCACCTTCGCCCCGGAGCCGGACCAGCGGGCGGCCCTGCAGCGCTACGCCCGGGACTGGCTGCCCGGGGTCGACGCCGATTCCCTCACCGACATCAGCTGCATCTACACGACCACCTTGGATGAGAACTTCGTCCTGGACCGGATCGGCCCGGTGGTCATCGGCGCCGGCTTCTCCGGCCACGGATTCAAGTTCACGCCGGCAGTGGGCCGGATCCTTGCCGACCTCGCAACCGGCGACGACGGGGCACCGGCCATCTTCGCGGCCTCCCGGCCGGGGATCCGCTGAGCGCTCTCAACGGATCCCCGGCCGGGCTGGATCAGGGCCGGGTTCATTCAGGGCCGGGCTGGTTCATTCAGGGCCGGGCTGGTTCAGGACTCCCCGGCCTGCCCACCCGGGGCTGAGGCGACGGTCACGGGCGCCTGCGCCTTGGGCTCGGCCTTTTTCGGCGTCCCGGCGTCTGCTGGAGGGGTTGTCTTGAGTTTGAACCGCGTTCCGACGATGGAGCCCCCACCGCTGCGGTTCTTGTTGAAGACGTCGAAAGCGACCGCGAGCAGGAGCACCAGGCCCTTGATGAGCTGCTGGTAGTCGGTGCCCAGGCCAAGGATGGACATGCCGTTGTTGAGGACGCCCATGATCAGCCCTCCCACCATTGCTCCGGCCACGGTGCCGATTCCGCCCGTCACCGCTGCGCCGCCGATGAAGGCCGCGGCGATGGCGTCCAGTTCGAAGCCGGTGCCGCCGGCCGGCTGGGCGGAGTTCAACCGGGCGGTGAAGACGAGGCCGGCGAGGGCCGCCAGCACGCCCATGTTCACGAACAACCGGAAAGTCACGGCTTTGGTCTTGATGCCGGAGAGCTGGGCGGCGTGCAGGTTTCCGCCGATGGCATAGGTGTGCCGGCCGAAGATGCTGTTGTTCATCAGTGCGGAGTAGCCGATGACCAGGACGGCGAGCACGACCAGGACGATCGGGGTGCCACGGTAGCTCGCGAGCAGGAACGTGATGGTCAGCATCAGCAGCGCGATGAAGGCTGTCTTTGTCACGAACCACGCCATGGGTTCGTTCTCCAGGTTGAACTTCCCCCGGACGCGGCGTTCCTTGACGGCTTGGAAGACGATGGCTGCGGTTCCGGCGACGCCGAGGATGACCGTGAGCCATTCCAGGACTGACGTGCCGCCGGAGATATCCGGGAGGAAGCCGCCGCCGAGGGCGCGCATCTCGTTCGGGAACGGCGTGATCTGCTGGTTCTTGAGGGTGATGAGGGTCAGGCCGCGGAAGATCAGCATGCCCGCCAGGGTCACAATGAACGCGGGAATGCCCACGTGGGCCACCCAGTACCCTTGCCAGGCGCCGACCAGGGCGCCAACGAGCAGGCAGGCGGGGATGGCGAGCCACCACGGCCAACCCCACTGGACGATCATCACACCGGACACGGCGCCGACGAAACCGGCGATCGAGCCGACCGACAGGTCGATGTGGCCGGCGATGATGATCATCACCATGCCAATGGCGAGGATCAGGATGTAGCTGTTCTGGACAACGAGGTTCGTGACGTTCTGCGGCTCCAGCAGAATGCCGCCGGTCAGGACCTGGAACAGGATGACGATCAGGATCAGGGCGACGAAGATGCCGACCTGGCGGAGGCGGCTTGTCAGGAAGCCGAGGGATTCTCGTAGGGCAGACATGGTGCGTTATTCCTTCTCTTGTGTCATGTAGTGCATGAGGGTCTCCTGGGAGGCCGCCGCTATGGGAACCTCGCCGGTGACGCGCCCCGCGGAGAGGGTGTAGATCCGGTCGCAGATGCCCAGCAGTTCGGGCAGCTCGGAGGAGATCACAATCACGGCCTTCCCCTGGGCCGCGAGCTCGGCGATGATCGTGTAGATCTCAAATTTGGCACCCACATCGATGCCGCGCGTGGGTTCATCCAGGATCAGCACGTCCGGATCAGAGAACATCCATTTGCTGAGGACCACTTTCTGCTGGTTGCCGCCGGAGAGCTTTCCGGTGATGGATGCGACCGAGGGAGCCTTGATGTTCATGCTCTTCCGGTACCGGTTCGCCACGGTGGTCTCTTCGTTCTTGTCCACCCAGCCCCGGCTGGCCAGCTTCCCAAGGGCGGCCATGGAGACATTGCGCTTGATGTCCTCGATGAGGTTCAGGCCGTAGTGCTTGCGGTCTTCAGTGGCGTAGGCAATCCCGTGCCGGATGGCTTCCGGCACGGTGGAGGTGTCAATTTCCTCTCCGTACTTGAACACCTTCCCGGACACGGCGCGCCCGTACGTGCGGCCAAAGACGCTCATGGCCAGTTCAGTCCGGCCGGCGCCCATGAGCCCGGCCAGCCCGACCACTTCGCCCTTGCGGACGTTGAGGCTGGCGTTGTGGACCACGGTGCGGGTGTGGTCCTGCGGGTGCTGGACGGACCAGTCTTCGATGCGGAGGACTTCCTCGCCAATGACGGGAGTGCGTTCGGGGTAGAGGCTGTCGAGGTCGCGGCCCACCATGCCTCGGATGATGCGCTCCTGGGTGATCTGACCCTGGTCCAGGCGGAGGGTTTCGATGCTCTTGCCATCACGGATGATGGTAACGGCGTCGGCCACTTTGCGGATTTCATTGAGCTTGTGGCTGATGATGATGCAGGTGACGCCCTGTCCCTTCAAATGCAGGATGAGGTCCAGCAGGTGATCCGAGTCCTCGTCGTTCAGTGCCGCCGTCGGCTCATCGAGGATGAGCAGCTTCACTTCCTTGGACAGGGCCTTGGCGATCTCGACCAGCTGTTGCTTCCCGACGCTGATGTGTTGGATGGGTGTCACCGGGTTCTCGCTCAGTCCCACCCGGGCGAGCAGTTTGGCAGCTTCCAGGTTGGTCTTTCGCCAGTCCACCCAGCCGCGTGAGGCGAGCTCGTTTCCGAGAAAGATGTTCTCCGCGATGGACAGGTACGGGCTCAAGGCCAGCTCCTGGTGGATGATGACGATTCCGCGTTTTTCGCTGTCGCTGATCGCGGAGAAGCTGCAGGGTTCGTTTTCGAAGACGATGTCGCCGTCAAAGGTGTTGTGTGCGTAGACGCCGGACAGCACTTTCATGAGGGTCGATTTTCCGGCCCCGTTTTCACCGCAGATAGCGTGGACTTCGCCGCGGTTGACGTCCAGGGTGACGTCCTGGAGGGCTTTGACGCCGGGGAAGGTCTTGGTGATTCCCCGCATTTGAAGGATGGGTGCGTTCATGGTCATTTCCCGCTGAGTGGTTGAAACCGGGCAACTGCGGATGCAGAGCCCCAGGAAGGGTGCGGCCAGGCGGTCGGCCGGACCGCACCCTGCGCGGCGCCTACTTGACGTCGGCCTCGGTGTAATAGCCGGAGTCGATGAGCTCCTTCTGGTAGTTGTCCTTGGTGATGACGACAGACTTCAGCAGGAAGGCCGGAACTACCTTGACCTTGTTGTCATAGGTCTTGGTGTCGTTGGTCTCCGGCTGCTGTCCCTTCAGGACGGCGTCGACCATCTTCACTGCCTGGGCACCGAGCTGGCGGGTGTCCTTGAAGATCGTGGAGTACTGCTCGCCGGCGATGATGGACTTCACCGAGCCCTTTTCTGCGTCCTGACCGGTCACGATCGGGAGGCTGCCCTTCGAGTAGCCGCCGGTGCTGGTCAGTGCTGAGATGATGCCGATCGACAGGCCGTCATACGGCGACAGGACGCCGTCGAGCTTAGTGCCGGAGCTGTAGGCGGCGGTGAGGATGTCTTCCATGCGCTTCTGGGCCACGGGTGCCTGCCAGCGGAGGATGGCGGCCTGTTCGAACTTGGTCTGGCCGCTGGGGACCTTGAGGGTGCCGGCATCCAGGAAGGGCTTGAGGGTGTCCATGGCCCCGGTCCAGAAGAAGTTGGCGTTGTTGTCGTCGGGGCTGCCGGCGAACAGTTCGACATTGAACGGGCCCTTGCCGTCCACCTTCTTGCCACTGGCATCCACCAGGCCCAGTCCGGTCAGCAGCGAGGTGGCCTGCTGGACGCCCACGGTGTAGTTGTCGAACGTGGTGTAGTAATCCACGTTCGGCGTGCCGTTAATGAGCCGGTCATAGGAGATGACCTTGACGTTCTGTTCCTTTGCCTTCGCCAGGACGTCGGTGAGCGTGGTGCCGTCGATGGCCGCGATGATCAAGGCCTTGGCGCCCTTGGTCAGCATGTTCTCGATCTGTGACACCTGGGTGGGGATGTCGTCATTGGCGTACTGGAGGTCGGTCTTGTAGCCGAGCTCCTTCAGGGACTTTTCCACGTTCCCGCCGTCGGCGATCCACCTTTCGGACGTCTGCGTGGGCATCGAGATGCCCACCAGGGAGTCTGTGGGATTAGCCGTGCCGCTGGCTTGGGTGCTGCCGGGCCGGGAGCCACAGCCAGTGGCCCCCACCGCCAGCGTCAGGACGACGGCAACGACGCCCAGAAGTTTCTTGATTCTCACGATGTTCTCCTCCCGCGGACACTGTGCGCCGCGAACTGGTGCTGAAACGGAAAAGCAATGCTCTTCGCCATACGATCGGACACGGTCGCAGCTTTCGGGATCCCAAGGGTCGATGCTGACTCGTGGCCAAACTGGTGGCAATGTCGGCGCCAACTTCTGTGTTAGCGCTAACAATTATTTACTAGCGTAGGTCAAACTTTTCTGTGAATCAAATCACAGATTGGTAACCCTCCAATCCTGTATCAGTCGACGTCGGTTGGGACGGCACGGTAATCCCTCCCGGGGATCAGGTCAGGCGGCGAAGATGCTCCATGAGGCATCGTGGGAGGCGCCGGGTTCCAGATGCACCTGGTCCTGGCCGCTGTTGAAGGCATCGGGCGGGCACGACATTGGCTCCACGGCCAGGCCCAGCCGGCTGCGGGCCGGCGGCTGCTTGTCCGCGGTGTGAATCTGCAGCCACGGGCTGCTCCGGTCCCAGGACATGCCGACGCCGGTCCCGCCCGGATCGCGGGCGATCAATTCCGCCCGGCCGGCCCCGGTGAAGCTGATGCCGGTGAAGGCGTGGTCGATCGCGGTGGCTCCGATAGCGCGGGGCGAGCGGAAATCGAACTCGTGGCCCTCCACAGCCCGCACGGCGACGGGGAGCAACCGGTCTGCGGTCACGTCCAGGAACTTTTCAGCCGGAAACTCCAGCGTCCATTCGTCCAGCGGGGCGGGTCCGGCGACCAGGTAGGGGTGCGGGCAGACGCCGTAGGGCGCGGTGTCCGCACTGAAGTTGGTCGCCGTGACGCCGGCGTGCAGGCCGTCGTCGTCCAGGCGGTAGCGGGCGGTGACTCCGAGCAGGAACGGGTATCCGGGGGCTGGGCCAACGCAGCAGCCAAGGACCACGGCGGACTCGGAGAGCTCCGTCAGGGTCCAGTCGAGCGGGAATGCCATGCCGTGGAGGGCGCAGTCCCGTTCTGCCTCGTTGACCGGCAGCCGGTAGTCGGCGCCTCGGAAGGTGTACCGGCCGTCGGCGATGCGGTTGGGCCAGGGAGTGGCGATGACGCCGCGGTAGTCGGGAATGGGGCCGCCTGCCGGGAACGGAACCACGAGGTCCCGTTCCCGGAACTGCAGCAGGCGCAGGGCAGCTCCCCGTGCCGTGACGACGGCTGTGTACCCACCGGCGCGGATTTCGTATTCGGTCACAGCCCGCCGGCCAGCTTGTAGTAGGCGGCGTTCCAGGCCAGTTCCTTCTTGAACCCGCGGATGGTGGTGCCGTCGTCGATGGTGAGCAGTTCGGTTTGGGCGATTTCGGCGAAGTCCTCGAACACGTCCATGCCCACGGCGGTGGACAGGACGGTGTGGTGGGCGGCCCCGGCGGTCAGCCAGGCCGCCGCGGAGGTGGCGAAGTCCGGCTTGGGTGACCAGAGGGCCCGGGCCACCGGCAGGTTGGGCAGCGGTTCGTCAAGGTCCACGACGTCGACGGCGTTCGCCACGAGGCGGAAGCGGTCGCGCATGTCGGACAGCGCCACCACGACGCCGGGGCCGGCGTCGGTGTCGAAGACCATCCGGACGGGGTCTTCCTTGCCGCCGATGCCCAGCGGGTGGATTTCGACGCGCGGCTGGGTAGCGGTCAGGGAGGGGCAGACCTCGAGCATGTGCGCGCCGAGGATCTTTTCCTGGCCCGGGGTGAGGTGGTAGGTGTAGTCCTCCATGAGCGAGGCGCCGCCGGGCAGGCCGGCGCCCATGACCTTGGCGGCGCGGACCAGGATGGCGGTCTTCCAGTCGCCCTCGGCGCCGAAGCCGTAGCCGTCGGCCATGAGCCGCTGCACGGCCATGCCGGGCAACTGGCGCAGTTCGCCGAGGTCTTCGAAGGAGGTGGTGAACGCCGCGGAGCCGTTGGCTTCCAGGAAAGACCGCAGGCCCAGTTCGATCCGGGCGCTGTAGCGCAGTGATTCGTGCCGGGCGCCGTCGGCGCGCAGTTCGGGGGCCACGTCGTAGAGCCGCCCGTATTCGTCGACCAGGGCGTCGACGTCGGCCTCCGCGGCGCCGTGCACGGCGTCGGCGAGTTCGTTGACGGACCAGGTGTTGACCGAGACGCCGAAGCGCAGCTCGGCCTCGGTCTTGTCCCCTTCGGTGACGGCGACGTTGCGCATGTTGTCGCCGAAGCGGGTGAGTTTCAGGGTCCGGACGGCGGCCCAGCCCGCGGAGGCGCGCTGCCAGACGCCGACCTGGCGGGAGACCTCCGGGTTGGACACGTGCCCGACGACGGTCTTGCGCGGGATGCCGAGGCGGGACTGGATGTAGCCGAATTCCCGGTCGCCGTGCGCGGCCTGGTTCAGGTTCATGAAGTCGAAGTCGATGTCCGCCCACGGCAGTTCGACGTTCGCCTGGGTGTGCAGGTGCAGGAGGGGTTTGCGGAGCAGGTCCAGGCCCTGGATCCACATCTTGGCAGGTGAGAACGTGTGCATCCAGGCGGTCACGCCGATGACGGCGTCGTCGGAATTTGCTTCCAGCGCGGTGCGCCGGATGGCGTCCGAATCGGTGAGCACAGGCTTCCAGACGACCTTGACGGGGACGTCTGCGGAGGCGTTCAGGGCGGCGGCGATGTCCTGCGACTGGGCGGCTACCTGCTTCAGGACGTCCTCGCCGTACAGGTGCTGGCTGCCGGTGAGGAACCAGACCTCGTAGTGGTCAAGGGAGGTGTTGTTGGCGTAAGGCACGAAGGGCTCCTTGGGTATGGGAATAGTCGTTGGACGGGGCACCGGGCTTGCTAGCGGTGCGGTGGCCGGGCGCCCCGGGCTTTTGGGAGTCCGGCTACCGGCCGTAGACGTTCTGGTAGCGGTCGTAGAGGGATTCGACCAGTGTCGCGTCGATCGGCAGCGGCTCGCCGAGTTGCCGCGCGATGTGCACTGTGCGGGCCACTTCCTCGCACATCACGGCCGCCTTGACCGCGGAACGCGCGTCCTTGCCGATGGTGAACGGGCCATGGTTCTGCATCAGGACGGCCGGGGAGTTGGAGGCCTGCAGGGTTTCGACGATTCCGCGGCCGATCGAGTCATCCCCGATGAGCGCGAACGGCCCCACGGGGATGGTGCCGCCGAACTCGTCTCCCATCATCGTCAGGACGCACGGGATGGCTTCGCCGCGCGCCGCCCAGGCGGTGGCGTAGGTGGAGTGCGTGTGCACCACGCCGCCCACCTCCGGCATATGCCGGTACACGTATCCATGGGCGGCGGTGTCCGACGACGGCGACAGCCCGGGGTTCGACCATTCGACGGGTGAACCGGCGGCGTCCGCAGTTAGGCTTGCGACCGGGGTCCCGTACAGGTCGGTGACCACCATCAGCTCCGGGGTGAGGTCGTCGTACGAGACACCGGAGGGTTTGATCACCATGAGGTCGTAGCCGGGAATCCGGGCCGAGACGTTCCCGGCGGTCCACACCACCAGCTCATAGCGGGTCAGTTCCGCGTGCAGGGCGTAGACCTCCTGGCGGATCCGGGCGAGGGTGTGCAGGAAGTCGCTCATGCGGGCACTCCTTCTGCGAGGGGGGACACTTCGGTACTGCGACTAGCCCTGCCGGCCCCGCTGACGTTGCGCTGGATGGCCTTGAGCCGGTGCATGACCTCGTTGGCGCCCCGGCCGAAGTAATCGTGCAGGGTACGGTATTCCCGGAAGAGCTCCTCGTAGGCGGCGACATTTGCCGGGTCCGGGGTGTAGACGGCGCCGGGGGCGGAGCCCATGGCAGCAGCGGCCACCCGGACATCCGGATACTTGCCGGCGGCGACGGCGGCGTGGATTGCCGACCCCAGCGCGGGCCCCTGGGCCGATCCGATAGTGGAAAGCTGCAGGCCTGTCACGTCCGCGTAAATCTGCATGAGGAGTTTGTTCTTCAGCAGCCCGCCCGCGACGATGAATTCCCGAACCGGCACGCCGGAGTCACGGAAGGCGTCCACAATGGTGCGGGTTCCGAAGGCCGTGGCCTCCAGCAGGGCACGGTAGATGTCCTCGGGGCGGGTGGCCAACGTCTGGCCGACCACCACTGCGGAGAGTTCGTGGTCCACCAGCACGGAACGGTTGCCCGAGTGCCAATCCAAGGCGATCAGGCCGTGCTCGCCGATCGCCTGGGCGGAGGCGAGTTCGGTGAGGTATTCGTGGATGCCGAGCCCCGCGGCGGAGGCGGCCTGGTGGTATTCGGGCGGAACGCCGTTGTTGGTGAACCAGCCAAAAATGTCCCCCACACCGGACTGGCCGGCTTCATAGCCCCAGAGCCCGTCCACGATGCCGCCATCCACCACACCGCACATGCCGGGGACCTCGTGCAGCGCGTCGCCGTTCATCACGTGGCAGGTGGAGGTGCCCATGATGGCCACCATCTGGCCCGGTTCCACGGCTTTCGCCGCCGGGGCCGTGACATGGGCGTCCACGTTGCCCACCGCGACGGCGATTCCCTCCGGCAAGCCGGTCCAGGCTGCGGCCTCGGCGGTCAGGTAGCCGGCGGCGTCGCCCAGACGGCCGATGGAGTGCTGTAGTTTAGCGCTAACAAAGTTTTTGAACAGGGGGTTCAGCGCCGCAAGGAAGTCCTCCGACGGGTAGCGACCGTCCTGGTAGATGCCCTTGTACCCGGCGGTGCAGGCGTTGCGGACGTAGTTGCCGCACAGCTGCCAGACAATCCAGTCTGCGGCTTCCACCCAGTGGTCCATCTCCGCATATGCTTCGGGGTCCTCCTCGAGCAGCTGGAGGCCCTTGGCGAACTCCCACTCCGAGGAAATCAGTCCGCCATAACGCGGCAGCCACGTCTCTGCACGCTCGCCGGCGAGGTCGTTGATGCGGTCGGCCTGGCCCTGCGCTGCGTGGTGGCGCCAAAGTTTCACGTAGGCGTGCGGCCGGTTCGCGTAGCCGGGCAATTCGTTCAGCGGCGTTCCGTCGGCCTTGACCGGCACCATCGTGCAGGCCGTGAAGTCGGTGGCAATGCCGACGACGGCGGCCGGGTCGATTCCCGCATCCGCGATCGCCGCCGGAACAGCGTGCCGGAGCACGTCCCGGTAGTCATTCGGCACCTGGAGCGCCCATTCGCCGGGGAGCCGGGCGGCTGTACCGTCTGCAGTGTCAACGAGGTCCGCGGGGAGTTCACTGGTGAGAACCGCGTGCGGGTACTCAAACACTCCGCTGCCCAGCTCCTTGCCGTCCCGGACCCGGACCACCACGGCCCGGCCGGACAGGGTGCCGTAGTCCACCCCGATGACATAGTTTTCACCGCCGGGGTTGAAACCGGCGTCATCACTGGATTGCATGCTCAAACCTCCATCCGGGAGGTACTAACCCCTGTGCCCGGTATCGAAAACGTAAAAGATTCACTTAGATTGTGAACGCTAACATAACTGCGCGTCAAGCATTGGCGATGTCAAAGGAGTGCACCCACCGAGAAGTACACCCACCGAGAAGTGCACCCCAGAGAAATACACCCAGAGAAATGCGCTGGCGCCGGCCAACGCCCCGCCTTGGGTTCAGTTCGCGGGCACTGGGCTCAGTGGGCGGCGCGTGGCGGCGCAGTGGTGGAGCGAACCACAAGCCTGGGGTTGACCACCGACGATGCGCCTGAATGGCCGTTGGCCATATCGAAGAGGAGCATTTGCATGCAACGGGCTCCGAGTTCCTTGAAACCCTGGTTGACAGTGGTCAGGGGCGGCACAAGGTAGGCGGCCTCGGGCTGGTCATCGTAGCCAACAAGGCTGATGTCCTGCGGGACGCGCAGCCCGGCTTCGCAGAAGGCGCGCAGGGCTCCGAGCGCCATCTGGTCATTGGCTGCGAATACAGCGGTGACGTTTCCGGCAGCCGCAAGTTCAAGCCCGGCGCGGTAACCGCTTTCGGCGCTCCAGTTGCCCCGGATCAGCACAGAGTCGTCCAGTTTCGCCTGGGCGAGGGTACGGCGCCAGCCCTCAATGCGGGCGGCGGCGTCAATCCAGTCCGGCGGCCCGGAAACGTGGGCGATGGCCGTATGGCCAAGATCCACCAGGTGCTGCACGGCAAGGCCGGCGCCCATCCGTTGGTTCACCGCGGCGACACTCAGCCGCTCATCGACGCCGAAGCCCACGGCAACCAGCGGGACGGCCATGCCGATGGTGCTGAGGGATTCGAACATGGCCTCGTGCGGCACGATCACGACGATGCCGTCCACTGACTGCATCATGAAGTATTCGAGGGCGTCCTTAATCGCGACGGGCGTGACCTCACTGAGGCTTGCCACGCTGACGAAATAGCCCTTGCCCCGAGCTGCCTGCTGCACTCCGAGCAGCGTATTGGCCGGACCGTAGTGGGACATGTCGCTTCCCAGGACGCCTATCGTTTGGGACCGCCGTGTAACGAGGCTGCGGGCTGCAGTGTTCCGGCGGTAGCCCAGGTCCCGGATGGCCTGCTCGACGCGTTCGCGGGTCCGTGGGCTGACGTTCGGATGCGCGTTGAGGACCCGGGAGACAGTCTGGTGTGAAACGCCGGCCAGCCTGGCCACGTCCTCCATCACGGGAGGACGTCTGGTCTCTGACTCTACTGACAATTCCCCCCCCCTTAGTTAGCGCTAACAATTAGCTTACCAGCTACGGCCGGATCAGGTAGCGAAAACCGGGGCTCAGGCCGGGGCGGAGGTGCTCTGACGCACCACCAGTTCTGGCTCCACGACGGTACTGCTGACACTTTCGCCATCGTCGATTGCGGCCAGCATGATGTCAATGCAGCGCCGGCCGAGTTCCTCGAAGTCCTGGCGGACGGTGGTGAGCGGCGGCGTGAAGTAGCCCGATTCCGGCTGGTCATCGAAACCGACCACGGAGACGTCGTCGGGCACGCGGACGCCTGCTTCATTGAATGCGCGCAGCAGGCCCAGCGCCATCTGGTCGTTGCCCACGAAAATCGCGGTGGCCGAGCGTTCGGCAGCCAACTTCCTGCCAATCTCGTAACCGCTACCGGCGCTCCAGTCGCCGGTCATCAGGAGATCGTCCTCAAGACCCGCGGAACGCAAGGCGGTGCTCCACGCTTCGGCCCTCGCCACGCCGTCGATCCAGTCCTGCGGTCCGGCGATGTGTCCGATCCGCCGGTGGCCCAGCTCAATCAGATGGCCGACGGCGAGTTCTGCACCACGTGTCTGGTCCACCCTGGCGCCGCTCACGGTTTCATTTCCCAATGAGCCCACCGCCACCACCGGCACGTCGACCTTCAGTTCCGCCAGGGCGAGCAGCGTTTCGGAATGCGGCACGCTCACCACGATGCCGTCGACGGACTGGTCCATGAAGTGCCGGACGGCATCGAAGATCGCTTCGCGGGTGACAGACTTCAGGGCCGCGATACTGACAAAATAGCCGGCGTCCCGGGCTGCCTGTTCAACTCCCAGCAGTGTGTTGGCCGGGCCAAACTGGGAGAGCTCACTGGCCAGGACCCCGATAGTCTGGGACCGCCGGGTCACCAGGCTCCGTGCCGCAGTGTTGCGTCGGTAACCCAGCTCGGCAATGGCCGCCTCCACCCTCTCGCGCGTGGCCTTGCTGACATTGGGGTGGCTGTTGACCACCCTGGACACGGTCTGGTGCGAGACGCCGGCGCGTTCCGCCACATCCTCAAGCCGCGGCATTCGCGCGTTGCTTTTAGTCATGGGGCTATTCTGCGCGATCGCCCGAGCCAACGGCGAATGCCGCCCCGAATCACGATCCGCGGCGCCACGGCGACCGGCGTGGCCGGGCGGTCCAACCTTAGAGGCGCCGCTAGGCTGGAGGCGGTCCGTCGACTCCAGCGGACCGCACACGGATCAGCAGCGAGAACATAGGGAACGCACATTGCACAGCCTCGGACCACGCCCAGTACACGGCCGGAAGATTGGCCCAGTCGACTGGATCGCTGCCGGGCTGGCGGGGCTGCTGCTGGTTTCCGCCACGGCCTGCGCCAGCCCTGCGACGGCCCCGGCCGCCGCCAATGGCTCCCCCGCCGCGAGCTCCCCCGCTGCCCCGTCAGCCGGACTGGACAGCGCTCCGCTGGATCCCGAGACCACCCCCGGCGTCGAGGGTCCCGGCGTCGCCGCGCCGCACCAGCAGCCAGCCTTTGCCAGCAAGGCCCTCGAGGTGCTGGCGACCCTGCCCGTCAAGGGCCGAGCGCCGAAAACCGGCTATTCGCGCGACCAGTTCGGCCCGGCGTGGTCCGACGTCGACCATAACGGCTGCGACACCCGCAACGACATGCTCCGCCGCGACCTCACGGCCCTCGCGCTCAGGCCCGGGACGCGGGACTGCGTGGTGCTCTCCGGGGTCCTGGCCGACCCCTACACCGCCACCGCCATCAACTTCCAGCGCGGCAACGCCACCAGCACCGCGGTCCAGATCGACCACGTCGTGGCCCTCAGCGACGCCTGGCAGAAGGGCGCGCAGCAGCTCAGTCCGGCGCAGCGGCTGTCCTTCGCCAACGATCCCCTGAACCTGCTGGCGGTGGACGGCCCGGCCAACCAAAGCAAGAGCGACGGCGACGCCGCCACCTGGCTGCCGCCGAACAAGTCCTACCGCTGCGACTACGTTGCCCGCCAGATTTCGGTGAAATCCAGCTACGGGCTCTGGGTGACCCAGGCCGAGCACGATGCCATAGCACGGGTCCTGTCGGACTGCCCCAACGCCGTGGCTCCCACCAACCAGCCGGCCGCCTCTCCGGCGCATGCCGCGCCGGCACAAGCCGCCCAGCAGCCGGCGGCTGCGGCACCGGCCCCGGCGCAAGCCCCCGCACAAGTCCAGGTGGCGCCCGCCCCGGCACCTGCTGCCGCAGTGTCCTACGCGAACTGCGCCGCGGTCCGGGCCGCAGGCGCTGCCCCCATCCGCGCCGGCCAGCCGGGGTACAGCGCCAAGCTGGACCGCGACGGGGACGGCGTCGGCTGCGAGTAGCGCAGCCTGCGTAGAGCACCAACAGCGGCGGTCAGTTCCTCTGGTGCTCGTGCAGGAGCCGGGCGCAGCGGATGAAACCCAGGTGCGAATACGCCTGGGGATGGTTGCCCAGGTGGGTTTCCGTGCCGGGATCGTACTCTTCCGGCAGCAACCCCGTGGGACCGAACAGGTTGACCAGCTGGTCGAAGAGGTCCCAGGCCTCCTCGATCCGGCCCACGGCGATGTAGGCCTCAATCAGCCACGTCGTGCAGATGTGGAAGCCGCCCTCCAAGCCCGGCAGGCCGTCGTCGTACCGGTAGCGGAAAACGGTGGGCCCCACCCGCAGTTCCCGCTCCACCGCCGTGACGGTGGCCAGGAAGCGGGGGTCGTTGACGTCCAGCAGGCCGGAGAGACCGATATGCAGCACGGCCGCGTCCAGGTCCGGGCTGTCGTACGCCACGGTGTAGGAGTACGCGGTCTCGTCCCAGCCTTCGTGCAGGACTTCCTCCCGGATCCTTGCCGCGGCGGGCTCCCAGGCCGGCACTGGTTCCCGGCCATGCCGGGCGGCCGTGCGCAGCGCCCGGTCCAGCGCCACCCAGCACATCACCTTCGTGTAGACATGGTGCCGCGGCGCCCTCCTGGCTTCCCAGATGCCGTGGTCCGCCTCATGCCAGCGGGCCAGCACGGCCGCGGCCATCTGGACCATCAGTTCCCAGTGGGCGTCGGACAGCACGCCCTGGCGGGCGCTGAGGGCGTCGATCAGCTCGGCGACCGGGCCAAACACATCCAGCTGCACCTGGTGGTCGGCGGCATTGCCGATCCGGACCGGGCGGGATCCCGCGTAGCCCGGCAGGCTCTCGATGATCGCCTCGGTGGACAGCGGCGCCCCGGTCACCGAGTATAGCGGATGGAGCCATTCCGGGCCCGGGGCGTGGGCCAGGATCCGGCCCAGCCACGCCAGGAAACCCTCCGCCTCGGCCGTTGAGCCAAGGTCCACGAGGGCGTTGACGGTCATGGACCCGTCCCGCAGCCAGCAGTACCGGTAGTCCCAGTTCCGGGTCCCGCCGATTCCCTCCGGCAGCGAGGTGGTCGGGGCGGCCAGCACAGCGCCGGTGGGTTCGTGGACCAGGGCCCGGAGCACCAGCGCGGACCGGCGGACCAGCGACGGCTTGACGCCGGGCAGTTGCAGCTCATGGACCCAGCGGCGCGAGTGATGCGCGACGGCGGCGCGGCGCCCCGTCTCGTCGTCGGGCACCGCGGGCTGCGGTTCAGTGTCGCCGCAGCGCAGGTTGAGGACCACCGGCCCATCCCGCAGGTCGACTTCACACGTGGCGGTGGCGTGCCGGCCGTCCGACGTAACGGAAAAATCCACGCCCGGCGCCCGGAGAATGATCGGGTCCGCGGTGCCCACGACGTGCAGCTCCGCGCCGCGCGACTCCATGCTGAACGGGGCATTCGCGTAGTCCGGCCGCGGCGCGAACACGACTCTCGCCGCGCCGGTGCCGGACAGCACACGGACCAGGCTGGTGATGCCGTCCGGGGCAGGCTCCAGGTAGTCCGTCACGGTCACGTCGGCCCAGCGGGTTTCCACGATCATGGTGCTGTCCACGTAGCGCTGGCCCAGGACCTGCGAGGACTTCACCGGTTCTACGGAGAAGTGGCCGGCCGCGTCGCCGCCGAGGAGGTGGGCGAACAGCGACCCCGAGTCCGGCAGCGGGTGGCTCATCCAGCAGATCTTCGCGTCCGGTGTGACCAGGGCCGTGGACGAGCCGTTGCCGATCAGGGAATGCCGTTCCAGGCCAACGGCGTCCTCGCCGAAAAGCCAGGCCCGCCGCAATTCGAACAGGATCGCCAGCACTCGGGCGAACGATTCCGGGTCCCGGAGCCTGTGGTTCGCCACGGTGGGCCCCTCCCCCACCCGCAGCGCCATGTCCGGCCCGCGCAGTGTCGCCATGGCCAGCTCATCGCTGGACGCGTCGCCGGCGTAGAGGGCGGCGCTGACGCCGAGCACGGAACGCAGGTGTTCCAGGGCGGACGCCTTGGACGGTTCGACGACGGAAAGGTCCAGCACCGAGCCGTCCACGATGAAGTGCAGCCCGTTGTCCTGGGCGATCCCTGCTGCCTTCTGGATGGCCAGGTCAACCGTGTCCGGCGCCGCCGACCGCGTGTGGACGGAAACCGCGACGGGCTTGCGTTCGATGCTGATGCCCCGGTAAGCCCCGATGGTTTCGGCAAGTGCCTGGTGGGTCTGCTGGAGCACGGACTCGGTGGCCAGCGAGAGGCCGTGGGCGTAGCCCATGTCGAACTCGGTGCCGTGCGACCCCACCAGATGCACCTCGGCGGGCAGGCGTGAGACTGCCGCGAGATCGCGCAGGGACCGGCCGGAAATGATGGCGAAGTGCGTATTGGGCAGGGCGGCGAGCGCGCGCAGGGCGATCGCCGCGCTGGCCAGGGGCAGGGTCTCGGTTGAGATGCCTTCCGCCGTGCAGAGCGTTCCCCCGTAGTTGCACGCCACCAGCAGCCCGGGGGTGCGGGCCAGGATCTTGAGGTCAGCCAGCAGCTGCGGCGTCAGCCCGTCATCAGCGGCGTCAGTCTGCACAAAGGCCCGGAGCAGGCCCAGCGGTAGGGATTTGGTCAAAAGGGCAGAGTCAGCCAAGGACTGGTTGAGCGGAGTGGGCATGCGCGGAGTCCTTTGAGTAGTCCCCAATGCCAGCATGAGAATCGTCCCCGGGAGGGCGTAGTTCCAGTATGCTCCGCCCCCGATTTCGCATCCGTGTCCCGGCCGTTGCAACTATGTAACTTCTGCCCGCCGCCAGGGATACCCCGAAATGAGAGCCCGGGACCAGGACGGCGTGCGGCCGCCAGCTAGCCCTGCTCGGCGCGGTAGAAGTACATCTCCCGGGATCCCTTGGGAGCATCCCAGCCCTGGGCAAACACCCAGCTTCCGCCGAATTTGAGCAGGCCGCCCCACGCCAGCGACCCACCCTTGTGGACCGCTTTCTGGGTGAAGGGCTCGCTGATGTCATACAGAGCCTGTGCCGCGGAGAACTGGCCGTCGGCGTCGCCGTAGAAGAAGTCCAGGACCAGCTCGGTCCGCTCGCCTTCATTGACGATTGCGCAGGCCACCTCGTGCAGTGAGCCGCCCAGCGGTTCCAGGTCCAGGTACTCCTGCGGCTCAAACGTCCAGTTCACCAGGTCGGAGGACCGCCCAACGTGGGTGGTCCCGCCGCAGCCCTCGGACAGGTACATCAGGTAGTCCCCGCCGATCTTGACGGCTTCGCCGCGGGCATTTCGCGGGATGACGGCCCCTTTGGCCCAGTAGCGCGAAATCTCGTGCGGGACCGCCAACCCGAGCTTTTCCCAATGGATCAGGTCATCGGACACGGCGACATTGATGTCGCAACCAACCTCGCCCAGGGGATAGGCATCGGAATTCTGGCCGGCCAGCTGGTCGCTGCCCTCGATCGTCCAGATCCCGTTGTAGAACATGTAGTACCGGCCATTGGCCTGGTACACCTTGGGATCTTCGCAGCCAAGAATCTCGTTGTCCATCGTGGGATAAATCACCGGATTGGAAGGGTTGTCCTGCCACCCGGTTTCGGGATCGAGCACGGCGACGCCGATGCGGCTGGAAACTGATTCCTTCCGGGGAGATGCACGGTAGAACAGGTAGAGCTTGCCGTCCCGCTCCATGATGGAGGGATTGAAGATCGAATCCGCCGTCCAGCCGATGCCGGTGGGGTCCTCCCAGTCCTGGACCTGCCGGAAGGATAGGGAATCATCCTTGCGGAACGGGCCCACTGCCCATTCCGGGCGCTCGGGGTACTCGGCGGAGAACTGCTCGGTGGAGATGGTATCGGTCAGCGGGTTGCTGAATGCGAGCGCTCCCTCGTAACTCTCCAGCAGTGCCTGCGTGGTGATTTTCTGCATCTGGGTTTTCCTGTTCTTGATGTTGCGTGCTCCTGCTGGCCGGCGGCAGCGCGGACGGCGGTGCTAGCTGGCGGCGGGAATCCGGTCCAGCTTGGCGACGCCGATCTTCGAATCAGCCATGCCGTAGAAGACAAACAGCTGCTCGCCGATCTTCTCGATCGCGGTCGGGAACACGACGTTGGGCACGATTCCGGACATCTCGTCCTCGGTCTCGGGTGCCAGGAGCGGCTTGTCGCTGCGGGCGATCACCTTGGAAGGGTCATCGCCGTCGAGGATCATTGCGGCCGCGGTGTAGTTGACGTTCTGCTGGTGGTCGAACGCGGACTTCGCGAGCTCGCCGGAGACGCCGTGGTGGATCAGCAGCCAGCCTTCGTCCACGCGGATCGGGGCGGGGCCCCCGCCGATCTTCAGTTCCTCGAACGGGAACTCGCTCAGGGCCACGAGCCGGTGCTTGGCCATGTGCACGAGGTTGCTGATGTCCTTCTCCACGTCCGCGACCGTAACGTAGGAGATCCAGATGCCGGGGCGGTTGTCGGTGACGCCGTCGGGCAGGTGCTCCCCCTCGCCCTCGCGGATCCAGCCGAGGTCCCACATCGGGCGGTGCAGCATCGCGTAGGAGGGCACGCCGTCGGGGTCGTTGACCGGCTCCGGGAAGAACACGGCGTCCTTGTTCGGGAAGAGGTTCAGGTCCATCGACAGGTCGGCCTGGTAGCCGAAGAGGCACGGGCCCAGGCGTTCCCAGTTGCGCAGGTCCTCGGAGTAAGCGAAGGCCAGGCGCGGACCCAGCGGGCCGTAGGCGACGTAGGTCATCAGGTGCTTGCCGAGGCTCGGCACCCAGGTGGTGCGGGGGTCCTCGGTGCCGGCGTTGTTCAGGCCGCGTTCCCAGCCCTCGTCGGGGGCCAGGACGATGCCCTCGCGTTCGACGCCGGTGGGGATGCCGTCTTCGATAACCACCCTGGCCAGTCCCACGCGGGAGACATTGCCCTTGGCCACCAGGCGCGGTAGCAGGTAGAGCTCGCCGTCGGCGCCGCGGCCGCTGGCCGGGTTGAGCACGCCCTCGGCCTCAAATTCGTTGCCCGGTTCCGGAGTCATGACGACGCCGGCACGGGTGAGGGTGAACGGGACGGTGGGGAGTGCGGAAGTCTGGGGGGAGGTCATAGGTTAACCCTTTACGCTGGAGCCGATATTGGTGGAAATGAACTGGCGCTGGAAGAAGATGAAGAGTGCGACGGCGGGTGCGGCGAGGACGCAGGCGCCCGCCAGGATGGCGCCGAACGGGTTGGACGCCGTCGCGGAGATGTTGGAGATGTAGTTCGCCAGCGAGACGGCGAGCGGCTGGATGGACTGGTCCTTGGTCACGAGGAACGGCCAGAGGAACTCGTTCCACGGCCCGATGAAGGTCAGCAGGACCGCCGTGACAATCGCGGGTTTCACCAGCGGGATGGCGATCTGCCACAGGATCCGGAGTTCGGAGGCGCCGTCGATCCTGGCCGCCTCGAAGAGCGTGGAGGGCAGCTGCATGAAGTACTGGCGGAAGACGAACACGGCTGTGGAATTGATCGCGAAGGGCAGGATCATGCCCAGGTACGTGTCCGCCAGGCCGTAGTCCCGCACGATCATCACGTACAGCGGGATGAGCAGCAGCTGGAACGGGATCATCTGCACCAGCAACATCATGCCGAACACCAGCCCTTTGCCCCGGAAGTGCATCTGCGCCAGGGCGTACCCCACCAGCAGCCCGAAGACCACGGTGAAGAAGATGACGCCGCTGGTGAAGATGCCCGAATTGACCAGGCCCTTGAGCAGGTTGATGGAGTTGTTGATGTTCGCGTAGTTCTCGCCGGTGATGTTCGCCGGGTCGGGGAACGCCCCGGCCACCGAGGTGTCCGGTGAGGTCTGCAGCGAGCCGATGAACATGTAGTAGAACGGGAAGAGGAAGACGAACGCGCCCACGGCCAGCAGCACGAAACTGCCCGGGCCGAGGCTCCTGCGTTTGTCCACGCGTGAGGCGCCGGCCGCCTGCTTGCCGAGGCGGGGGCCGCCGGGCCGGCGGGCGCCGCCGTCGTTGCTGTTGTTGCTCCCGCGGTTTTCATCGTTGGGCGCAGCTGCCTTGTTGAGGATCGACATGTCAGTCCTCCTTTCCGCCCACGAGGCGTTTCTGGATCAGGGCGATCAGCAGCACGCCGATCACCAGCACCACACCCAGTGCGGCGGCCAGATCGGGATTCCCCTGCAGGATGCCCATCTGGTACATCAGGAACACCGGTGAGGTGGACGCTCCGTCCGGACCGCCGCCGCCGGTGAGCAGGTACGGTTCCGTGAACAGGTTGGCGCCGGTGATGGTGGCCAGCAGGGTCACCAGCACGCTCGCCGAACGGACGCCGGGAACGGTGATATTCCAGAACTGCACCCACTTGCTGCCGCCGTCCACCGAGGCGGACTCGTACAGCTCGTCCGGGATGTTCTGCAGCGCCGCCAGGTACAGCAGGATGAAGAATCCGAGCTGCTTCCAGGTCACGAACAGCGCCACGGTGGGCATCGCCAGCCAGGAGTTCACGAGCCACGAAGGGTTCGGGGCCAGCGGCCCCAGCAGCGAGTTGACCAGGCCGTTCTGCTGGAACAGGAACAGCCAGACCCCGACGACGGCGACGCTCGCCGTGACGTACGGGACGTAGTAGCTGACCCGGAAGAAGGTCTTGAGCCTCGTCACACGGTTCAGGGCGTTGGCCAGGACCAGGGACAGGCCCACGGTCAGCGGGACGTTGATGATCAGGAAGATGCCGATGTTGAGGAACGATCGCTGCACCGCGGGGTCCGACAGGACAGTGATGTAGTTCTCCAGGCCCACGAACGGGCGGTCAACCTTGACCCGCGGCGCGGTGAAGAAGTAGTCGTGGAAGGAAATGTAGACGGCGTAGCCGAGCGGAAAGGCCAGCACGCCCAGGACGTAGATGATGTACGGGGCGCTGAACAGCAGGCCCAGGGGCTGGCGGCCAAGGAGGTTCTTGCGCTTCCTGGCCGCCGGCCGCCGGTCCCTTGGCCCCCGGTCCCCTACCCGGGAGGTGCTGTCCCCTGCGGCGGGGGCGCCGTCAGCTGAGCGAAGTGACATGGGGGTTCACCAGCTACTTCTGGGCTGCCAGTTGGTTGATCTTCTCGGCAGAGCCCTTGAACGCGGCGTCGATGCTTTCGTTGCCGAAGATCACGGACTTGGCATAGGCGGTGCGGAAGGTCTGCCAGACCTCAACGGAGTTGGGCACGTTGGGCACCTCGACGGTGCGGCCGGCCTGCTCCGCGAACTGCTTGTAGAGGGGGTTCTTGGCGAAGTAGTCCGCGTACGTGGCCGGGAGGTCCTTGCGCATCGGCATTTGGCCGGTGTCGGCAAGGAGCTTGCCGTCCTGTTCCTTGCTGGTGGCGAACTTCATGACTTCCCAGGCCGTTCCCTGGTTCTCGCACGCGGAGTACATCGCGACGTTCTTCGCGTCCGAGAACGTGGAACCTTCGGTCTGGGCCTGCGCGGCCGGCACGGGCACGGCACCCCAGTTGACCTTGTCCTTGTAGGCGGCGATGGCCCACGGCCCGGCCAGGGACATGGCGGCCTTGCCCTCGGCGAAGGAGTCACCCTGATAGACCTCCTTAGAAGCCAGGTTTTCCTTGTAGAGGGTTTCGAACATGGTCGCTACCTGTTTGCCCTGCTCGCTGTCGAAGGTGGCCTTGCCGTCCTTGATGAGCGGAGCGCCCCCGGAGTTGGCCGCGTAGAAGGGGTAGAAATCGAACCACGACTGGAAGAAGTCACTGGCCGGGGACGGCCAGATTGCGTTGGCCGCGGCTCCGGACTTCACCAGGGTGCGGGCGGTGTCCAGGAATTCGGCCTGCGTGCCGAGCTTAGGGTGCTCGGCGTCCAGGCCTGCCTTGGAGAAGAGGTCCTTGTTGTAGAACAGGACCACGGGATTGGACTTCCAGGGCAGCTGGTACATCTTGCCGTCGCCGGACTTGTACTGGTCCGCGAGGTCGCCGGTGCGGTCCTTAATGTACTGGGCGCCGTCCGGGAAGGAATCCAGCGCGACGAGTCCGCCCTGCTTCTGGAACTGGGGAACGGCGACGGGAGCGGTGTTGAAGACCAGGCAGGGGGCGTTCCCGGCGGTGATGGCGGCACCGATGACTTCCTCGGAGCTCTTGCCGGCCGGGATCTCCTGGGCATCGATCTTCTGGTCCGGGTGGGCGGAGTTCCACGACTCCACCATGGCCTTGCCCCACTTGACCTCGAACTCGTTGTTCGAGTACCAGACCTTGATGGGTCCCTTGGCCGTGGCGGCCGAGTCGGCGGTGCCGCCGCTGGCGCCGCCGCCGCAGCCGGCCAGGCCCGCCCCCATGATGGTCAGTGCGGCCACGGACAAAACTCGCGTGGCAATTGAAAAGCGCTTCATTGCGTCTCCTTGGGAGGGTTTGCTGACGGATGCGTGCCAGGTTGGGGGTTCATGCGGGAAGAGAAATGACGGTCAGGGGTGGGCTTTCGGTTCGGTCGACGGCCCCGGTCAGGCCGGGGCCGGTCCCGTGGAAGCCCGGACCAGAAGACGGGGCGCCGGGAGGACGGTGTCCTCGCCGGGGTGGGCCCCCGCCAGCTGGCTGAGGAGGACCTGGGCCGCAACCCGGCCCCACAGCATGGGGTCGGTGGCCAGGGTGGTGAGCGGCGGGTTCAAGTACTGGGTGAACTCCGCGTTGTCATAGCCGGTGACGGACAGGTCCCCCGGGATGCTGAGCCCCAGGGACTGCGCATACGACTGCCCGGCGGTGGCCATGAGATCGTTGGCGTAGACGATGGCCGTGGGCCGGTCCGCCCGGCGGAGCAGTTCGGCCGTGGCGGCCGCTCCCCCCGCCGCGGTGAAGTCGGCGCCGGCGAAGAGGTCCGAGGGGAGACCGGCAGCGGCCAGCGCATCCTCCCAGGCCTTGCGGCGGCTCCGCCCATGGATGTACTCCTGCCCACCGCCCACGTGGGCGATCCGGCGGTGCCCGAGGGTCACGAGATGCTCCACTGCCGCGACGATGCCGGCCGATTCATCCACCGACACGGCCGGAAACGGCGAGCTGGCGTCCGGCCGGTTCAGTGTGACTGCAGGCAACTTGAGCTCGAGCAGGAGCGGAATGCGGGAGTCGTTGCGGCGGACATCGGTGAGGATCACGCCGTCGACCCTGCCGTTGTCCACCAGCTTGCGGTAGCAGCGTTCCTCGGCCCCCGGCGCCGTGGCGACGCTCAGCACCAGGGTGTAATCGTGCTCGGCGAGCGCGGTCTCGATCCCGGCGATGACGGCCGGGAAGAACGGATCGGTTCCCAACAGGGAAGGGTCCCGGGCCACCACGAGGCCCAACGCGTAGGCCTTGGCCGAGGACAGCCCCTTCGCGCGGAGGCTTGGTTTCCAGCCGAGGTCCTTGGCCACCTTAAGGATGCGCTCCCGGGTGTCCGGGCTGACCCCGGGCTGACCGTTTAGGGCGTAGGACACGGCACCCTTGCTGACGCCGGCCGCCTGGGCGACATCGCTGATGGTGACTGCCATGGGGGCCGTTCCTTTCGGATATGGTCCTGAGGCAGCTTCCTGCACTGAACCGGTTAAGTGATGTCAACTACTAAACCGGTTCAGTTGTGGTTTGTCAAGGATTGGCCGGCGCACCGCGCTGGCCGCGCCGCTTCAGCAGCCGGGCGGCCTGTACTCGTAGGTTCCCGCGTCGGCCGCGCCGCCGCCCTGACAGTCGCCCTTCTGGTTGGCCGGCCTGCCGTCCAGGTCCATCGGAAACGGGCTGTCCCCGGCACGGTCGATGGCCGGGCTAGCGCTGGAAAGGTGGAGATCGCCGGGGGCATTCACAAACTCGGCCGGATCGGTCGTGGAGGTGGCGCTGGGAACGATGTTGGTGGGGCCGTTGAGGACATTCTGCTCCTCGGTCCAGCCGGTGCTGTCCATCCACAGGGCGTTACGGACTGCCACGAGGATGTTCCCCCTGATGACGGTCGAGGCCGGGCACGAGGCGTGGCAGACGACGGCCTGGGAGTCCGGCCCGTCCAGCCAGACGGTGTTGTATTCGAACGTCGTGCCGTTGGTCGGGCCGAAGGAGGACGTCCTGCCGCGCGCGATCAGCCCCATGGCCTGGGAACAGTTGGGGCCGCAGGTGGCCCGGACCAGGTTGTAGCTGTAGGTGTTGCCGTCGGCGGTGCCCCCGCGTCCACGCCCCAGCTCGGAGAAGACGTTGTTGTCCACTGACACGTTGTGGTGGATCCTGTTCCGGTTGCCGTTGAAGATCTCGAACGCGCTGCCGTCGTGGCCGAAGTCGTAGGACAACGCGGTGGAGCCGGTGATGGTGTTGCCGGAGAACTCGTTGTCGCTGCCGTTGATCAGGAAGCCGAAGGCGCCCGAATCATCGGTGCACTTCACGGCCGTCGCGGTGCCGCACCGCGCCCCCGGGGTGTTGACGTTCATGATGTTGTTATCCGCGAGGGTGTTGTTGGCATAGGTGCCGAAGTCGGAGCCCTCGCTCACCTTGATCCCCGCGGCATTGTTCCTCGCGGCGGAGTTCCGCACGGATCCGTGGTCGCCGTAGACGCTGAAGCCGGCGTAGCCGCACGATTCGGCCCGCAGGCCGTCCACGGTGATGTAGTCGCCGTCGAGCCTGACGCAGGTGCCCGCCAGTCCTCCCGTAATGGCGGGCGGATCGCCGCTTCCGTAGGCATTCAGGGTGATCTTGAGCCGGCCGGCGCCGCTGTTGCCGACCACGAGGCCCCCGGAGAAGACGTCCCCGCGGCGAAAGCTAACCGAGTCCCCGGGCCGCAGTATGGTCGCGTTGACCTTGTCGAGGGTTTCCCAGGCGGCCTGGGGCGAGGTCCCGTCGTTGGCGTCGTTGCCGTCCGCCCCTACATAGTAGGTTGCCCCCTCGGCCGACGCCGGCACGGTAACGCCGCCGAGCATTCCCCCCAGGAACAGCAGGATGAGCAGCGTGGCGGCGGCTGTGGCCTTGATCTTCATGGGTGCACCTGGGTTTTCGCCGTGTATCCGCGGATCCGGGCACCACCGCCGGCCGGCGGACCACATCGGCACCCTGAGGGGCTTAAGGCTAAGAGCGGGTCGGCACTAAGTCAACGGACAGCCCGCAATGTTCTTTTTTGCTACTTGACGTTCTTTATTGTGCGATTATGATTGCTAATTATGTGAGCTGCTTCACGCCACCCGCGTTATTTCAAAGGAGAAATTATGACCATGCATGAAGACGCACTGCTCCGGGCCTCCAGCCAAGGCGGGTGGGACCGGAGGACGCTGCTGAAGACATTCGGCGCCGGAGCAGTCGCGATGGCCGGCATCCCCCTGCTCACAGCCTGCACGGGCGGCAGCGCCCCTGCCAGCAGCGGCGCCAACACGGCCACCTTCGGCTCCGGATCCTCGGACGAGGTCCCCAAGGCCGCCTACAAGGCGGTGACCGACGCCTTCGAAAAGAAGTCCGGCATCAAGATCACCACCAACGTGGTGGCGCACAATGACTTCCAGAACAAGATCAACACCTACCTCCAGGGCAGCCCGGACGATTCGTTCACGTGGTTCGCCGGCTACCGCATGCAGTACTACGCCGGCAAGGGACTGTTGGCCCCGATCGACGATGTCTGGGAAAAGGTCGGTGGGAACTACTCGGAGGCCCTGAAAAAGGCCTCGACCGGCGCGGACGGCAAGATGTACCTGATCCCGAACTACAACTACCCCTGGGGCTTCTTTTACCGGAAGAGCCTCTGGACGGAAAAGGGCTACACCGTCCCCACGACGTTCGATGAACTGAAGGCCCTCGCCACCAAGATGAAGGCCGACGGTCTGATCCCGATTGAGTTCGCGGACAAGGACGGCTGGCCGGCCATGGGCACCTTTGACTACCTGAACATGCGCCTGAACGGCTACCAGTTCCACATGGACCTCACCGCGCACCGGGAAAGCTGGGACCAGAAGAAGGTCAGCGATGTCTTCGACACCTGGAAAGCCCTGCTGCCGTTCCAGAACCCGAACGCCCTCGGCATGACCTGGCAGGACTCGGCGAAGTCGCTCGCGGACAAGAAGTCCGGCATGTACCTGCTCGGGTCCTTCCTGACCCAGCAGTACACGGACAAGGCAATCGCCGACGACATCGATTTCTTCCCGTTCCCCGAGGTCGCGGTGGAAGGACAGGACGCCATCGAGGCACCGATCGACGGCCTCCTGCTCTCCAAGAAGGGCGGCCAGAACCAGGCCGCCAGGGACTTCCTGGCCTACGTCGGCACCCCGGAGGGGCAGGACGTGTACGCCTCCGTTGACTCGTCCAACATCGCCACCGCCAAGGGAGCGGATACCTCCAAGTTCACTCCGCTCAACAAGAAACTGGCCGAGGCCATCAGCGGCGCCAAGAACATCAGCCAGTTCTTCGACCGCGACGCCCTGCCCGCCATGGCCAACAACGTGATGATCCCGGCCCTGCAGTCCTTCATCAAGGACGGCAACGTGGATGTGAAGAACCTGGAAGCCCAGGCCAAGTCCCTGTACGCCGCGCAGTAACGGCGTGTCCCGCATTACCCCCTGTATTTCCCAAGGCAAGGAATCTCCATGAGTGTCTCTACCAATCCGCGGGCGCGGGGGCGCCAAGCAGTTCCCGCCCCCGCGCGGCGGGTTCGGCGGCTGTCCCGCCGTGACAAAGTGGTGCTCGGCCTGATGGTGGGCGTCCCCACGCTGATCCAGCTCGTCCTGGTCTGGATCCCCACGCTCATGTCGGTCGGGCTGTCCTTCACCCGCTGGAACGGGCTGGAGCTGACCGACATCAAACCCGCCGGCGTCGAGAACTACCAGTTCATCGCCCAGGACTACCCGCCGTTCTGGCCCGCCATGCAGCACAACGTGCTGTGGCTGGCGTTCCTGGCGCTGGTCGCCACTCCGCTGGGGCTGCTGCTGGCGGTACTCCTGGACAAGAACATCCGTGGCACCAGGATCTACCAGAGCATCTTCTTTGCCCCGGTGATGCTCTCCCTGGCCCTGATCGGGATCATCTGGCAACTGTTCTACAACCGTGACAGCGGCCTCCTGAACTTCCTCCTCGGCACGGCGGGCACGCCCCAGGCCGTCGACTGGTTCGGGGATTCCAGCGTCAACATCTGGGCGGCCCTCTTCGCCGCCACCTGGCGGCACGCCGGTTACGTCATGATCCTGTACTTGGCCGGACTCAAGGGAGTGGACCCCACCCTGCGCGAAGCGGCCCAGATTGACGGCGCCAACGAGGTCCAGACCTTCTTCCGGGTAATCTTCCCGGCCATGCGGCCGGTCAACGTCATCGTCATCGTCATCACCGTCATCGAATCGCTCCGGGCGTTCGACATCGTCTACGTGATCAACCGCGGCACCAACGGCCTGGAACTCATCAGCGCCCTGGTCATCCAGAACCTTGTGGGCGAGGGGCAGGTGATCGGCATCGGCTCGGCACTGGCTGTCATCCTGCTCGTCATCTCGCTGATCCCCATCACCTTCTACCTCTCCCGCGCGTTCGGAAAGGACAAAGAGGCATGAGCATCGCCCATCCAACCGATGCCGCCGCCGCAGGCACCCCGGCCGACGCCGGGCGCCGCAGTTCCGGCGCCGGCAGCACCGGGCCCCGACCCGGCCAGCCCGCCAACAAGCAGGGCAAGCGGCACTACGGCACCCACGCCTTCCTGATCGTCATGGCCGCGATCTGGCTGGTGCCCTTGGGCTGGGCCATCTTCACAGCCCTCCGGCCCAAGGCGGACACGGACAAATACGGCTACTTCAGCACCGGCGGCGCCTTCAACTTCGACAACTTCACCCAGGCCTGGACGCAGGGCGGCTTCGCCCAGCTGTTCTGGAACTCCGTGCTCATCACAGTCCCGTCCGTACTCCTGATCCTCTTCTTCGCCTCCATGATGGCGTTCGCCGTCAGCCGGGTGAGCTGGAAGTTCAACATCACCCTGCTGATCATGTTCACCGCCGGCAACCTGCTGCCCCCGCAGGTGCTCGCGGCCCCGCTCTTTGAAATGTTCAAGCACTTCGAGCTACCGTACGCCGTCAGCGACTCCGGGAACCTGCTCAACACCTACATCAGCGTGATCGCCGTGGACACCGCCTTCCAGATCGGCTTCGTGACCTTCGTGCTCTCCAACTACATGAAGGCCCTCTCCCCCGAGCTGACCGAGGCGGCCCTGGTGGACGGCGCCGGCGTCTGGCGCCAGTACTGGGACATCATCCTGCCGCTGTGCCGCCCTGCCCTGGCCGCGATGGCAACCCTCGAAGTGATCTTCATTTACAACGACTTCTTCTGGCCCCTGCTGTTCATCCAAAGCGGCGACCGCCTCCCGGTGACCACCGCCATCAACAACCTCCAGGGCCAGTTCCTCTCCAACTACAACCTGATCGCCGCCGGTGCCATGATTACGGCCATTCCGGCCCTGGTCATCTACCTGCTCCTGCAGCGCCATTTCGTGGCGGGCCTGACCCTCGGCTCCAGCAAAGGATAAACGTGGACAACAACAACGAGAGCAATCACTTAGCGATGGACTACATCACCGCCCGCCTGGGTTCTGAGGGTTCCCCGATGCTGGCCTTCGGCGGCGACTACAACCCGGAGCAGTGGCCCGAGGAGACCTGGGATGAGGACGTCCGGCTGATGCGCGAGGCCGGCGTCAACCTGGTCAGCGTGGGCATCTTCAGTTGGTCCCTGCTGGAACCGTCCGAGGGCGTCTACGAGTTCGGCTGGCTGGACCGCGTCCTGGACCTGCTGCATGCCAACGGCATCCGGGTGGACCTGGCCAACGCCACGGCCTCCCCGCCGCCCTGGTTCAGCCACAAGTACCCCCAGTCGCTGCCGGTGACGGCCGACGGCGTCCGGCACAGTTACGGTTCGCGGCAGGCTTTCGCCGCCTCCAGCCCCGAATACCGCCTGGCGGCCGCGGCTCTGACCGAGCAGATCGCCGTCCGGTACAAAGACCATCCCGCCGTCGTGATGTGGCATGTCCACAACGAGTACGGCTGCCACAACCAGCCGGACTTCTCCGACGGCGCCGCCGCCGGCTTCCGCGCCTGGCTCGAACGCCGGTACGGCAGCCTTGATGCGCTCAATGCCGCGTGGGGCACCGCCTTCTGGTCCCAGCGCTACACGGCCTGGGATGAGATCCTGCCGCCGCGGACCTCCGGGACCTGGGTCAACCCGACCCAGCAGCTGGACTTCGCCCGCTATTCCTCCGACGAGCTGCTCGAGTGCTACAAGGCCGAGGCCGCGATCATCCGCTCGCACTCGGGGCACCCCGTGACCACCAACTTCATGGGCTTCAACATGGGCCTGCACCAGCCTGTGGACTACTGGCGCTGGTCCGAGGAGATGGACGTGGTCTCCAACGACCACTACCTCATTGCCGAGGACGCACGAAACTTCCAGGAACTGGCTGCGACCGCGGACCTCACCCGCGGCTGGGCCAAGGGCAAGCCGTGGCTGCTCATGGAGCACTCCACCTCCGCCGTGAACTGGCAGCCCCGCAACATCGCCAAGGCGCCCGGCGAGATGCTGCGCAATTCCCTGCAGCACGTTGCCCGCGGCGCCGACGGCGCGCTCTTCTTCCAGTGGCGGGCCTCCCGCGCCGGCGCCGAGAAGTTCCACTCCGGGCTGCTGCCGCACGCCGGCACGGACACCAAGGTGTGGCGCGAAGTGGTCCAGCTGGGCCAGGCGCTGCGCAGCCTTGCCGAAGTCAGCGGCTCGGTGGTTACAGGTGCGTCCGGCCGGGTGGATGTCGCCATCCTCCACGACACCGACGCCCGCTGGGCCTCGGAACTGGACTCGCACCCGAGCGTGGACGCCTCGAACATCGCGGAAACCCGGCGCTGGCATGATGCGTTCTACCGCGCCGGGATCCCCACCGACTTCCGCCAGAGCACCGAGGACCTCTCCGGCTACCGGCTCGTCGTCGCGCCGATGCAGTACCTCATCAGCGATGCCGGCGCCGCGAATCTGGAGGCGTACGTGCGCTCCGGCGGCCACCTCGTGGTGACTTACTTCTCCGGTATCGTGGACGAAAATGACCACATCAGGCTTGGCGGCTACCCCGGCGCGTTCAGCACCCTGCTCGGCGTCCGGATGGAAGAGTTCTTTCCGCTGCGAGCAGGCGAAAGCGTCCGGCTCGGCGGCTTCGGCTCGGGCACGCACTGGAACGAGCTGGGCCGGGCCACCACCGCCGAGGTCCTCGCGGCCGTGGTCGAGGGACCGGCCGCCGGTTCCCCTGCCGTGACCCGCAACCGCGCCGGAAGCGGCCGTGGCTACTACGTCGCCACGACGCTCGCACCGGAGGGCCTGGGCGAACTGCTCACCCTCATCTGCGCCGACGCCGGCGTGCAGCCGCTCGTCCCGGATCTGCCGGACTATGTCGAAGTGGCCCGGCGCAGCAAGGACGGGACCGACTGGACGTTCTGCATCAACCACGGTGCCCACGACGTCCGCCTGCCGCTGGACGGCGTCGACCTGCTCACCGGCGCCGAGCTCGACGGCGGCCTGGGCCTCCCGGCCGGAGGTGTCGCCGTCGTCCGTTCACGTGCCGCCCAACTTGTCGGCACGTCCGCCAGCCACTCAAACCAGTCCAGCCTTCCAAACCAGTCCAGCCTTCCAAACCACTCCAGCCTGTAAGGACTCCACATGCTAGCCGCAGCCCGCCATACCGCCATCCTCGCGGAGGTCCAGCGTGAACGGATCGTCCGTGTCGCGGACCTCGCCAAGATGCTCGGCGTCTCGCTGATGACCGTGCGGCGGGACATCGAGTCCCTCGACGCTGCAGGCTCCGTGGAGAAAATCCACGGCGGGGCCAAGCTTCCCGGCGGGGCCGGCACCCACGAGCCCGGCTTCGAGCTGAAGGTGACCCAGCTCAAGGACGAGAAGATGGCGATTGCGCAGGAGGCGGCCGCCCAGGTGCGGGAGGGCATGGCCGTGGGGCTCAGCGCCGGCACCACCACGTGGGCACTCGCGCAGCTGCTGTCCGCAGGGCCGCGGATCACGGTGGTCACCAACTCGGTGCGGATCGCGGATGTCTTCCATCAGAGCTCGTCGGCGTCCACCGTGATCCTGACCGGCGGCGAGCGCACACCCTCCGATGCCCTCGTGGGGCCGCTGGCCACCTCCTCGCTCAGGCAGCTCCACCTGGACGTGCTGTTCCTGGGCGTCCACGGTGTTGACGCAGACGCTGGGTTCACCACCCCGAACGTGCTCGAAGCCGAAACGGACCGGGCTTTCGTCACCGCGGCCCGCCGCGTTGTGGTGCTGGCCGACCACACGAAGTGGGGCACCCTGGGCATCAGCACGATCGCCAGCCTGGAGGACGCTGACGAACTCATCAGCGACGACCACCTCGGCAGTGAGGCCCGGCGCATCCTCGGCGAGCGCGTCGGGCGGCTCCGCCTGGCCAGCACCGGCGTCGACCAGCGCAGCGCCGTTGATCCCGCCGCCGCCAGCCCTGCTGCCACCGCAGGCTGACCCGCACGGCCCCCGCCCACCCCCAACCACTACGCCTGGAGCTACCGTGAACAACCCGGACCTCACCCTTGCCGCCGAGACCCGCTCCCTGGGTGTCCCGGCCCTGAAGTCCTCGGACCTGGAACCGTTGTATCTGCGCCGCTCCGGAACATCCCTGCTCATTGATTTCAGCTCCGGCGAGGCCGCCATGCTGCACTTCGGCGCCGACCTCGGCCCGGTCCTGCCGGACCTTTCACTGCTGGGCGACGTCGTGCCGCGCTCGGCCCTCGACGTCCCGGTCACGCTGGGGCTGATCCCGCAGGCGTCCTCCGGCTGGCGCGGGCGGCCCGGCCTCCGCGGCCACCGGAACGGCCGGGCGTTCTCGGCCTGCCTGCGCGTTGTTGATGTGGAGCGTTCCCGCGGGGAGGGTTCCGAGGCGGAACAGTGCTCTGCCGTCATCACCCAGGCCGACCCCGGCGCCGGTGTCACCGTCCGCACGGAGATCAGGATCAACGACGGCGGCCTGCTCCAGCTCAGGCACCGGCTCGAGAACGACGGCGCTGAGCGGTACAGCCTGGACGAACTCGCGGCCGTGCTGCCGGTGGGCCGCGGCGCCACGGAGATCCTGGACCTGACCGGCCGCTGGTGCCGGGAGTCCCACCCCCAGCGCCTGCCGCTGCGCCAAGGCACGTGGGTCCGTTCGGGCCGGCACGGCCGGACCGGCCATGACGCCTCGCTGCTGCTGGCAGCCGGCACCCCCGGATTCGGCAACCGCCACGGGCAGGTCTGGGCCGTGCACCTGGGCTGGAGCGGGAACCACGAGAGCTTCGTTGACGCCGCCGCGGACGGACGGACCGTGATGGGCGCCTCGGAACTGCTCGGCGCCGGCGAGATCACCCTGGCGGCGAACGCCAGCTACGAGACCCCGTGGTTGTTCGCGGCGTACTCGGCTGCGGGGCTGGATGGCATCAGCGACGCGTTCTACTCCTGGTTCCGCAGCCGCCCGCACCACCCCGGCGTGCGGTCCGGCAAGGCCCGTCCCGTGGTGCTCAACGTCTGGGAGGCGGTGTATTTCGACCACCGGATGCCGGTGCTGCTCGATCTCGCCGCCGCTGCCGCCCGGCTGGGCGTGGAACGCTACGTCCTGGACGACGGCTGGTTCCGCGGCCGGCGCAACGACCGGGCGGGCCTGGGCGACTGGTACGTCGACGAGGACCTGTGGCCCGGAGGCCTCACGCCGCTGATCGACGCGGTCACCGGCCACGGCATGGAATTCGGCCTCTGGGTAGAACCCGAAATGATCAACGAAGACTCGGACCTGGCCCGCGCCCACCCGGACTGGATCGCCGGACCGGCACCCCGGTTGCCGGAACGGTGGCGGCACCAGCAGGTCCTTGACCTCGTCAACCAGGAGGCCTGGCAGTACATCTTCGACAGGCTCGATGCCCTGTTGAGCGAAAACCGGATCAGCTACCTCAAATGGGACCAGAACCGGGACCTGACCGAGATGGGGCACGACGGCCGCCCGTCCGTGCATGCCCAGACGCAGGCCGTCTACCGGCTTCTCGACGAGCTCCGCCTGGCCCACCCGGACGTCGAGATTGAAAGCTGCTCCTCCGGCGGCGGCCGGGTGGATCTGGGAATCCTGGAACGCACCGACCGGGTCTGGGGCTCGGACTGCAACGATGCCCTGGAGCGGCAGACGATCCAGCGCTGGACCGGCATGGTGGTGCCGCCGGAGCTCGTCGGATCGCACATCGGCCCCACCAAGAGCCACACCACCGCACGGACGCACGATCTCTCGTTCCGGGCGATCACGGCGATGTTCGGCCACTTCGGCCTCGAATGGGATGTCCGGCACCTCACCGATTCCGAACGCACCGAGCTTGCCGGGGTGATCGCGCTGTTCAAGCAGTACCGTCCGCTGCTGCATACCGGGCGGATGGTCCGCGCCGACGAGCCCGATCCGTCCCTCCGGCTTCATGGCGTCGTGTCCCACGACGGCGGCGAGGCCCTCTACGCGCTGGTGTCCGTGGTGACGTCGTTCGCCGAAGTCCCCGGGCGGATCTGCCTGCCGGGGCTGCTGCCGGAGGCCGCGTACCGGGTGGAAGCGGTCTACCCCGCGGCCGATGACAAGCAGGCGTTCCTGGAGGTGGTGCCCCCGGCATGGCTTGCCTGCGGCGTCGAGGCGACCGGACGTTTCCTGGCGGAGTCCGGCCTCCCCATGCCTGTCCTCAACCCGGAACACGGGCTGCTCCTGGCCGTACGCCGTGTCACATCCGCCGATCCGGCCGCCGATCCGGCGGCAACCGGCGACCACCGCGTGAGGAACTCCTGACCATGGGCCAGATTACGAAACGCTCCTACAAGCTCTCCGACGGCCGGGACATCATCTACTTCGATGATGCCGATACCGTCCTGCCCCCGGAGCGCGGCGACGATCTCCGGGAGCCGGCGGTCCGTCCGCCCACGGCCACCATGCGCCAGGACGTCCTGACCGGAGAGTGGATTTCGATCGCGGCCGCCCGGCAGAACCGCGTGGTCCTGCCGCCCTCACACCTTGACCCGCTGGCCCCGGCCTCACCGGAAAATCCTTCGGAAATTCCGAGCCCCTACGACGTCGCGGTCTTCGAAAACAAATCCCCGTCCTTCGGACCGGACCTGGCGGGTGTCGCCGCCGCACCGGAGGGCCTGGACGACCTTGCCCTGGTGGGGCTGGGGCGCAGCCGGCAGTCTGTAGGCCGGTGTGAAGTGGTGTGCTTCTCCCCGGAACACACCGGTTCCCTGGCGGGGCTGCCGTTGTCCCGGATGCGCACCGTGGTGGAGGCGTGGGCGGACCGGACTGCCGCGCTGTCCGCGCTGCCCGGCGTCGAACAGGTTTTTCCGTTCGAGAACCGCGGGGAAGCGATCGGGGTGACCCTGCATCACCCGCACGGACAGATCTACGCCTACCCGTACATCACGCCACGCACGGCCCAGCTGGTCCGCACGATCGAAAGCTACGGCGGCTCGCTGTTCGAGGACATCCTCAGCTTCGAGCAGAAATCCGAGCGGGTGCTGCTCCAGGGCGAGCACTGGACGGCGTTTGTCCCGTTTGCCGCACGCTGGCCGCTGGAAGTGCACGTCCTCCCGCACCGGCACGTCCCGGACCTCGCGGCCACGTCGGAGCAGGAACGTGATGAGTTCTCCCGGCTGTACAGCCGGCTCCTTCGCGGCGTCGACGCCCTCTACGACACCCCTACCCCGTATATTTCGGCGTGGCACCAGGCCCCCGTGCATGCCCACCGGGACGACATCCGGCTCATGCTGCAGCTGACCTCGCCCCGCCGGGAGGAGGACAAACTCAAGTATCTGGCCGGTTCTGAGGCTGCGATGGGCGCGTTCATCGCCGACATCCCGCCGGAAACGGCCGCGGCCCGGCTCCGCGACGCGATGGAAAAAGCCGGTCTCGAGCCGTTCCGCACGGATCTCCCCGAACCCGAACTCCCAACAACAGAACGCCCGGCAACAGAACGCCCGGACACGGAACTCCCAGCAACAGAACAGGAAACCGCCCAGCCATGAACGAGGTCCTTCAACCGGGAAGCGAGTACTTTGCCAGCCAGTTCGGCGGCGTGCCGGACGGCTTGTGGTCGGCGCCCGGGCGGGTCAACCTGATCGGCGAGCACACGGATTACAACGACGGCTTCGCGTTTCCGATCGCCATCGACAAGCGCACCACGGTAGCGGCCCGTGCCCGGAAAGACCGCCTGCTGCGGGTCACAAGCAGCTCCTTCCCCGGCGCGGTGGAGGTGAGCCTCGATGACGTGGACCCGGATGCCCTCACCGGCTGGGCCGCCTACCCCCTGGGCGTCGCCTGGGCGATGTCCAAGGCGGCGGCGGACGGAACCGGTTCTTTCCCCGGTTCTGGCGGTGGTTCATTGTCCGGTCCGGGCGTCGCCCCCGGGCTCTCCGGCATGGACCTGGCGCTGACCTCGGATGTCCCGGCCGGCGCCGGGCTGTCCTCCTCTGCCGCCGTCGAATGCGCGGTGGCTCTGGCCCTGAACGATCTCTGGGGGCTCGGGCTGGACCGGCCGGAGCTGGCCCGGATCGGCCAGCTGGCCGAGAACAGGGTGGTTGGCGCGCCCACCGGGATCATGGACCAGTCGGCCTCGCTCCTGGGCGAGCCGGATCATGGCATCCTGCTCGACTGCCAGAGCCTAAAGACCGAGAGCGTGGCCCTCGGCTTCGCCGGCGCCGGCGTGGGCCTCCTCGTGATCGACACCCGGACCAGCCACTCCCATGCCGACGGCGGCTACGCCAGCCGCCGTCGTTCCTGCGAGGACGGCGCCCGCCGCCTGGGCGTCGGCAGCCTGCGGGCACTGGGCCCGGACGACCTCCCGCGGGCCGCGGCGCAGCTCGACGGACAGACGTACCTCCGGGTCCGCCACATCATCACGGAAAACCAGCGGGTGCTGGACACCGTCGCGGCGCTGCGGACCTCCGGCGCCGCCGCGATCGGCCCGTTCCTCAACGAATCGCACGTGTCCATGCGCGACGACTTCGAGATCTCCACCGCCGAGCTCGACCTCGCCGTGTCCAGCGCGCAGAAGCTCGGCGCGATCGGCGCACGCATGACCGGCGGCGGCTTCGGCGGCGCCGCCCTCGCGCTGGTCCGGAACGACGACATCGGCGCAGTGGCCGAGGGCATTGCCCGCGACTTCGCCCGCGCCGGATACACGGCCCCGCACATCTTCCCCGTCACCGCGTCGGAGGGCGCCCGCCGGGAACGATAGGCAGCCTGCTGCCGGCTAGGCCCGCACGAGCCGGGCGGCGTCGGCCAGAAGTTCCACGGAACGGAGCCGGGCTTCGGTGCCGGTGCTCTGATGCGCCACGATCAGCTCGTCGGCATCTGCGTGCTCCGTGAACTCCTCGAGGTAGGCAAGGACGGCATCCGGGGTGCCCACGGCGGAGTACTTCATCATCTGCGCCATGTGCTGGCCCTGGGGTGAGTCCAGGATCATGTCCGCCTCGTCGTCGCTGAATACCCGTCCATTGCCGAAGAACAGTGAGACCCTGGCCCGCTTGGTGGCCTGGAACATGGCCTGCGCGTCAGCGGCGGAGTCTGCGGCGATGACGTTGACGCCGGCGATCACGTACGGGGCGTCGAGCTGTGCGGAGGGCCGGAATTCGCGGCGGTACGTGGCAACCGCGTCCTGCAGCGCATTGGGCGCGAAATGGGATGCGAAGGCGTAGGGCAGGCCCAGCTGGGCGGCCAGCCTGGCGCCGAACAGGGACGAACCCAGGATGTACAGCGGCACGTTGGTGCCCTTGCCCGGGGTCGCCTCCACGCCCTGGATGCGGGTGGGGCCGGTCAGGTAGCCCTGGAGCTCCAGGACGTCCTGCGGGAAGCTGTCGGCCGACATCGGATCGCGGCGCAGGGCGCGCATGGTGTTCTGGTCGCTGCCCGGCGCCCGGCCCAGCCCGAGGTCGATCCTGCCCGGGTGCAGGGTTTCGAGGGTGCCGAACTGTTCCGCGATGGTCAGCGGCGAGTGGTTGGGCAGCATCACGCCGCCGGCGCCGAGCCGGATGCTGGAGGTGTGGGCCGCGACATGGGCGATCAGCACGCTCGTGGCGGAGGAGGCGATCGAGGACATGTTGTGGTGCTCGGCGTACCAGATCCGCCGGTAGCCCCGGTCCTCGGCGAGCTGCGCCATGGCCACGCTGCCTGCGAAGCTCTCCGCCGCCGTCTGGCCCGGGCCGATGGTTGCGAGGTCAAGGATGGAAAGCGGAACAGTCACGGAAAGCCGGCCTTTCGTAGCGGAGCAGTGTTCGGGCCGGAGTTTGGGACAACGGTCCTGCGGCACCGGGTTTCCGGCGCGGGCACACTGGGATCAACGACGGCGGCCCCCGGGATATTTCTGCACGTGGTTCGGCACCGCACGGACGGCCCTGCCATTCCCGGCCGTCCGCGGCCGCGCTGAGTGCTACGTGCTTTCGCAGATCAGTGGGTCAGCGGCTCAGCTGCATGAGTAGTTGTAATCGAGTCCGCCGGAGATGTACTGCGTCATCGAGACGCGGCTGCGCGGGGTCAGACCGGGGAGGGCGCAGTTCTTCTTGGCGCCGGCCGCCAATCCCGCCCCGGCGAGCCAGCTCGGCAATCCTGCCAGCGGGCTGGTCGACTTCACGGTCCCGGCGATCTGCCCCCACTGGTAGGCAGTCGAGTAGAGGCCAACGCGGGCGCCGATCCTCTTGAAGTAGGCTGTCATGCCTTCGAGGACAGCGACGTTGGCGGCCTTGTCTGCCTGCCAGGTGTTTTCCGTTTCCACATCCAGCCACCAGAGGTAGGACTCCGGGTTGCTGACGCCGCGGCGCCTGGCGTCGTCGGATGCTTTGGCCCACCCGTACATGTAGGAGCAGGCCTTGAACGACCCCAGGGCGCAGTTGCCGTAGGGGTTGGTGACCTTCACCCCGTTGTAGGTGTTCGACTTGGGCCACCAGGACCCCTGCCGGCCGGGGTTGGCGGTGTTGACGTACAGGGCCACCCTGGGCTGCGCCGTGGCTGCGGGGGACTTGGCCGTTTTCGCCCAGGCCAGCTGGCTGGCCAGGCACGGGTTCGTGTTGTTGGCCAGGCCGTAGTTGACGCCGACGATCGCGAACGCCGGCTGTTTCGGCAGGGTCGTGCCGCACTGAGGCCAGGACACGTCGATGCCGGGCCCCGAGGAGCTGGCGGTGGCGGCCGAGGCGGCGCCTCCACCCAAGAGGACAAGGCCGAGGGTTACAACAAAGGCCAGTACGATGCGCGGGAGCGAGTTGGGCATGCCACAGTCTAAAGGCAAAATCGCAAATCGGTGGCGTAATTCCTCACGGTGTCGATGTGCCGCACGCGGTCCGTGTGCACGGCGCGACCGAAACTGCCGCCGAATAGGCCGGCTAAAGCCGGGTCCGGGAACACAGGACCCGGCTAAGCTAACCGCATGGCCATCAAATCCACTGCAGATAAAGTCGCCACGATCCAGAAGGGCTACACCCTGGACGGCCCGACGATCGAGCTCGGGGCGGCAATCGTCGACGGCGAGCTCCACAAGGACGCGCCCGTCCGGCTGCCGCTCGCGATGATGAACCGGCACGGCCTCGTGGCCGGCGCAACAGGCACCGGCAAGACAGTCACGCTGCACATGATGGCCGAACAGCTCTCGACTGCGGGCGTGCCTGTGTTCCTGGCCGACATCAAAGGCGATCTCTCGGGGCTGGCCACCGCCGCCACCGGCAGCGAGAAGCTCCTGGCCCGCACCGAGGGGATCGGCCAGGCATGGTCCGGCAAGACTTTCCCTGTGGAGTTCCTGGCCCTCGGCGGCGACGGTAAGGGCATACCCGTCCGCGCCACCATCACGTCCTTTGGCCCCATCCTGCTCTCCCGGGTCATGGACCTCAACGAGACCCAGGAATCCAGCCTCCAGCTGGTCTTCCATTTCGCGGACAAGAACAACCTCGAACTGATCGACCTCAAGGACCTGCGGGCCGTGATCCAGTACCTGACCTCGGCCGAGGGCAAGGACGCGCTCGAGGAACTCGGCGGCCTCTCCAAGGCAACCGCCGGCGTGATCCTGCGCGAACTGATCACGCTCGAGGCACAGGGCATGGAGAAGTTCTTCGGCGAACCCGAGTTCGACACCGCCGAACTGCTGCGCACCGCACCGGACGGCCGCGGCGTGGTGAGCTGCCTGGAGTTGCCCACCCTGCAGACCAAGCCCATGCTGTTCTCGACGTTCCTCATGTGGCTGCTCGCTGACCTCTTCGAGGACCTGCCGGAGGCCGGGGACCTCGACAAGCCCAAGCTCGTGTTCTTCCTCGATGAGGCACACCTGCTGTTCAACGGCGCGTCGAAGGCCTTCCTGGACGCCATCACCACCACTGTCCGGCTCATCCGGTCCAAGGGCGTCGGCATCTTCTTCGTGACACAGACCCCCAAGGACGTCCCCGCGGACGTCCTGGGCCAGCTGGCAAACCGGGTGCAGCACGCCCTCCGCGCCTATACCCCGGAGGACGCCAAGGCCCTCAAAGCCACCGTCTCCACCTTCCCCACCAGCGACTACGACCTCGAGGAGACCCTCACCACTGCCGGCATCGGCGAGGCCGTCATCACGGTCCTGAACGAGAACGGCGCGCCCACGCCCGTGGCCCTGACCCGGCTCCGCGCCCCGGAGTCCGTGATGGGTCCCAGCACGGACACCCTGATCTCCAGCACCGTCGCCGCCTCCGCCCTCCTGCCCAAGTACGGCACCGCCGTCGACAACATCTCGGCGTACGAGAAGATCACCGGGAAGGGCGCTGCCCCCACCGGGCCGGCCGCCGGCCCCGCGCGGCACGAGGGAGGCCCAGCGCAGCAAGATGGAGGCCCCGCGCAGCAGCGCGGCGGTCTGGACCCCAACGCCATCGACGCCGAAGCCCGGCGGATCGAGGAAGAAATCCTCGGCCGCCCCAGCAGCCGTACTGCTCCGGCGCCGGGGGCGCCGCCCGATTTCGGCGAGGCTCCCGAGCGGCGTGCCCCCCGGCCGGCGCAGCCCAGAAGCGGTGGCATCGGCGGTGACCTCGCGGGGGCCTTGGGCGGGGGCCTCCAGAGCATGGCCCGCTCATTGGGGACGCAGCTCGGCAGGGAGTTGCTCCGCGGCGTCTTCGGCACATCCTCGAAACGCCGCCGCCGCTAGGGATGACCGCCACAGCGGCCCGCCGGAGGTCCCTGGCCACCAATCGGGCGGCGGCCGGCATGGTCCGCGTCACAGAGGCGGTCCTTGACACGGAGATTCCTGTGGGGTGCAGGTAACGTAAGAATCGTGCAGATGAGTCAGGCCTTGGTCAAAATCGCCGCAGCGTGGCTGCTGGGACTGATGCTTGCCGTGGCCGGGGCCATCGTGTCGATCAACCTGGTGAACGACTCCATTGCCGGGCCCCAGCAGCCCATCCGCGAATATCTCAGCGCCCTGCAAAAAGGCGAGGGCGAAAAAGCCCTGGGCCTGCTGCGCGCGTCAGTGCCGGATAGCAACCCGGCGATGCTCGATGGAACCGCCCTGCAAACCGCGGCCGCCCGCATCTCCGACGTCAAATTCGGCGAAGCCGAAGAGCGCGGCGCGAACCGGGTGATGGTGCCCGTGGACTACACCATCGATGGCAGCCGGCTGCGGACCGAGTTCCTGCTGGAGCGCTCCGGCACCGAGTGGCTGTTCTTCCACAAATGGTCCTTCGTTCCCGCTGCGCTGCCCGTCCTGGACGTCACTGTGGTCAACTCCAGCGAGGCAACCGTCAACGGCGTACCGGTGAACATGCCCAACGGCCGCAACTCGTTCGCGGTCTTCTACCCCGGCGAGTACGAGGCCTCTCTGAACGGCCAGTACTTCTCCGCCCCGCCCTCCCGGGCCACCGTTGCCGGAGAGGAAGCGCACCCGGCTTCGCTTAATCTGCTGACCGAAGCCACGGGGGCCCTTAAGGACGCCGTGAGCGGCAAGGTCAAGGAGTTCCTGGACTCCTGCGCGGACGAGGCCGACAAGCAGCAGAAGCTCCAGCCCGACTGCCCGTTCTATCACGCCACCAACAACCGGGTGATCGACGGGACCATCGACTGGAGCATTACGGACTACCCCACCGTCAGCATCGAGCCGTTCGGCGGCCGCTGGGTCGTGTCCCCGCTGGACGGCAAGGCCCGGATCCAGGCCCGCCAGGTGGACCTGTTCACGGGCGCAGTATCCGACATCAACGCTGTCCACGACTTCAGCTTCACGACCCGCCTGGACATCGACGGCGACACCGTCAAGATCACGCCGCAGCTCAACTACTAAACCGGAGCTGCCTGCCCGGGAGGCGCCTGGTCCCGCGCCGTAACGCAGGGCAGGACCGCAGCACTGCGTAGCCGCGGACCACGGAACGGTTGTTGCGGCGCTGGTCCTTCTTCACCTGCGCCCATTCGCCGTGATGTCGGCCGTCTAGCTCCACGATCAGCCTGCCCTCCAGCAGCAAGTCCACATGCCCGACGCCGTCAATGTGAACCTGTGTTTCCACGCGGATCCCGGCGTGGCGGAAATAGGTTCGTGCCAGGGTCTCGAGCAGGGATTCGGCACCACGGTCCACCCACCGTAGAACGGCGCGGCGCTCACACAGGTGAGCAGCTGCCTGCGCTGCAGCAGCGCGACGTAGTCGGGTGCCGCCGTCGGAAGCGCATACAGTCCGCGGGAGGGCTGCACGACGCCGGCCCTCACCGCCCGTCGCAGCGCGGCGTCGTCGATGCCCAACCGGGCCAGGGACGGGCGCCGGGCCGCGCCCCCGCAGAGGGCCAAAGCCGAAGAGACATCCATGGGCCCATGATTCGCCCCGCCGAGCCGGGTTAGCCCGGGCAGGCGGCCGTATGTGGATAATTTCGTGTCACGCAGGGCAGTCTCTTGAATCCGCTGGCGACGCCGGGCCGCGGAATTCCGCGCCCGCGCTGCCCGAAGAGACCTAAAAGGCTGCTGTCCGTGACGCTTGGTCACGGACAGCAGCCTTTATGTCAGAGTCGGCGGAGCCTCAGTCCATTCCGCGCAGGTCCAGGACCAGCTCGGTGTCGCCGTCGGCCTGCAGGAGCACGGGGATTCCCCAGTCCTGCTGGTACAGGTGGCAGGCCGCGTGGTCCGGGATCTCGCCGTCGGCGTCTTCGGGGCCGTCGCACGCCGCCGCGCGGGCGGTGATGTGCAGGACGCCTTCGGGAACGTCGGAGGAAAGCTCCAGGGTGCGGAGCAGCCCCACGGACGTCCCGCCGCCGGAGACCAGCAGCTCGGGCGGGGTGGACGAGATCTTCAGCTGGGTGGGATCGCCCCAGCGGTCGTCCAGCTTCTGCCCGGTGGGCGCCGTGAAGCGCACTGCCAGTTCGAGCGGCCCGGGCGCCACCGGGCTCTTGGGCCGGTGGGTCTGAGCGGCGCCCTCGTCAACCTGCTGGGCTTCCTTCGGGATGGGCACGTAGACGAGCTGGTGCTTGTTGGCCTCGACCACCACCAGCAGCGGCTCGGCCCCGGCAACGTGGGTGTGGTCCACAATCACGTCGGAGGGCTCGGACAGCCCGCGCGCCAGCGTGGAGACCGTTTCCGTTGCGGGGTCGTAGCGGCGGACTGCACCGTTGTACGTGTCGGCGATCGCCACCGAGCCGTCAGGGAGCACCGTCACACCGAGAGGGTGCTGCAGCCGCGCGTCAGCGGCGGGACCGTCGCGGAAGCCGAAATCGAACAGGCCCTTGCCCACCGCCGACTCGACGGTGATGCTGCCGGCGTCGTCAATCACGAGTTTGCGCAGGGCGGAGGTCTCGGAGTCAGCCACCCAGATGTTGCCGTCGGCGTCTTCGGCCAGGCCGGAGGACTGGGCAAACCAGGCTTCGGCGGCCGGGCCGTCCAGGAGCCCTTCTAGGCCGTTGCCGGCGATGATCTTCACGGCGCCGGAGGTGGGCTCGAAACTGAAGATCTGGTGCACTCCAGCCATCGCCACCACTACGGCGTTGAGTTTGGTGGACCAGACGACGTCCCACGGGGAACTCAGGGACACCGTAAGCGGGTCCGCCTCGAGCCGGGAACCGTAGGCGGCGCCTTCCTCGTCCACGCGCGCCGGGCCCGTTTCCAGCAACCGCTGCACGCCGTTGCCGGCAAGTGTCCGGACGGTTCCGTCCGTGAGGGACAGCCCGCGGAGCCGGTGGTTCACGGAATCGGCAATCACGACGTCGTAACCGGTGTCCGCGGCGACGTCCTCGGGCAGCAGCACCAGGCCCTGCGGTTCGTTGAACCGGGCGGTGGCGGCGTTGCCGTCGGCGTGGCCCTTGTCCCCGGAGCCGTACGTGGCCAGAACCGTCTCAAAGTCGGTGGAGAGTTCCACGAGCCGGTGGTGTCCGGTGTCGGTGACCAGCCATGAGCCGGCCTCAGAGGTCGCGACGCCACGGCCGGCGGGGAGGTACAGGGCCTTGCCCGGGAAACGCAGCGTGCCCGACGTCGGCTCCGGCGCCACGTAGGGGCCGTCGCCGCGGTGCAGGGTGCCCTTGGCCTCATGTTCGGCGATGAGTTCGGGGATGAGCACGGCGAGGCCGTCGGCGTGGCCTTCACCGGAGAGGTGCGCCACGATGTAGCCCTCGGGGTCGATGACCACCAGGGTCGGCCACGCCCGCGCCGTGTAGGCCTTCCAGGTGTCCAGTTCAGGGTCGTCCAGGACCGGGTGGCGGATCTCGTAACGTTCGACGGCGGCCGCCAGCGCCACGGGGTCGGCCTCGTGCTCGAACTTGGGCGAATGCACGCCAACCGTCACCAGGACATCGGAGTACTCCTGCTCGAGCGGGCGGAGTTCGTCCAGGACGTGCAGGCAGTTGATGCAGCAGAACGTCCAGAAGTCCAGCAGCACGATCTTGCCGCGCAGGGATTCGAGGTCCAAGGACTTGCCGCCGGTGTTCAGCCAGTTGCGGCCCACAAGCTCGGAGGCCCGGACCCGGAGGTGGGTGCGTACGGTTTCGGTCATGAGCGTCCTTCCAGCTTTGAATTGCGTTCGGCAAGCCTGGCATCGCGCTCGGCCAGCTTGGCAAACATATCGTTGTAAGCAGTCAGATCGGCGTCGTTATTCCTGTCCGCCGCCCGGTCGGTGCGTTTGGACTCGCGCGCGTCGGAGCGGGACCACATGACGGCGACGCCGATCGCCACCAGCAAGGTGGGCACTTCGCCGATGCCCCAGGCCACGGCACCGCCCATCTGCTGGTCCAGCAGGGCGCTGGGACCCCATGTCCGTCCCAGGTTGCCGAAGTAGTCTGCGGCCAATAGCCCGGTGCCGCCCATGATGGCGACGCCGAAGAACGCGTGGAAGCCCATGGTGGCCAGCAGGAGCAGCAGCCGCATGGGGTACGGTGCGCGGCGCGGCAGCGGGTCGGTGCCGATCATGGTGAGCACGAAGATGTAGCCGGTGAGGGCGAAGTGCAGGTTCATCAGTTCGTGGCCCACGTGGTCCCGCATCGCGTAGCCGAACGCGTCCGAGTAGTAGAAGAGCACGATCGAGCCGGCAAAGTTGGCGGCGGCGAACAGCGGGTGGGTCACCAGCTGCGAGAACTTGGAGTGGATGAAGATCAGCAGCCACTCCCGCGCTCCGCGGGAGCTGTCGCGCCGCGGTGTGAAGGCCCGGAGCGCCAGCGTCACGGGGGCTCCGAGGACCAGGAAGATGGGGGCCACCATGGTCAGGGCCATGTGGTCCACCATGTGCGCCGAGAACAACACCCTGCCATAGACCGACGGCGGGCCCGAGGTCACGTAGGTGAGGACCATGAGGCCGATCACCCAGTTGATGGTCCGGAACCAGGACCAGGAGTCTCCCCGTTTCAGCACCTTCCGGACACCGAGGACGTAGGCTGCGAGGCCAAAGACGGCGACGGCGATCCAGAGCCAATCGAGCCGCCACTCAGTGAACCATCGTTCCGGCGTCAGTTCCGGCGGCAGCTCGTAGCCGGAGAGGATGAAAGCCGGCGACGCGTCAGGCGCGAACGTGGTGGGCTGCGGCGGGGCAGAGCGGCCCAGTGCCACGGCGATCCCGGACGTTGCTCCCATGACCAGCAGCTCCACGATCACCAGCTGCCACAGCACGCGGCGGGCAGAGCGTCCCATGGCACGGTTGCCCAGCTGCGGGATGACCCAGCGGCGGTGCATGAACCCGATGCCGCCGAGCACGAGGACCGCCGCCGTCTTGGCGAGGACCAATTGTCCGTAGGCCGATCCAAAGAGGTCGGCCCAGGAGGTGAGGCGGATGCTGGCGTTGATCACGCCGGAGGCGAAGACCAGGATGAAGGCGAAACCTGCAAGGGAGGAGAACCGGCGCAGGGTTGGCTCGGTGATGTCCGCCGTTCCGGAGGATGCCCCTGAGTTGCGGCTGCCGGTTCCTGTGCCGCCCAGCACGCCCGAAAGCACTGCCAGCATGATGATCCCGCCTACCCAGGCCGAGACGCCCACCAGGTGCAGGCCGAGCGAGTTGATGGCCCCCTCGTGGTCACTGGAGCTTGAGGAGTGTCCGATCAACGCGGCGGGGACCAGCCCGATCAGTGAAAGGACCAGCGTCAATGCCAGGCCGCCGCGGGACCGTACCCCGAAGAGGGCGGTGGTGACGACGGCAGCGATGATCACGACAGCCAGCCAGGCGCGTCCGGTTTCGATGTCCGTCATGAAGTACACGAGGGAGCGGGTGAATTCCGGGTCTCCGGATATGCCCTGCCCTGCAATGTCCGAGTAGCCCAGGACCAGGACGGAGATCGCGGACAGGGTCCAGACGGCGCCTGCCGCCGCGGCAACGGCCAGCGCCCGGGTGAAGGCGGGGTGTTCCGGGGCGTCCCGGTCCTTGGACCGGGTGCCGTTTCTGTTCATCGGCAGGATGCCGACGGCGAAGATGAGGCCGCCGATCACGGTGGCCACGGCGACGTTGTGGACCGCTTTGCTCACCGGCAGCCCCCAGCGGACCAGTGCGCCCGGGTCCGAGACTTCGCGGGCGGCTGCAGCGCCGGAAAAGATGAGTGCCGCGACCAGGCCCACGAACAACGCGCCAAGGCCTGCGATCAGCCACGGCCGGGCAACCCCGCCGGGACCTGAGCCAGGGCCGCGTGCGTCCCCTGAGGGGACGGGCGCGGCGGTTGTGGGCGTGGGATTTGCTGCGGAAGGCACAACTCCATTGTCCGCTACGCCGCCCTGCTCAGCGAATCGGCACCAGCGGACCGGCTCGAGGGATGCGCCCCCATGAAACGGCCGGGGAACGCAAAAGGAGCGGCAACCCGAGGGTTGCCGCTCCTCTGAAGCCTGGGAAGAAGACTACTTCTTCTTGGCGACTGCAGCCTTCAGCTTGGAGCCGGCGGTCAGCTTGACGCTGTGGCCAGCGGCAATCTGGATGGTCTCGCCGGTCTGCGGGTTGCGGCCGGTGCGAGCTGCACGGTCGGTGCGCTCGACTGCGAGCCAACCCGGGATGGTGATCTTCTCGCCCGCGGCGACGGAGGTCTCGAAGACCTCGAACAGTGCGTCGAGCACGGAGTTGACTGCTGCCTGGCTGGTGCCGGCCTTGCCTGCTACCTCTGCAACAAGTTCACTACGGTTCTTAGCCATTTATGTCCTCCTGGACGGTCACGATATTTGGAGCCTGCACACGGCATGCGTACAAACCACTGTTCGAAAACTTACCAGCTTGGCGCCTTCGAGGTGGCAAATTCCGCGTGTTTTCGGCGTTTTTTGGGGAAAATCACTGGAATCGGTGCCGATCGCGGGTGAAATTGCGCCGAGAGCGGACGCCCCCTTGCCGGCGGTCTTTCTGCGGGGTCCGCCGCCGTCCATGTTGGGTTCCCCGCAGGGTTCCCGCCTGGCGGACTTTCCGCGGCCGTGTGACGGGCCGGTGGGGCGTCGGGGCCGGTTGTGTGGTGGGCGCGGTGGTGGTTGGTTCCCGACGGCAGTGCCGGTGCCTGCCGTCGGTGGTTGGTCCCGGTGGCTGTGCCGTGCGTGGGGTGGTCCCGTCCGGACGCAGCCGCTACCAGGCGCCACCGCTGCGGAAGGGTCCGTTAAATGCGGGAGGACCCCCAACCTGTGGTTGGGGGTCCTCGACCTGAATGGTGTTCCGGCGGTGACCTACTCTCCCACACCCTCCCGGGTGCA
>NZ_JBHVTV010000021.1:0-47346 GCF_042884475.1 Arthrobacter sp. NPDC058130
GGACTTCATCGAGCACTACAATCACCACAGGCCCCACACCGCCCTCAAAGGCGCCTCACCCGCCAGCCGCGTCACCAACCAACCGGGTTAGTACAGCTAGTCCTCCGCCGGCACGGACAACGTGGCCAGAACCGCCGCGTGGTCCGACCCGGCCACCGGCAGCACGGCATAGCCGCGGCTTCGCATCTGCGGGCCGGTCACGATGTGGTCGATCACCACGCCCGGCAGCGGAGGACCGGCCATGGGCCAGGTCGGCACCAGGCGGGCCAGGGCCGCGGCCCCGGCATCGACGAGTGGTCCGTCTGGCGCGGTCCCGTCGGATCCTGCGCCGGTCCCGTCCAGCAGCTGGCGGAACTCGGCGTGGTCGAGCGTGGCATTGAAGTCGCCCAGGAGCAGCACGTTGCCGGGACGGGCGGCGCGGCGGCCCAAGGCGGCCAGTTCGCTCCGCCACTGCCCGGCCCGGCCCCACACCGGAGCCTTGGTGTGCACGTTGGTGACGCTGAGGGACACCGGCCGGCCGCCGGCGTCGAGCTCCAGCTGCACCGTGGGCATGTGGAAGGCGGAACCGTTCACGGAGTCCACCGGACGGAGCGGGCGGGAAGAGTACACGGCGCCGCCGCCCGCGCCGTCCCGTGTGCGGCTGATGCGGTGCGGAAGCAGCGCGCCCAGCCCCGCCTCATCCATCCGTCGTTCCAGGGCCGGGGAGAGTTCCTGGACGGCAAGGAGCTCGACGCCGTTCTCGCGCACCAGCCGCACCACCTCCGCGGCGTCCGCCTGGCCCTTCCAGGCGTTGAGGCTCATGACTGTCAGGTCTGCGGTTGGCAGCTGTCCGGCGCCCAGCCCGGTGTTCAGTCCTGTGCCCTGTTCGGTGGACTGTCCGGTGGACAGCTCCTGCGGCGGATCCGCCTGCCGGGCCAGGAGCCGGTCGGCCACGCGGTCGGGCGGGAACAGCCACAGCAGTTGCAAGGCCAGGAGGGCACCGGCCGGGAGGGCCGCCCACGGACGGCGCGCCCGCAGCGCCAGCAGGACGGCCGCGCTGGCGGGGAGCACGAACCAGGGTGTGAAGGCTACGAGCTGCACCACGGGGGCCGGCCAGGGCGCCGGGACCGCCCGGAAGATGGACACCGCCGCGACAGGTGCGGCGCAAAGTGCAGAGGACAGCTGCCAGCGGCGGCTCGAGCTGCGGCTCTTCACGGGGCGGCCCGAGGCGGCCGGTGGGCGGTCATGGCACGAGTCTATGCAGTCGGGCCCCCGGCGTCGCCCCCTCCCGGCTGTGTTTGCCGCGCTGTGAATCGCCGTATTTTCTCCGGTACCATCGTCTTAGCAGCTTCGACCCGGCCATCACCGGTGAGCTTCCGGAAGAACGCCCTCGCGAGGCATGAGATCGCTGAGCATGAGATCGCTGAGGCCAGTAGAACCGGACGGGTAAGCCCGTCACAGCAGTAATGAGCGGCCGACGCCGGTGCAGCCCTTTCTCGAAAAGGTGCACACCGGTGGCGGTAAGTGAGGTGGTACCGCGGTGCCGGTGTTGTCGAAAGACAGTGCAGGGGCCGTCCTCGCATCCTGAATGAATACATGTGTTCGCCGCTCAACCCAGGATGTCGAGATGACTTATTACCCCAAGGCCTCCGCCGCACCCACAGGCGCCGGTTCCACCACCGCTACTTCCAGCACCTCTGGTGTATCGGCCTCCGTGAAGTTCCCGGAGATCGAAGAGCGCATCCTCAAGTACTGGGACCAGGACGGCACCTTCCAGGCCAGCATCGACCAGCGGGATGCTGGCAAAGACGGCAGCAACGAATTCGTCTTCTACGACGGCCCGCCCTTCGCCAACGGACTGCCGCACTACGGCCACCTTTTGACCGGCTACGCCAAAGACCTCGTGGGCCGCTACCAGACCCAGCGCGGCCGCCGCGTCGAGCGACGCTTCGGCTGGGACACCCACGGCCTGCCCGCCGAGCTGGAAGCCATGAAGCAGCTGGGCATGACGGACAAGACCCAGATCGAGGCCATGGGCATCGACAAGTTCAACGACGCCTGCCGTGCCTCCGTCATGAAGTACGCCGACGAGTGGAAGAGCTACGTCACCCGCCAGGCGCGCTGGGTCGACTTCGAAAACGACTACAAGACGCTCAACGTCGAGTACATGGAGTCCGTGCTGTGGGCCTTCAAGCAGCTGCACGAAAAGGGCCTGACCTACAACGGCTACCGCGTGCTGCCCTACTGCTGGAAGGACGAGACGCCGCTGTCCAACCATGAGCTGCGCATGGACGACGACGTCTACAAGAACCGCCAGGACCAGACCGTCACGGTGACCTTCCCGATCACGGCGGGGGAGTCGGAGCTGTCCCAGCGGCTCGCCGGGGTGCAGGCGCTCGCCTGGACCACCACGCCCTGGACGCTGCCCACGAACGCGGCGCTCGCCGTCGGGCCTTCCATCACCTACGTGGTCCTGCCCGCCGGACCGCTCGGGATCAAGGCCGCCGCTGCCGAGGCACCGGTCACCGGCAGCTTCCTGCTTGCCGCGGACCTCCTGGGCGCCTACGCCAAGGACCTCGGCTACGGCGACGGCGCCGAGGGCGTCGCCGCCGCGGAAGCTGCCATCACCTCCCGCCACACCGGCGCCGAGCTCGACGGCCTGGCCTACGAGCCGCTCTGGGACTACTTCCACGACAACGAGAAGTACGGCAACCAGAACGCCTGGCGTTTCCTCGAGGCCGATTACGTCACCACCACCGACGGCACCGGCATTGTCCACCAGTCGCCCGCCTACGGTGAGGACGACCAGAAAATCTGTGAAGAGGCTGGCATCCCCGTGGTCCTCTCCGTGGACGAGGGCGCCAAGTTCCTGCCGCTGTTCAGCCACGGCCCGCTGGCCGAGATCGCCGGACTGCAGGTCTTCGAGGCCAACAAGCCCATCACCCAGGTGCTCCGCGCCCAGGGCCGCCTGGTCCGCCAGGCCAGCTACGAGCACAGCTACCCGCACTGCTGGCGCTGCCGCAACCCGCTGATCTACCGCGCCGTGTCCTCCTGGTACGTCGAGGTCACCAAGTTCAAAGACCGCATGTCCGAACTCAACCAGGAGATCAACTGGATCCCGGGCAACGTCAAGGACGGCCAGTTCGGCAAATGGCTCGCGAACGCCCGCGACTGGTCGATCAGCCGCAACCGCTACTGGGGCAGCCCCATCCCGGTGTGGCAGTCCAGCGACCCCGACTACCCGCGGACCGACGTCTACGGCTCCCTGGCCGAGATCGAGGCCGACTTCGGCCGCCTGCCGCTGAACAAGGCCGGCGAGGTGGACCTGCACCGGCCGTTCATCGACGAGCTCACCCGCCCGAACCCGGACGACCCCCGCACCCCGGAGCAGGGCCAGTCCGTGATGCGCCGCGTCGAGGACGTCCTGGACGTCTGGTTCGACTCCGGCTCCATGCCCTACGGCCAGGTGCACTACCCCTTCCAGAACGAGGAATGGTTCGACACCCACAACCCGGCGGACTTCATCGTCGAGTACATCGGCCAGACCCGCGGCTGGTTCTACATGCTGCACATCCTCTCCACCGCGCTGTTCGACCGGCCGGCCTTCCGCAACGTCATCAGCCACGGCATCGTACTGGGCTCCGACGGGCAGAAGATGTCCAAGAGCCTGCGCAACTACCCGGACGTCTCCGAGGTCCTGGACCGCGACGGCTCCGACGCCATGCGCTGGTTCCTGATGTCCAGCCCCATCCTGCGCGGCGGCAACCTCGTGGTCACCGAGCAGGGAATCCGCGACGGCGTCCGCCAGGTCATCCTGCCGCTGTGGAACGTGTACAGCTTCTTCACGCTGTACACGAACGCGGCGGACGGCGGGAATGGATACGACGCGAAGCTGCGCTACGACGGCTACGCCGACACCCTGGACCAGTACCTCATGGCCAACACCGGGGACCTGGTCCGGAACATGACCGCCCAGCTGGACAGCTACGACATCTCGGGGGCCTGCGATGAGCTGCGCAGCTACCTGGACATGCTCACCAACTGGTACGTCCGCCGCAGCCGCCAGCGCTTCTTCGATGAGAACGTGGACGCCTTCGACGCGCTCTACACGGCGCTGGAGACGGTCTGCCGCGTGGCCGCGTCCCTGCTGCCGCTGGTCTCCGAGGAGATCTGGCGTGGCCTCACCGGCGGCCGCTCCGTGCACCTGGCCGACTGGCCGGACGCCGGACTGTTCCCGGCCAACGCCGAACTGGTCGAGGCGATGGACCGGGTGCAGCAGATCTGCTCCACCGGCTCCTCGCTGCGCAAAGCCGCTAACCTGCGGGTGCGCCTGCCGCTGCAGGAACTCACCGTCGTGGCACCCGGCGCGGACGCGCTGGGAGGCTTCGCCGCCGTCGTCGCCGATGAACTGAACCTGCGCTCGGTCCGCCTGCTCGACGCCGAGAGCGCCTCCCCGGAGGAGTTCGGCATCGAACAGAAGCTCGTGGTCAACGCCCGCGCCGCCGGCCCGCGCCTGGGCAAAAACGTCCAGCAGGCCATCAAGGGCTCCAAGTCCGGCGACTGGTCGGTCAGCGAAGCCGGAGTGGTCACCGCCGGCGGGCTCGAGCTCGAACCGCAGGAGTACACCCTGGAGACCGTCGTGGCCGAGGCCGCGGAGGGCGCAGGCTCCCGGGCCGCGGCAGTGCTTCCCGGCGGCGGCTTCGTGGTCCTGAACACCGAGGTCACCCCCGAGCTGGAGGCCGAGGGCATGGCACGCGACATGGTTCGCGCCATCCAGCAGGCCCGCAAGGACGCCGGACTCAACGTCAGCGACCGGATCCGCACGTCCGTCACGGCGAAACCGGACGTCGTCGAGGCCCTGCTGGCCAACGCCGAGCTCGTCAAGACCGAAACCCTCACCATCGACCTGGAAACCGTGACGGCCGACGTCAAGGACCCCCAGGTCAGTGTCGCCAAGAAAGTTGGGGCCTAAGCCATGACCGACGAATTCTCCGTAGAGAGCGTCTACGCCGAGCTGCTGGGCCGGGCGCCCGAAAATAAAATGGAACCGCGGCTCGCCCCGCTGTTCCGGGCCATGGAAATCCTGGGGGAGCCGAACAAGGCGTTCCCGATCATCCACGTCACCGGCACCAACGGCAAGACCTCCACGGCCCGGATGATCGAGGCCGGGCTGCGCGCCCACGGCCTGAGCACCGGCCGCTACACGAGCCCGCACCTGTCCAAGGTCACCGAGCGGATCAGCATCGACGGCGCCCCGGTGCCGGACGAGACCTTCGTCCGGATCTGGGACGAGATCCGGCCCTACCTGCAGATCGTGGACGGCGAACTCGAAGCCCAGGGCCAGCCGCGGCTGACCTACTTCGAGTGCCTGACCATCCTGGGCTTCGCGGTCTTCGCCGACCAGCCGGTCAACGTCGCGGTGATCGAGGTGGGCCTGGGCGGCATCACCGACGCCACGAACGTCGGCGACGGCCAGGTGTCCGTCATCACCCCGATCTCCCTGGACCACACCGACCTGCTCGGCGACACCACCGGGGACATCGCCTACGAGAAGGCCGGCATCATCAAGCCCGGCGGCTTCCTCGTCAGCGCCGCGCAGCCCGTCGACGCGGCCCAGGTCCTGCTCGAGAAGGCCAAGGAGGTTAACGTGCCGTTCCGCTTCGAAGGCGTGGAGTTCGGCGTTGAATCCCGCACCGTCGCGGTGGGCGGCCAGATGGTCACCATCCAGGGCCTCGCCGGACGCTACGAGGACCTGCTGGTGCCCCTGCACGGCGCCCACCAGGCCGAGAACGCCGCCGTCGCGATTGCCGCGCTGGAAGCCTTCTTCGGCGGAGAAAAGGCGATCGACGCCGAGATCCTGCAGGAGGCCTTCGCCTCCGTCACCTCCCCGGGACGGCTCGAGGTGGTCCGCACCTCGCCCAGCATCATCGTGGACGCGGCCCACAACCCCGAAGGCATCCGGGTCTCCGCCGAGGCCATCCACGAGGCCTTCAACTTCACCAAGCTGGTGGTGGTGGTGGGTGTCCTGCGGGAAAAAGACGCCGAGGAGATCCTCCGCCAACTCAAGGAGTCCCTGGGCGACCTGGCCGCCGAATACTGCTTCACCGAGTCCAACTCGCCACGGGCCGTGCCGGCCGAGGACCTTGCCGAGATCGCGGTTGACCTCGGCTTCGGCGAGGACAGCATCCACGTCGCCGCGAAGCTCGACGACGCTCTTGAATGGGCCGTGGAACGCGCCGACGCCGATGACGAACCCGCCGGCGGGGTCCTCGTGACCGGTTCCATCACGCTCGTCGCCGACGCCCGGATCCTGCTCGGAAAGGCGGACGCGTAAGCGATGGCCAAACTTACCAAAGCCCAGCGCGAGTGGCGCCCGGGCATGCCCAAAAAGCGGCGGTCCACGAAGGTCATGTTCGCCTCCACGGTCCTGCTGCTGGAAGCGTTCGTGGTGCTCTTCGGGACGCTGGCCATCTTTGGGCTGCACCGCAATGAATACCCCGCAGGACTGGTCTTCTCGGTGGGGATCGGCCTGTGCCTGGTGTTCATCTTCACCTGCGCTGTCCTCTCAAAACCCTGGGGGGTGGCCCTGGGCTGGATCCTGCAGCTAGTCCTGATCCTCGGCGGCGTCCTGGAGCCTGCCATGTACGTCGTCGGCGCGCTCTTTGCCGTGGCGTGGTGGTACGGCATCCGGACCGGCATCCGGATTGACCGGGAAGCCGCCCAGCGGGACCGCGAGCAGGCTGAATGGGACGCGGCCCATCCCGCGGGCTCCGGGCCGGAACAAACGCCCGGCACCGCGAACCCGTAGTCCCGGACCCCTTAGACTTGACCCGAATCCCACCCAACACATTGGAGCAACTGTGAGCATTGAGCGCACCCTCGTCCTGATCAAGCCCGACGGCGTCGCCCGCAACCTGTCCGGCGCCATCCTGAGCCGGATCGAAGCCAAGGGCTACACCCTGGCCGAGCTCAAGAAAGTGGACGCGAGCCGCGAGCTGCTGGAACAGCACTACGAGGAGCACATCGGCAAGCCGTTCTACGAGCCGCTGGTTGAGTTCATGCTCAGCGGCCCGGTGGTTGCCGCGATCTTTGAGGGACACCGCGTGATAGAGGGCTTCCGCGTCCTCGCCGGCACCACGGACCCGACGACGGCGGCGCCCGGCACCATCCGCGGCGACTTCGGCCGCGACTGGGGCCTGAAGGTGCAGCAGAACCTGGTCCACGGCTCGGACTCCGTGGAGTCCGCCGAGCGCGAGATCAAGATCTGGTTCTAGGGGCTTTCCCGATCCGTTCCTCCCAGAGGTGACAGATAAGGCCAATGTTCAGAGCGAACATTGGCCTTATCTGTTGTCTGGGTGCATCTGTTGTCCGGATGCGTCTGCTGTCTTGGTGCGTTGAGGGGCGCCTAGTATCCGGAGGTCCCGATGAAGACCTGGATGAAGGCGAAGAAGATTGTCGCGATCACGGCGACGTACAGCAACGCCGTGATGATCCAGCCCGAGTCGCCGAGGACCTTGGTGGGACCGGCGGGCAGCGCGATCACACCGTGGGAAATGTTGCGGACGCTCACCCAGACGAACATGGGGATCATCACGGCCCACACCACCATGCAGAACGGGCAGAGGATGTGGATGGAGTACAGGGCCTGGGACCAGAGCCAGACCACGAACGCGAAGCCCAGCGTCACGCCGGCCTGAAGCCCCAGCCAGTACCACCGGGCGAATTTCGCGCCGGCCAGGATGCCCATGGCTGTGGTGATAATCACGGCGAAGGCGACGATTCCGATGAACATGTTGGGGAACCCGAACACCGAACTCTGCGGTGTCTGCATGACCTGGCCGCAGGAGATCCACGGGTTCACGTCGCAGACCGTGACGTGGTTCGGATCCTTCAGAACTTCCAGCTTCTCCAGCACCAGGGCCCCGGATGCGAGCCAGCCGATGACGCCGGTGATCAGCAGGAGCCAGGCGAACGGGCGGTCGCGGGTCATCGTGGGAAGGGACCGGTCCTCAGGAGCCGGGCCGGAACCTGGTTGGTGCACGGTCGCGTCGCCGGCAGTGCTGGAGATGCTGGGCATGGAATATGAGTCCCTTTAGTCGTGTCGGTGGTGTGCTTCTGGCCCGATTGTAACGCCGCAGACTGGGGAGTGCCGGAGAACAGCGCCGCCCGGCGCTCTCCGCGACTGCCGAAGCACTTCCGGCCTTGCCTACGCCAGCTTTGACGCCTCCTGTGAGACAATGATCGTGGCTGGAACCCGATCCACATCCGGATTCCGGTCCGGCGATTTTGTTTCAAGACCGCCAATGATGAGCAGGGAGCTGCGGATCCTCTGATTCCAGCTGTCCCGCAATGCCATTGGTCGGCACCTGGTTGTGGCATGTAGGCCAACGGGTTCCATAACAATCTCGCCGGCCCTCCAGGGCTGCCGCACCCCACTGCCGGTGCGAACCTGAGGGTATCCAATTGACTTCTGTCAATGCCCGCGGGTGTTGACGCATATTTGCCCCAACGGGCGCCGAATGTGGCGGCGCATCAGGGGCAGGAGTGTCGCCACATATGGATAATGACCAGGTTGTAACGGGTAACGAAGACGTAGTAGCCGCCGGGGAAGCAGAAGGAACTGCGGAAACAGAGGCTCCGGTAGCGCCGAAGAGGGCCGTCCGGACCCGCCGGAAGGCCCCGGTAGCCAAGATTGACGCCGCAGCCGCGGCGGAGGCTGTGGCTGAAGCCGCCGCCCTCGCCGAAGCGGCTGGCTCGGACGAGCCCATCGCCTCACGCGAAGCCGCCCCCGAGGCCGCAGCTCCCGAAACTGCCGTCAAAGCGCCCGCACGGCGCACCCGGGCCCGCAAGACTGTGGCCGCCCCGGAACCGCTCCCCGCCTTCGCCGAAGAGCCCGACGCCAGCGCGCCTGCCGCTGCAGAAGCCACAGAAGAAGCTCCCGAGACTGCGTCCGTCGAGGAAGAGACAGCGGAGAAGGCCGCAGAGAAGGCCGCAGAGAAGCCGGTCCGCCGCCGGGCCAGCCGTGCGAAGGCGGCCCCGAAGGCCGACGAGGTTCCGGCAGCAGCCGTCCCCGCCGAAGAAGCCGCCGCGGCGGAAGGTTCTGCGGAAGCACCCGCGGAAGCCCCCGCGGCGGAGGCCCAGCCTGCCGAGACGCAGCCAGAAGAAACCCAAACCGAAGAGCCCCCGGCCGAAGAGCCGCAGGCCCGGCCCGAGGAAAGCCCGGCCGCGTCACTGTTCATGGAACCGGGTGCCCTCACGTCCGTGATCTTCCAGGCCCCCGACCTCAGCACCGTGGTGCGCCCGGCCCCCGCTGCCGCAGCGGAACCCCAGTACGAGGAAGGCGAGGAAGGCGAGGAGGACGAGGACGCCGGCAGCCGCCGTCGGCGCCGCAGCCGCGGCCGGCGCGGGCGCACCCGCACCTCCGCCGAGTCCGAGACCGATTCAGAAGGCACCGACGAAGAGGGCGACGAAGGCTCCGAGGCAACCCTCGAAGACGGCGTGACCTCGCGCCGACGTCGTCGCCGCCGCCGCGGTGACCAGGACCTGGAGCTGACCGGCGGGGAAGGCGACGACCCGCCCAACACGGTGACCCGGGTCCGCGCACCGCGTGCGATGGCCGAGGCGCCGGTCAACAACCGCGTCACGTCGGTCAAGGGCTCCACCCGCCTGGAAGCTAAGAAGCAGCGCCGCCGCGAATCCCGCGACACCGGCCGCCGCCGCACTGTCATCACCGAGGCCGAGTTCCTGGCCCGCCGCGAGTCCGTGGACCGGCAGATGATCGTCCGCCAGCGCGACGACAGAATCCAGATCGGTGTCCTCGAGGACGGTGTCCTGGCCGAGCACTTCGTGTCCAAAACCCAGCAGGATTCCCTGATCGGCAACGTCTACCTGGGTAAGGTCCAGAACGTCCTCCCGTCCATGGAAGCCGCTTTCGTGGACATCGGCCGCGGCCGCAATGCCGTGCTGTACGCCGGCGAAGTGAACTGGGAGTCCGTCAACCTCGAAGGCAAGCAGCGCCGGATCGAGAACGCGCTCAAGTCCGGCGACTCCGTGCTGGTCCAGGTCACCAAGGACCCGGTCGGCCACAAGGGCGCCCGCCTCACCAGCCAGATCTCGCTGCCCGGCCGCTACCTCGTGTACGTGCCCGGCGGTTCGATGACCGGCATCTCCCGCAAGCTGCCCGACGTCGAACGCAACCGCCTCAAGCGGATCCTCAAGGACCGCCTGCCCGAGGACGCGGGCGTCATTGTCCGCACCGCGGCCGAGGGTGCCTCCGAGGAAGAGCTGACCCACGACATCAACCGGCTCCGCGCGCAGTGGGAGGGCATCGAAAGCCAGTCGACGTCCACCAAGATCCTCGCCCCCGAGCTGCTCTACGGCGAACCCGACCTGACCATCAAGGTGGTCCGCGACGTCTTCAACGAGGACTTCTCCAAGCTGATCGTCTCCGGCGAGGAAGCCTGGGACACCATCGAGGCCTACGTCACCTACGTGGCGCCGGACCTGGTGGGCCGGCTCGAGAAGTGGACCAAGGACACGGACATCTTCGCGGCCTGGCGCATCGACGAGCAGATCCACAAGGCCCTGGACCGCAAGGTCTTCCTGCCCTCGGGCGGATCCCTCGTGATCGACCGCACCGAAGCCATGACCGTGGTGGACGTCAACACCGGCAAGTTCACCGGCTCCGGCGGCAACCTCGAGGAAACCGTCACCAAGAACAACCTGGAAGCGGCCGAGGAAGTCGTCCGGCAGCTGCGCCTGCGCGACATCGGCGGCATCATCGTGATCGACTTCATCGACATGGTGCTCGAATCCAACCGCGACCTCGTGCTGCGCCGCATGGTGGAGTGCCTGGGCCGGGACCGGACCAAGCACCAGGTGGCGGAAGTGACCTCGCTGGGCCTCGTGCAGATGACGCGCAAGCGGATGGGCACCGGGCTGCTGGAAGTCTTCGGCGAGCAGTGTGAAGCGTGCGCCGGCCGCGGCATCGTCACCCATGACGAGCCCGTGGAACACCGCCGCGCCAACACCGTCGCCGCCGAGCACTATGTGCCGCGCACCGAGGCCGCCCAGCCTGCTGCCCGCACCGAGCGCAAGAGCCGCCGCCGCGGCAGGGGAGGACAGGGCACCGAGTCCGCGCCGTCCACGCCCGCGGCCGTCCACCCCGAGCCCACCGAGGCCGAACGCCACGCCAAGGCCGAAGCCACGCGGGCCGCGCTGGCGAACATCGCCGCCGCCGCGCACGCCGCGCACCTGCACGACGGCGAGGCAGCCGCCGCCAGCGACGCCGGCGCCCGCCAGGCCGCCGTGGACGCCGTCACGCAGCTCGCCGCCGCGGACGAAGCGGCCGGACGTCCCGCGACCGTGCTGACCTTTGGCGGCGAGCAGGTTGCCTTGCCCTTCGTCGAGCACGCCGAGGACACACCGGCACCGGCCCTGACCCTGGACCTGCTGACCGAGGCCTTCGCCAACCTGGGCGAGGCCGAGCCCGGCAAGCCGGCCGACGGGCAGGATGAGGCCCAGGCACCGCAGGCACCCGAACCGCCGGCCGCCGCTCCCGCCGCGGAGGCCCCGGCTTCACGGGCAGCGGACACCACCACCCGTGGCCGCCGCGGACGCCGCAACCGCAGCGCCAGCCGCGCCCAGGGCGCAGCCAACGAGACCTCCGTGGAACACCGCGAGGCCACGCGTCCTGCTGCGGCCGGATCGGTTCACGAGGCCAAGGCGCCCGCCGCGGCCGGTCCGGCGTCCGTCCCCGCCGGCAACGAGCCGATCATCCTCGGCGTCGGCGTGCCGGCATCGGAGCTGTAGTCCTCCACGGCTGATCACGTCTTCGGCCAAGGCACTGCCGCCGACTGGTCACCTTTCGACTGGTCGGGATGCGGGTCCGGGCCGGAGCGGGCGTAACAATACGTCCGCCCGGCCCGGGCCCGCACGTGCGTTAACGGGGCCGCCGGGTGGCAACGACTAGGCTGGAACACTGACACGGGGTGCCGCGCATCGGGCCGGCTGAGATCCAGACCCGTTGAACCTGTCCGGTTAGCACCGGCGAAGGGATGTCTGACTTGTCCGCGAGAACCAACCCGTCCGAGTTCCGGCCCAACAATATTCCGCCGGCCAATTTTCTGCCCTCCGGGCCGTCCCCGTCCGCGCCGCCGCGCATTCCCCGCGTGCTGGCCATCGCCGGGTCCGACCCGTCCGGCGGGGCCGGAATCCAGGCCGACCTGAAGAGCATCGCGGCCAACGGCGGCTACGGCATGGCCGCCATCACGGCGCTGACCGCGCAAAACACCCAGGGGGTGCGCGCCGTCCACGTGCCTCCGGCAGCGTTCCTCACGGCCCAGCTGGAGGCCATCAGCGACGACATCGGCATCGACGCCGTCAAGATCGGCATGCTCGGCGACGCCGCGGTGATCGACGCCGTCCGCATCTGGCTGGAAAAGGTGCGCCCCGTCGTCGTCGTCCTGGACCCCGTGATGGTCGCCACGAGCGGTGACCGGCTCCTGCAGGAATCGGCCGAGGCTGCCCTTCAGGCCCTCCTGCCGCTGGCGGACCTCATCACGCCGAACCTCGCCGAACTCGGCATCCTGCTCAAGGAGCCCGTCGCGGTCGACTGGGCCGAGGCCCTGGCGCAGGGCAAACGGCTGGCCGCCCTCACCGGCACCACCGTCCTGGTCAAGGGCGGACACCTCGAGGGCGGTGCTGTCGATGCGGCGGGCGCCGGAAACGACGCCAACGCCAACGCCGACGCCGGCTGCCCGGATGCCCTGGTCAATACCGGGGGCCTGCTCGGCCAGGAAACGGTGGTGGTGCCGGGGGAGCGGATCGCCACGCGCAACAGCCACGGCACCGGCTGCTCCCTGTCCTCGGCCATGGCCACCGTGCAGGCCAGGGTGGGGGACTGGGAGGCGGCGTTGCGGGAGGTCAAGCCGTGGCTGCTCGGCGCACTCCGCGAGGCCTCGGTCCTGGACGTCGGCACCGGCAACGGCCCGGTCCATCACTTCCACCATGTCGGTAGCGGTCATGTGGGCCACGGTCCCGCGAGCCACAGCACTGACAGCCACGCTCCGGCGGAGGGTGAGTTCGCGGCTGCCCTTTACGCGGGGGCCGCCGGCGATCTCGACGCCATCTATGCCCTGGACTTCATCCGCGGACTGGGCGACGGGACCTTGCCCGAGCACGAGTTCGCGTACTACCTCGCCCAGGACGCCATCTACCTCAACGGCTACGCCCGGGTCCTGGCCCGGGCCGCCGCGATCGCCCCCACCGAGGCCGAGCAGCTGTTCTGGGCCCGGTCGGCGCAGACCTGCCTGGAGGTCGAGTCCGAGCTGCACCGTTCCTGGCTCAGCACCCGCCCCACGGCGGCCACCCTGGGCCCGGTGACGAAGTCCTACGTCGATCACCTGCTGGCCGCCTCGGTGTCCGGCAGCTACGGGGTCCTCGTGGCAGCGGCCCTGCCGTGCTTCTGGCTCTACGCCGAGGTCGGCTCCACCCTGCACCGGGAGTTCCTGGCCGGCGGGGCCCCCGCTGGGCATCCCTACGCCGACTGGCTGCGGACTTACGCCGATGAGGACTTCGCCGCCGCAACACGGCAGGCCATCGCGTACACGGACACGGCGGCCCGGCAGGCATCCGGGAGCGAGCGGGAGGCCATGGCCCTGGCCTTCCGGCAGTCCTCGCGCTACGAAGTGGACTTTTTCGACGCGCCGCGGCTGCACGCCTGACGCGAGCCGGCTTCTACAGCCGGTACGATGATGGGGCACGGTTCCGGAAGTCGGTGCGGCAGCACAACATCAAGAGGCGTTGTGGCGCCTGTCACGGACTGCCCCCGGAGCCAGCCTCATTTGCGGCCGAAGGCAAAATTAGCGTATTCTAGATCTTCGGTGCTTACGCCAACACTTGGGTTATGACCCTGAGAACTGTCCGCTTGGAATTCCAACTGGACTTGTTCCGGGGATAGCTCATGGGTTCCCCCGGGGAATCCACCGGCGTTGAGGCACAGCGTGAGCCGGTCCAAACAATTTGGCCCCAGGTTCCGCACGCAAATCTAGTAATAAACGTCGAGAGAAGTGAGTTCCCCAGTGGTGTACGCGATTGTCCGCGCAGGCGGCCGCCAAGAGAAGGTTTCCGTTGGAGACTTCGTTACCCTGAACCGCGTCCCCGGTGGAGCCGGCAGCACCTTTGAGTTGCCCGCACTGCTCCTGGTGGACGGCGACAAAGTCACGTCTGCTGCTGCGGACCTGGCCAAGGTAACGGTTACGGCTGAGATCCTCGAAGACCTCCGTGGTCCGAAGATCGTCATCCAGAAGTTCAAGAACAAGACCGGTTACAAGAAGCGCCAGGGTCACCGTCAGGAATTGACCAAGGTCAAGATCACCGGTATCAAGTAACTCTTCGTTACTGAACAGGCTCCAGCAGTTTCCCCAGAATTTTTGAAGGCAGGCATTTCAAATGGCACATAAAAAAGGCGCGAGCTCCACTCGCAACGGTCGTGACTCCAACGCCCAGTACCTCGGCGTCAAGCGCTTCGGTGGCCAGGTAGTTTCCGCAGGCGAGATCATCGTCCGCCAGCGCGGCACCCACTTCCACCCGGGCGCCGGCGTCGGCCGCGGCGGGGACGACACCCTGTTCGCCCTGACCCCCGGTGCTGTCGAGTTCGGCACCCGCCGTGGTCGCCGCGTTGTGAACATCGTGGCTGCTGCAGCTGCAGAGTAGCAATAAGTTCTAAATCGGTGGAGCGGGCCATTAGGTCCGCTCCACCGGTGTTTTAACCGCATTACAATCATCTTGGGCCGCTTTGGGGTCCGGGGAACAGCACTGAGGAGATTTACGTGGCGAGCTTTGTAGACCGGGTAGTACTGCATGTATCCGGCGGTACCGGCGGCCACGGCTGTGTCTCCGTTCACCGTGAGAAGTTCAAGCCCCTCGGCGGTCCCGACGGCGGCAACGGCGGCAACGGTGGCGACGTCATCCTGCGCGTCGACTCGCAGACCACCACTTTGCTCGACTACCATCACGCCCCCCACCGGCACGCCACCAATGGCGGCCCCGGCATGGGCGACTGGCGCGGCGGCAAGAACGGCGAAACCCTGATCCTTCCGGTGCCTGTGGGTACCGTTGTCAAGTCCAAGTCCGGCGAAGTCCTCGCCGACCTCGTGGGCGACGGCGACGAATACATCGCCGCGGCCGGCGGCATCGGTGGCCTCGGCAACGCGGCGCTGTCCTCCCAGAAGCGCCGCGCTCCCGGCTTCGCGCTGCTCGGCATCGAGGGCGAATCCAGCGACGTCGTCCTGGAACTGAAATCCATCGCTGACATCGCCCTCGTCGGCTTCCCCTCCGCCGGCAAGTCCAGCCTGATCGCCGCGATGTCGGCCGCCCGGCCCAAGATCGCCGATTACCCCTTCACCACCCTGATCCCGAACCTGGGCGTCGTCCAGGCCGGCGAGGTCCGCTTCACCATTGCCGACGTCCCCGGCCTGATCGAGGGCGCCAGCGAGGGCAAGGGCCTGGGCCACCACTTCCTGCGCCACGTCGAGCGCTGCGCCGCCCTCGTGCACGTGCTGGACTGCGGCACACTCGAATCGGACCGAGACCCCCTCTCCGACCTCTCCATCATCGAGACCGAGCTGGAGAAGTACGCCGTGGACATGAGCTACAGCGGGGCCGACGGCGAAGTGGTTCCGCTGAACCACCGCCCCCGGCTGGTGGCCCTGAACAAGGTGGACCTGCCCGACGGCAAGGACATGGCCGAGTTCGTCCGCCCGGAACTGGAATCCCGCGGCTACAGGGTCTTCGAAATCTCCGCGACGAGCCACGAAGGCCTCCGCCAGCTCGGCTTCGCCATGGCCGAAATCGTCCAGGCTGCCCGCGACGCTGTCGCCGCGACCCCGCCGAAGGTGGCCGCCCCCGTGCTGCGCCCCCGCGCCGTCAACGAGACCGGCTTCACGATCCGCCGCGAGGAAAAGGGCCTCGAGCCGCTCTTCCGCGTCCAGGGCGAGAAGCCTGTGCGCTGGGTCAAGCAGACCGACTTCACCAACGAGGAAGCTATCGGCTACCTCGCCGACCGCCTGGCCAAGCTGGGCGTCGAAAATGAGCTGTTCAAACAGGGCGCCAAGCCCGGCGACATGGTGGTGATCGGCGACGACGACGGCGTCGTCTTCGACTGGGAGCCGACCATGATGGCCGGCGCCGAACTGCTCGCCTCGCCGCGTGGCACCGACGTGCGCTTCGCCGACATCGGCGACCGCCCGACGCGTGGCCAGAAGCGCGACGAACAGCAGGAGCGCCGCGACGCCAAGGCAGCCGCCCGCGCCGAGCTCGAAGCCGAACGCAAAGCCGGGATCTGGACCGAGTCCGTCAGCGGCCGCCGGGCACGGCAGCCGCTCAAGGAGAGTGGACTGGGCGCAGACGATGACGAGTAAGGCCGTCGTCGAGCACCGGTCACAGCCGCATACGGCCTACACCCACAACGCCCCCGACCGCACCGCGCTCTCCGGGGCCCGCCGGATCGTCGTCAAAGTGGGCTCGTCCTCGCTGACCTCCATCAAGGGCGGGATCTCCGAAGAGGCCCTGACCGGCCTCGCCGACGCACTCGCGCACAAGCGCAACGCCGGCACGGAAATCATCCTGGTGTCCTCCGGCGCGATTGCCGCCGGCCTCGCCCCGCTGGGACTGGAGAAGCGCCCCCGCGACCTCGCCACCCAGCAGGCCGCGGCCAGCGTCGGCCAGGGCCTGCTGATGGCCCGGTACACCCACGCGTTCGGGGCGCACGGGGTCACGGTCAGCCAGGTGCTCCTGACCGCGGATGACTTCATGCGCCGCAGCCAGCACACCAACGCGTTCCGCGCACTGGACCGACTGCTGAACCTCGGCGTCGTCCCCGTGGTCAACGAAAACGACACCGTGGCCACCCACGAGATCCGCTTTGGCGACAACGACCGCCTCGCGGCCCTGGTGGCCCACCTGGTCCGCGCAGACGCACTCGTGCTGCTCTCCGACGTCGACTCCCTGTACGACGGCCCGCCGTCGCATGGCGCCAAACGCATCCCGCACGTCTCCGGCCCCCACGACCTCGACGGCGTCTCGATCGGCAGCACCGGAAAGGCCGGTGTGGGCACCGGCGGCATGGTCACCAAGGTCGAAGCCGCCACGATCGCCGCGGGTTCAGGCATCCACGCCCTGGTTACGTCCACGGATAACGCGGCCGCCGCACTGGCCGGCGAGGATGTGGGGACGTGGTTCTCCGTCAACGGCGCCCGCAAGCCGATCCGGCTCCTGTGGCTGGCCCACCTGGCGTCGGTGCAGGGCACGCTGGTGCTCGACGACGGCGCGGTTGAGGCCGTCCGTGACCGCCGCACCTCGCTGCTCCCGGCCGGAATTGCCGAGGTGAAAGGCGACTTCGAGGCCGGCGACGCAGTCGAGATGGTGTCGGTCGACAACACCGTGATTGCGCGCGGGCTGGTCAACTATTCCGCCGCCGAGCTGCCCCAAATGCTGGGCCGCTCCACGCGGGAGCTGGGCAAGGCGCTGGGCCGCGGATATGACCGCGAAGTTGTTCATGTTGACGACCTGGTGCTGGTCTAGGTCCACTGGACGCCTAAACTGGAAGCATGACTGAGGCCCTGACTTCCGCCGCCGTGCCCGCTGACCTGCCTGTTAACACTGTCCCGGCCGGCAAATCCGTGCCCGCCGAGGGTTTCGCGGCGCCGGATCCGGCAGGGACGCCGGCCACGGCAACAGAGATCGAAGCGGCCGTCCATGCGATCGCTGACCGCTCCCGCCACGCCGCCCGGAAGATGGCCCACGCGAACCGGGCCTGGAAGGACCGCGGCCTGCGCGCCATCGGCAAGGCGCTCGTGGAACACAAGCACCAGATCCTGGCCGCCAACGCCAAGGACGTCGAGTCCGGCCGGGCCGCCGGCACCAGCGCCGCCCTGCTGGACCGCTTGACGCTGACCGATACACGCATCACGGCCCTCGCCGCGGCACTGGAAAACCTCGCCACCCTGCCTGACCCCGTCGGAAACGTCGTGCGGGGCCAGACCCTGCCCAACGGGCTGCGCCTCCGCCAGATTAACGTCCCCATGGGCGTGGTGGCCGCGATTTACGAGGCCCGCCCCAATGTCACGGTCGACATTGCCGGCCTGGCCCTCAAGAGCGGCAACGCCGTCATCCTGCGCGGCGGATCCGCCGCCGCGGCCACCAATGCCGCCCTCATCACGATCCTCCGGGACGCCCTGGAATCGGTGGGCCTGCCCGCCGACGCCGTCCAGACCGTGGACCAGTACGGCCGCGACGGCGCCAACGCCCTCATGCGGGCGCGCGGCCGGGTGGACGTGCTCATTCCCCGCGGCGGCCGCGATCTGATCCAGACCGTGGTGACGAACTCCTCCGTGCCGGTCATCGAGACCGGTGAGGGCAACGTCCACATCTTCGTCGACGCGTCGGCCAGCGAGGACATGGCCGTCGACATCCTCCTCAACGCCAAGACCCAGCGGCCCAGCGTCTGCAACACCGTCGAAACGCTGCTGGTGCACTCCAAGTCCACCGTCCTTCCCGCCATCGCGGCCGCGCTGCGGGCCGCCGGCGTCACCCTGCACGTGGACCAGCGCGTCCGCGCCGCGCTGCCGGCGTCGATCCAGTCCGTGCCGGCCACCGACGAAGACTGGGCCACCGAATACATGAACCTGGACCTGGCCGTGGCCATGGTGGACAGCCTGGACGAAGCCGTCAGGCACATCCGTAAGTGGTCCACAGGCCACACCGAGGCGATCCTGACCAACGACCTCGCCAACGCCGAGCGCTTCATCGCCGAGATCGATTCGGCCGCCGTGATCGTGAACGCCTCCACCCGCTTCACCGACGGCGGCGAACTCGGCCTCGGCGCCGAGGTGGGGATTTCCACCCAAAAACTTCACGCCCGCGGCCCCATGGGACTGACGGAACTGACCACCACCAAGTGGATCGTGCAGGGCGAGGGCCAGATCCGGGGCTAGCAACGCTGTAACATGGAACGGAAGATCGGAACGGCGGACACCTCCGCCGTCGTCAAATTTTAAACTCATTAGGGGAGAACATGCTGTCGCAGCAGATCGCCACTTTCGTCGCCGCCGCCGGCGAATCAGGCCACGAGGAACTCGCGCCGCTCATTGCACCGCCGTTTGTCATTGGCGGGACCATGTTCGCCATCCTGGTGCTCCTGCTGTTGATCACGCTGTCCTACTCCAACCTGGGCAGGCGCCACGTGGCCGTCGAGGAGCACTCGGATCCGCACCGCCAGCACCCGAACAAGCACGATCACAGCCAGGGTCACTAATATTTCCGCCACCATGAGGCAGCGCGGCGCCCAGCGCCGCCTGCGTCTGGGTGTGATGGGCGGCACGTTCGATCCCATCCATCATGGACACCTTGTCGCGGCCAGTGAGGTCGCGGCCAAGTTCGACCTGGACGAAGTCGTGTTTGTGCCCACCGGCCAGCCCTGGCAGAAGTCGGCCAAGAAGGTCAGCGAAGCCGAGCACCGATATCTCATGACCGTCATTGCCACGGCCTCGAACCCGCGCTTCACCGTGAGCAGGGTGGACGTGGATCGTCCGGGACCGACCTACACGATCGACACGCTGCGCGACCTCCGCACGCTGCGCCCGGACGCCGATCTCTTCTTCATCACCGGCGCGGACGCGCTGGCCCAGATTTTGTCCTGGAAAGACATCGACGAACTGTGGTCGCTCGCGCACTTCGTGGGTGTCACCCGGCCGGGCCACGTCCTGGACGGCATGGGCCGCAAGGACGTCAGCCTCCTGGAGGTCCCGGCCATGGCCATTTCCTCCACGGACTGCCGCACGAGGGTGGCCGAAGGCAATCCTGTCTGGTACCTGGTTCCGGACGGGGTGGTCCAGTACATCGCAAAGTACGGCCTGTACCACACCAGCCCCGACGCGGTCCGCCTCGATGCCGGACACGCTGAGGCCAACAGCGCCCGCCGCGCCGCGGCAGGAATTGGTCCGGCAGGGATTGACCCGACACAGCACGATCCAGCCTTCGAGATAACCCAACCAGCCAGCACTGAATGAGTTTGCCATGAGTCAGGAACAGCCTCCGATCCGCAGCCGCCGCGAATTGCGGCAGGCCAGAGATGAACGCCTGGACACTGCGGGACCGGGCGAGCCGACCGAGGCCGAAATCACCGGCCGGAGCCGTCGTGTTGCCGACGCTCCCGTGGACTCTGTGCCTGGCGGTGCCGAGCGGTCCTCCCAGATCCGGGCACGGGACCGTGCCGCGCTGCGCACCATCAAGGAACTGGCTGAGAAGGAAGGCCAACTGGCGCAGGGAGGACCGCCCACCCGGCGCCAGCTGCGGCTTCTGGAATTGGCGACCGAAACCGCCCCCGCCACCCAGGCCAACACCATCGTCCCGGTGTCCCCGCGTACCCGGGCCAATCCGGTGGTTTCCCCGGCCAAGAAAGACCCAGCCGGGAAGGGCGCGGCTCCGGCTGTGTCAGGCGCCCCGGCCCCCAAAGCTCCCGCAGCGGATCCCGCCGGCGCCGGCCCAGGCGGGAAGCCGCCCGAGGGCATGAGCGTCGAGCAGGCGCTGGCCGCGCGGGAACTGCTCGCAGCGCAGGCCAAGAACCAAGTGGCCAAGATGGAGCACATCGCGGCGACGGATCCCGACGCCGTCGACCCCGCCGTCCTGGCCGAGCAGATCGCCCTGGCCGAGCGCGCCGCAGTGCTGAACCGCCGCGCCGCCGCCAAGCAGAAGCTCGCCGAACAAAACAGCCAGCCCGCAGTGCCCCGCAACGATCCCACCACGGCCAACAACCTGGCCATGGTCACACCCTTGGAATTTGAGAATGTTCCCGGCGTGGAGCGGCCCGTCATGAAGCGCCCTGCCACGTCGTATGTTCCGGTTGTCACCAACCCGGGCCCCCGGGTGGACGCGACACGGAAACCCGGCGGGCGGCGCCCAGGCCTGTCCCGCCAGCGCCTCGCTGGCCCTGCAACGGGTTCTGCCGCTGGCAAAAGTGGTGTCCTGGCCCGCGCAGAAGCAGCCGCCAAGGCCGGAAAGGCCCGGCCAGCCGACGTTTCCGCGGGCGGGACCGACGAGGCCCCCGTTGGCGGGGAGCCCGTGGCAGCGAATTCCGCCTACGGACTGGATCCCCTGGATGCTGCCACCGCCGGACTGGGCCGGGCGCGGCGCCTGCGCTTGCTCCAACTCGGCGTCCTGGCGTTGGGGATCGTTGCCCTGATCGCCGGCATCACACTGATCGTCACCGGGATGGCGCGCTAGGCCAGATGGGCTTCGATGCTTCACCGTCGAATGGAACGGGAAGTGGCACCCCAGCCGCTCGGCCGATACCCGGCGGAGCGTTTCACATGCGGCTTCCCAGTTCAGGTTTTGTTTCACCACCATAGATTTTTTCATCACCGAGTTTTTCATTTATAGGTTTTCATCACTACAAGGAGTCCCGTGTCTGCAACCGATTCATCCATCACTACCGCCCGCCACGCAGCCCGCGCTGCCTCGGAGAAGCTCGCCGAAGACATCGTGGCCCTGGACGTCAGCGAACGGCTGGCCCTGGCCGACGTCTTCCTGATCGCCTCGGCGCCGAGCGAACGCCAGGTCAACGCGATCGTGGACGGCATCGAGGACGAACTCTCCAAGTTTGACCAGAAGCCCGTCCGCCGCGAGGGCCGCTCCGGCGGCCGCTGGGTGCTGCTGGACTACTCAGACGTAGTCATTCACGTCCAGCACGAGGAAGACCGCGTCTTCTACGCCCTCGAGCGCCTCTGGAAGGACTGCCCGGTCGTTGACCTGCAGCTGGGTGACGACGCCTCCGCCAAGGCCACCGCCAGCACCGACACCGAGTAGCAAAACGGCGCCTCGGCCAGCCCGATCGGGGCGAATATGCCCGATTTGGAATTTTCGGAATGGCTGGTCTAAGATATTTGAGTTGCTTCGGAGAGATCCGAACGAAAGACCGGATCATTACGCGTCATTAGGCGTGATCGGAGCAGCGAAAATTCGGGGCTGTGGCGCAGCTGGTAGCGCACCTGCATGGCATGCAGGGGGTCAGGGGTTCGAGTCCCCTCAGCTCCACCGGATAATCCGCCGGAATCGTAAGATTCCGGCGGATTTTTTTATGCCCGGAACGGGGGAGCGCGGTTGCCCAAAGGCGTACCGGTCACCATTTTGACCGGTCAGCGCGCCGATTAGCGCGAACGCGATTTGTGGTTTAAGCTAGACAGGTTGCTTCAGGGAAGAGAAAAACTTCCAAGGCAAATGAGGGGCTGTGGCGCAGCTGGTAGCGCACCTGCATGGCATGCAGGGGGTCAGGGGTTCGAGTCCCCTCAGCTCCACCAGGAAAGGGAATCACCGTTTAGCGGTGGTTCCCTTTTTCGTACCCTGCGCACGCGCGATGGACACCGGACGGCGCATCCGTCAAGACTGTCTCATGACTGGATGTCACAAACTGTCATTTAAGCTCTGCGCCGCGAGCAGGACCTTGCTATCGTCGCTAGCAGATAGCCGCCACGCGGCTTAGCCGGAAGGCCATTTCCGGCTCCAAGACTAAGGACCATCATGAAGCGCACACGACTTTCCGTTATCGGCCTCATTGCGGCAGCAGGACTCGCCCTTGCGGGCTGCGGCTCCGCGTCCACCACTCCGGCCAGCTCGGCGCCTGCGGCCGGTGCGGACACGTCCCTCAGCGACGTCAAGAGCGCGGGCGTGCTCAAGGTCGGCACGGAGGGCACCTACAGGCCGTTCACGTTCCACGCCAACGGCAGCGGTGAACTGACCGGTTACGACGTGGAGATCATCAACGCCGTCGCCGCGAAGCTGGGCGTCAAGCCGGCCTTCCAGGAAACCCAGTTCGACGCCATCTTTGCCGGCCTCGACGCCAAGCGCTTTGACGTCGTCGCCAACCAGGTGTCCATCACGGACGAACGCAAGGCGAAGTACGACTTCTCCACCCCCTACACGGTGAGCACCGGCGTCGTCGTCACCAAGGCTGACAACAACGACATCACTTCCTTCGACAGCCTGAAGGGCAAGACGACCGCGCAGTCCCTGACCAGCAACTGGTACAAGCTGGCGCAGCAGAGCGGCGCGAATGTCGAGGCTGTGGAGGGATGGGCGCAGGCGATCACGCTGCTCAAGCAGGGCCGTGTGGATGCAACCATCAACGACAAGCTGACCTACCTGGACTACCAGAAGACCGACCACGACACCGGCATCAAGATTGCCGCCGAGACCACTGACAAGTCCCTGAGTGCCATCGCCCTGCGCAAGGGATCGACCAGCCTCACCGACGCCATCAACAAGGCCCTCGGAGAACTGGCGGCCGACGGCACACTAACGAAGATTTCGCAGAAGTATTTCGACGCCGACGTCTCGAAGTAACCCTGTGGAAACCGCCGAGGGACGCAGCGTTCGGGCATGAATATCAACTGGGAACTCGTGTGGTCCTCGCTGGGACCCCTCCTGTCAGGTGCGATCACCGGCACCATCCCGTTGGCGCTGGCGTCCTTCGGCCTGGGACTGCTGCTGGCCCTGGTGGTCGCCCTCATGCGGCTGAGCCGCAATCGCGTGGTCTCCGGTGTGGCGCGGACCTACATCTCCGTCATCCGCGGGACCCCGCTCCTGGTCCAGCTGTTCGTCATTTTCTACGGGCTGCCGTCCGTTGGGATCACCATCAGCCCCTGGCCCAGCGCCATCATCGCGTTCTCGCTGAATGTCGGCGGCTACGCCGCGGAGGTCATCCGGGCAGCCATCCTGTCCGTCCCCAAGGGGCAATGGGAGGCCGGACACACGATCGGGATGTCGCGCCACCAGACCTTGGTGCGGATCATCCTGCCGCAGGCCGCCCGGGTCTCGGTCCCGCCGCTGTCCAACACCTTCATCAGCCTGGTCAAAGACACCTCGCTGGCGTCCCTGATCCTGGTCACCGAACTGTTCCGCGTGGCGCAGCAGGTGGCCGCGTTCAGCCAGGAATTCATGCTGCTGTACCTGGAGGCGGCCGTCATCTACTGGATCATCTGCCTCGTCCTCGCCAGCGGACAGTCCGCCTTGGAGAAGAGATTGGACCGCTATGTCGCCCACTGAACTCCCTCCCACGCAGCCCCCGCTCCCGGAGGGCGGCGCCCCGGAGGCCGCTGTTCCACAGGAGGCGCTGCTGACCGTCAGGGGCCTGAAGAAGGCCTTCGGCCAGCATGAAGTGCTGAAATCCATTGACCTTGAGGTCCGCCGCGGCGAGGTGGTCACGCTGATCGGGCCGTCCGGGTCAGGCAAGACGACAGTCCTGCGGTGCCTGAACGGGCTCGAAGTGCCCGACGCCGGCGTCGCCGAATTCGCGGGGCAACTGACCGTCGACTTTTCCACACCGGTGGCAAAGAAGCAGGTGCCCGCCTTGCGGGACCGCAGCGCCATGGTGTTCCAGCACTACAACCTCTTCCCGCACAAAACCGTCCTGGAGAACGTGATCGAGGGCCCGGTCCAGGTGCAGAAGCGGCCCAAGGCTGAGGCGACCCAGGAGGCCCGGGAACTGCTGGCCCGCGTCGGCCTGGCCGGCAAGGAGAACAGCTATCCCTTCGAGCTTTCCGGTGGCCAGCAGCAGCGTGTGGGGATCGTGCGGGCCCTTGCCCTGCGCCCGCAGCTGCTGCTTTTCGACGAGCCCACGTCGGCGCTGGACCCCGAACTGGTGGGCGAGGTCCTGGCCGTCATCAAGGAGCTCGCGGACGAAGGCTGGACCATGGTGGTGGTCACCCACGAGCTGGCTTTCGCCCGCCAGGTGGCTGACGAAGTCATCTTCATGGACGGCGGCGTGGTGGTCGAGCGCGGCCACCCGGACACCGTGCTGCGCGACCCGCGCGAGGAACGCACCCGGCAGTTCGTGGACCGCCTGCTGAACCCGTTCTAGGGCGGCCCGGACGATGAATGCGGAATCGGTGCTGCCGGCCGACGTGGTAGTTGTCGGTGCCGGCCAGGCAGGGCTGTCGGCGGCCTACCACCTGCAGCGCCGCGGCTTCGTCCCCGCCCGCACCGGCCCGGCCGGCGCAGCCGGGCAAGGCTCTGCCGCGTCCGGCGCGGCGCAGCCCGGCGCGGCGCAGCCCGGCGCGGAAGGCGCCTCGGCGGCAGGGGACGGGCCGGCGGGGACGTACATCGTGCTCGACGCCGAGGACGGCCCAGGTGGGGCGTGGCGGCACCGCTGGAAGAGCCTGCTCATGGCCACGGTGAACAGCATCAGTGACCTGCCGGGAATCCCGCAGCCCGCCGTGGACCCTGCCGAGGCCAGTTCCAGTTTCCTCACCCGCTACTTCGGCGGGTACGAACACGATCTTGGCCTCGCAATTCAGCGGCCCGTGAAAGTCCGGTCGGTGAGCCGGGAGGACGGGAACCCCGCCGGGCGGCTGAACATCACAACCTCGCGCGGCCGGTGGTCGGCCCGCGCCGTGATCAACGCGACCGGAACGTGGACCCGGCCGTTCTGGCCCATTTATCCAGGCCAGGCCAGCTTCCGCGGCCGGCAACTGCACGTCGCCGACTACGTCTCCGCCGAGGAATTCCGCGGCCAGCATGTCATTGTGGTCGGCGGCGGGATCTCGGCCGTCGGGCTGCTCGATGAAATCTCCCAGGTCACCAGCACCACCTGGTTCACCCGCCGGGAACCGGTCTGGCGCGAGGCTGCCTTCGACCGGCAGGCTGGCCACGACGCCGTCGCCCTCGTCGAGGAGCGGGTGCGCCAGGGCCTCCCGCCGCAGAGCATCGTCTCGGCCACGGGGCTGATCTGGACCCCGGCCCTGCGCGCCGCCGCGGCGCGCGGCGTCCTTGATCGGCACCCCATGTTCACCGCGATCGAGCCCGACGGCGTCCGGCTGGCTGATGGCAGCTTCCTGGCCGCCGGGGTGATCCTGTGGGCCACGGGATTCCGGGCGGAACTCGAACATCTCGCCCCGCTGCACCTGCGAGGACCCGGCGGCGGCATCGCGATGGACGGCACGCAGGTCGCGGCCGAGCCGCGGGTCCACCTGGTCGGCTACGGGCCGTCCTCCTCCACCATCGGCGCCAACCGTGCCGGCCGGGCAGCCGTCGCGGGGATCGTCGCACTGCTGGCCGGTCCGGGATAACGTAGGACGTTGCAGTTAACCAAGCCCGACAAAGAACGGCGGCACAACGCGCGTGGCGGACACCAGCTTCGAATCCCTCTTTGCCCGGCTGAGTAGATTCCCGGACGTCGAGGCCGCCAACCTGCAGGCCTGGGACGCCACGGACCGGCTCCTGCTCGACACCGCCCTTGAGATGCACGCGGCCGGGCTGCTGCAGCCCGGCGGACGGCTCGCGGTAGTGGGGGACCGGTACGGTGCCCTGACGCTCGGCGCACTGGAACTCGGGGCCCTGACATTCGGAGCGCAGACATGTGGGGCGGAGTCCGTCCGGGTCCACCAGGACCTCATCACCGGTGAACGCGCGTTGCGGGCCAACGCCGAGGCCCTGGCCATCGACACCGGCTATGAACACTTCCCGCTGGGCGCCGGCCTGCTGGCGGGGGCCTCCCTGGTGCTGCTGCAGTTGCCCCGCTCCCTGGCGGAACTGGAGGAAATCGCCGACGCCGTGGCCCGCTACGCGGCGCCCGACGTCGTCCTGCTGGCGGGCGGACGCGTCAAGCACATGAGCCTGGGCATGAACGCCGTGCTGGCGCGCTACTTCGAGGACGTCCAGCCGCAACTGGCCCGGCAGAAATCACGGCTCCTGCTGGCCCGGCGCCCCAAACCGGTCCCGGCCGAACCTCCCTTCCCGGTCACGGAGGCCAACGACGAACTCGGGCTCACGGTCTGCGCCCGCGGCGCCGTCTTCGCCGGCACCGGGCTGGACATCGGGACAAGGTTCCTGCTCGACTTCCTGCCACGGATGCCGCACGCCACCCATGCGGTGGACCTGGGCTGCGGCACCGGAATCCTCGCCGCGATGTACGCCCGCGGCAACCCCGGCGCCCGCGTCACCGCCACCGACCGGTCCGCCGCCGCCGTCGACTCGGCCCTCGCCACAGCCCGCGCCAACGGCCTGGAAGGACGGATCGGCGTGCTCCAGGACGACGCCATGAGCTCCCTGCCTGACGCCAGCGCGGACCTGATCCTGCTCAACCCGCCCTTCCATCTGGAGGCGGCCGTCCATTCCGGCGCCGGGATTAAGCTGATCGAAGCTGCCGGCAGGGTGCTCGCGCCCGGCGGGGAACTCTGGACCGTGTTCAACAGCCACCTGCACTACCGGCCGGCGCTCGAACGCCTGATCGGGCCCACGCGCGAGGTCGGCAGGAATCCGAAATTCACCGTGACAGCCAGCACCCGGCGGCCCTAATGGGTGAAACACTGTGTCTGTAAAGCACAAGTGTGGGCGCACGCCTGCACGTAACGTACGATTCTGACAACTGCTGTGCGTGGCCCAAGACGTTTAGAGGTATCAGTGACCGAGTTCCGGCAACCCTCGCCGAGGCGAGGGACCAACCTACCGAAGATGGGTGATTTCAACCTCACCGTCATCCTGGACGCCATCCGCCGCGCGCCGGGCGGGCTGAGCCGCGTGGAGCTCGCCCAGATCGTCGGACTGTCGCCGCAGACCATCTCCAACATTTCCCGCCGCCTGCTGGACCAGCACCTGATCGTCGAGGCAGGCAAGGAGGGCACCGGCCCGGGCAAGCCACGGACCATGCTCCGGCTGAACCCTGCGGGAATGTACGCGGTGGGCGTCCACCTGGACCCCGCCGTACTGACCTTCGTCCTGCTCGACCTGCTCGGCGCCGTCGTCCGGCACTCACGGATCTCCACCCCGCCCGGCACCGACCCCCGCGCGGTCATTGACACCATCGCAGACGAAATAAAGAGGCTCATCACGGACTCCGGGGTGGACCCGGAACGGATCGCCGGGCTGGGGGTTGCGTCGCCGGGCCCCATCGACCTCAACGAGGGTGCCGTGGTGGACCCGCCGCTCCTGCCGGGCTGGGATCACGTGGGGCTGCGGGATGCCCTCGCAGAGACCACGGGGCTGTCCACCCTGATGGACAAGGACGTGACCAGCGCGGCCGTGGCCGAAACCTGGGCCGGCGGCCCCAGCGGCGAGGGCAGCTTTGTCTTCATGTACATGGGTACCGGGATCGGCTGCGGGATCGTCCTCAATGACGAAGTGGTCCGCGGGACCTCGGGCAACGCCGGGGAAATCGGGCACATCATCGTGGACCCCGGCGGCGCTCTCTGCGACTGCGGACAGCACGGCTGCGTGAAGTCCTCCGCCATTCCGCAGGTCCTCGTGGCGCAGGCCGAGGCGGCCGGGGTGCTCAACGGATCGCCCCAGGACAGGAGCGCGCCGGCGGTTCAGGAGCGTTTCGCGGAATTGTGCGCAATCGCCGACGCCGGCAACGAAGAGGCCAAGGAAATCATTCGACGATCCGCTGTGCTTGTGGCCCGTGCTGTCTCGGCCGTTACCAATGCACTGGACGTGGACCGCGTGGTGTTCGGGGGGCCGTTCTGGACGTGCCTGTCCGAGGCATACCTGGAGCTGATCCCTGCCCTGGTGGACGCGAACAGTGCCACCCGGAAGATCCACGGAATCGAAGTCGTGGGCACGGGAGTAGGCGAGGACGTGGGTGCCGTCGGCGCGGCCTGCCTGGTGCTGGAGCACACGCTGGCCCCGCGCTCTCAGCGGCTGCTCCTGGAAGGCTGACCCGGTCCGAACGGCAAAGCCATAGTTCAACCCGGACGCCAACCGGCGTCAGTCGATGTCCTCCACCACCGTTCCATATGGGATGGTGTCATCCAGATGCGCCTGGTGGCCATGCGGAAGCACGAGAATCCGGACCCCGTGCAGCCTGTCTGCGGCCGACTGCATGAGGACGGGCCGGACAGTGTTGATGAAACTCTCGCTCTTGCCGGCGAGGTATTCCTGATAGCTGGCTGGAAGCTGAATCATTGCAACAGGATAGCCCTGACCGGGAGCGATGGGGAGAGCAGCCCGCGCCAGTCGATACCGGCGCCCTGCCGAAACCCTCGCCTGCCGAAAAGGGCGCTGCCGGCGAACATTATTCTGCCGGGCAGCGCAAACGGCCGTAAAGGTGCGTCTTAATTCGGGCGCCGACTTGAAGGGCCCCGCGGCCGGGCCTTAGAGTTCTAAACAAGTTACCTCAGTAACGTGTCAGCGATCCTCCGCTGAAAGCTGTCCTTTGGGAAAATTCCACAGGCAGTCCAGGAGGGTGTGGGTGCCCCCATGTGGGCCTGACATTTGCTCACGGACAACTTCGCTTTTCAGGCGTACCAGTCGCGGCTGCGCCCTGCTGAAGTTCCCTCCGTGTTCCCCAAACTCAATTCACTGACGGCAGTAGTTCCGTTTCCGGTCTCCTGACATCAGTGTTCACAGCCAAGGACGCAAATGTCACCACCAAGCCTTATCGATACCCATCCCAACCTTGCCGGCGCGGCCCCTGTTGCGCTGTCCTATGAGCTGTTCCCGCCGCGGTCGCCCGCGGCCGCGGAATCGCTCTGGACCACCATCGGCGAACTGGAAGCCACCGATCCGGACTACGTCTCCGTGACTTACGGCGCCAGCGGCTCCAACCGCAGCACCGCCGTCGAACTCATCAACCGGCTCGTGCAGGAAACCACGCTCCGGCCCCTGGCCCACCTGACCTGCGTCGGGAACTCCCCGCAGGAACTGGCGGAGATCATCGGCGAACTGCTCGACGTCGGCGTCCGCGGCATCCTCGCACTGCGCGGCGACCGGCCCAAGGACGGCGCAACCCCGCCGCCCGGATCGCTCCGGTACGCCCAGGACCTGATCGAACTCATCCGCCGCGTGGAGCAGCGCCGCTCGGCGCTGCTGTGCGCCGGCAAGGTCGCGGTGGGCGTCGCCGCCTACCCCACCCGGCACCCGGAATCGCCCAGTGAGGCGCACGACGTCGAGGTCCTGCTGGCCAAGCAGCGCTCCGGCGCCGACTTCGCCATCACCCAGGTCTTCTTTCACACCGAGCAGTACGCCGACCTCCTGACCCGCGCACGCCGTGCCGGGGTGACCATCCCGATCATTCCGGGGGTCATGCCGCTGACCAGCCTCCGGCGGCTCGCCCGCCTCGGCGAGCTGACCGGCGTGGAACCGGCCCCGGAACTCATCGAACGCCTCGCGGCCGCCGATACCGACGCCGAACGCACCCGCATCGGCGTCAGCGCCACGGTTGACCTCGCCAACGCCGCGCTGGCCGCCGGGGCCCCCGGCATCCACCTCTACACGTTCAACGAGCACGCCGCCGCTTTGGACGTGCTGGACAAACTTGCTCTGCCCCGGCCGCGAAGCGGCAACCGGCTGAGTGGCAACAGGCACGGCGCCGGCCGCGCCACCGCGTCCCGGCGTGCCGCCGGCGCACAGCTCGCCAGCTGACCACCCCCACCCTCGTCATCTGTCAACGACAACTTCAAGGACTTCCCATGACTGAACAGCTCACCACCCCCTTCCCGTCCGCCTCGATCCTCGGCTACCCGCGCATCGGCCGCCGCCGTGAACTCAAGAAGGCCGTCGAGGCCTACTGGGCCGGCAAGATCGACGCCGCCGCCCTGGACGCGGCCGCCAAGGAAATCCAGCTCGGCACCGCCAAGCGCCTGCAGGGTCTGGGCCTGCGCGAGGCCGCCGCCGTCCCCGGCACCTTCTCCTACTACGACCAGGTGCTCGACGCCGCCGCCCACCTCGGCGCTGTGCCGGCCCGCTTCGGGAACCTCCTCAACGCCGAGGGACAGCTCGACATCGACGGCTACTTCACCCTGGCCCGCGGCAACAAGGACCAGCAGCCACTGGAAATGACCAAGTGGTTCGACACCAACTACCACTACCTCGTGCCCGAGATCGGCCCGGAGACCAACTTCGCGCTGACCTCCAGCCGGATCGTCGAGGAATTCGAGTACGCGCTCGCCAACGGCGTGGAAACCCGCCCGTACATCGTCGGCCCGGTCACCTTCCTCCTGCTGAGCAAGGCCTCCGATGACGCCCCTGCCGGCTTCAGCCCGCTGTCCCGCCTGGAGGACATCCTCCCGGTCTACACGGCACTGCTGGAAAAGCTCGCCGCGGCCGGCGCCAGCTGGGTCCAGCTCGACGAGCCCGCCCTCGTGGTGGACCAGGACACCCCGGCAGTGGAAATCCAGGCCGCCGTCGCCCGCTCCTACGAGGCTCTCGCCGCCGCGGCCCAGCGCCCGCAGCTGTTCGTCTCCACCCCGTACGGCGCACTCAACGGCCAGCTCGGCACCCTCGCCGCCACCGGCATCGACGCCCTGCACCTGGACGTCTTCAAGGGCGAGGTCCCCTCGGCCGCTGCCCTGGCGGCGCTGGGCAACAAGACCCTCGTCGCCGGCGTCGTGGACGGCCACAACATCTGGCGCAACGATCTCGCCGCCTCCGCGGCCAAGATCGCCGAACTGAAGAAGTCGGTGGCCACGCTGGCCATCAGCACCTCGACCTCCACCCAGCACGTACCGCACGACGTCGAGGAGGAAGTCCAGCTCTCCGAGCAGCTGCGCAGCTGGCTCGCCTTCGCCGACCAGAAGGCCGTTGAAGTTGTCACCCTCGCCGGCCTGCTGACCGACGCGGCAGCCGTCCAGCCGGCCATCGACGAGGCCACCCGCGTCATCGCCTCCCGCGCCGAGGCCGAGGGCGTCCGCCGCGGCGAGGTCCGGGCCCGCACGGCCGCCCTGACCGACGCCGACTTCAACCGCTCCGCCTACGCGGTCCGCGAAGCCGCCCAGGAGAAGGCGCTGCACCTGCCGCCGCTGCCCACCACCACCATCGGTTCCTTCCCCCAGACCTCGGAAATCCGCACTGCCCGGGCCCGCGCCAACCGCGGCGACCTCACCACGGAGCAGTACGAGCAGCTCATGAAGGATGAGATCAAGCGCGTCGTCGACCTGCAGGAAGAGCTCGGCTTCGACGTCCTGGTCCACGGCGAGCCCGAGCGCAACGACATGGTCCAGTACTTCGCCGAGAACCTCGAAGGCTTCGACGTCACCGTGCACGGCTGGGTCCAGTCCTACGGCTCGCGCTGCACCCGCCCGTCGATCCTGTGGGGCGATGTCACCCGCAGCGCCCCGATCACGGTGGAGTGGGCCAAGTACGCCCAGTCCCTGACCAACAAGCCGATGAAGGGCATGCTCACCGGCCCGGTCACCATCCTCGCCTGGTCCTTCGTCCGCGATGACCAGCCGCTCGGCGAGACCGCCAACCAGGTGGCCCTGGCCCTCCGCGACGAGATCGCCGACCTCGAAGCCGCCGGCATCAAGGTCATCCAGGTGGACGAGCCCGCCCTGCGCGAGCTCCTGCCGCTGCGCAAGGCCGACCAGGCAGCCTACCTGGACTGGTCCGTGAAGTCCTTCCGCCTGTCCACCGCCGGCGCGGCGGACGCCACCCAGGTCCACACGCACCTGTGCTACTCCGAGTTCGGCGCCATCATCGACGCGATCGACGGCCTCGACGCCGACGTCACCTCGATCGAGGCTGCCCGCTCCCGCATGGAGGTTGTGCACGACCTCGAGTCCCACGGCTTCGGCCGCGGCGTGGGCCCGGGTGTCTACGATATCCACTCGCCCCGCGTCCCGGGCGAGCAGGAAGTCACCGAGCTGCTCAGCACCGCCGTCAAGCACGTCCCGTCCCGCCAGCTCTGGGTCAACCCGGACTGCGGCCTGAAGACCCGCGGCTACGCCGAGACCGAGGAGTCCCTGCGCAACCTGGTCACGGCCACCAAGACGGTCCGCGCCGAACTGCTCGAAGGCGCCAAGTAACACGCAGCTGAACCGAGCAGCTGAACTACGCAGCTGAAATAACGACGCCGGCCGGTCACCTCGCAAGGTGGCCGGCCGGCGTCGTACGTTTTGAGTCATCGATTGCTGAGTAGGTGCCCTTTTGAGCGCTCAAAAGGGCACCTATGGAGCAATGGATTCAGGATTCCCAGAGGATCTCGTCGTCCACCACGCCGTCCTCGTCCGCGGAGGCTACGAGCACTTCGTCGGTGAAGTGCTGGCCCAGCGTGAAGTCGAGGACGAAGTAGCGTTCCGGCTGGCCGGGGTAGATGCCCACGTGGCCGAGCTTGAGCGCCTTGAGGAAGACCTCGTCGGTCAGCTGGCTCTTGTCGTCGACGCCGAAGACCTTCTTGAGGTGTTCTGCCTTGATCGCGTTGCAATGGAAGTGGCGGTACTCCTGCGGGCTGGTGCCTTCCTGGTCCAGTTCCTCTGCGATCATTTCCCGGACCTGGTCCACAAGTTCGGGCAGGAAGCGCAAGCGGTAGTCAACTTTATGCATGGCTGCTTCGTCGAAGTGGTCATGCGCGTTGACATTCAAGTCAAGCTCCACGGTCTGGCCCGCCAGCTCATGCGTGGCGGTGAGATTATGGTCCCTTCCGTGATTGAGCTCGACCTCGCCGAAGTGCTTGCTCGCTACCTTGTTCATATCTTCAACATAGTCCTGAAAACCGGACCATTCCAGCGTTGGAAAGGTTTTATCCGCTACCGGACCGGCGGAGTGCAGCGTGACTGTACATTGATCGGATGCAGCATGTAACCTCACCCGTTCTCCGTGCCCGGGCCGTGTTCGACACCGGGACCACCCGTCCGCTGACCTGGCGGCTGGATCAATTGCGCGGGCTGCGGCGCATGCTGGCGGAACAACAGGCGGCCTTCGCCGAGGCCCTCGCGCTCGACCTCGGCAAACACCACACCGAGGCGCAACTGGCGGAGATCGGGTTTGTCGACGCCGAGGCGGCCCACATGGAGCGGCACCTCGAAGACTGGCTGCGGCCGCGCCGCGTGCCGGTGCCGCTCACGGTGCAGCCGGCCCGTGCCTGGACCGAACTCACCCCGCTGGGCGTGGTGCTGGTGATCGGGCCGTGGAACTACCCGGTGCAGCTGCTGCTCGCCCCGCTGGCCGGCGCCCTGGCCGCGGGGAACACTGTGGTGCTCAAACCGAGCGAACACGCTCCGGCCACCTCGGCCGCGCTGGCCCGGTGGATCCCCGAATATCTCGCCGGCGCCGCCGAGGTTATTGAGGGCGGCATCACGGAGACCTCGGCGCTGCTGGCCGAACGCTTCGACCACATCTTCTTCACCGGGGGAGAGGCTGCGGCCAAGGCGGTGATGCGCGCGGCGGCCGAGCACCTGACACCCGTGACGCTGGAGCTCGGCGGCAAGTCCCCGGCCTACGTCGATGCGACCACGGACCTGGCCACGGCGGCCAAACGGATCGCCTGGGTCCGGTTCATGAACGCGGGCCAGACGTGCGTGGCCCCGGACTACGTCCTGGCCCGGGAGGACGTCCTGGCGCCGCTGCAGGCCGAGTTGATCAAGGCCGTCGCGGCGCTCTTCGGACCGGACCCGGCGGCGAGCCCGTCCTACGGCCGGATTGTCGACGACCGCCACTTCGCCCGGCTCGCTGCGCTGGCGGACGGAAGCACGGTGGTGCACGGCGGACAGCGCGACGCCGCCAGCCGGTACTTTGCGCCGACCCTGCTCCGGCCGGTGCCCGGGGACGCCGTCATGGCCGAAGAAGTCTTCGGGCCCCTGCTGCCGCTGGTGCCTGTGGCCGGGCTCGAGGATGCGATCGGGCAGGTCAACGGGCGCGCCAAGCCGCTGGCTCTCTACGTCTTCAGCGAGGATCCGCAGACGCGCCGAGCCTTCGCCGAGCGGACCTCCTCCGGGGCCCTATGCTTCGACGTCCCCGCGGCCCACCTGTCCGTCCCCGGCCTTCCCTTCGGCGGGGTCGGCGGCAGCGGCATGGGCGCCTACCACGGGGAGCATTCGGTGCGGACGTTCTCGCATGAGCGTCCCACCTTGGACAAGCGGCCGTGGCCGGACACGCTGGAACTCATCTACCCGCCGTACACCCGGACCAAACACCGGCTCATCAGCACCCTGATCGCGCCGGTCGGAAAGCGGCTCAGGCCCTAACCGGCCTCCGGACCGTCCCATTCGACGTGGACCCAGCGCTGCCCTTCGTTGTCAAAGGATTCCGAGTGGCCCAGCAGGGCGATGTCCTCGAAGCTCGATTCGATGCCCTGGCGCCGCAGGGTGTCCCGGAGTTCCTCGGTGGCGGCCCGGACGGCGGCAGCCACGTCCTCCGGGGTGTCGGCGGAGACAGGACGGGACGCTGAATAGGTTTTGCTCATAAACCCCATCCTTCTGGATCGGCCCCGCCAAGGGAACCCCCGCCGCCGTCCCCGGCTCAGTCCTTCCGCACGGTCCCGAGCTTGTGCATCGTTTCGGCCAGCAGCTCCACGAACAGCTGGACCTGGGCGGTCCGCTTCTCGTTCAGCAGCAGGGCGAAAACATTCCTGGCCAGCCGGATCTCCGGCACGTCGAGGACCACCACGCCGGCCGGCCGGTGCCGCAGCGCGAGCTCGGGGACCAGGGCGGCGCCGAGCCCGGCGGCCGCCATCTCCAGGCTGGCATGGAAGTCGTCGCTGTACGCCACCACGCGGGGGTGAAGATTGCAGCTTGCGAAGAGGCGCTCGATCACCGTGGCGTCGGAGGTGCCCGGGTGGTGCAGGATCCAGGGCATGTCCGAGAGATGGGAGGCGGCCACCTTGGATTCGGTGCCGATGCCCCAGGCCGCCGGCAGCACCACCCGGAAGTCGTCGTCGCCGATCCACTGCCGGTCCACCGTGTGCGGCCAGGCGAGGCCGGACTGTCCCACCTGGTACACCAGGGCGACGTCGAGTTCGCCGCCGGTCCGCAGCCCCTGGATGGTCTGGGCCGGTTCCGCGACCGAGACCCGCAGGTCGATGCCGAGCTTCTTCCAGGCCGGGTTCTGCAGGATGGGCGGCAGCACGTAGGTGGCCAGGCTCGGGAAAATGCCCAGCCGCAGCTCCTGGCTGGGGCTCTCCTGCGCCCGGGAGGCGGCCGCCATGAGCGTCTCGATATCGGTGAGCACCTTGGCGGCGTGCCGGGTCATGACGACGGCGGCTTCCGTGGGCTGGATGCTGCGGGCCGCACGCTGGAACAACGTGACGCCGGTGTCGCGTTCCAGCGCCGACATTTGCTGGGAGACGGCCGAGGCCGTGTAGCCGAGCCGGGCAGCGGCGGCCGCAAACGATCCAAGCCGGATCACTTCCACGAGGGTCCGCAGATGGACGGGGTTGATCAAGGGCTGCCCTTCGCCTGGTCGCGGGTCCACGGAGGGACCGGATTTGCCGCTTCATTCTATCCGGCACCCCCTGCCGGCCGGCGGAAGCCAAAAGATTGCCAAAGTCAGACTCATCCGGCCGCCGGACGGCGACGAATTGCCCATAAGACGTTTCGGACCAGGGAACATTTCGGGCTAAACAATTTCGGGCTAACAACGGAGAGCAGACCAGTGTCGCAAGCAGCAGGGATTCCGGCAGGCCGGCGGGTGGCCGTCATCGGCAGCGGCGTGGCGGGGCTGACCGCCGCATACGTGCTGAACGGGCAGGACCGGGTAACCCTCTTCGAGGCGGACTCGCGGCTCGGCGGCCACGCCCACACCCACGACGTGCCGCAGCCGGACGGGCCCACCCTGGGCGTGGACACCGGTTTCATCGTCCACAACGAGCGGACCTACCCCACACTCCTGCGCCTGTTCGCCGAGTTCGGCGTCCAAACCCAGGACTCCGAAATGAGCATGTCCGTCCGCTGCGACGGCTGCGGCCTGGAATACGCCGGCGCCCGGCCCAACGCGAGCGGCATCATTCCCCGTCCGTCCACCCTGCTGCGCGGCCGGTACCTGCGGATGCTGCTGGAAATCACCCGGTTCCACCGCCGGGCCCGCGCCCTGCTGGCGGGACCCGCCACCGGGGGAGAAGCAGGCGCGGGCAGCGGAGAGGAACTTACCCTGGGCGAGTTCCTGGCCCAGGAGAAGTTCAGCGGCTACTTCATCTCCCACTTCATGACACCGGTGGTCAGCGCCGTCTGGTCCTGCGACCCGACCACCGCGCTGGCCTACCCGGCCCGCTACCTCTTTACGTTCCTGGGCCACCACGGCCTGCTCGACGTTAAGGGCTCGCCGCAGTGGCGGACGGTCGCCGGCGGCTCACGCCGCTACGTCGACAAGGTGGCCGCGGCCCTGCCGGACATCCGGCTCGCCAGCCCTGTCACCGCCGTGCACCGGCACGCCGACGGCGTCGACGTCACCTCCGCGCCGGGCGCCGGGACCGTGCGCGAGAGCTTCGACGCCGTCGTCATCGCCACCCACCCGGCCCAGGCCCTGCGAATGCTCACCGACGCCTCGGACGCCGAGCGGGACGCCCTTGGCGGCATGCCGTACTCGGTGAACCAGACCATCTTCCACCGCGACGAGGCCGTGCTGCCGGCCAGCCCCAACGCCCGGGCCTCCTGGAACTACCGTCTGCCCTCCTGCGACGCCCGGCCGGACAAGGTCCTGGTCAGCTACGACATGACCCGGCTGCAGCGGCTGCAGCCGGTGGACGGCGGCCGGTACATCGTCAGCCTCGGCGAATCCGAACTGATCGATGACGCCACAGTCCTGGACCGGATGGTCTACGAGCACCCGCAGTACACCCCGGACTCGCTCAAGGCCCAGGAGCGGATCCTCGGGCTCGGCGACGGTCGGCTGGCGTTCGCCGGCGCCTACCACGGCTGGGGATTCCATGAGGACGGCGCCCTGTCCGGCCTCAAGGCAGCCGCCCGGCTGGGCCGCGACTGGGACCAGCCGGCTACAGTCCAGCTGGCCACAGCGGAGGCGCCATGAGCGCCCGGGACTCCATCCGACGCAGCGCCGTCCAGCGCGGCGCCGGCCACCCCACCGCCAGCCACACCTCGTCCATCTACCGCACCGCCATTTCGCACGTGCGGCGCACCCCGCTGCGCAACGCTTTCACGTACCGCAGCTACAGCTGGTATGTCGACGTCGACCACCTCCCGCAACTGCCGCGCCTGCTCCGGCCGCTGGCCGGCTTCCGGGTGGAGGACCACCTCGGCGACCCGGAGGGCACCCTGCGCGGCAACGTCGAACGCTACCTCGCCATTCAAGGAATCGGGCTCGACGGCGGACGCATCACGATGCTCGCCAGCGCCCGGGTCTTTGGCCACGTGTTCAACCCGCTGAGCGTGTTCTGGTGCCAAGACGGCGCTGGCGAGCTGCGCTGCGTCGTCGTCGAGGTCCACAACACCTACGGGGAGCGGCACTGCTACCTCCTCGAAACCGACGGCGCAGGCCGGGCGAGCGTCCCGAAAGCCTTCTACGTCTCGCCGTTCAACGACGTCGATGGCGAGTACCGGATGAAGCTCCCCGAACCGGGCGACCGGCTCGCCATATCGATCGTCCTGGAACGGGAGGGCCACCAACCCTTCGTCGCCACCATGGACGGCGTCCGCCACGACGCGACAGTGCGGAACATCCTGTCCGCGGCGCTCGCGGTTCCACTGGCCCCGCTGCGCGTCGTGGCGCAGATCCGCTGGCAGGGCATCAGGCTCTGGGCGCGCCGCCTTCCGATCATCAAGAAACCACACCACCCTTCACAGGAGGCAGTTCAGTGACAATGACCGAAGCCACCGGATCCGGTACGGGTCGGGCACAGGGCACCACGAGCACCGGCGCCGTCAACGGCAGCACCGTAAACACTGGGGTGCCGTACACGGTCCCCCAGCCGCCCGTCACCATCGACGCCGCCATCTGGCCCAGCATCGCGACCGTGCCCTCGAGCCTGAAGGCCCGGGTGGCCGGGCGCGCCGCGGACGCCATCTTCAGGGCGGCCGTGCGCAGCCTGCCCCTGGCAGTCCGGTACCCGGACGGCACTGTCCTGGGCAAGGCCGCCGCGGCAGATGCGTCCGCCGGCACCGCCTACCCCGTCATGACCATCAACCGGCCGGCGGCCTTCGCTGCCCGGCTCGGCGACGGCGGCCTGATCGGCCTGGGCGAGTCCTTCATGGCCGGCGACTGGGACGCCGATGACCTCACCGCGGTCATGGAGGTCTTTGCCGCCCGGGTCGGCACGCTGGTACCCGAGCCGCTGCAGAAGCTGCGCGGCCTGTACCTTCCGCGCCAGCCACGCCGGGAACGCAACACCGAAAGGAACACCCGCTCCAACATTTCCCGGCACTATGACCTCTCCAACGAGCTCTTCGCCTCCTTCCTGGACAGCACCATGACGTACTCCAGCGCCCTCTTCCCGGAACGCGGAAACGCCCTGCGGAACGTGACCTGGGACGGGCTGGCCACAGCGCAGCAGGCCAAGATTGACCGCCTGCTGGATAAGGCCGGCGTAAAGGAAGGCACCCGCGTGCTGGAAATCGGTACCGGCTGGGGCGAGCTCGCCCTGCGCGCCGCCGCCCGCGGCGCCATGGTCTACTCCGTCACGCTCTCCAGCGAACAGCAGGAACTGGCCCGCCAGCGCGTGGCCGAGGCCGGCTATGCCGACGCCGTCACGATCGAGCTGAAGGACTATCGCGCCGTGGAGGGCGAGTACGACGCCGTCGTCTCGGTCGAAATGATCGAGGCCGTCGGCTTCCAGTACTGGGCCACGTATTTCCAGACGATCGAACGGGTCCTGGCCCCCGGCGGCAAGGTGGCGATCCAGGCCATCACGATCGCCCATGACCGGCTCATGGCCACCCGCACCAGCTACACCTGGGTGCACAAATACATCTTCCCCGGCGGGGTCATCCCGTCCGTCCGGGCCATCGAGGACATCACCGGGAAGCAGACCGGACTGCGCGTCCGCGAACGCCTGGCCATGGGCGAACACTATGCCCAGACCCTGCGGCTCTGGGAGGAGCAATTCATGGCGCACGCGGACGAGGTCGGGGCCATGGGCTTCGACGCCGTCTTCCAGCGGATGTGGCTGTTCTACCTGTGCTATTCCCGGGCCGGGTTTGAGACGGGCTACCTCGACGTGCAGCAGATCGTGCTCGACCACGCTGCCACGAAGAGTGCCGCCGGCACGGCCGCGGCCGCGGACGCTGTCGCATGACGGCGACGCTCGCGGACAGCATCGCCGAGGTCCTGCGCCCGGTCGTGGGCGGGGAACTGCCCGTCCGGCTCGTCGTCTGGGATGGCAGCGAGGCAGGCCCGTCCGGCGCGCCGTCCTGCTGGCCGGCGTCGCCCGGATCGCCACGGCAACCGGGGCCCTGGGCACCCCGCCCCAGCCGCCGGCCAGCCAGGCGAAGGTCAAGGGTCGGCTGCACAGCTTGCTCCGGGACCGGGCGGCCATCAGCCACCACTATGACCTCAGCAACGACTTCTACGCCCTGATCCTGGACCCGCAGATGGCCTACTCCAGCGGGTACTGGACCGAATCCGCCCCCGGATACGGGCTCCAGGACGCGCAGCGGGACAAGCTGGACCTCGTGTGCGGCAAGATCGGCCTGGCGCCGGGGATGCGGATGCTCGACGTCGGCTGCGGCTGGGGCTCGCTGAGCCTGCACGCGGCGCAGTACTACGGTGTCGACGTCGTCGGCGTCACCCTCTCCGTGGAGCAGAAGGCGTTCATCGACGCCCGCGTCAAGGAGCGGGGGCTGGAAGGGCGCGTGGAGATCAGGGTCCAGGATTACCGGGAGATCCCGGACGGGCCCTTCGACGCCGTGGCCTCCCTGGAAATGGGCGAGCACGTGGGCCAGCGCAACTACCCCATCTACACCGCCGCCTTGTTCGGCAACGTCAACCCCGGCGGCCGGGTCCTGGTCCAGCAGATGTCCCGGCAGGGCAAGCACCCCGGCGGCGGCCCGTTCATCGAGTCGTTCATCGCCCCGGACATGCACATGAGGCCCGTGGGGGAGACGCTGGGCTTCCTCGAGGACGCCGGATTCGAGATCGAGGGCGTGCAGGGCATGCGCCGGCATTACGTCCGCACGCTGGAGGCCTAGTATGACCGGTTCGAGGAGAACCACGACGCCGCCGTGGCCATGATGGGGAAGGAAATCGCCCGCGTCTGGCGGTTGTACCTGGTGGGTGCGCTGCGCAGCTTCGCCGAGGCCCGGATGGGCGTGGACCAGATCCTCTGCAGCCGTCCGGAGCCGCTCGGCTAAGTCCCTGGTGCGGCATCCCGTGGCGCCGGTCACGGGGCACCGGGAACGCGGGCTGTTAGAACAATCACGATTCCCTGGGGCGAGCACCACGGTGCCCGCCCCTTTCGTGTGCCCGGACACCAGATGTAGTGGCCGGCGCCACCGTCCGGCCTCCCCGCAAACAGGCGCGACACGCCGTCTGCGGTGCGACACGCGGGGGTGATTAATGTGGCTAACTACTCCACAGGGTGTGGATTTCGTCCGCCAAAATGGCGGAATTCCGGACATTTGGCGGACCCCCTCCTGTGGATTAACGGTGGGTTAAATGACATACTTGTAATACATCATCTTGGGGTCCGCGTGAGGCTCTTGCACTACATGTAGTATCGACATACAGTTCCAGCAGAGCATCAGCGCGGGACAGCCGGAGCCGGGAAAGCGCTCCACAGAAGACTTCAACAAAGGGGACAGGACCATGACCGTTACGGTTTACACGAAGCCGGCCTGCGTTCAGTGCAACGCGACCTACCGCGCACTGGACAAGAAGGGCATCGCCTACCAGAGCGTCGACATCTCCCAGGATGCCGAGGCCCTTGAGCGCCTGAAGTCCCTGGGCTACATGCAGGCCCCGGTTGTCGTCACCGACCAGGACCACTGGTCCGGTTTCCGCCCGGACAAGATCGAAGAACTGGCGCAGGCTGCCGCCGTCGCTGTAGCCTGAAACGCTCCGAAGGCCGCCACCAGGCAGGATTTACACGGTAGATGAGGTGACCACCGTGGCTGTAACAACTCAAGATCGGGTGGCTGCCGCGGCTGACAGCGGGGAAGCGGTCAGCACAGCGGCTCCCGAGCTAACGCACTGCCGCCTCATCTACTTTTCCTCCACCTCCGAAAACACCGCACGCTTCGTTGCGAAGCTGGGCATCGACGCCGCCAGGATCCCCCTCTACGCGAGGGACGCTCCGCTGGCGGCCCGGGAGCCCTACGTGCTGGTGGTGCCGACCTATGGCGGCACCGGGGGAGAGGGATCTGTTCCAAAGCAGGTCATCAGGTTTTTGAACGACCCGGGCAACCGGAAGCTGATCCGCGGAGTGATCGGCGCAGGGAACACCAACTTCGGGGACAACTACTGCATGGCCGGGGACATCATCGCCGCCAAGTGCCAGGTCCCGCACCTATATCGCTTCGAACTCATGGGGACGCCGGAAGACGTCAACCGCGTACAACAAGGATTGGAAGAGTTTTGGACACGACTGTCGCAGACACAGCAGTAACTGAGGGCGCGGGCCTGCACGCCGGCACCGCTGTCGAACCTAAGAAGAAGCCCGAAATGCCGGCCGCCTACAAGGGCCTGGGCTACCACGAGCTCAACGCCATGCTGAACCTCTACGGCCCCAGCGGAGAAATCCAGTTCGAGGCCGACCGCGAGGCCGCGCACCAGTACTTCCTGCAGCACGTGAACAACAACACCGTGTTCTTCCACGACCTCGAGGAGAAGCTCGACTACCTCGTCAAGAACGAGTACTACGAGCGCGAGACCCTCGACCAGTACACGATGAACTTCATCCGTGACCTGTTCAACCGCGCCTACAAGAAGAAGTTCCGTTTCGAGACCTTCCTTGGCGCGTTCAAGTTCTACACCTCCTACACGCTGAAGACGTTTGACGGCAAGCGCTTCCTGGAGCGCTACGAGGACCGCGTCTGCATGGTGGCCCTGCACCTGGCCCGCGGCGACGAGAAGCTCGCCACCCAGATGGTGGACGAGATCATCGAAGGCCGCTTCCAGCCGGCCACCCCGACGTTCCTGAACGCCGGCAAGAAGCAGCGCGGCGAGCTGGTCTCCTGCTTCCTGCTGCGCATCGAAGACAACATGGAGTCGATCGGCCGGTCGATCAACTCCGCGCTGCAGCTCTCCAAGCGCGGCGGCGGCGTGGCCTTCGCGCTGACCAACATCCGCGAGGTCGGCGCGCCGATCAAGCAGATCGAGAACCAGTCCTCCGGCGTGATCCCCGTGATGAAGCTCCTCGAAGACAGCTTCTCCTACGCCAACCAGCTCGGTGCCCGCCAAGGTGCCGGCGCGGTGTACCTGCACGCGCACCACCCGGACATCTACCGCTTCCTGGACACCAAGCGCGAGAACGCGGACGAGAAGATCCGCATCAAGACCCTCTCGCTCGGCGTCGTCATCCCGGACATCACCTTCGAGCTGGCCAAGCGGGACGAGGACATGTACCTGTTCTCCCCGTACGACGTCGAAAAGGTCTACGGCATGCCGTTCTCCGATGTCTCGGTCACCGAGAAGTACTACGAGATGGTGGACGATTCCCGGATCAAGAAGACCAAGATCAAGGCGCGCGAGTTCTTCCAGACCCTCGCCGAGATCCAGTTCGAATCCGGCTACCCGTACATCATGTTCGAGGACACCGTGAACCGGGAAAACCCGATTGACGGCAAGATCATCATGTCCAACCTGTGCTCCGAGATCCTCCAGGTCTCGCAGCCCACGACGTACCACGATGACCTGTCCTACGACCAGACCGGCAAGGACATCTCCTGCAACCTGGGCTCGCTGAACATCGCCAAGACCATGGACTCGCCGGACTTCGGCCTGACCATCGAGACGGCCATCCGGTCCCTCTCGGCCGTCTCGGACATGTCCAACATCACCTCGGTACCCTCGATTGCCCGCGGTAACGACCAGAGCCACGCAATTGGCCTCGGCCAGATGAACCTGCACGGCTACCTGGCCCGCGAGCGGGTCCACTACGGCTCCGAAGAGGGTCTGGACTTCACCAATATCTACTTCTACTCGGTGGTGTTCCACGCGGTCCGCGCCTCCAACCTGCTGGCCATCCAGACCGGCCAGACCTTCGGCGGCTTCGAGAAGTCCAAGTACGCTTCCGGCGAGTTCTTCGACAAGTACACCGAGCAGGAATGGGTCCCGCAGACCGAGAAGGTCGCGGAGCTGTTCAAGAACATCCACATCCCCACCCAGGATGACTGGCGCGAGCTGAAGGCCTCCGTCATGGAGCACGGCATCTACAACCAGAACCTGCAGGCCGTCCCGCCGACGGGTTCGATCTCCTACATCAACAACTCCACCTCCTCGATCCACCCGGTGGCGTCCAAGATCGAGATCCGCAAGGAAGGCAAGCTGGGCCGCGTGTACTACCCGGCGCCGTACCTGACGAACGACAACCTGGAGTACTACCAGGACGCGTACGAGATCGGCTACGAGAAGGTCATCGACACCTACGCCGCAGCCACCCAGCACGTGGACCAGGGCCTGTCCCTGACGCTGTTCTTCAAGGACACCGCCACCACGCGCGACATCAACAAGGCCCAGATCTACGCCTGGAAGAAGGGCATCAAGACCATCTACTACATCCGTCTCCGCCAGCTCGCGCTGGAAGGGACTGAGGTAGAGGGCTGCGTCAGCTGCATGTTGTAGCTTCAACTAAATCGTTACGGTACGACGGCGGGCGCCCGCCCGCCGTCGTACGCTTTAACCAGAGAACTAAACCCAAACCTTGAGGGGATGACATGACCGAGAAGGTCAAGCTGCTTAGCCACGTTGAAGCCATTAACTGGAACCGCATCCAGGACGACAAGGACGTGGATGTCTGGAACCGTCTGGTCAACAACTTCTGGCTTCCGGAGAAGGTGCCGCTGTCCAACGACGTCCAGTCGTGGGCCACGCTGACCCCGGACGAGCAGCAGCTCACCATGCGCGTGTTCACCGGCCTGACCCTGCTGGACACCATCCAGGGCACCGTCGGCGCTGTCTCGCTGATTCCGGACGCGCTCACCCCGCACGAAGAAGCCGTCTACACGAACATCGCGTTCATGGAGTCCGTGCACGCCAAGAGCTACTCCTCCATCTTCTCCACGCTGGCCTCCACCAAGGAGATCGACGAGGCGTTCCGCTGGTCCACCGAGAACGAGAACCTTCAGAAGAAGGCACAGATCGTCATGGACTACTACCAGGGCGACGACCCCCTGAAGCGCAAGGTGGCCTCCACGCTGCTGGAGAGCTTCCTGTTCTACTCGGGCTTCTACCTGCCGATGTACTGGTCCTCGCGGGCCAAGTTGACGAACACGGCCGACCTGATCCGCCTGATCATCCGCGATGAGGCCGTGCACGGCTACTACATCGGCTACAAGTTCCAGAAGGGCCTGGAGAAGGTTTCCGAGGAGCGCCGCCAGGAGATCAAGGACTACACCTTCGAGCTGCTCTTCGAGCTGTACGAGAACGAGGTCCAGTACACGCACGACCTCTACGACTCCGTGGGCCTGGCCGAGGACGTCAAGAAGTTCCTGCACTACAACGCCAACAAGGCCCTGATGAACTTGGGCTACGAGGCCATGTTCCCGGCCTCCGTCACCGACGTGAACCCGGCCATCCTCTCGGCCCTGTCGCCGAACGCGGACGAGAACCACGACTTCTTCTCGGGTTCGGGTTCGTCCTATGTGATTGGCAAGGCTGTCAACACCGAGGATGAGGACTGGGACTTCTAAGTCGCTGTGAGACCCCGACCTAACTGAGCAATTTCGCAGTAGCTGAGCTGCGAGATTCGGAGCTAGTTGAGATCTTTCGGAACTAGTTGACCTGACTCGGACCAAGCTGACCTTTGGGTGGGTCAGCTTGGTCCGAAAACGGCCGCCGTGAGAGGTTCCACAGAAGTGTGAGCCATCCCTTGATGAAAGCGAAAGGCCCAAGGACCACGAGGCGGGGGTTCTGGCGCGGTCAGAGCCGCCGCATAGTCAACTGCTGGGTTCGTGTCGTCAACGGATACGCCCCCGTTTCCTTACCCCACCTGGTGACTACACTGGCCGGGACGTCCGCAACCAGGACGAGTGCGTGGCCGACGTGCTGGTGCTCGATCGGATACCGATCGCCTTGACGCTTGGTCCTGCTCCGTGAGCCGGGAGCGGGGCTGGAACGCGATCGCTGTGCTGGCAGAAGGCGCAGAGCACCCCATGGCGGATTACCACGGCTGGGTACGCATCCAGGACGAAGCCTGGAGCTACGACGTCGACTTCACCGTCCGCCAGTATCACAACCTCCACAGGGCCGGCGGCCGCGACCACGCGGTGCTGGCGCTGCAGTGGCCCCTGGTCTGGGTTTACAGGGGCGAGCATCCCGTCGCCGGGAAGTTCACCAGCCTCGGTCCCTTGGACCAGGCAGCACCTCTGTCGCTCTGAGCAGCAACAAAGCCCCTCCGGGTCACCCGGAGCGGCTTTCTTTTTGCTGTGTCTATTCGACCACCGCGGTCAAAGGGTCAAAGAGTGCGGGTGCCCCTTCGATCTCGTTTCTCGGGCGATCGGCGGCGGGCCGCCTTGCCGCGCTCCGCCCACTACTCCGGTTTGCAGGTCCGGTCCTCCGTCCTGGCAAAGCGTCCTGCAGGGTCCGGGAGCCTGGCGGAGCCGGACCGGGCCAGGGCGTCACTTGAGCTTCAGAATCGCTCGCGCGACGACCTGCGCCTCCAGATTGGATTGCACCTCCGTGACCGCTTCCCGGATCGCCTGTTCGGCGCTGGGTCCGTCACCGGCGCCGGCCAGCCCGCGGACGTATCCTGCCAGGTCCTCAACCTCGGTGTCGGTTATCTCTATCTTCACTTCATCGATCCTCTCCGCGTCGGGATTGGGGCACCAATACTAGCGCGCGGCTTTGGCTGCTCCAAGAGCTTTCTACGGACCCGATCGGGACGACTTCCGTCCCTTTGCCGGAAGGCCACCTCCGCCGAGAGCGGCCTGAATCAGGCGGGCAGCAGTCGCCGGACGGGCGCTGAAGGGGCGATCCCCGGCTCTGGAATTCGAGGGCCGGGCATGCGAGCCTAGTCCCATGGACAAAGCAGCCTTGGAAGAGGCCGTGCGCCTGGCCGCGGACACGGAACGCATGGCCGCGGCAGACTACCGCCGGGAAATCGCCGAGCTCGATGCCACCGGGGTGGACCAGCTCACACCCAAGGGCAGGGTCTGGGTCGTCGCGTATGACGACCTCAAGGCCGCCCGGGACGCATATGAGTATGACGTCGGTCCGAACGAGTGACCCGGAGGTGTGGCCCGGCGGTTCTCGGACTGAATGGCTTTTGGAGACGGGAACAGCCGAGATCATCGAATCCAATCACTGACACAACACCATCTGGGGCGCCTGCACCTGCCCCCGCCACCAGGGCAAAGGCGAGAACCATCTCGGCCTCTCCCTCATGAAGCTGCGCGCTGAGATCGCAGCGTCTCGGCCCTAACACTCCACCTGCCACCGAAACAGCAAGAAAGCCCCGACCGGGTCATGAACTGGTCCCCGATAGTTGGACTGGCCAAATAAGATCCTAAGCCGCGAGGGCCTGGGCTCGGTATTGCACCGGGCTCAGGCCCTTGAGCTTTG
>NZ_JBHVTV010000022.1:0-38191 GCF_042884475.1 Arthrobacter sp. NPDC058130
TTGTGTTAGCTCTCGACAAGCACCACACAACACCCGGAGGTCCTCTTATTGCGACAAATCATCCCCTCGTGTCACCAACGTCCCGGGACAGTACATCTAGCCCCCGGGCTAAACGTCCCTGACCGGGACTTGTTCCCCTTTTCCCGGCCGGTTCACTGGAATCGGTCGGGAAAGGGAACCACAATGGTGCCATGGAACAGAACCCGGCTGTTGAACACGAGACCACCCTGGAACACGCGCTGGACGTCGCACGGCGCAACGCGAAGGAAGCCAAGCGGCTACTGGACGACGCAATGGTCAAACGCGAGGCCGGTGAAGTCAACGACGACCGGGTGAACCAGCTCCAGTCGCTGCTGGACCTCGCCAACCAAGACCTGAAACGCGTCACGCGGGAACAATAGCCGACGGCGTTTACCGCCACCGGTCCCCAACACTGTGGACAACCGCCCGGGTGTCGGAGCACCCGCGTAGGCTCAGGGCGTGCAGTCAAAACGCCGCCAGCGGCCGCCCTCATGACCGTCACCTGGACGGAATTCCGCCGCGCCCGGCGCCGATCCCGCCAGGCGTGGTTTCTGCTCGCCGCGGCCGCGCTGGCACTCCTCGGCGGCCTGGTCTGGTTCTTCACGGCCGGCCAGTTTGCCGCCGCCGAGCCGCGGACACCGGGTCCCAGCGAGGCCCCCGTGCTTGCCGAGGGATGGATGAAGCCGGTGGAGGCGGTCCGGTCCGTGCCGGAGGGCAGCGCCGCCGGCGTGCTCGATACCCTCGCGGTTAAGGGGCGGTCGGCAAAGGACAACTACGACCGGAGCGCCTTCGGCCAGGCCTGGCTCGACGTCGACCGCAACGGCTGCGATACGCGCAACGACATCCTCCGCCGGGACCTGGCGGCCGCGGAATTCGTCAGTGGTTCCCGGTGCCAGGTGGCTGGCGGCACGTTCCAGGAGCCGTACACCGGCCGCATGATCGCGTTCCGGCGCGGCCCCGAAACGAGTGCGGCAGTGCAGATCGACCACGTCGTGGCGCTTGGCGACGCATGGCAAAAGGGCGCCCAGCAGCTCACCGCGCAGCAGCGCGAACACCTGGCCAACGACCCCCTCAACCTGATCGCCGTCGACGGCCCCGCCAACCATGACAAGAGCGCCTCCGATGCCGCCACCTGGCTGCCGCCTAACAAGGCTTTCCGATGCCACTACGTTGCCCGCCAGATTTCGGTCAAGGCGGCCTACCAGCTGTGGGTCACGGCCGCAGAGAAGGAGGCGATGAAACGGATCCTCGCCTCGTGCCCGGGGCAGCAGACGATCGTTCCGGGTTGACGCTGGTTTGTAGACTGCAGCATGGACATTGTGAAATACGTGACGCCGCTGCTGGGCAGCTGGCAGGGAACAAACCGCCTCCGGATCATGCCCACGGACGATTACGAGGATTCGGTGGCCACCGCCACCGTCGAGGTGACCGCGGCGCATTTCGCGAGCGTTGCCTACACCTGGTCAGACGGCGCGAGCCCCCAGGAGGGTCTGCTGCTCCTGGCCGGCGGCGCGTCCGACGAGGACCCTGCCACCGCCGTGTGGGTGGACTCCTGGCACACGGGCAAGGCCCTGATGCAGTTCTCCGGGACTGTCGGCGAGGACGGAGTACTCCGGCTCAACGGCTCGTACGCGGCGCCCAGCGGCCCGGACTGGGGCTGGCAGATCCACATCCACCCGGGCGCGGCCGCCCGCATTACCATGCACAACATCGTCCCAGGTGAGGACCCATATCAGGTGGTGGACCTGGCACTGGACCGGTAGGGTACCGGCATGGACATCATCCTCGTACCCGGATTCTGGTTGGACGCCTCGTCATGGGAGGACGTCACCCCGCCGCTCTCCGCGGGCGGGCACAAGGTCTACCCGCTGACGCTCCCCGGCCTGGAGTCGGCCGACGCTCCGCGCGCAGGCATCGGCCTGCGCACCCACATCGACGCCGTCGTGGCGAAGATCGATTCCTTCGACGCGCCGGTGGTCCTGGTGGGCCATTCCGGCGGCGGCGCCATCATCCACGGCGCCGTGGATGCCCGCCCGGACCGGGTGGCCCGAGCTATCTACGTGGACAGCGGTCCGCTGGGCGAGGGCGGGGTCATCAATGATGAACTCCCGGCCGAGGGCGAGGACGTGCCGCTGCCGCCGTGGGAGCTCTTCGAGGACGCGGACCTCACAGACCTGACCGACGACCTGCGCGGCATGTTCCGCGCCCGCGCCATCCCGCAGCCCCGCGGCGTGGCCCAGGACCGGCAGCAGCTCAAGGACGAACGCCGCTTCGACGTTCCGGCCACCGTGATCGCCTGCGAATTCCCGTCCTCGATGCTGCGGGAAATGATCGCCGGCGGCCACCCATACGTGGCCGAACTCGGTCGGATACGCGACGTCGAGTACGTGGACTTGCCCACCGGGCACTGGCCGCAGTTCACCAAGCCTGCCGAGCTCGGCGCCGACATCCTGGCCGCCGTCGACCGCACGCAGGGGAGCTAGCCGGCCCCCCGCGCGGTCAGTGGCCGAACGGGTCCGGATCCACGCCCGGCATCCAGGTCAGGCCGGGAACGCCCCAGCCGCTGCGCTTGGCCTGTTTCATGGCCTTGCGCGAATAGCGGTCGATCAGCCGGTTGACGTAGAGCTTGCCGTCGAGATGGTCGTACTCGTGCTGGATGACCCGGGCGAACCAGCCGGTCGCCTCGAATTCCACCGGCTGCCCGTCGCCGTCGAAGCCCTGGACCCTCGCCCACTCGGCCCGCTTGAGCGGGTACTGGCCGCCGGGGAAGGACAGGCAGCCTTCTTCTTCCTCGTCGGGGTCCGGCAGCGCGCCGGAGACCTTGGAAAGTGTCAGGACGGGGTTGACCACGACGCCGGTGGGCGGGGCGCCGTCGTCGTTGGCGTACTTGTACACGAAGAGCCGCTTGCCGACCCCCACCTGGGGTGCGGCGAGGCCGACGCCGTTGGCGGCGTCATTGGTCTCGAACATGTCGGCGATCAGGGTGCGGAGCTCGTCGTCGAAGACGTCGACTTCCGCGGCCCGGCGGTGCAGTACGGGCTCGCCCCAGATCGTGATGGGCAGGACGGTCATGTCAGGAAGGTTCCTCAGGTGCTGTTGGAGACGCGGCAGCTCAGCCGGCGATGGTGCGGCCGACGACGTCGCGCATGATTTCGTTGGTGCCGCCGAAGATCGTCAGCAGCCGGGCGGCCAGGAAGGCCTGCGCCACCGGGTATTCCATGATGTAGCCGTAGCCGCCGTGCAGCTGCAGGCAGCGGTCCGTGACGGACTTGGCGCGCTCGGAAGCCCACAGTTTGGCGCGGGCAGCGCCGGCGGCGTCGAGCTCCCCGGCGTTGAAGGCCAGGATGGCCTGGTCCACGTACGCTTCGGTGACCTCGACCTCGGTGAGGATGTCCGCGAGCTGGAAGCGGCTGTTCTGGAAATCGATGATCCGCTCGCCGAACGCGTTGCGGTCTTTCGTGTAGCGGACGGTCTCCTCGTACATGGCGCGCACGACGGCGGAGCTCGCCACGGCGATCGCCAGGCGGCCCTGGGGGAGCTGCTCGGCGGCGTACTGCAGGCCCTTGCCTTCCTCGCCCACAAGATCGGCGTGCGGGACACGGACGTTGTCGAAGAACAGTTCGGCCGTGTCGGAGGCTTTCAGGCCCATCTTGTCCAGCTGCTTGCCGGTATTGTAGCCCTCGCCCTTCTGGACCATGAACAGCGAGAACGAGTCGTGGTTTCCGCGTCCGGTGCCGCCGTCGGTACGGGCCAGGACCAGCGAGGCGTCGCCGGAGATGCCGTTGCCGATGAACGTTTTCTGGCCGCTGATCAGCCAGTCGTCGCCGTCGCGCACGGCTTTGGTGCGGATGCCGCGCAGATCGGAGCCGGCGCCCGGCTCGGTCCAGGCGACCGAGGTGACCTTCTCACCAGAAACCATGCCCGGCAGCCAGCGGGACTTCAGGTCATCGGAGCCGTAGGCCAGCAGGTGGGGGAGGACCATGTCGTCGTGCAGGTGGAACGCCAGGCCCACAGCGAGATGGTTGCTCTTGGCGAATTCTTCGTCGAGCACGGCCCGGAAGCGGTAATCGGACATCCCCATGCCGCCGAAATCCTCCGGCACGGCCAGGCCCAGCAAACCCTGCTCGCCGGCCGTCGACCACAGGTCCCGGGACATCATGTGGTCCTCGTCCCACTTGGCGTAGTGAGGGGCAACCGCGCGCACGTTGAACTCGGCGGCCATCTCACGGAACATCTCGTGGTCTTCTTCAAAGAGCTTGCGCTTCACTGCGTTTCCTTCCAACGACAGATCCCGGGACGACTGCACAGACCCAAAACCAAAAAAACCGTACAGACAACAAAGGCCGCACCGGATATCCGGTGCGGCCTTTGGAAAAGGTCGGACAATCACTGCCGTCCTTCATGAGGGTGAGCGACGGGGGTTGAACCCGCGACCTCCTGGACCACAACCAGGCGCTCTGCCAACTGAGCTACGCCCACCATGTGCCGTATCAGGCCCTCCGGCGAACCGGCTGGCTGGAAAGGCAACGACAAATAGCTTACCTGTTGTTCGGGGGTGGTTTTGCCACTTTTGCGGTTTTCGCCAAAATTTCAGCAAAAAGTGGCGCAGATTACTTTTCCGCCGGCTCGTTTTCCGCAGGACCGGTGTCTTCGCCGCCCATGACGCGCTTGGCGATCCGCTGCGCTGTGGCACTGTCCGGGCCTGGCGCAGGGACAAACACGGCCTCGCGGTAATACCGGAGTTCATCGATCGAGTCCTTGATGTCGCCGAGGGCCCGGTGCCCGCCCATCTTGGCGGGGGACTGGAAGTAGGCCCGGGCAAACCAGCGGCGTGAGAGTTCCTTGATGGTGCTCACGTCGATCACCCGGTAGTGCAGGTGCTCCACCACCTCGGGCATGTCGCGCACAAGGAACACGCGGTCGGTGCCCACGGAGTTACCGCCGAGCGGAGCCTTCCTCGGGTCCGGCACCCACTTCTTGATGTACTCGAGCACGGCGGCCTGCGCTTCGGCCATGGTCTTGCCGTGCGGCAGCTCCGCCAGGAGGCCGGACCGCGTGTGCATGTCGCGGACAAAGTCGTTCATCTGGGCCAGCGCGGCGTCGTCGGGCTTGATCACGACGTCGACGCCGTCACCCAGGATGTTGAGCTCCGAATCGGTCACCAGGGCGGCCACCTCGATGAGGGCGTCATTCTTGGTGTCCAGGCCGGTCATTTCGCAGTCGATCCAGACGATGCGTTCGTTAGTAATAGGCACCCGCCCAGCCTACCGTTCCGACGCCACAGGGCCGTCCGGTGCTAGGATTTCGGATACGCGGCCGTCGAATTAATTCGTCAACTCACTTCGTGAACGCGGCGCCCCGGGCCGGAAATTCGGCCGACTGTGGGCGGAACTATTGCCCACAACAGATTGGACGATCCTGACATGACGGCGCCTGTGCCTGCGGCGGGGGAAACGGCTGCCGGTACGTCCCTCACGTCCCCGTCCCGCCCCTCTGCGCCCGGCCGGCCCGCGCAGGGCTCGCTTTTATCGCGCCCGGCGCGGGACGACGCTGCCGGCGACGTCGACAACCCCCGGTCCCCGATCCTTGCCGGGTTTCTGGGATCACTGTTCATGACGATCGGTTCGATCGGGGTCGGCTGGCTCGCCCCCGCGTCCGAGCTCCGCCGCGTTCCGCTGTTCATCTGGATGCGCACCGAGGCCTTCGGCGTCGCCCTGTCCATTGTCCTGCTGGCCTTCGGCGGCATGCTGCTGGTCCGCGCCTGGCTGCGGCTCGGCCAGCGCGTCCGGGTCTGGGGAGCCGGCGCCCGGAAGGCCACGCTCCAGGCGACGGTGGCCTGGGGCCTGCCCCTGATGTTCTCCGTGCCGCTGTTCAGCCGCGACGTCTACGCGTACATCGGCCAGGGCCGGCTCATGGTGGAGGGCTTCAACCCCTACGAAAACGGCATCTCCGCGCTGTCCAACTACTTCCAGCTCGGCGCCGACAGGATGTGGACCGAAGCCCCGGTCCCGTACGGGCAGCTGTTCCTGTGGATCGAACAGTTCGTGGTCTGGGCCACCAACGTGCACCCCGAAGGCAGCATCATGCTGTTCCGGATGGCCGCGCTGGTGGGCGTGGTCCTGTGCGTGGTCTACGTGCCAAAACTGGCCGAGCTCCACGGGGTGAACCCCAACCGGGCCCTGTGGCTGACCGCAGCGAACCCGCTGTTCCTCACCAACTTCATCGCCAGCGTCCACAACGACTCCCTCATGATCGGCCTTGCCCTGGCCGGCCTCTACTACTGCGCCACGCGCCGGGTCGTCCTCGGCATCGTGCTGGTCACGCTGTCCATCTCGGTCAAGCCGATCACGGTGGTCTTCCTGCCATTCATCGGCCTGCTGTGGGCGGGCAGGGGCGCCAGCTGGCCGCGCAAGTTCGTCTTCTGGGCGCTCACGGCCGGCCTCAGCGTGGCCCTGCTGTACGCCATGAGCCGGGTCAATGGCTTCGGCTTCGGCTGGATCAACGGGCTCTCCGCCCCGGGCAGCATCTGGATCTGGTACGCGCCCGTTGGCCTGGTGGGCCTGATCGTGGCCTCCATCTCCAACGCGTTCGGCCTCGACGGCTGGGGGCTGGCCAAATGGGCGTTCGACGCCGGCAAGCTGCTCGCCGTCGGGATCGTCGCCTGGCAGATCTTCCGCGGTGATTACGACCGGCTGATGCGCCGTCTCACCCTGGCGTTCGCCGCCGTCGTGCTCCTGTCCCCAATGATCCAGTCCTGGTACATCGTCTGGCTCATCCCGCTCTTTGCCGTGACCGGCATCCGCGACGACTGGCAGGTCAAGGCGCTCTACTTCATCGTGTCTTTCTTCATGGTGTACGCGATCTCGGACCAGCTCGATGTCTTCCCGTACCTGCAGACCGCGGACCTTGGCCTGGCGCTGGCTTTGGCACGCAACGCCGCGGCCATCATCGCCCTGCTGTTTGCCCTGTACCTGATCTTCCTCGACCCGAAGACCAAGCAGCTGTTCAGCAAGTCGGACGAGCCGGTCACGACGCGGCCCATCATCTAGCGCTGGTTCTGGCTAGGCGGCCAGGTTCCTGAGCGCTTCCGTGCGCGACAGCGGGCTGAGATCCGTCCAGTGCTGCTGCACGAACGCCCGCACCCAGTCCGGATCCGTCCTGGCGTACTGGCGCAGCGCCCACCCGATCGCCTTGCGGATGAAGAACTCCCGATCGTTGAGGTTGGCCTCGATCACGGCTGCCAGGAGGGCCGTGTCAGTGGCGGATTTCGCCCCCAGCTGCGCCGTGATGGCCGCCCGCCGCACCCAGAAGTCCTCGTCCGTGCTCCAGCGCCCCAGCACCGGCGTCAGCTCTGCCCGGTGGGCCTGCAAGAGCGCGCCCAGCCGGTTCGCCACCCCGTCCACCAGGTCCCACCACGCTCCCGTGCGGATGATTTCCTCGTAGACGGCGAGCATGCTGAGCTCCGCGGCGGCGAGCTTAAGCCCGGTGAGGTCGATCGCGGCATAGCGTTCCTCACGGCAGGCGGCGGTCCGCCACAGCGCGAGCACGGTTGACTGCAGTTCCGCAAGACTGCCCGGAGGGTGCGCCGCGGCTGCGGACTTGACGATCCTGCGGACCTCGGGCACCCGCACGCCCAGGGACGGCATCTGCGATTTCATGTAGGCCTGCGCCCCCTCGGCGCGGCTTGGATCGGCCGCAGCCTGCAGTTGGCGGTGGATCGCTTCAATCAGTTCCGTGGTGACTTCAGTGGTGACCATAGGGCCACTGTAGACATCCACCGGCGGGCCCTAGAGTTGAAGCCAGCAAGCCGCGGCTCCGCGTCGGAAGGAAACCCCATGTCCATGATCAAGAGTCCCGAAGAGATCGCCCTGATGCGTGAGGCGGGCCGGGTGGTGGCCAATACGCTGGCGCGGGTCCGGGAGGCCGCCGCCGTCGGCGTCTCGCTCAAGGAACTCGACGAGGTCGCCGCGGCGTCAATCGCCGACGCCGGGGCCACCCCGGCGTTCCTGAACTACCGGCCGCGGTGGGCGTCGGTCCCGTTTCCCGGGGTCATCTGCACGTCCGTCAACGACGCCGTTGTGCACGGCATCCCCAACGAGTACCGGCTGCAGGACGGGGACCTCCTGAGCGTGGACTGCGGCGCGTTCCTGGCCGGCTGGTGCGGCGATGCGGCTGTCAGCTTCGTCGTGGGAACTGCCGACCCTGCGGACCAGGCCCTCATCGAGGCCACGGACGCGGCCCTGGCGCGGGGGATCGAAGCAGCACGGATCGGGAACAAGATGGGGGATCTGGCCTACGCGATCGGCGGGGCGGCACGCCGGGCAGGCTACGGGCTGCTCGCCGACCACGGCGGCCACGGGATCGGCCGGACCATGCATGCCGAGCCGCACGTGCCCAACGACGGACGTCCCGGCCGGGGCATCAAACTGACCGAGGGCCTGGTCATCGCCATTGAGCCGATGCTGATTCTCGGCCGCAAGGACGACTACTACCATGACGACGACGAATGGACCCTCCGCTCGGCGAGCGGCCGCCGCGCGGCGCACAGCGAGCACACCGTCGCCATCACCGCCGCCGGGCCCGTGATCCTGACACTGCCGTAGGACTCCGCCTGAGGACTCGGCTTAGTGCTCGCGGCCGGCGCCGCGGCCGGCGCTGTTACCGGCGCCAGGCGGGGGCGCCGTCAGGCGGACGACGGCGCGTCCCGGCACCGCGTCGCTGACCACCGTGAAGCCGGCCGCCACGAAGAGCCCCAAGGTGCCGTGATAGAGGTCAGCCGGGCCCGCCTTGGGCCGCTGAGCGGGGTCCACCGGGTAGCCCTCCACCACCGTGGCGCCGTGGGCGAAGGCGTGTTCGACGGCGGTTGCCAGCAGCGCCTCCGCCACACCGGTCCGGCGATGGCCGGGGGCGACGACGAAACAACTGACCGACCAGGGATGCTCCGCCGCCGGGGCTTCAGACGCTGACGCGTCCGGCGCTGTCTTTGCGGCAGCGGCCAGCACCTTCGAACGCAGGATCCTCGGGTAGCACTCACGCGGCTCGACGGCGCACCAGCCAACCGGGTCCCCCTCGCGGTAGGCCAGCACACCCGGCGCGGGCCGGCCGCCGTCGAACTTGTCCCGGAGCTGGACCTTCCGCTGGTCCGGAGTCGTAGCGGACCATTCGCTGCCGGTCAACGCGAAGAACCGGCACCAGCAGCGTGACGGTTCGCCGCGGACGCCGAAGAGGCGTTCGACGTCGGGCCAGTCCGCAGCTGCGGTGGTAATGGCAGCCTGGCTCCGGTGTTCTGCTTCGCCCATGGAAAGAGGGTAGCGCCCGCAGGCTTCAGGGCGTGCAAGGGCGGCTGTTGGCACCGGCCCGGGCACGGTATAACGTCACAGCCAAGGGAAAGCCTTGAAGAGGAGGCGCGGCCGTGACCATTGTCGACAACGCCGTTTACGTGGACGGCCACCGGACCGCCGACCCGGAAGACCTCGACGAGACGTATTTCCTCCTGCGGCAGCGCCAGGGCATGGCCTGGATCGGGCTCTACCGGCCGGACCCGGACGAGCTGCGTTCGGTGGCGGAGGAATTCGACCTGAGCCACCTTGCCGTGGAGGACGCGCTCGCCGGCCACCAGCGCGCAAAGCTGGAGCACTACGGGGAGACGTTGTTCCTGGTGCTGCGGCCCGCCCGGTACCTGGACGAGGTGGAGAAGGTCGAATTCGGCGAGATCCACGTGTTCGCCGGCCCGGACTTCGTGGTGACTGTCCGGCGGGCCGAGTCGCCCGACCTGGCCCGGGTGCGCCGGCGCATGGAGTCCGAACCGGAATTCCTGGCGCTGGGCCCGGACGCGGTGCTGTATGCGATTCTGGACCAGGTGGTGGACGAGTACGAGCCGGTTGCCGCGGGCCTGGAAAACGACATCGATGAGATCGAAGATGACCTGTTCGCCGCCGACCCCGGGGTGTCGCGCCGGATCTATGAACTCTCCCGCCAGGTCATCACGTTCCAGCGGGCGACGGCCCCCCTGGCCGGAATCCTGCAGACCCTCATGGGCAGCGGACCGGACGGGGTGCCGGACCCCGAACTGCAGGACCATTTCCGCGACGTCCTGGACCACGCCATCAGGCTGGGGGAGCGGGTGTCTGCCTTCCGGGCGCTTCTGCAAAACGCGCTGGCCGTCAACGCAGCCCTCGTCGCCCAGCGGCAGAACGACGAGATGCGGCTCCTGACGGAGTCGAGCTTCGCCCAAAACGAGCAGGTCAAGCGGATCTCCTCATGGGCGGCCATCCTGTTCGCCCCGACGCTGATCGCGTCGATCTACGGCATGAACTTCCACGATATGCCTGAACTCAACTGGATCTTCGGCTATCCGATGGCACTGGCGCTCATGATCGGCATGGGCGGGATCCTGTACCTGACGTTCAAGCACAACAAGTGGATCTGACGTTCCGGCTGAAAAAGGAAGCGGCTCTGACTGCGTGTGTGCAGGTCAGAGCCGCTTTTCTTGTGCCCCAGGAGGGAATCGAACCCCCGACCGGCGGATTAGAAGGCCGCTGCTCTATCCCCTGAGCTACTGGGGCACGCTGGTGCCCACCGGCTGCTGCCGGGGACGCCTCAAAAAGTTTACAGTGCCGGACGGCCGGTGGGGGTCAATGCCGGCCGAATGCCTGTCCTGCGGCCGGACCACTCCCCAACACGGCCCCGGCATTTGCCGCCGGCGGCGGGTTTTCCACATGGCACAGTCCGCCCCTCCCCGGCTGATAGCCCCGGCGGGATGCTGGAACTGCCCGGCTGGGCACGACAATTCGAGACAGGACATGAGAATGAGTGACAACATTACGGTCCGTGGCTTCGTCGCCTCGGAGATCAGAAGTGCGACCACCCCCGGTGGCGTGGCTACGGCGAACTTCCGGCTCGGCGCCACCGAGCGCCGCTACGACCGCGGATCCAGCACCTGGGTGGACGGCAACACCAACTGGTTCACGGTCCAGGGCTACCGGCAACTGGCCGGCAACATCGGCTGCAGCATCAAGAAGGGCCAGCGGGTCATCGTCGTTGGCAGGCTGAAGATGCGCAGCTGGGAAAAAGACGGCAGGGTCTACCACGACGCCGAAATTAATGCGGAGTCCGTCGGCCACGACCTCATGTGGGGCTCCGCCAACTTCACGCGCTCCGCCGCGGCCGGAAGCCAGGCGGCCGCCGTGCCCGGCGCCCCGGGTGCTGCCGGCACCGGGGACGGCGACTCCCAGCAGGCCGAAGAAGGGGATGCAGGCGGGGACGGCGGTGCCGAGCACCACGGGACGTTCATCGATGACGCGAGCGGAGAGGAAGAGGTGGTGGACCAGGAAACCGGCGAACTGAAAGGGGCCGCGGCCTGATGCCCGGGGGCCCAGGCCGAGGTATGCACCGGAACGGGACATCACCGCGTGTCAGAATTGCCGGGTGCTAAACGCCAGGATCAGTGCCGGACGGGCGGCGGCTGCCCCCGCCGCGGGTGGCGGCCGCCGCCGCGGCCGTCAGGTCAGCCGTCGGGGCCGTCGTCGGGGCGGTTGGCGGATGCTGGCCGCTCCGGTGGCCGCAACCGTGCTGTTGCTGCTCGCAGCTTCCGCCTGCTCGATGCCGGCCGGCGGCAGTGGAACCGGGGCCACCGGATCCGCGGCCACCGGATCTGCAGCCACCGGATCCGCAGCCGCCGGATCTGCAGCCCCCGGATCCGCAGCCGCCGGATCTGCAGCCCCCGAACCCGCAGCCGCCGGATCTGCAGCTTCTGAACGCACGCCGCTCGCCGCGTCCCCTTCGCCGATCGCGCCAACTCCCGCCGGCGGGGCCCAGACGGCCGGCCACGAGCTGAAATCCACGGTGGAGGCGGCCCTGAAGGCCGCGGTCGGCGCCGGGGACCAGCCCCGGACGGACCGCATCCGCACCGCCTTGATTGACGCCGGAATATCGGCCGGCGCCGTGGAAGTGACGGCCGCCCGGACGCCCACCGGACTGGCCGCCGACGCCGTGGAGGCCGCCGTGCGCGACGGCGGCAACTGCATCGTTGCCCAGATCCGCAACGGCAGCGTCGCCGTCAGCATGCTGCCGGGCCTGGCCTCCGGCGGCTGCCTCGTGGGCGTCCGGGACTGAGCCGAACAGTCCCGGCGGGGCACGGCTGCGGGGGCAACCCGGGTCGCTGAGGCAAGGGCGGGGGGGCGACCGCCAGAGCCAGGGCGGCGGCGAGGGCGCCGGCAACCGGCTCGTCGAGGGGCGCGTCGGGCGCTCACGGAATGTGAGTTATCCCGGCCGAACCACTAGATTTGTAGGCATGGCGGAATTTATCTACACAATGACCAAGGCCCGTAAGGCTGTCGGCGAAAAACTCATCCTCGATGACGTGAGCATGTCCTTCTTCCCGGGGGCCAAGATTGGCGTTGTCGGCCCGAATGGTGCCGGTAAGTCCACCATTCTCAAGATCATGGCAGGCCTGGACACTCCCTCCAACGGCGAGGCCCGGCTCAGCCCCGGCTACACGGTAGGCATCCTGCTGCAGGAGCCGCCGCTGAACGAAGACAAGACCGTCCTGGGCAACGTCCAGGAAGGCGTCGGGGAAATCTACGGCAAGATCCAGCGCTTCAACGAGATCTCCGAGGAAATGGCCAGCCCCGATGCTGACTACGATGCCCTCCTCGAGGAAATGGGACAGCTGCAGGAGGCGATCGACGCCGCCGACGCCTGGGACATCGATTCCCAGCTGGAACAGGCCATGGACGCCCTGCGCTGCCCGCCGGCCGATGCCGACGTCACGCTGCTCTCCGGTGGTGAGCGCCGCCGCGTCGCCCTGTGCAAGCTCCTGCTGCAAAAGCCGGACCTGCTGCTGCTCGACGAGCCCACCAACCACCTCGACGCCGAGAGCGTGTTGTGGCTTGAACAGCACCTCTCCAGCTACGCCGGCGCCGTCCTGGCCGTCACCCACGACCGCTACTTCCTTGACCACGTGGCCGAGTGGATCGCCGAGGTGGACCGCGGCCACCTCTACCCGTACGAGGGCAACTACTCCACGTACCTGGAGAAGAAGCGCGCCCGCCTGGAAGTCCAAGGCAAGAAGGACGCCAAGCAGGCCAAGCGCCTGTCCGAGGAACTCGAGTGGGTCCGGTCCAACGCCAAGGGACGCCAGACCAAGTCGAAGGCCCGTCTGGCCCGGTACGAGGAAATGGCTGCCGAGGCGGACCGCACCCGCAAGCTTGACTTCGAAGAGATCCAGATCCCGCCGGGACCGCGCCTCGGCGGGCTCGTGCTGGAAGCCAAGGAGCTCCAGAAGGGCTTCGATGACCGCACCCTGATCGACGGGCTGTCCTTCAGCCTGCCCCGCAACGGCATCGTCGGCGTCATCGGCCCCAACGGCGTCGGCAAGTCCACGCTCTTCAAGACCATCGTGGGCCTGGAACCGCTCGACGGCGGCGAACTGAAGATCGGCGATTCGGTCAAGATCTCCTACGCCGACCAGAGCCGCGGCGGCATTGACCCGAACAAGACCCTGTGGGAAGTCGTGTCCGACGGGCTCGACTACATCCAGGTCGGCCATGTCGAGATGCCGTCCCGCGCCTACGTGGCCGCCTTCGGCTTCAAGGGCCCGGACCAGCAGAAGAAGGCCGGGGTGCTCTCCGGCGGTGAGCGCAACCGCCTCAACCTCGCGCTGACCCTCAAGCAGGGTGGCAACCTGCTGCTCCTCGACGAACCGACGAACGACCTCGACGTCGAAACCCTCAGCAGCCTCGAAAACGCCCTGCTTGAATTCCCGGGCTGCGCCGTCGTCGTCTCGCACGACCGCTGGTTCCTGGACCGGGTGGCCACCCACATCCTCGCCTACGAAGGCGACGAGGAGAACCCGTCCAAGTGGTACTGGTTCGAGGGCAACTTCGAGTCCTACGAGGAGAACAAGGTGGAGCGCCTGGGCCCGGATGCGGCCAAGCCGCACCGCGTAACGCACCGCCGCCTCACCCGCGACTAAGCCCCAGGCTTACAGCGCCGCGGACACGCAAAAGCCGGCTCCCCGCGGGGAGCCGGCTTTTTGCGTGTTCCTGCCGTGTCCTAGCCGCGCTCGGCCTTGCGCATCTGGTGCTGCAGCACCTTGGACTGGACGGCGCCCTTGACTTTGCTCGGCAGGTCGTTCGGGACGCGGACCATGCCTTCCTGCGCCACCGTTGCCACGTGCCGGCCGTCCCGGCTGAAGATCTTGCCGGTGGCCAGTCCCCGCGCGCCCTGGGCGCTGGGGGATTCCTGGACGTACAGCAGCCATTCGTCGACCCGGACCGGCCGGTGCCACCACATCGCGTGGTCCAGGCTGGCCACGGACATCCCGGGCGTAATCCAGCTCATCCCGTGCTTGCGGAGAATGGATTCCAGCAGGGTGTAATCACTTGCGTAAGCCAGGGCGGCCCGGTGCACGCCGGCGTCGTCGGGCATCGGCCCGAACGTCTTCATCCAGACGGCGTTGCGCGCCTCCTTGGGCCCCTTCGCCGAGACATACAGCGCCGGGTCAACGTGGCGGATATCGAAGGGCCGCTCGAAGGCCCAGTGCCGGGCCACCGGGTGATCGAATTTGCCCAGCAGGTCGGCGGTGCTGGGCAGCGATTCCGGGTCCGGGATCCCGGCGGGCATCTCCGACTGGTGCTCGATCCCTTCGTCCTCGGCCTGGAAGGAGGCGATCATCGACAGGATGGGCATGCCCTCCTGGTAGGCGTGGACCCGGCGGGCCGAGAAGGACCGGCCGTCGCGCAAGCGCTGCACCCCAAAGGTGATCGGCTTGTTGGCGTCACCCGGCCGGAGGAAGTATCCGTGCATGGAGTGCACACTGCGGTCCGGGTCGACGGTGCGGCTGCCGGCGATCAGGGACTGCGCCAGCACCTGGCCGCCGAAGACGCGGTGCCGGGGCTGCTGCTGGGAGGGGCCCATGAAAATGTCCTCGTCTGTCCGCGCGCCCTCGAGCTCGCCGAGGTTGAGGAGTTGGATGAGCGAGGAGGTGGGGTCCTGGGTCGGGAGCCCCAGCAGTCCGGCTTCGGCTTCAGTCATGGTCTGACTCTAGACGGCGGCGCGCGCCGCTCCAAAGAAGCGCAGCCGGTAGAGTCGGTAGTGTGTCTGATGTCCTAACCCAGCCCCTGCAGTTCACCGATCCCCGCGACCTCGCTGACCTGCGCACCTTCGCCACGCGCGCCAAATCCATTGACGACGGCGCCATTCGGCTCCAGGCCTCGGGCCCGGTCCTGGCCGCCTACGTCTGCGTCCTGCGGCCTCGGCTCCTGGGCGAATCCACCCCCACCATCCTGGGATTGCGGACCATGGCGCTGGCACAGCCGGCGGACACCGACGTGACAGTGCCCCTGTCCGCCGTGCTGGACCGTTTGGCCCGGGCGGGGGAGCACGACGTCGAGCTTCCCGTTCCGCCGGTGACCGTCAGCGAGTCGTGGGCCGGGATCGGGGCGCCGCGGGCCGGCTGGGAGCAGCTCGGCACCCTCCCGGACACCGTCCTTCGGGACGCCGCAGAGGCCGGCATCCGGGAAATCGCCGCGATCATCCCGGACAAGCCGGGTGCGCTGATCGTCAACAACGCCAGGGCTAGTGTCTGGGGCCGGGAACTGCCCGATGCCGGCGGCCTGCCGGCGGGCGCCGCGTTCGCCGCCCTCACCCTGGGCTTCCTGGCCGACGGCGAACAGAACCTCTACCGTGCCGGTCGCTGGTTCCGGGTCAGCGGCACCCGCGGCCACGTGCTGGTCCGGACCGGTACCGGGCTGTAGTACCGGGCTGCAGGACGCTCCCGGCCCACGCCCGCGTTCAGGCCTCCGAGGGGCTGTTCACCATGGAGAGGGCCGCACGGTCCATGTAGTCCCAGAGCGTTCCCTCGTACAAGGGCGGAAGCTCCAGGGAGTCCACGGCGGCCCGCATGTGGAACAGCCAGCGTTCCTTGGCCTCCGGCGTCACGCGGAACGGCATGTGGCGCATCCGCAGCCGCGGGTGCCCGCGCTCCTCGCCATACGTGGTGGGCCCGCCCCAGTACTGTTCCAGGAACATGAGGAAGCGCCGCTTGGCCGGGCCGAGGTCCTCTTCCGGGTACATGGCGCGCAGCAGCGGATCGGTTGCGACGCCGTCGTAGAAGACGTCGATGAGCTTCACGAAGGTCTCGTGGCCGCCAACGGCGTCGTAGAAGTTGTCGGTGTAGCCGGGCTGGCTGAACGGATCGTTCTGCAGCAGCTGCCTGGGCTGGCTTGGTTCGCCGGCGCTGGGAATCGTCATGTCTCTATTCTCCGGCCTGCTGCGGGTGCGCGTTGTCGGGCTCGTCCGCCGGGGGTGCCTCCGGCGGAACGTAGGTGCCCTGGGAGCGGTTGCCCACGCGCAGGATTTCGCCATTGCGCAGGTACCAGATGGTGCCGTCGTCGGCCCGGACCCGGGTGATGCGCAGGTTCATGGACTCCACGACGCCCACCACCTCGGAGGTCTCGATGATGTCGCCGATGCCGTACTGGTCCTCGAGAGTGATGAAGATGCCGGCCAGGAAGTCGCGGATCAGCTGCTGGGCGCCGAAGCCGATGGCGATACCGAGGATACCGACGCTGGTCAACAGCGGTGCAATGTCCACGTTCAGGTTCTTGAGCACGTACATGATGGTGAGGGCGGCGATCAGGACGCCGACCACGCTCCTGAGCAGTGCGCCGATGGTGTTGGCGCGCTGCTCCCGGCGTTCGTGATCCAGCGCCCGCAGCGCCGGAGCCGCCCAGCGGAAGTGCGGCTTCTTGAAGAAAGACGTTCCTGCCGCGACGCGCTTGGCGATCCCGCCGATCAGGAAGGATGCCACCAGCCACACCGCAACGCCGACTCCGATGCTGATGAGGACGCCCGGCAGGTTGACTGCCGATATGTCCGGCGGCGTAATGGGCTCGGCGGTTGTCATGCTGTACATCGGTGGGGCTTGCTCCTTGAAGTTGTTCTCTGCGTTTCGGTATTCCCGTGCTGGCGTTCGCCGGGCGCATAACACTCTGGTCTCATTCAACATTAGCGCCGTAGCGTGGCCCCATGCGCATCCTGGTCCTTGGCGGCACAGCCTTCCTCTCAGCCGAAATAGCCCGACAGGCCCTGATTTCCGGCCATGACGTGACCTGCCTGGCCCGCGGGACAATTTCCGCCCCGCCCGCCGGAGCCACGTGGGTTCGGGCGGACCGCTCGGAGGGGAAGGGCGCCTACGCGCCGGTGGACGGCGGTTCCGACGACGCCGGCTGGGATGCCGTGATCGACGTCTCGCGGGATCCTGTGCAGGCCCGCGAGGCACTTGAGGCGCTGGCGGGCTCGGCCAGGCACTGGACGTTCATCTCCAGCTGCTCGGTCTACGCGGACCATTCAGTTGCCGGCGCCGGAGAAGATGCGCAGGTGCTCCCGCCGCTGGCTTCGGGCACGGAACTGACCATGGACAACTACGGCGAAGCCAAGTCCGCGATTGAGTCCTGGACCCGGGAGCTGGCCGGGGACAGGGCGCACCTCTGCCGGGCCGGCCTGATTGGCGGGCCCGGCGACGGCTCGGACCGCTACGGCTACTGGCCGGCCCGCTTTGCCAGGGACCATGATCCCGTCCTGGTCCCGGACATTCCCGCAGACTCCACCCAAATTATCGATGTCCGTGACCTCGCGGCCTGGGTGGTGGCTGCGGCGGAGACACAGGTCACCGGCGCCCTGAACGCCGTCGGCGAGGCCGTATCGTTTGCCGCCTATCTGGCAGCGTGCCGGGAGCTCACCGGAACGAAAGCCGACGTCGTGGCCGCCCCGGGCGAGTGGCTTGCAGCGCACGGCGTGAACTACTGGGCCGGCCCCGATTCGCTGCCGCTGTGGCTGCCGACCGGCCACGAGGGCTTCTCTGCCCGGAGCAACGGCGCCGCACGTGCTGCCGGGCTGCGGCTGCGGCCCTGGACCCAGACCCTGCGCGACACCCTCGAGGACGAACGCCGGCGCGGCCTGGGCCGGGAGCGGAAGGCCGGACTGGCGGCCGGGACGGAACAGAAGGTCCTTGCCGCCTACCGGGAGCAGTACGCCTGAACCGGGGCAGTACGCCTGCCCGGGGAAGTTCGCCGGAAGGGGGGGTCAGGCCTGCGCCACCACGGCCGTGGGCTCGTGCAGCACCGGGAAGTTCATGCTGCGGGCGATGAAGCAGACCTTGTTGGCCTCGGCGTGGAGCTCCTCCAGGAGTTCCGGGGCTGCCGGTTCCGCCACCGTCACCGTCGGCTTCAGCGTGACCGATTCGAATTGCCCGCTGCCGTCCCGGTTGGTGCGCATCAGGCCTTCAGCCCGGTCCTCGTAGGCGGTCACCACCACGCCGTGCTTCACGGCCACATGCAGGAACGAGAGCATGTGGCACTGGGACAGCGCGGCAAGAAGCAGCTGTTCCGGGTTGTATCGCTGGCGATCGCCGTGAAAGGTGGGATCGGCAGAGCCGTGCAGCACCGGCAGCCCCGGGATCTCGACGTCGTGATCCCGTGAATAGCCGCGGTAGGAGGACGTCCCGTCCCCGAGGTTCCCGGTCCAGCGGACAGTCAGCGCGTAGCGGTGCTCGTCAAGGCTCATGCGGCCAGTCTAGAACGACGGAACCCCGGCGCCGCACGGGGCGGCGCCGGGGTTCCAGGATTGCAGGGGGCTGCGGTTGCCGGGGTCTTAGTCGACGTCGGCCTGGCGGGCCCGCAGGGAGCGGGCCACGCCGTCGCGGTTCTCCAGCATCATCCGGCGCAGCGCGGAGCTGTCCTCCGGCAGCGACGCCAGGAACTCATCCGTGCGGTCCACGGTGGCCTGCGTGGTCAGCTGGGCCGGGTAGAGGCCGACGACGATCTGCGAGGCCAGCGCGTGGGTGCGGTTGGCCACGATTCCCGGAACAGCCTCGAAGTACTTCTCGGCGTACGGCTCCAGCAGGGACGTGTCCAGGACCCGGGTAAACCCGGCCACCGCGGAACCCTGCAGGGCGTTGGACAGATCGCCCTTGACCACAATCGATTCCCACGCCTCGGCCTTGGCCTCCGGCGTCGGGATGGCCGCCTTGGCCAAGGCCGCCGCGTTCTGGCCGTTGGAGGTGTTGTCGTGCTCCAGTTCCTCGTCGATCCGCTCCTGTCCCGCGCGGCCGCCTGCCACGAGGGACGCCAGCAGCTCCCACCGCAGGTCCTGGTCCACGCTCAGCCCGGCCAGGGTGAGCGAGCCGTCCAGCAGCCCGGACACCGTGTCCAGCTGCCCGGCGCTGCGGGCCAGCAGGGCGTAGGACTTCACGAACTGCAGCTGGGCGTCCGAGCCGGCAGGCACGGCCGAGGCGAGGTCCCACAGCCTGTCGGTCGCGGCCACCGTGGTGGCCTCCTTGTGCTCTTCGGCCACGTAGAAGGAAAGCGTGGTGGCGAGCTGCCGGAGCTGGACCAGGATTACGGAGGAATCGGATTCCTCGGCGATGTTGGCCAGGATCAGGTCCACGTACCCGCGGGCCGGGGATTCGCCGTCGCGCGCCGCGTCCCAGGCCGAGCCCCAGACGAGGGTGCGGGGGAGGCTCTGGCTGAAGTCCTTCAAATGGGCCGTGGCGGTGGCGAGGGACTGCGGATCCAGGCGGACCTTGGCGTAGGCGAGGTCATCGTCGTTGAGCAGGATCAGGTCCGGCCGGGCAAGGCCGGCCAGGGCGGGAACCTCGGTGCGCTCGCCGTCGACGTCGAGCTCCTCGCGGTGCACGCGCTCCAGCTTTCCGGCGCCGTTGAGATTGTAGAAGCCGACGGCGAGGCGGTGCGGGCGGAGTGTCGGCTCGCTCTCGATCGCCGACTGCACGATGGCGAAGGAACCGATGGTGCCGTCGGCGTCGGCCGAAATCTCCGGCGTCAGGGTGTTGACGCCGGCGGTCTCCAGCCACAGCTGCCCCCACTTTTCGAGGTCGCGGCCACTGGCCTTCTCGAGTTCGGCCATGAGGTCGCTGAGCTCCGTGTTCTGCCAGGCGTGCTTGCTGAAGTACTCGCGCACGCCGGCCATGAATTCCTCCGGGCCCACCCAGGCGACGAGCTGGCGCAGCACCGAGGCGCCCTTGGCGTAGGTGATGCCGTCGAAGTTCACCTCGACGTCCTGGAGGTCGTTGATCTCGGCAAAGATCGGGTGGGTGGTGGGCAGCTGGTCCTGCCGGTAGGCCCAGGACTTCTCCACGGAGGCGAACGTGGTCCAGGCGTGGTCGAACTCGGTGTTCTCCACGGCGGCCAGGTGGGACATGTATTCGGCGAAGGACTCGTTGAGCCAAAGGTCGTTCCACCAGCGCATCGTCACGAGGTCGCCGAACCACATGTGCGCGAGCTCGTGCAGCACGGTGATGGCGCGCCGCTCCACCTGGGCGTCGGTGACCTTGCCGCGGAAGACGTAGCCTTCCAGGATGGTGACCGCCCCGGCGTTTTCCATGGCGCCGGCGTTGAACTCCGGCACGAAGAGCTGGTCGTACTTCTCGAACGGGTACGGGCAGCCGAACTGGGCCTCGAAGAACTCGAAACCCTGACGGGTGAGCTCGAAGATGTTGTCCGCATCGAGGTACTGCATGAGGGACTTGCGGGCGAAGATGCCCAGCGGGGTGACCCGGCCCTCGGCGGACGTGACCTCGCTGCGCACCGACTGGTACGGCCCGGCGATGAGCGCGGTGACGTAGGAGGAGAGCCGCGGCGTGGGCGTGAACTCCCAGACGGAGCGGGCGCCGCCGTCCGCGCCGGGGATGGTTTCCACAGGCACCGGCGTGGGGGAGTTGGAGACCACGTCCCAGTGCGAGGGCGCGGTGACGGTGAACGTGAAGCTGGCCTTGAGGTCGGGCTGTTCGAACACGGCGAACATTCGCCGCGAATCCGGGACCTCGAACTGGGTGTAGAGGTAGACCTCGTTGTCCACCGGATCCACGAAGCGGTGCAGGCCCTCGCCGGTGTTCATGTACGGCGCGTCGGCGACCACGAGGAGCTCGTTCACGGCTTCCAGGTCCGGGAGCTGGATCCGGACGCCGTCGGAGACCTCGGCCGGATCGAGTTCGCGGCCGTTGAGGCTCACGCTGTGCACCGCGTGGGTCACGGCGTCAATGAAGGTCGAAGATCCCGGCTTGGCCGCGAACTTCACGGCCGTGGTGGACCCGAAGACTTTCTCGCCGCGCGTGAGGTCGAGGCTGACCTCGTAGGACTCGACGTCGATCAGGGCGGCGCGCTCGCGGGCTTCGGCGCGGGTGAGGTTCATACCGGGCAAAGGGGCCTCCAGAAGAAGATGGATACTGCCGGCCGGCCGCAGCCGCCGGCGATACTGTGAAATTATTCTTTCACGTCAGTGGCCCGTGGCAAGTTAGCCCGGTCACAGTGTCCGGCCCAAAGCCTCTGCCCAGACGACAATTTGCCATGAAAGGCCTCTGCGCCGACGCCCTTAGCGGCCATTCGCGTCAGGCGAGTGCGGTTGGGCGGCGCGGCATGGCGTGGCGGGAACTGAGCAGTGTCGCTGCAGCCGCGGGCCTCGGGCACGGACTTTCGGAACCGGGCCCGTGGTCTGCCCGAGGGCGCTTGACCTTCGATCCTGATGCTTTCCCTGAGCTCCGCCAGCACTCTCTCCGTCGATTGCCGCAGATGGTCGTTACGGGACACCCTTAGCGGCCATTCGTGTCAGGTGGGCCATTGGGTCAATTCGAGACGCGCCGCCCGGCATCCCTGGTCTCCTCACCCCGGAAGGTGTCGCTGCGACGCTGGGCTGGACTGGAGTGATGCCCGCCGTCGTACTGAATCGCGATCTTTACTTGCTCGTAGGAGAGGTTCGGGTCCTGGACAACGGAACTGATCCGATATTTCCCTCCTCGCGACCTCCTGACCTGCGCGCATGTCCCCGGATGCCTGACGGTCCGGCCGGGGTAGCGTTGGGAGCATGGGAAAGATTCGGGACTCGGTCGATGTCAGGGCCATGCGTTTTGCCATCGGGTTCCCCGTGATGCTGGCGGCCGGATTCGTGGTGTGCGCGCTGCTGCTGCGCCCGGATCTGCCCGAGCCGCTGGCCGTCCGCTGGACCGACGCCGGCGCCGCCGACTTCGCGCCGTTCACCGCCTTCGTGGGCGCCAGTGCCGCGCTGATTGTGGCGGTGGGCTGGGCCGTGCTGCTGCAGGCCGTGCCGCTGTCACGGCCCGTGATGATGCGCCGGATCATGATGGGCGCCGGGTTTGCCATGAGCCTCTTCATCACCACCGTCCTCGCCGCCGCCCTCGTGGGGCAGTTGGGACTGCCCGACGCGCGGGGCTCGCATGTGGACGCCTCGGTCCTGGCCCTGGGAAGCGGTGCAGCCCTCGCCATGGGCTTCGTCATGGGCATGGTCTTCAAGGCAGACGAGCGCTGGTCTGTCGATGACGACCTCGGCATGCGGCAGGCCCTCGAGAGCGAACGGGATCCGGACCTGGCCAGGGACCGCGTCAGCCTCTGGGTCCACGCCCGCAGTTCGATCTTCGTCATGCTTGGCATTGCGACGCTCCTGCCCGCGGCCCTCTTCACCATTGCCGTGCCGTGGGTCTCTGCCCTCCTGGTGGCCGCGGCCCTGGTGGCGGCGGCGTTCCTGGTGGCCCGGATCCGGGTTGACCGGAGTGGTCTGCGGGTCTTCGTGGCAGGTTTCGTGCGGGTCATGAATGTTCCAGCCGCGGCCATCGACGCCGCCACGCCCAGGGACGTCACGGCGGCGGACTACGGCGGGTGGGGCTACCGCATCCACGGCAACACGACCGCGTTGCTGGTCAGCAGCGGCCCGGCTGTGGTCATCGACCGCTCGGACGGGCACCGGCTCGCGGTGAGCGGCGGTAGCGCCGCCACGGCGGACAACATTGCCCAAACGCTGTCCCGGGTGGCAGCCAGGGCCCGGCGGAACGGCGGGGCGCCGGCCACGTAACACGACGCCCCGGTCCAGGCTCCGGCCCGCCGCAGCACCGTCCCCGAAGACGCGGCCTAGTAGGCTTGGAGCAGCCCTCAACCGCCCCGGCCGCCGCCCCGCGCCGCAACTGAACGGAACAGCCGTGACCATTTCTGACTTCCCCCGCGTGCACATTGCCACCGACCACGCCGGAATGGAGCTCAGCGCCCACCTCGTCAGCCACCTCAGCGCCAAAGGCTACGAGGTGGTGGACCACGGACCCACGGAATACGACGCCCTGGATGACTACCCGTCGTTCTGCATCAACGCCGCCCTCGCGGTGGTGGCGGACCAGGAAGCCGGAACCCCCGCCCTGGGCATCGTGCTCGGCGGATCCGGCAACGGCGAACAGATTGCCGCCAACAAGGTCAAGGGCGTGCGCGCCGCACTGGCCTGGAACCTCTCCACGGCGCAGCTCGCCCGCGAACACAACGACGCCAACGTCGTCGCCGTCGGCGGCCGCCAGCACAGCGTGGACGAGGCAACGGCCATCATCGAGGCCTTCCTGACCGAGCCGTTCAGCAACGACGAGCGCCACCTCCGCCGGATCGGCAAGATCGCCACCTACGAGCGCACCGGCGAAGTCGTCCAGTAGTGCCGGAGGGGCACTCCGTCCACCGGCTGGCGCGCCAGTTCGGTGACGTCTTCGCGGGCGAGAGGCTGACGGTCTCGAGCCCGCAAGGCCGGTTCGCGCCCGGCGCCGCGCTGTTGGACGGCCACGTCCTGACGTCCGCGGCCGCTCACGGCAAGCACCTGTTCCTCGAGTTCGACCACGGCGTGGTCCTGCACGTCCACCTGGGCCTCTACGGCGCCTGGAATTTCGGCGGGGATGCAACCTTCCGTGGCGCGTCCAGCATCGGGGCGCCCCGGAAGGTGGGGGAGCGGGAGGTGTACGACGACGGCGAGCCGGCCGTCGCCGTCGCCGCATCGTCTGCCTACGCAGGGCCGCCGGAACCGGTCGGGGCGGTCCGCGTCCGGCTGGTAAGCGGGCACGGCTGGGCGGATCTGCGCGGCGCCACCACCTGCGAGGCGATCATCGCGGCCGAAGCAGCGGCCGTCGTCGCCCGCCTTGGCCCGGACCCGCTGGGCAACCGGCCAGGCGACCGGGACGCATTCGCCACTACCGTGACGGCCAAACGAACACCGCTGGCGGGCCTGCTCATGGACCAGAAGGTGATTGCCGGCGTCGGGAACGTCTACCGGGCCGAACTGCTGTTCCGGCAGCGGCTCAACCCCTGGCTGCCCGGAACCGGCCTGACGCCGGAGGCGGCACGCCGGCTCTGGGACGACACCGCGGCAATGATGTCCGACGGCGTCCGGGACGGCCGGATCATCACGACGCCGCCGCAGTACTGGGGCACGCCGTCCCGGGAAGGGCATGGCGACGCCACGCCGGGCACTGCGGCCGGAGTGCTGCCGGAGCCGGACCAGGCGCACTTCGTCTACCGCAGGCACGGCCTGGACTGCCGTGACTGCGGCACAACCGTGGCGCTCACAGAACTGGGTGCGCGGAAACTGTACTGGTGCCCGCAGTGCCAGCAGGCCTGACCGGGCATCTTTGCAGCAGGCACGAAAAAAGCCCCTCCGCAGAGGGGCTTTTCGTCATATTTCCGAGGGGACATATTTCCGAGGGGACGACGGGAATCGAACCCGCGTAATCAGTTTGGAAGACTGAGGCTTTACCATTAAGCTACGTCCCCGGGAGGGATGCTGGATTTTCAGCAAAACTTCCGGTCGGCTGTTCAAGCCGGATACAACTAAACCTAATGCAGGGCCCCGGTGTCAAATGTGCAAATCTGCACGGTATGACCGTAGACTGTTCTGTGCACTTACGGGGTGTAGCTCAGCTTGGCTAGAGCGCCTGCTTTGGGAGCAGGAAGTCGCAGGTTCAAATCCTGTCACCCCGACTCTGCAAGCACTGCCAGCACGTGGCAATGCAGAACCCTATTCCCCCCACACCAGGAGTACTTAGACTGTGAAGAGCGCTGTCGAGAACCTCACCCCCACGCGGGTCAAGCTCAATGTTGAGGTCCCCTTTGAGGAATTGAAGCCCAGCATCGCAGAGGCATACAAGACTGTTGCTTCGCAGATCCAGGTTCCCGGTTTCCGCAAGGGAAAGGTCCCCTCCAAGCTCATCGACCAGCGCGTCGGCCGCGGCTACGTCCTGGAGACGGCCATCAACGAAGGCCTCAACGGCTGGTACCAGGCTGCCGTGCAGGAAACCGGCATCCGTCCCCTGAGCCGTCCCGAGGTTGAGATCACCGAGGTTCCGGACCCGTCCGCCACTGACGGCGAGCTCAAGTTCCACGCCGAGGTCGACATCCGTCCCGAGATCGAACTGCCTGACTACGCCGGCATCAAGGTCGAGGTTGCCGCCGCCGAGTCTTCGGACGCCGACGTCGACAAGGCCCTGGACGAGCTCCGCGGCCGCTTTGGCACGCTGAAGTCCGTGGACCGCCCGGCCGCCGACGGCGACTTCCTGACGATCGACATCGCAGCCTCGATCGACGGCGCCGAGGTTGACTCCGCCTCCGGCCTGTCCTACCAGGTTGGCGCTGGCACCATGCTCGAAGGCCTCGACGAGGCCGTCACCGGCCTCAGCGCCGACGAGGACGCCATCTTTGACACCACGCTGGTCGGCGGCGAGCACGCCGGCGAGTCCGCTCAGGTCAAGGTCACCGTCAAGGCCGTCAAGGAGCGCGAGCTCCCCGTTGCCGACGACGACTTCGCCCAGCTCGCCAGCGAATTCGACACCCTGGCCGAACTCCGTGAGGACCTGGCCAAGCAGGCCGCCGAGTCCAAGGTTGTTGAGCAGGGCGTCGAGGCCCGCGACAAGGTCCTTGACAAGCTCGTTGAGCTCGTCGCGGTTCCCGTCCCGGAATCGATCGTCGAAGAGCAGCTGGAGCAGCACTTCAACGCCGAAAACGCCCACGGCGAAGGCGAGCACGACACCGAGGAGCACCGCGCCGAGGTCAAGGCCAACACCGAGCGCGCCTTCCAGAACGAGATCATCCTTGACGCCATCGCCGAGAAGGAAGAAGTCAACGTCAGCCAGAACGAGCTGATCGACTACATCGTCACCACCGCCAGCCAGTACGGCATGGACCCGAACCAGTTCGCCCAGATCATCGACCAGAGCGGCCAGGTTCCCATGATGGTTTCCGAGGTCCGCCGCCGCAAGGCACTGGCCGTGGTCTTGGGCCAGGCCGAGGTGACCGACTCCGAGGGCAACAAGGTTGACCTGAGCGATTTCGTCCGCCCCGGCGACGAAGCCGCGCCGGCCGCTGAATCCGTTGAGGAAGAAGCTTCCGCGGCTGAAGCAGCCACCGAGGCCACGCCCAGCGATGACCCCGCAGCAGTGAAGTTCTAGCAGTCCCTGAGACTTAGAACAGTCGGCCCCCGGATCACCGATCCGGGGGCCGACTGTTTTAAGCCCTGCTGGTTTAACCTCGTGCCGGTTTAGCCCCGCGCCGGCGGACGTGCGCCGACAGCGAACAGCCCGCCGCAAGCGAACAAAGCGGGCGTGAAAACGGTTAGTGTCGCTGTAGGAAAGTTCAGTGATGTCGTCCAGTGACGTCACCGTCGCCAGCGAGAGGTAAGTACATATGTCACAGCAAGCAGGGGCGCCCCGGATGGCCACGGTCGATCCGGCAGCCCAGGATAACTACATTTACAACCGCCTGCTGAAAGAGCGCATCATCTGGCTCGGCTCCGAGGTCCGCGACGATAACGCCAACGCGATCTGCTCCCAGCTGCTGCTGCTCTCGGCGGAGAATCCTGAACGGGACATCTACCTTTACATCAACTCACCCGGCGGCTCCGTCACCGCCGGCATGGCCATCTACGACACCATGCAGTTCATCCCGAACGACGTCGTCACGGTGGCCACCGGGCTCGCCGCCTCCATGGGGCAGTTCCTGCTCTCCTCGGGCACCAAGGGCAAGCGCTACGCCACCCCCAATGCCCGCATCCTAATGCACCAGCCCTCCGGCGGCATCGGCGGCACGGCTTCGGACATCAAGATCCAGGCCGAGCTGATCCTGCACATGAAGAAGGTCATGGCCGAGCTGACCGCCGACCAAACCGGCCAGACCGTGGACACCATCCTCAAGGACAACGACCGCGACAAGTGGTTCACGGCCTCGGAAGCCCTCGAATACGGCTTCTTCGACAAGATCGCGGCGCACGCCGGATCCGTGGCCGGCGGCGGCGGAACAAACGCCAACGGCTCCGGCAACGGCGGCGGCGCTGCTGCAGCCACCGAGAACTGACCGGCACGTAGACAGCAATGAATTCAGGAGCAATGAACATGAACTACAACTTCGGTTCGACTGCCGGTAATCTGCCGAGCAGCCGCTACGTGCTGCCGCAGTTCGAAGAGCGCACGCCTTACGGCTTCAAGCGCCAGGACCCGTACACCAAGCTGTTCGAGGACCGCATCATCTTCCTGGGCGTCCAGGTCGACGACGCCTCGGCGGACGACGTGATGGCCCAGCTGCTGGTGCTTGAGTCCACCGATCCGGACCGCGACATCACCCTCTACATCAACTCCCCGGGCGGCTCCTTCACCGCCATGACCGCGATCTACGACACCATGACGTACATCCGCCCGGAGATCCAGACCGTTTGCCTCGGCCAGGCGGCCAGCGCCGCAGCCGTGCTGCTCGCGGCCGGCACGCCGGGCAAGCGCCTGGCGCTGCCGAACGCGCGTGTCCTGATCCACCAGCCGTCCCTGTCCGGTGGACAGGGCGGGCAGGCCTCCGACCTGGAGATCCAGGCCGCCGAGGTTATGCGCATGCGCTCCTGGCTCGAGGACACGCTGGCCAAGCACTCCGGCCGGACGCCGGAACAGGTCAACAACGACATCGAGCGGGACAAAATCCTCACCGCCGCCGAGGCTATGCAGTACGGCCTCATTGACCAGGTCCTGGATTCCCGCAAGATCAAGCCCCAGGCAATCGCGCGCTAATCAGTAATTCGCGACGCGCCGGTGCGGCACTTTTACTTGGCCGCACCGGCGTCCGCTTTCCACCCAACGGGCCTAAAGTGACCTAGAGTGGAACATGTCACAGCCAGCAGCAAGCTACTAAAGGGGTTCACACATGGCTCGGATTGGCGAGAGCACTGATCTGCTGAAGTGTTCTTTCTGCGGAAAGAGCCAGAAGCAGGTTCGCAAGCTCATTGCCGGGCCCGGCGTCTACATCTGCGACGAGTGCATCGAACTCTGCAACGAGATCATCGAAGAAGAACTCGCGGAAGTAGCTGACCTGGGCAGTTTCGAACTGCCCAAGCCCCGCGAGATCTTTGATTTCCTGCAGGAATATGTGATCGGCCAGGAACCCGCCAAGCGTTCGCTCGCCGTCGCGGTCTACAACCACTACAAGCGGATCCAGGCCGGCCATGCGCCGAAGAGCGGCAGCCTGGCGGACGGCGTGCACCACGACGACGTCGAGATCGCCAAGTCCAACATCCTGCTGATCGGCCCCACCGGCTGCGGCAAAACCTATCTGGCCCAGACCCTGGCGCGTCGCCTCAACGTCCCGTTCGCGGTGGCCGACGCCACGGCCCTGACCGAAGCCGGCTACGTCGGCGAGGACGTCGAGAACATCCTCCTCAAGCTCATCCAGGCCGCCGACTATGACGTCAAGAAGGCCGAGCAGGGCATCATCTACATCGATGAGATCGACAAGATCTCGCGCAAGAGCGAAAACCCGTCCATCACCCGGGACGTCTCGGGCGAGGGCGTGCAGCAGGCGCTCCTGAAAATTCTCGAGGGCACCGTGGCATCCGTCCCGCCGCAGGGCGGCCGCAAACACCCGCACCAGGAATTCATCCAGATTGACACCACCAACGTGCTGTTCATCGTGGCCGGCGCCTTCGCGGGGCTCGAAGACATCATCGGTTCGCGTTCCGGACGCAAGGGGATCGGCTTCGGCGCGCCGCTCAACGAGGTAAAGAACACCACGGATTCCTACGGCGAGGTCATGCCGGAGGACCTGCTGAAGTTCGGGCTGATTCCGGAATTCATCGGCCGGCTGCCCGTCATCACCACGGTCTCGAACCTGGACCGCGCCGCGCTCATCCAGATCCTGTCCACGCCCAAGAACGCCCTCGTCAAGCAGTACCAGAAGATGTTCCAGCTCGACGGCGTCGAGCTCATCTTCGAGGACGAGGCACTGAACACCATCGCCGACCAGGCGCTGGAGCGGGGCACCGGTGCACGGGGGCTGCGCGCCATCATGGAGGAAGTCCTGCTTCCGGTCATGTTTGACCTCCCCAGCCGCGACGACGTCGCGAGCGTCGTGATCACCGAAGAGGTCGTGACGAAGAAGGCGGCGCCCACGATGATCGCCCACGACGTCAAGCGCCGCAAGTCCGCCTGACCCCTCGGCCTCATTTGGAACTGGCCCGTTCGGAATAAACCAGCCTTGCGGGTCGCTGTAGCCTTTGAAGCGCCCACGTGACGCGACCTTGTTTTGGTGCGCCCCATATATGCTCTGACCCGGCGCGCTTTCCCGCAGACTTCCCTAAGGAGAACACCTGTGCCTGCAACCCTGACCAACAAAGCCGACTTCTGGTTCGACCCCATGTGCCCCTTCGCCTGGGTCACCTCGCGTTGGATCGGCGAAGTGGAAGAAGTCCGCGACATCAAGACCGAGTGGCACGTGATGAGCCTCGCTGTACTCAATGAAGGCCGCGAGGAGCTCCCCGAGAAGTACAAGGAGCTCATGAAGAAGGCCTGGGCGCCGGTCCGCGTCATCATAGCCGCCTCGGAAAAGCACGGTGCTGAGTACATCAAGCCGCTCTACGACTCCATGGGCACCAAGATCCACAACGAAGGCAATAAGGACGTTGGCGAAGTCATCGCCAAGTCGCTGGCCGAGGCAGGACTGCCGGCCGAGCTTGCCGCCGCCGGCCAGAGCGACGAATTCGACGCCCAGCTCCGCACCAGCCACGAGGCCGGCATCTCCCTAGTGGGACAGGACGTCGGCACACCGGTCGTGGCCTTCAACGGCACGGCATTCTTCGGCCCAGTCCTGACCCGCATCCCGCGCGGCGAGGACGCCGGAAAGATCTGGGACGCGACAGTGACCCTGGCATCCTTCCCGTACTTCTTCGAAATCAAGCGCAGCCGGACCGAAAGCCCGGCCTTCAACTAGGCCTCCGGACGCCTCGCCGGACGCTTCGCCGGGCTTGCTGTCCGGCCCTCCAGGAGCCCCGGAAGAATTACTCCGATGTAGTTCATCCGGGGCTCTTGTGCACGGCAAACCGGGGGACAACAATAGAACTTACCCACTTCGAAAGAAGAGGGACGCAGGAACCAAAGATTCAGTGACACTCATCCGACGCAGCCTTCGGCAAAGTCAGATGATGGCTACCAGTGACGAGGTAGGAAGACCTGGAAATCTAAGGATCCTGCCAGATTGTCTAAGACGTCACGTGACAATCGAAAAGTCGAAGCCCCACCAACGGCTAACGCTGATGGGGCTTCCCCTTTGCCCAAAATCTGGCCAGAGTGTGCCCATGAGTAATGTCCAGAGCAATGAACCCATTGCGGACTACGCCCTCCTGTCCGACTGCCGCTCCGCCGCGCTGGTGAGTGCGGCCGGCTCCGTGGACTGGCTCTGCTTCCCCCGCTTCGACAGCCCCTCGGTGTTCGGACGCCTCCTCGGACCGGAGGCGGGTTTCTGGTCGAGCCAGCCCGCCAGCGCCCACACCTCGACCCGGCGCTACCTCGGCCCCACGCTGGTCCTGGAAACCACCCACACCACCGCCGAGGGCGAAGTGACGGTCACGGATGCCCTGGCCCTCGGTGACGGCCGGCGGGGCCACGAGCTCGGTGCGGACTCCCCGGGCACCCTCCTGCGCCAGGTGTCCTGCACCCAGGGCGCAGTCGACGTCGACGTCGTCCTGGCCGCCCGACCCGACTACGGCCTGGCCCGGCCGCAGCTCACCTGGCCCCAGCTCACCTGGCCCCAGCTCACCTGGCCCCGGGAACGCGGCGCCGACGGCGGGATCCTGATCAGTGCGGGAGATTCGGTCCTGTCCTTCTCGGCCCCGGCGTCCGTCCAGTTCAGCCCCGACTCCAGCACGGACCCCGCCACGGACCCCGCCACAGGTACCACGCACGTGCGCCTGAGCCTCCGCGCCGGCGACGTTGCCGGCTTTGCCCTCCACTCCAACTCCGCAGACCCCGGCGGCAGCCGGGCCCCGGTGTTCTGGAGCCAGGCCGAGATTCGACGCCGGCTCGAGGACACCGTACAGGGCTGGACCAGCTGGTCCGCGATACACCAGAACTACCGCGGACCGTGGCAGGAGCTGGTGGCCGGCAGCGGACGGATCCTGCAGGCGCTGAGCTACTACCCAAGCGGCGCCATCGTGGCCGCCCCCACCACGTCGCTGCCCGAGGTGGCCGGCGGCACGCGCAACTGGGACTACCGCTACAGCTGGATCCGGGACGCCAGCATGACCCTGCAGGCCCTGTGGGTGGCGGCCTGCCCGGACGAGGCCGGGAAGTTCTTCCAGTTCCTGGCCACCGCGGCCGCCCGCCAGCTGGCCGCCCGCGAGGAACTGCAGATCATGTTCGGCATCGGCGGCGAACGCGAGCTCCCCGAACGCGAACTCGCCCACCTGCCGGGCTGGCGCGCCAGCTCCCCGGTCCGGGTGGGCAACGGCGCCTGAAACCAGCGCCAGCTCGACGTCTACGGCGAACTCCTCGACGCCGCCGCCACCTTGCCGGAGTACCTCGCGGAGCTGGCACCGGAGACGCGGACCTTCCTCGCCGACGCCGCTGACACCGCCGCCGCGCGCTGGCGGTCCGCCGACCACGGCATGTGGGAAGTCCGCGGGGAGCGGCGCCACTACCTGCACTCCAAGCTCATGTGCTGGGTGGCCGTGGACCGGGCGATCTCCCTCGCCGGAATCCTGCAGTCACCCGACAAGGTCCCGCACTGGACCCAGGCGCGGGATGCTATCGCGGCGTCCATCCGCACCGAGGGATGGAGTGCGGCGGCGAACGCCTACACCCAGGCGTACGGCTCCGAGGACCTCGATGCCTCGGCCCTGATGCTGGCCATCGTGGGATTCCTGCCGGCCGATGATCCCGGCATGCTCGCCACGATCGACGCGATCGAGGAGCGGCTCACGGACTCCCGCGGCCTCGTGTACCGCTACCTTGCCGATGACGGCATGACGGGGGAGGAGGGCACGTTCCTGCTGTGCACCTTTTGGCTGGCGCACGCCCTGGCTCTCGCCGGACGCACCCAACGCGCCCGGGCCGTGTTCGAGCGGGCAGCCGCGTTCGCCACGGACCTGGGCCTGATGGCCGAAGAGGTAGCCCCGGACAGCAACGAGCTGCTGGGCAACTTCCCGCAGGCGTTCAGCCACATCGGCATGGTCAACGCGGCCTGGGCGATCAGCGAAGCGGAACGGCAAAGCCGGGAATCCGGCGCCTAGCAGCGGAAGCCGGCCGGCGGGCCGGAACCGAAGGAACAAGCCCGGCGGCAACGCTGTTGCTTTCATTGACAGGCCGCGGTCTGGGTGCCGTGGTGCGGAAGCACCCCGCCCGGCGGCGTCCTGTGTTAGCCAACCTTCGATCATTGGAACGCCATGCCCATCACCGCCCACCTTGACCTGAACCTCAAAGCCGAAGCCGTGCCCACGGCCGCGGTCGTGCTCCGCGACATTCTTTCCGATACCCGGGCGTTTGACGGCTGCCTCGGCGTCGACGTGCTGGTTGACAGCACGGATCCTGCGCACGTTCTCGTGGTGGAACAGTGGGCGTCGCTGGAGCACGACGCCGCCTACCGCGCATGGCGGGCCGGCGACGGCGCGAGCGGGCTGGGGGAGCTCCTGGCCGCCCCGCCGGTGCTGACACGCTTCGAGACCTCCTTCAAAATCTGAGGCGCACGGGCGGCAACGCGACATAAGCAAGAAGGCCCTCCGCCGGCCTGAGCCGGGCGGAGGGCCCTCTTCCTCTGTGTCGAAATGGCGGCCGTTACCCCTGGGCGGGCGGCTCGGCAGGTGCCAGCACGACGTCGCTGACGGTCAGTTCGCCCTCGCCGGCGACCAGGGCCAGTTCACGCGCGTTGGCGGCGGCCTTGAGATCGGCGAGGCCGGCCTTCAGCTGCGTCGTGAGGGACTCCGAGGCCGTGACCGTCGCGGAGAGCACCTCGGTGCGCTGCTTGACCTTTGCCTCGGACTTGGCCTTGCGGATGCCGCTGAGCGCGGTGCCGACCGTGGCCAGCAGGGTCGTGTCGCCGTCGACCGCAATGGCCGACGGCCACTGGGCACGGTGCACCGAACCGGTGCGCCACCAGCTCCAGACTTCCTCCGTGGCGAACGGCAGGAACGGCGCGAAGAGCCGCAGGAGGGTGTCCAGGCTCGTCGCGAGGGCGGCCAGCACGGACGCCTGCTGCTCCTCACCGGCCGCACCGTAGGCGCGGTCCTTGATGAGCTCCACATAGTCGTCCGTGAAGTTCCAGAAGAAGCTCTCGGTGATCTGCAGGGCCCGGGCGTAGTCGTAGCCCTCGAACGCCTTGGTGGCCTGCTGGACGACGTCGGCGAGCTGGGCCAGGACGGCCCGGTCCAGGGGGTTGCTCAGCACGGACAGGTCACCGGAAACCACCGAGTCCTCGGTGGCGCCCAGGTTCAGGACAAACTTGGAGGCGTTGAGCAGTTTGATCGCCAGGCGGCGGCCGATCTTCATCTGGGCGATCTCGTAGGCGGTGTCCGCGCCGAGCCTGGCCGAGGCAGCCCAGTAGCGCACTGCATCCGAACCGTACTCGTCCAGCACATCCGTGGGCACAATGACGTTGCCCTTGGACTTGGACATCTTCTTCCGGTCCGGGTCCAGGATCCAGCCGGAGATGGCCGCGTGCTTCCACGGAGCAGTCTTCTGCAGCGCGTCGGCGCGGACGGCGGAGGAGAACAGCCAGGTCCGGATGATGTCGTGCCCCTGCGGGCGGACGTCGAACGGGTAGACCTTGGCGAACAGCGCCTCGTCGGTGCTCCAGCCGCCCACAATCTGCGGCGTCAGCGAGGACGTGGCCCACGTGTCCAGAACGTCCGCGTCGCCGGTGAAGCCGCCCGGCACATCGCGCTGGGCCTCCTCATAGCCCGGTGCCGCATCCGCCGCGGGGTCCACGGGGAGCTGTGCGTCGGACGGGACAATCGGTGCGTCGTATTCAGGGTTGCCGTCGGCATCCAGCGGGTACCAGACCGGTACCGGCACGCCGAAGAAGCGCTGACGGGACACGAGCCAGTCGCCGTTGAGCCCGGAAATCCAGTTCTCGTAGCGGGACCGCATGAAGGCGGGGTGGAATTCGATCTCGTTGCCGCGGCCGATCAGCCGTTCGCGGCGGTCCTCATCGCGGCCGCCGTTGCGGATGTACCACTGGCGGGAGGTCACGACCTCGAGGGGCTTGTCGCCCTTCTCGAAGAAGTTCACCGGGTGCGTCATCTTCTTGGGCTCGCCGTCGAGCAGGTCCGCGGCGGCCAGGAGCTCCACCACGCCCTCCTTGGCGCTGAAGACGGTTTTGCCGGCGATGGCCGCGAAGCTGGCGCGGCCTGCTTCGGTGGTGATCCACTCCGGCGTCTCGCCGATGATGCGGCCGTCACGGCCCACGATTGCGCGGGTGGGCAGCTGCAGCTCGCGCCACCAGGTGACGTCGGTGAGGTCGCCGAAGGTGCAGACCATGGCGATGCCGGAGCCCTTGTCCGCCTTCGCGAGCGGGTGGGCCTTGACCTCTACCTCGACGCCGAACAGGGGAGAGGTGACCTTCTTGCCGAACAGCGGCTTGTAGCGCTCGTCGTCGGGGTTCGCCACCAGCGCGGCGCAGGCGGCCAGCAGCTCGGGGCGGGTGGTCTCGATGAAGATCTTCTCGCCCTCGGCGGTGAAGAACGGGTAGCGGTAGTAGGCGCCCGCGACCTCGCGGTCCTCAAGCTCGGCCTGGGCCACCGCGGTGCGGAAGGTGACATCCCACAGGGTGGGAGCCTCGGCCATGTAGGCGTCGCCGGCGGCCAGGTTGGCCAGGAAGGCGCGCTGGGAGATCGCGCGGGACTTGTCATCGATGGTCCGGTAGGTGAGGTCCCAGTCCACGGACAGGCCCAGCGTCCGGAAGAGGTGCTCGAAGACCTTCTCGTCCTCGACCGCGAGCTCTTCGCACAGCTCGATGAAGTTCCGGCGGGAGATGACGTCGAAATCGCGCTGGTTCTTGGCGGGCTCGGCCGGGGGGCGGTAGCCGGCGTCGTAGGCAATCGCCGGATCGCAGCGCACGCCGTAGTAGTTCTGCACGCGGCGCTCGGTGGGCAGGCCGTTGTCGTCCCAGCCCATGGGGTAGAAGACGTTCTTGCCGGTCATGCGCTGGTAGCGCGCCAGGACGTCGGTCTGCGTGTAGGAGAACATATGTCCGACGTGGAGGGATCCCGACGCCGTGGGCGGGGGAGTGTCGATCGAGTAGACCTGTTCCCGCGTGGTGTCCTGGGCGAACTTGTAGGTCCCTTCGTCAAGCCAGCGCTGCGTGAGCGTTTCTTCCAGCCCCTCCAGGGCGGGCTTGTCCGGAACGTTGATGGGGGCGGTGGTGGGCGTGTCTGTACCCTGTTTGTCTTCAGCCATGGGCTCAATTCTTCCATTTATTACCCCAAAACGTACTTTCGGCAGGTTGTTTTGGCGTAGGAGACTGCTCTCAGCTGTGAAGTAGCATGCGCAGATGGGCAAATCTCAGGGAAGTTCCGCCGGTATCTTCGCGATCAAGCGCATCTACGAAGACCCCTCTGACGACGACGGCTGCCGGGTTCTGGTGGACCGGCTCTGGCCGCGCGGAGTCAGCAAGGAACGGGCCCAACTGGAGCTCTGGCTCAAGGAGGTGGCACCGTCCCCGCCGCTGCGCAAGGAGTTCGCACACATGCAGGAACGGTTCGCAGACTTCCGGGCGGCGTATGAGGCGGAGCTCGAAACCAACCCTGCCGTACAGACGCTGCATGGCCTTGCGGCGGAGCACGGCAAAGTGACGCTGTTGTTCGGTGCGCGGGATCCGGAGACCAACCACGCCCGGGTCCTGCTGGAATTCCTGCAGGGTTGATTCACGCGGGTTCATCCAGCGGGCACCCGGCGCGGGGTCCCCGGCCTTCCCGTTAGGGTGGTGCCATGACTGAGGGAATGGATAACGCAGGAACTGCAAAGACAGCAACAGTGCTCAAAGCAGCACTGGTCACCGGCGCGAGCACCGGAATCGGCGAGGCCACCGTGCGGGCGCTCCGCAAAGAAGGCTGGACCGTGTTCGCCGTCGCCCGCCGTGCCGACCGGCTCGAGGCGCTCGCCGCCGAAACCGGCGCCGTCGCCCTTCCCGCCGATGTGACTGACGACGCCGACGTGGCCCGGCTGCTCGATGAGGTGACCCGGGCCGGCGGCATCGACACGCTGATCAACATCGCCGGCGGAGCCCGCGGTGCCGACAGGATTGCCGGGGCCAAGACCGAGGACTGGGACTGGATGTTCCAGGTCAACGTGCTGGGCAGCATGAAGCTGATCCGGGCGTTCTTGCCCATGCTGCGGGCGGACGGTGAGGGCACTGTGCTGAACCTGACCTCCACCGCCGGGCTGACGGCCTACGAGGGCGGCGGCGGCTACAACGCGGCCAAGTTCGCCCAGCACGCCCTGACAGGGGCGCTGCGGCTCGAAGAGGCCGAGCACAATGTCCGCGTGATCGAGGTGCTCCCCGGCTTGGTGCAGACCGAGGAGTTCGCCCTGAACCGGCTCGGTGACCAGGACGCGGCGGCCAAGGTCTACGCCGGGGTCGAGAAGCCGCTTACCGCCGAGGACGTCGCGGATGTGGTCCGCTACGCCGTCGTCGCGCCGCACCACGTCAACCTGGACGAGATCGTGATCCGCCCGGTGGCGCAGGCAGCCACCCACAAGCTGATCCGCAAGAACCAGTAGGGCTCCGGTCCGGGCGCACATCCAGGCGCGAGGGCGGTGAACGTCCGTTGGCTACACCGGACGTTCACCGCCGCGTGGTGCGCTGGTCAGGCTGCGCTGGTCCGGAGTTGGCCGCGGCCGGGCAAGGTGGCCGTGCAACTGCACACCACCAGAGTGGAGAACCTTCCCATGCGGACCCAGACGAAGCTCGGCGCTGCCGTACTCAGCGCAGCCCTGCTGCTCGCCACCCCAATCCAGGCAAACGCGGCCCAGGCCAACGCGGCCGGCATCAACGCCAACGGCCAGGACAACCACTTTGATCTCCAGGCCCACCGCGGCGGCATCGGCCTGACCGTCGAGTCAACGCTGGCGTCCTTCGCCAAAGGGATCGAGACCGGCGTCTCCACCCTCGAGCTTGACCTTCAGATCACCAAGGACGGCCACGAGGTCATCACCCACGACCGCAAGATCAGCGGCCAGAAGTGCCTGGACACGGCTCCTGTCACGCCGAACGACCCGCAGTTCCCCTACGTCGGCAAGTACGTCAAGGACCTGACGTTCGCGCAGGTCCGCAGCCTGGATTGCGGCAGCCTCACGCTTCCCCAGTTCCCGGGCCAGGTTGCCTCTCCGGGCGCAAAGATGCCCACGCTGGCCGAGGTCTTCGCGTTGGCGGACTCCTACCGTGCCAGCCGGGTGAAGTTCAACATCGAAACCAAGGTGGAGGCAGGCGCGCCGCAGGAAACCGCACCGCGCGAGCAGTTCGTCGACGTCGCACTCCGCGAAATCACGGCCGCCCACATGCAGGGCCGTGTCTCGATTGAGAGCTTCGATTGGGGTTCACTGCGCCTGGTCCAACAGCGCGCTCCCCGGATCCGCACCGTGGCCCTCACCAACAAGGACTTCCTCCAGACGGGCCAGCCCGGCAAGTCGCCGTGGCTGGGCGGAATCGACGCCGATGACTTCGGCGGTGACCTCGTCGCCGCGGCCTCTTCCCTCGGCTTCGACGCCATCTCTCCGGTGCACGGCACGCCGCAGAACGGCGCCGTGACGGATCCGGGCTACGTTCCCTACGTCACTGCCGACATGGTCCGGCGTGCCCACGCGGCAGGCATGCAGGTCATTCCGTGGACCGTTGACGACAAGCCCACCATGCGCGCGCTCATCGGCGCCGGAGTGGATGGGCTGATCACGGACTACCCGGACCGGCTCCGGGACGTGATGGTCGAGTCCGGCATGAAACTGCCGCGCAGCTAGTTGTACTGTCCCGGGACGTTGGTGACACGAGGGGATGATTTGTCGCAATAAGAGGACCTCCGGGTGTTGTGTGGTGCTTGTCGAGAGCTAACACAA
>NZ_JBHVTV010000023.1:0-25989 GCF_042884475.1 Arthrobacter sp. NPDC058130
TCATCGAGCACTACAATCACCACAGGCCCCACACCGCCCTCAAAGGCGCCTCACCCGCCAGCCGCGTCACCAACCAACCGGGTTAGTACAGCTAGACCTCGACGGGCAGCCCGGCGGCCTCGAGGATGGAGGCAGCGTCCTTGGCGGGGAACGACGGCGGGTTGACCCCGGCCATTTCCTCCATGACGCGGACCACCTGGCAGCTGTAGCCGAACTCGTTGTCGTACCAGACGTAAAGCACCAAGTTCTTCTCGTTGGAGATCGTGGCCAGGCCGTCCACAATGCCGGCGCGACGGGAGCCCACGAAGTCGGTGGAGACCACCTCGGGCGAGTCGATGTAGTCGATCTGCTTTCGGAACTCCGAGTGCAGGGACAGTTCCCGCAGGTAGTCGTTGACTTCGTCCTTGGTGGTGCCGTTCTCCAGGTTCAGGTTCAGGATGGCCAGGGACACATCCGGGGTAGGAACGCGGATGGAGCTGCCGGTGAGCTTGCCCAGCAGTTCGGGCAGGGCCTTCGCGACGGCCTTGGCGGCACCGGTTTCGGTGATGACCATGTTCAGCGCGGCGGAGCGGCCGCGTCGGTCGCCCTTGTGGAAGTTGTCGATCAGGTTCTGGTCGTTGGTGAAGGAGTGCACCGTCTCGACGTGCCCGTGGACTACGCCGTAGCGGTCGTTGATCGCCTTCAGGACCGGGGTGATGGCGTTGGTGGTGCAGGAGGCCGCCGAGACGATGGTGTCCGAGTCGGTGATGGTGGCGTGGTTGATGCCGTGCACGATGTTCTTCAGCTCACCCTTGCCCGGGGCGGTCAGCAGCACGCGGGAGACGCCCTTGCTCTGCAGGTGCTGGCCCAGGCCTTCAGCGTCGCGCCAGCGGCCGGTGTTGTCCACCACGAGCGCATCGTGGATGCCGTACGCGGTGTAGTCGATCGTGGCGGGGTTGTCCGAGTAGATGACCTGGATCTGGACGCCGTTGGCGGTGATGGTGTCGTTTTCGAGGTCCACCTTGATGGTGCCTTCGAAGGAGCCGTGGACGGAGTCGCGGCGCAGCAGGCTGGCGCGCTTGGCGAGGTCGTTGTCCGAGCCGCGGCGCACCACGATGGCGCGCAGGCGCAGGCCGTGGCCGCCGCCGGCCTTTTCGATCAGCAGGCGCGCCAGCAGGCGGCCGATGCGGCCGAAGCCGTAGAGGACGACGTCGGTGCTGGTGCGGTCATCGCCGCCGCGCTTGCCGACCACTTCGGCCAGTTCGGCGCGGAGGAACTCATCCAGGCTCACGCCTTCGCCCTCTGCGCGGTACTTCTCGGTGAGGCGGGCGACGTCGATCGCCGCGGCGCCGAGGTCCAGCTTGGTGAGGGCCTCCAGCAGCGGGGCCGTCTCCTCGAGGCGCAGTTCTTCCTTGCTCATCCGGCGGGCGAAGCGGTGGGCCTTGAGGATATTCATGGTGGACTTGTTGATCAGGCTGCGTCCGTGGATGGAGGTCACCACGTTGTTCTCGCGGTACAGCCGGCCGATCACGGGGATCATGGCCTCGGCGAGTGCCTCGCGGCCCATCCACGTATCAAGACAAGAATCTGACGTCTGGCTCACAGAACTACCTTCCTAGAATCCACCCCCTACGTCCTCGTAGGGGGAAGTCGGCCGCCGGAGGGTGTCCGGTACCGGGCGCCGGCGGGGATTCGGTCCACCCCGGGCGCCTCATCGAGCGCAAAGAAAATCCGCCGGCTGCGAACGCAGACCCGACGGCAGAACTTCTACGTTCACCATCAATTCTACGGGCGGCCCGGCATGCTCCGGTGCCCTGTTGCGCGTGAAATGACTCACACACCGTCCGGGGACATACAGGAGCCGGCCAGACCACTCACTCCGGGCGCCAGCCTGGCTGCGTCCTCCAGGATCATGTCGACGGCTTTTTCCGCGATCATGATGGTCGGCGCCTGCGTGTTGGCACTGATCAGGCGCGGCATGATCGAGGAGTCAACCACGCGCAGCCCCTCGAGCCCGTGGACCTTCAGCCGCGGCGAGACCACGGAATCATCAGAGGTTCCCATCGCACAGGTGCCGACCGGATGGTAGGAGGTCCGTCCGTAGGAGCGCACGAACTTCACGTACTCGTCGCGGGTCCTCACCCGTGAGCCGTCACCGATGTGCTCTCTTTTGATGAAGGCTGCGATCGATGTCTGCTCCATGATCTGGCGGCTCTGTTGCACGCCGGCGATCGTCATCTCCAGGTCATAGTCGTCCGCGAGGAAATTCGGATCGATGAGCGGCGCCTGTGTGGGGTCTGAGGATGCGACCCGCACTGTCCCCCTGCTACGGGGGCGCAGGAAATAGGAGTTCAGCGTCATGCCGAACCCGGGCTGCAGCGACGCTATGCCCGGCTCTGACCGCGCGGCCGGCAGGAAGTGGAACTGCAGGTCCGGGGTCTTTTCATCCTTGTTGGCGTAGCTGAAGCCGCCGGCCTCGACAAGGTTGGACGCGAACGGTCCCGAGCGGAAAGCCAGGTACTCGAGGCCGGCCAGGACCGTCGCCGGGCGCACGCGGTTGAACCGGTCCAGGCTGAGGCCGTCGGTGAGTTCGTAGATGACGTCCAGGTCCAGGTGATCCTGGAGGTTCTTCCCGACGCCCGTGAGGGCATGGAGGACGTCGATCCCGGCGGCAGCGAGGTCCGCCGGGTCGCCGATGCCTGAAAGCTGCAGCAGTTTCGGAGATCCAAACGCACCGCTGGCGACAATGACCTCCCGCCGTGCGCCGTAGATTCTCGCCACGCCGTCTTCGACTGTCTGCACGCCGACGGCACGGCCGTGCCTGATGACCACTTTGGCGACGGTCACGTTGACGCGGACCGTGAGATTGCGGCGCTTGCGCGCGGGTTTGAGGTAGGCCACGGCCGCACTGCACCGGCGACCGTTCTTCGTGGTGGTCTGGTAGAAACCGACGCCGTGCTGTTCGGCGCCGTTGAAATCGCTGTTGTACGGCAACCCGAACTCCTGGCCGGCCTGCACGAACGCCGCCGAGAGCGTGTGCGGACGCCGGGGATCCGAGACACCAAGCGGCCCCTGGGTTCCGTGGTGGGGTCCTGAGAGTCTGGAGTTGCACTCCGAGCGGACAAAATACCTGGACACCTCAGCGGCGGACCAGCCATCGCAACCGTAGTCCGCGACCCACCCGTCGTAGTCCTCGTCCACGCCCCGCGTGAAGACCTGCGAGTTGATGGAGCCGCCGCCGCCGAGTCCCCGGCCCTGAGGAAGCGCGATGCTGCGGCCATTGCTGTGTTTTTGCGGAACGCTGTTGTAGGCCCACTGATACGGGCCGCCCTTGAGCCTTGGGAAGCCCGCAGGCATATGAATGAACGGATGGCGGTCGGACCGGCCAGCCTCGAGCAGCAGCACGCGAACTGCCGGGTCTTCACTTAATCTCCCGGCAAGAACGCTTCCGCTCGTACCGCCCCCGGCGATCACATAGTCGTACTCTGCATCGTCCGGCACTATGACTCCTCAACCATCGCCGAAACCACCGCCCCTTGGAGCGTTCCTTGAAGTCTCGGGTCCTGCCGGGGTGATGTCAACCATGCCTCAAGGTTTTCCCAAGCTTGCAACCCTGGAGCCACGCGACCCCCGGCCGGGAACCTGTGACGGCCGAATCCTGCCGGCAGGGCTGGACTTCCCGGCGGAGTGGATGGATGGGTTGACCGATACGCCGGGTTCTGTGTTCCCGCGCTGTTGCCGGCGCGGGAGTAGCGGCCATCCATCTACGGACGCCGTTGCCGACGCCCTCCAGCAGCCTACCCGGACACTCGGGCGAGCAGCCCTCAAACGTGCCCTGTCTGGCCTTGCTCCGGGTGGGGTTTACCTAGCCTTCCCGGTCACCCGGGAAGCTGGTGGTCTCTTACACCACCGTTTCACCCTTACCTGCCCTGCGGCCTGTGCAAGCACACGCCGCATGCAGGCGGTCTGTTCTCTGTGGCACTGGCCTGCGGGTTACCCCGAGTGGGCGTTACCCACCACCCTGCTCTGCGGAGCCCGGACGTTCCTCGAGCCACTTGCGTGACGCGCGGCCGCCTGGTCAACCCATCCGCAGTCCATTCTACGGTCAGCGCGGGCGCCCCCGGTGACACGGCCGGGCCGGGCCATGCCCGCGGGCCTATTATCGAGGGATGGACAAGTCCGCCCTGACCCGGCGACGCCTGCTTGAGCTGGCGGGAATCGGCCTGGGCGCGTCCGCGCTCACGGCCTGCACTGCCAGCCTCGCGCCCGCCGAAACCTCTCCGCCAGTACCGGCCACCCCGCCGGCGACGGCAACAGCGACGGCAACAGCGACGGCGGTCCCGGCGCCCGCCGCCCCGCTGACAGTCCGGACCAGCTCAGGCTCGTTCGTCTCGGCTTTCCGCCCCGGGATCGCCAGCCACTGGTCGCTGGCCGCCCCCGAATTGCCGCCCGGCGCTACGCAGCCCGAATTGCCCGTGGCGGTATTTCTCCACGGCCTCAACGGCAGCCACACCGTCCTGCTGGAGGATCTGGCCGCCCATGAGGCCCTCCAACGGCACCTCGACGCCGGCGGCGCGCCCTTCGCGATCGCTGCCGTGGACGGCGGAAACACGTGGTGGCATCCCCGCGCCGACGGCAGCGACACCCAGTCGATGCTGGTGAAGGAATTTGTTCCGTTCTTGGGCGGCCAGGGCTACGACCTGGGCAGGATCGGCCTCTTTGGCCTGTCCATGGGAGGCTTCGGTTCCCTCCTGCTCGCCTCGCAGGGCCGGCTGCCCGGAGTCCGCGCCGTCGCGGCCATGAGCCCGGCGGTCTGGGACCACTACGACCCACGCCAGGGAACCGCGTTCGACAGCCCGGCCGACTTCGCGGCGCACGATGCCTTCGCCCTCCGGCCCCGTCTGGCGGCGCTGCCCAAACGGATCGACTGCGGCACCGGGGACGAGCTCGCCGCCACCGTCCGTCAGTATCTGGCGGCGCTCCCGGGCGAGGTCGAGGGTGGTTTCCGGCCCGGCGGCCACGACTACAGCTACTGGCGGTCCGTCCTGCCCGAGGTGGTGTCCTTCCTGGGCTACAACCTCGCCTGAAGCCGGCGCGGGCAAGGTCGGTAAGATCGTACGGTGCTAATTCTGTTGCCGCCCTCCGAGGGCAAGACTCCCGCGACGCGCGGGAACGCCGCCGACTGGACCGCCTTGAGCTTTCCCGCCCTCAACAGCTCCCGGGCCAGGGTCCTGGACGCGCTCGGCACCGTCAGCGCCCACGAGGACGCCCTGGCGCTGCTGGGCGTCGGCGCATCGCTGAGTGCCGACGTCGAACGCAACACCCGCCTGCACGCGGAACCTGCCGCCCCGGCCCACCAGGTCTATTCCGGGGTGCTCTTTGACGCCCTCGGTTACGACTCCCTGACCCCGGCGCAGCGGAAGAAGGCCGACGCGTCGGTGCTGGTGGTTTCCGCCCTGTGGGGCGCCATCCGCTTCGCCGACCGTGTGCCCGCCTACCGGCTGTCGATGGGGATCTCGCTGCCCGACGTCGGGCGGCTTGCCTCGTTCTGGAAGCCGCAACTGGATGACGCGCTGGCGGCGGCCGCCGCGGGCGAGCTGCTGGTGGACTGCAGGTCCAGCACCTATGCCGCGGCCTGGGCTCCCCCGCCGGAACAGACGGTGGCCGTGAACGTCTTCACCGAGACCGCCGGCGTGCGCAAGGTGGTCAGCCATTTTGCCAAGCACACCCGGGGCGAGCTGGCGCGGCACTTGCTCACCCGCAGGGGCAAGGCGCCCCGGACCCCGGCACAGCTGCAGAAGGCGGCGGCCGAGAAATGGGTTGCCGAACTCGTCGAGGGCACGGCCCGGAAGCCGCACGCACTCAACATCATCCTGTCCAACTAGCTGCACTTCCCAACTAGCTGACAGCAGGGGCCGTTCTGAGTGCTCAGAACGGCCCCTGCTGCTAGTCAGTTGGGTGGTCAGCCCCACTCGGCGGAGCGGACCAGGATGCAGCCGGAATCCGGGCAGAAGACGATGTCGTCCTCGGCCGCGGCCTTGATCTCCGCGAGGTCGCCCGGGCTCAGGTGCATGCCGGAGCCTTCTGAGGTGCCGTGGAAGAGCCGGGCAGCGCCGACGCCGCGCTTGGCCAGCGTCTTCTCGTAAATGGCCAGCATGCCGGCGTCGAGGGTGGCGGCGAACTCGGCACGCTGCCCGCGCACCACGGTGGCCTCGGCGGCGATCTCGGCCAGCTGCTCGTCCAGCTCGGCGCGGATGGAGCCGAAGGAGCCCTGGATGTCGTCCACGATCTGCTGCTGGGCGCTCTGGCGGGCCCGGAGCGAATCGAGCCGTTCGAGGACCTCGAGCTCGACGTCTTCGAGGTCCGAGCGGCGCTTGTTCAGGGACACGAGGTCGCGCTGCAGGGCAACGAGGTCCTTGGACAGGCCCGTTCCGCTGTTGAGCCTCGCCTCGTCGCGTTCGATCCGGGAGGCAACCTGCTCGACGTCGGCCTCTGAGCGCTTGAGCTCGAGCTCGGCGTCGTGGACGGCCACCTTCGCGGCACCGAGTTCACCGTTGGCCACACCGAGAGCCGCTTCGAGATCGGTGATCCGGGAGTCACTTTCAAGGCTTCGCCGGCGGTTGGACAAGGACTTGAGCTTGGCATCGAGTCCCTGCAATTCGAGCAACTTCAACTGATCCGCCGGTGCTGCCTTGGCCACTATTTACCTCCGCTAAATCCAATCCGGCCGGAGCCGGGCACCGTCTCGGCGCTCCCTAGACTCTAGCGCCTAACGTGCTCCCCAGCCTCGCTACGCTCGCCCGGGGCCCCTCGCACGCCAGGCTTAGCCCGGAGTCAGAATGAAGTCCCACGGATCACTGTTTGTGGTGCTGACCCGGATCTCGACGTCGTGGCCCTGGTCGGTGAGCACGTTGCCCAGCGCTTCGGCGGCGGCGGGCAGCCACAGCCACTCGCTGGCGAAGTGGGACACATCGATCAGGTAGGGCCGGTCGTTGACCGCCGCCTCCCGGGCTTCCGACGCCGGGTGGTGCCGCAGGTCCGCCGTCACGTAGACGTCCGCGTTGCTGGCCCGCACCTCGCCGAAGAGGGAATCGCCGGCGCCGCCGCAGACAGCCACCCGGCGGACCAGCCCGTCCCGGTCACCCGATACCCGGACGCCGCCGGCCACCGAGGGCAGGATGCCGAACACGCGGGCAGCGAAATCACCCAGCGTCAGGACCTCCTCGAGGTCGCCGACCCGGCCGATGCCTTCCTCGGGGAGCCCGTTCGCGGCGGGCGTCAGCGGGGCCACGTTCTGCAGGCCCAGCGCATCGGCCAGGACGTCGGAGACTCCCCCGACGGCGGAGTCCCCGTTGGTGTGCACGGTCATCAGCGCGGTCCCGGACTCGATGAGGCGGTGCACGGCCTTGCCCTTGGCCGTGTTCGCGGCGACGGACGTCACGCCCCTGAGCAGCAGCGGATGGTGCGTGATGAGCAGCTCGGCGCCGAAGTCAATGGCTTCCTCGATCACGTCGGTGGTCGGATCAACGGCGAACATGACCCTGTGCACCTCGGCGTTCGGGTGGCCCGCCACGAGGCCCACCTCGTCCCAGTCCTCGGCCAAAGATTCAGGCCAGAGCTCCTCCACCGCCAGCTGGATCATGCCCAGCGTCGCGGCGCCGGGGGCCTCGCCGGGGCCGGTAGCGCCGTCGACGGCGGCAGCAGCGCCGTCGGACTCCGCTGAAACATCGGTGTTCACAGGTTCCATACCCCCATTTTTACCCTATCCGCGGGCGGCCCTGTCACTCGTAAGGGTCTCGTAAGGTGGGTGGGGAATCATCTGGACCGCCGAACCATTGAAGAGGTCATGAGAACTTTTGTCCTCGGCGGAGGCTGCTTTTGGTGCCTCGACGCCGTCTACCAGAAAACCAAGGGTGTCAGTTCGGTCGTCTCGGGCTACACCGGAGGCCATGACCGAAACCCCGACTATTATTCTGTGTGCTCCGGGACCACGGGCCACGCCGAGGTGGTGGCGGTGACGTTCGACGAGGACGTCATCCCCGCCGAAGTCATCCTGGACATGTTCTTCGTCCTCCATGACCCCACCACCCTGAACCGGCAGGGTTACGACGTCGGGACCCAGTACCGTTCCTCGATGTTCTACGAGACCACCGAGGAAAAGATCCTGTTCGAAGAGGCCATCGAGCGGAACCAGGCCCTGTGGCGGCACCCGATCGTCACGGAGGTCAGCAGGCTGCCGCAGTTCCATGTGGCCGAGGAAATCCACCAGGACTTCTTCGCCAAGTATCCCGAGGAGGGCTACTGCCAGGTCATCATCAACCCGAAGCTGGCCAAGGCGAGGAAATATTACTCTGCGTGGCTTAATGCTTAGCTAGGCCCTGTACGCGCTCGTTAGGCTGACCTCAGTCAACCCTCTTCAAAGACAGGCATACATACATGGCACCGATCTATGACGATGTAACCCAGCTGGTGGGCGGAACTCCGCTGGTCCGGCTGAACCGGCTGACCGAAGGCCTTGACGCCACCGTGGCCGTCAAGCTGGAGTTCTACAACCCGGCCAACAGCGTCAAGGACCGGATCGGCGTCGCCATCATTGACGCCGCCGAGAAGTCCGGTGCCCTCAAGCCCGGCGGCACCATTGTCGAAGGCACCTCCGGCAACACCGGAATCGCCCTGGCCATGGTGGGCGCGGCCCGCGGCTACAAGGTCATCCTGACCATGCCGGAAACCATGTCCACCGAGCGCCGGGTCATGCTGCGCGCCTACGGCGCCGAGATCGTCCTGACCCCCGGCTCCGAGGGCATGCGCGGAGCCGTGGAGAAGGCCCAGGAGATCGTGGCCAACACGGAGAACTCCATCTGGGCCCGGCAGTTCGCCAACGAGGCCAACCCTGAGGTCCACCGCCGTACCACGGCCGAGGAAGTCTGGGCTGACACCGACGGCAAGGTGGACATCTTCGTCGCCGGCGTCGGCACCGGCGGCACCGTCACCGGCGTCGGACAGGTTCTGAAAGAACGCAAGCCGGACGTCCAGATCATCGCCGTCGAGCCGAAGGACTCCGCCATCCTCAACGGCGGCGCCCCGGGCCCGCACAAGATCCAGGGCCTCGGCGCGAACTTCGTCCCGGAAATCCTGGACACCAACGTCTACGACGAGGTCATCGACGCCACGCTGGAAGACTCCGTCCGGGTCGCCCGCGAACTCGGCATCAAGGAAGGCATCCTGGGCGGCATCTCCTCCGGCGCGATCGTCTGGGCCGCCCTGGAGCTCGCCAAGCGCCCCGAGAACGCCGGTAAACTCATTGTTGCTGTGGTTTGCGACTTCGGTGAGCGCTACATCTCCACCGTGCTGTACGACGACATCCGCGGCTAAGTCACTGCCGCTGTCCCTCGATTCCCCAGAAAGGTCTTTGTGAGCTTCTTCGCAAGACTGAAGGAAGACCTCGACGCCGCCCGGTCCCACGACCCGGCGGCTCGAGGTTCTTTCGAGAACTTCTTCGCCTATTCCGGCCTGCACGCGATCTGGTTCCACCGCCTGACGCACCGGCTGTGGCAGAACCCGGCCCTGCGGTTCCCGGCCCGGCTCATCTCCCAGCTCGCCCGGTTCCTCACCGGGATCGAGATCCACCCCGGCGCGACGATCGGCCGGCGCTTCTTCATCGACCACGGCATGGGCGTGGTCATCGGTGAGACCGCCGAGATCGGCGAGGACGTCATGATCTACCACGGCGTGACCCTCGGCGGCCGTTCGCTCGCCAAAATCAAACGCCACCCCACCATCGAGGACCGCGTAGTGATCGGTGCCGGGGCCAAGATCCTGGGCCCCATCACCATCGGACGGGACAGCGCCGTCGGCGCCAACGCCGTGGTGGTCAAGGACGCCCCGGCCGAATCAATCGTCACCGGCGTGCCGGCCACCTGGCGGCACCGCGACGCGCAGCGCGAGACCAAACCCGCCGTCGACCCGGCCGAATACCTGATCGACTACCACATCTAGGCCGGGTCTGGTCCAGCGCTGACCCGGCGCCGGCGGCAGGCGCGGCCTGCCGCTATCCGGGGAACCGCTTGTAGATGTTCCAGAGGACGGCGTCGAACGCCCGGTCCGGCAGCAGGTGGCGCAGCAGCAGGATCCCCCGGGCGCTCGGTCCCACCGGATACCGCGTCTTGGGCCGCCGTGCGGTGGCCGCGTGCAGGATGGCCTCGGCGGCCAGTTCCGGCCGCGCCGAGGTCGCGGCATTGTCCGTCGTAGCCAGCGCGGCCGCGACCACCTTGGCCTGGGCGGCGTAGGGGCCGTGCCCGGAGCTGGCCAGCAAACCCTGGGCCGCAATGGTGCCCCACTCCGACTGCGTCCCGGCCGGCTCGATGATGGCCACGTCGATGCCGTGCGGCTTGAGTTCGAGCCGCAGCGAATCGCTCAGGCCCTCCACTGCAAACTTCGTCGCGTGGTACCAGGCGCCCAGCGGCTCGTACATCTTGCCGCCGATCGATGAGATGTTGATGATCCTGCCCGCCCGCGCGTCCCGCATGGCGGGGATCACGAGCTGGGTCATGCGGGCGAGGCCGAAGACGTTGACGTCGAACTGCCGCCGCCCCTCGGCCAGCTCCACTTCCTCGAGCGACCCGTACGTCCCGTAGCCGGCGTTGTTGACCAGGACGTCGATGCGGCCGTGCGCGGCCAGCACTTTCCCGACGGCGGTGCTCATCGACTCCTCATCCGTCACGTCCAGGGCCACCACGTTGACGCCGGAAGCTTTCAGCGGCTCCATTTTCTCCACCCGCCGGGCCCCGGCGTAGACCGTGAAGCCGGCCGCGGCCAGCTTCCTCGCGGTTTCGAAGCCGATCCCGGTGGACGCACCGGTGACAAACGCTACGGGCTGGGGCATGGGCAGATCTCCTTGCGTGCTGAACTTGACGCTGAACTCCTGGGGCGGAAGCGGTGCGGAAACACGAACGGCCGGCGCCTCCCAGAGTATCGGGAAGCGCCGGCCGTTCGCGGTGCGGACTAGTGCGTGTCCACTGCCTCGATCTCAGACTTGTCCTCGCCCCAGAGGGTGTGGAAAGTGCCCTCGGCGTCGACGCGGCCGTAGGTGTGCGCACCGAAGAGGTCGCGCTGGCCCTGGATCACGGCGGCCGGCAGGCGCTTGCGGCGCAGGCCGTCGTAGTAGGCCAGCGAGGAGGAGAACACCGGCACCGGGATGCCGAGCTGCACCGCGGTGGACACCACGCGGCGCCAGGCCGGGAGGACGTCGGCGATCGCCTTGGTGAATGCCGGAGCGAAGAGCAGGTTGGCCGGCTTCTCCGCCGCGGCGTAGGCCTTGGTGATCTCCTTGAGCAGTTCTGCCCGGATGATGCAGCCGCCGCGCCACAGCGAGGCGATTTCATCCAGCTTCAGGTCCCAGCCGTATTCCTTGGCCGCGGAGGTGAGCATGTCCAGCCCCTGGGCGTAGGAAACCAGCTTGGAGGCGTAGAGCGCCTGGCGGACGTCCTCGACGAAGCTTTCGGGAACCTCGACGGCGGCCTCGCCGCCGGCCAGCAGTTCCTGGGCCAGCACGCGCTGCTCCGCCTGTGAGGACAGGGCGCGGGCGAAGACGGACTCGGCGATGCCCGACGTCGGGGAGCCGAGTTCGAGCGCGGAGATGACGGTCCAGCGCCCGGTGCCCTTCTGGCCGGCAGCATCCACCACGACGTCGACGAACGGCTTGCCGGTCTTGGCATCGACGTGGCCGAGGACCTCGGCGGAGATTTCGATCAGGAAGGAGGCGAGGTCGCCCTTGTTCCACTCTTCAAAGATCTTGGCCTGGTCGGCCGGTTCGATCCCGGCGCCGGAGCGCAGAAGGTCGAAGGCTTCGCCGATGACCTGCATGTCGGCGTATTCGATGCCGTTGTGGACCATCTTGACGAAGTGGCCGGCGCCGTCGGTGCCGATCCAGGCGCAGCAGGGCTGGCCGTCGACGTGGGCGGCGATCTTTTCCAGCAGCGGGCCGAGGGCGTCGTAGGACTCCTTGGAGCCGCCGGGCATGATCGAGGGGCCGTTGAGGGCGCCTTCCTCACCGCCGGAGACGCCGATGCCGACGAAGTGCAGGTCCTTCTTGGCGAGCGCGGCCTCGCGGCGGCGGGTGTCCTCGTAGTGCGAGTTGCCGGCGTCGATGATGATGTCGCCCGCCTCCAGGAGCGGTTCGAGCTGCTCAATCACGGAATCGACCGGCTTGCCGGCCTTGACCATGATCAGCACGCGGCGCGGCTTCTCCAGCGAATCAACGAGTTCCTGGAGGGTCTCCGTGCGGACGAAGTCGCCCTCGTCGCCGTGCTTTGCGAGCAGCGCGTCTGTCTTCTCCACGGACCGGTTGTGCAGGGCAACGGTGAAGCCGTTCCGGGCCAGGTTGCGTGCGAGGTTGGCCCCCATCACCGCGAGGCCGGTAACACCGATGTGTGCTGACATCAAAAACTCCAATTCATTTCTGTTCACCATGTATGCACGGCGATTCATGTGCGACGTTCATCTAGGACTCGGGAAGGTGCGCCGCAGAGGGCGGACCCGCCCTTGGGGATTTTTGTGGCTGTCCATAAACCATATGTATTTCCGCGGGCTGCGGGAAAGCAGCGCCCACGTAGCGGAATACTGTGCGTCACAAACAGTCTATGATCACCTGCGCCCGGCCCGCCGCTCGGCCCGGGCGGGGCTTGCAGCATTATGCTTACGACTATGTCAACGAGCCTCCATCATCGTGCCATCGAGCACCTCGGCACCCGGATCGTGGCGGGCGAACTTCCGGCCGGGCACGTCATGCTTGCCGAGCACCTCGAGGACGAACTTAAGGTTTCCCGCTCGGTGGTCCGGGAGGCGGTCCGGGTCCTCCAGTCCCTGGGCCTGGTGGAGACCATCAAGCGCGTCGGCATCCGCGTGCTGCCCTCCAACCGGTGGAACCCCTTCGATCCGCTCGTGATCCGCTGGCGTCTGGCCGGAGAAGGCCGCGGCGCCCAGCTGCGCTCCCTGGCCGAGCTCCGCACCGCCGTCGAACCGGTGGCCGCCGAGCTGGCAGCCGCCAACGCCCCCGAGGAACTCCGCCGGGAGCTCGTGGAAATCTCGCATGCCATGCGCGACGCCGGTAAGGCCGGTGACGTTCCCCGGTTCCTGGAACTGGACATCCTGTTCCATTCCCTGCTGCTGACCGGCTCCGGCAACGAGATGTTCGCCAACATGGTGGGCCAGGTCACCGAGACCCTGACCGGCCGCACCATCCATGGGCTGATGCCGGACCATCCGCGGGAGACGGCGCTGCAGTGGCACGTGGACGTCGCCGAAGCCATCGCCGCCGGGGAGGCCGCCGCCGCCCGCGAGGCCTCGAACCGGATCATGCGCGAGACCATCTCCGAGATGGAGCCCAGCTGGAAGAACCAGCCTCGGGTGTTTGTCCCGCTCGAGCGCCACTAGCGCACCGCCGGCGCGCTTCACGGCGGCGCGCTTCACGGTGGCGCGCCTCACGCCGGGGTCGGCCTGAAGTCCAGCAGGACCTTTCCGGACACCGCCGAGTTCCTGGCAACCTCGAAGGCTTCCAGGGCCTGTTCCACGGGGAACTCGTGGGTGATGACGGGATCGATCTGCAGGGAGCCGTCGGCCAGGGCGGCGATGACGTCGTTGATTTCGTCGTTGAAGCGGAAGGAGCCCTTGAGGTCGAGTTCGCGCGTGATGGCCAGGGAGATCAGGACCGGCTGGGGGCCGGTGGGCAGCAGGCCCACCATGACGACGGTGCCGCCGCGGGTCGCGCCCTGGATGGCCGAGGCCAGGCCGTGGTGGTTGCCGGAGGATTCGATCACGACGTCGGCCTCGACGGCGGCGATCGCCTCCGCATCGTCCGCCTTGAGGACGGCGTCGGCTCCCACGGCCGCGGCGATTTCCAGCGGCCTGGCGTGCATGTCCACCGCGACGATCCGGGCCGCGCCGGCACGTTTGAGGACCGCGACCGCGAGGGCGCCGATGGGGCCGCTGCCGATCACGAGCGCGGTCTTGCCGGCCACGTCCCCGGCCCGGGAGACCGCGTGCCAGGCGACGCTGGCCGGCTCGATCAGCGCCGCGGTGCGCAGGCCAATGGTTTCGGGCAGCGGCCGGAGCATCCGCGCCGGCAGGGTCACGTACCGGCTGAACGCGCCGTCGGTGTGCGGGAAGCGGGCCGCGCTGCCCAGGTACGTGCAGCCCGGTGACAGGTTGGGCCGGTCCGCCGGATAGCGCGCCGCGCCCGGGCCCGGCGTGGCCGGATGGGCCGCAACGGCCGTGCCGGCCGCGGGACCGGTGCCGTCCGCCGCGGCCCGGACCACGGTGCCGGAAATCTCGTGCCCGAGCACCAGCGGCGCCCTCAGGATGGACTCCCCCGCCGCGCCGTGCAGCCAGTAGTGCAGGTCCGAGCCGCAGATGCCGCCGTAGGCCACCTCGATGACGGCCTCCTCCGGGGCGGGCGCCGGCAGCGGCACCTCCTCGATCCGCAGATCGCCCGCGGCGTGGGCCACCACCGCCAGGCCCGCAACCGGCAGCACCGGAACCGGCAGCACAGGCTCGGGCAGTGCTGATTCGGGCAGTGCTGTGGTGCCGGACATCAGACCACCACCGTCATTCCGCCGTCGATGAAGATCGTCTGGCCGTTGACGAAGTTCGACCCGTCCGAGGCCAGCCACACCGCCGGGCCGGCCAGGTCCTGCACGGTCCCCCACCGGTGCGCCGGGGTCCGGCCCAGGATCCAGGCATTGAACGCCTCGTCATCGACCAGGTTCTGGGTCATCTCGGTATGGATATAGCCCGGCGCGATCCCGTTGATCTGCAGCCCGGCCCCGGCCCACTCGGCGGTCATGGCCCGGGTGAGGTTCCGCAGCCCGCCCTTGGCCGCAATGTACGGGGCGATCGTGGGCCGGGCCAGGTCGGTCTGGACCGAGCAGATGTTGATGATCTTGCCCCGGCCGCGCGGAATCATGTGCCGGGCCGCCTCCCGCCCGACCAGGAACGCGCTGGTCAAATCCGTGGAGATCACCCGCTCCCAGTCCGCCACATCCAGCTCCAGCATCGGGACCCGGTGCTGGATGCCGGCGTTGTTCACCAGGATCTCCAGCGGCCCCACATTCTCCTCCACCCACGCGATCCCCCGCGCCGCCCCGGTATCGCTGGTGACGTCGAACGCGCAGCCATGCACCCGGCCCGGCGGGTAGTCCGCGGCCATCGCCGCCTCGGCAGCCTTGAGCCGCTCCGGGTTGATGCCGTTGAGCACCACCGTCGCGCCCGCGTCGGCCAGCGCCCGGGCCAGGGCATTGCCGATCCCCCGGCTGGAACCGGTCACCAGGGCCACCCGCCCCGTCAGGTCAAAAAGTCCACTCATGATTCGCTGATCCTCAATTGGTCTTGGCTGGTGTGTTGTCTGTTGTGTTGCATCTGGCCATGCCGCTGAGATTGGAGATGGTTTGCCGTACGACGGCGAGGTCCCTGTCCCCCAGTCCCTGGCGCTTCAGCTCCGCGTAGAGCTCGACGCCGGCGGAGGCCATCGGGACGGCCGCACCGACGGCGTCGGCGCTTTCGAGCACGAAGGACAGGTCCTTGTGCATGAACTTGGCGGGCCCGGTGGGTTCGTAGTCCTTCGCGGCGAGCCTCGGGCCCACGACATCGAGGACCCGGCTGCCGGCCAGGCCGCCCGCGAGCACCTCGTAGAGGGCGGCGACGTCCATGCCGGAGCGTTCGGCGAGCTCGGCGGCCTCGGCGAGCGCCGCCGTCGTGCTTCCCACGATCAGCTGGTTGCATGCCTTGGCGAGCGACCCCGAGCCCAGCGGACCCAGCCGGCGCACGGTGCTGCCCATTGCGTTGAAGAGCGGCAGGAGCCGCCGGAAGTCTGCTTCGGTGGCGCCGGCCATGATGGCGAGGGTTCCCTCCGCCGCGCCTTTCGTCCCGCCGCTGACCGGCGCATCGACGACGACGGCGTTGCCGCCGCTCGCCTCGGCGACCCGCTTCCCGAATTCCTTGACCGCAGAGGGCGAGACGCTGCTCATGACCACCACGGTCGTACCGGGGGTGGGCGGCTTGGCGGCCCAGCCGGCCAGGAGAGCGACGCTCGCATCCTCAATGTCGGCCAGGTCCGGGAGCATGAAGACAATCACCGGTTGGTCGCGAAGCCCCTCGACGGCGGCCACGCGGGATCCGCCGAGGGCCTCGAAGGCATCCAATGCCGGTGCCGAGCGGTTCCAGGCAGTGACGGCCCATCCTGCCGCGAGCAGGTTGGCGGCCATTGGCGCGCCCATCAGTCCCAGGCCGACAAAGCCGGCTTCCTTGCGGTCCATCTCCATGCTGCCTCACTTCGTCGTGGTAAATCTTTGAAATCTGTTCAGCATTCTAGCCTCCATTCAGTATGATGAACACTATGACGACCAAAACCACCGTCGCGATCGCCGTCCCGCTCGAAGCAGAGCTTGTGGAACGCATCCGCGCCGTAGATCCGTCCGTGACTGTCCTCTACGAACCCGACCTCCTGCCGCCGGAACGCTTTCCCGCAGACCACTCGGGAGATCCGGACTTCCGCCGGACGCCGGAGCAGGAAGAACGCTACTGGGACATGCTCAACAAGGCCCAGGTGCTGTATGGGCTCCCCAACGAAAGCCCGGCGGGCCTTGCCCGGATCGCAGGCAGCAATCCCCGGCTTGAGTGGATCCACGCCATGGCGGCCGGCGCCGGCGGTGCCGTGAAGGCATCGGGGCTGGACGCCGAGACGCTGCAGAAGTTCAAGGTCACCACTTCGGCCGGCGTGCATGCCCTGCCGCTCGCCGAGTTCGCCGTCTTCGGCATCCTCAACGGCTTCAAGCGCAGCGCCGAGCTGGCACAGGACCAGGCGGCCAAGGTCTGGCCCGAGCTCCGCACCCCCACCCGTCTGGTCAACGGCTCCCGTCTGGTGGTCACCGGGCTGGGCGAGATCGGGCTCGAGACGGCACGGATCGCCCGCGCCCTGGGCATGAGTATCAGCGGCACCAAGCGGACCGTGGAGCCCATCGACGGGATCGAGGAGGTCACGGACAACGACGGCCTGCCTGGCCTGCTGGCCGCGGCAGACGCCGTCGTCAATACCCTTCCCGGCACGCCGTACACCGAAAAGCTCTTCGGCCGCGAGGTCTTCGCTGCCATGAAGCCCGGGACCGTCTTTGTGAACGTCGGCCGCGGCACCGTGGTGGACGAAGAGGCACTCTTGGAAGCGCTCGAGAACGGCCAGGTCTCCTACGCCTGCCTGGACGTGTTTGCCGTGGAGCCGCTGCCGCAGGACAGCCCGCTGTGGTCCCACCCCAAGGTAATGGTCTCCCCGCACACCTCGGCCCTCAGCGCCGCCGAAAACCGGCTGATCGCCGAACGCTTCGCCAGCAACCTGCGGACCTACCTCGACGGCGGCGAACTCCCCCACCTCGTGGACACGGTGCACTTCTACTAGGCCACTAGTCCGCACCGCTACCCCCAGCAGTACCCAAGGGCGGCCCCTCCGGAAGCGGAGGGGCCGCCCTTTGCGTGAGTGCACTCCTTCGCGGCGCGCCCTCCCCGCACCGCCGGGCACTGCCCGCAGCGCCACCCACGTTCCGCGTGGACAGGCACCGTCCCGCGTCGACACGCACTCTCCGCGTCGCAAAAGGCCGCGGCCCCTTCCCGTCAGGAAGGGGCCGCGGCCTGTGGATCTGCTCGGGTGAACCTAGCGGGCGTCCTCAATGAGGACGAGGTCGCGTCCCACCGTCTCGGGTGTGAAGAACGTCGTGACGAACGAGATCAGTGCGAGCACCAGCGAGTAGATGGCGAGCACCAGCCAGGAGTGGTCCGTGGCGGCCAGCAGCGCGGCGCCTACCAGCGGGACAAGTCCGCCGGCCAGGACTGCCGAGAATTCGCGGCTCATGGCCACACCGGTGAAGCGGTACTGCGAGCCGAAGAGTTCGGGCAGCAGCGGGCACTGGGGGCCGAGCATGGACTGGACGCCCAGGGCGATGCCCACCACCATGACAACCCAGACGAGCGTGACGTTGCCCAGTGACACCAGGTAGAACGCCGGCAGCGCGATGAGCGCCTGGAAGAGCGCACCGTAGCGGTAGACGGGCACGCGGCCGAACCTGTCGGACAGCGCGCCGAACGTGATCACCATGACGGCTGCGAACCCTGCGGCAATGAGCAGGCCGACCGGGCCGATGAACTTGTCGCCGGGGAAGACGCCGTCCTTGGCCGCCAGGAAGGCGACCAGCAGGGCGGAGTAGATCGAGGAATTGCCGTTCTCACCCATGCGCAGGCCGATGCCGATCAGCACGTTCTTCTTGGAGTGCTTCCACAGCTGGCCAATGGGGTTCTTGACCACATTCTTGTGCTTCTCCAGCTCCTGGAACACCGGCGTTTCCTTCAGCCGGAGCCGGATGAAGAGGGCCACCAAAATCAGGAACACGCTGGCCAGGAAGGGCACCCGCCACAGCCACCCCTGCAGGGCGGCCTTGTCAGCCATGGCAATGAGGGCAAACGTTCCGGCGCCGAGCAGGGTGCCCAGCTGGATGCCGACGAAGGGAAGAGAGGCGAAGAAACCACGACGGCGGCGCGGTGCGACCTCCGAAATCAGCGTGGTGGCGCCGGCCTGTTCGGCACCGGCGCCCAGCCCCTGGCAGATGCGCAGGAACACCAGGAGCACGGCGCCCACCATGCCTGCCTGTTCGTAGGTCGGCAGAAGGCCGATGGCGAAGCTGGCGGTCCCCATCAGGCCGATGGTGAGGATCAGGACCATTTTGCGGCCGAACCGGTCACCGATGTAGCCGAAGACCATTCCGCCAAAGGGCCGGGCCGCGAAACCGACGCCGTACGTGGCGAAGGAGGCGATCAGGGCGCCGTCCTCGCCGAGCGGCGCGAAGAACAGCGGGCCGAAGATCAGGGCCGAGGCCAGGCCGTAGATGTAAAAGTCGTAGTACTCCAGAGCGGAGCCCACAGAGCTGGCAAGCGTTGCCCGTCGCAGCTGTTCCGGATCGACGACGGCGCCGTCCGCGTCAGCCAGCGGTGTATTAGTACGAGTTGTCACAAGCACTCCCTCAAGAACACTCCAGAACCCCGTTGGCCTGGTGGGATGTGAGCAACCCCTCGAGGAGTCGATCACTATGCTGAACAGCGTACAGCATAGTGATCGACTAGCCAATGAGTAATCGGATTATTTTGTGGGCGCCTGGAACGGAGCCGCGAATTCCCTGGGGTTGCTAGCCCATGGGGTTGCCGAGTGACCGGGCGAGGTCCCTGAGTTCCTTGACCATCATGGCGCCCTGCTCGTCCGAGTAGGTCGCCTTGAGCGCCGTGACCGAGAGACCAAGGCTGGGGCCGTGTGCACCGCGCGTCGGGACGGCCACGGCAAGGCACACAACGCCCGTGGTGGATTCCTCGTCCTCGAAGGCGTAGCCCTGCGACCGGATGACCTCAAGCTGCGCCTTGAGTTCGGCTCCCGTGCGCAGCGACTTCGGCGTCAGGACCGGCAGCTCGGCGTCGTCCGGAAACATGTCGTCGACGTCGTGGTCATGCAGTCGGGCTATCAGGGCCTTACCCACGGCGCAGAGGGACACCGGCATCTTGTCGCCGATGTTGGACGTCAGGCGTACCGCGGGGTGCCCTTCGTAGCGGGCGAGATAGATGACATTTGTTCCGTCCAGCATGGCGATGCGGACTGTCTCGCCCGACAGCGTCGGAGCCTGTTCACAAAACCGGTAGAACTCCTGGACCTCGTCGAGGCGGCTCAGGTACGCCGCACCAAGCTCAACCAGTTTGCGCCCGAGAGTGAAGTCCGCGCCCTGGCGGTTGATCAGCCGGGCCTCCTCGAGGGCGAGGAGGAGGTTGGACGTTGAGGACTTAGGGATTCCCAGCTCCCTGGACAGATCACTGAGCGTGAGGCGTCCTGTCGCGGATGCGGCCAGGGCGTCCAGCACGGCGGCGGCGCGGGTGACAGCCGGTGCGGGTGACGCGCTCCCCAATCCGTCGGAGGTTCGGGAAGCTCGGGAATCGGCCATGATTCTCCTTCAGGTATCGCGCGCAAGTCGCCGCGCCACTCGTTCAAATGCCGTCCAGTCAGCTGAACACTAACCATCATAATGCACTGCCCGTCCGACCCGGCCGGGCACGTGGGTCCGTTGCCCGCACGCCGGGGCTCGTCGCTGGAGGCCGCCGCCGTCAGTGGGCGGCCACCACGGGATTCGTGAGTTCGCCGATGCGGGCAATGTGGCACGTGACGGTGTCGCCGGCAGCGAGGGGCGCGCACTCGGCCGGGAATCCGGTCAGCACCAGGTCGCCGGCGTGCAGCGTCATGAACGAGGTCAGGTAAATGAGGATCTCGTCCACTTTCCAGCCGAGGTCGGCTGAACTGGCCGCCTTCAGCTGGGCTCCGTTGTGCTTGATGCCGATTGCCAGGTCTTCATCCGCCAGGTCCGTGACGATCCATGGCCCCACGGGCGTGAATGTGTCCTGGCTCTTGGCGCTGATCCACAGCTCATCGGAGGCCTGCAGGTCCCTGGCGGAGACGTCGTTTCCAATGGTGTAGCCCAGAATTGCGCTTCTGGCGTTGCCGGGCGTGAGGCCGCGGGCCTTGCTCCCGACGACGATTGTCAGTTCGGCCTCCGGCTCGACGCGGCCCACGCCCGGCCGCAGTTCGATTGCGTCCCCCGGGCCCACCACGCTGGTGGTCGCCTTGTGGAAGGCCTGCGGCGGCAGGTCGCGGCCCGCGCGGCCGGTGTTGTGGGCCATGCCCAGGACGTTTGCCGGGACGCTGGGTGAGAGGAACGTGAACGATGCCTCATCCACGTCGGCCCCGAGTTCCCAGCCGCTGCGGTGCGGGCTGCCGGCGTTGGCCGGAGACCCGGGGAACGGGGTGGAGGTCACCGTCCACACCTTGCCGGCCGCGCTCTCAAAGTCCGGTGCGTCGTTGGATACGAAGAAGTGTTCATCCTCGGCGGCGGTGGAAACGGGGCGCACTCTGGCGATTCGGCGGGCATTCGTGGCGGTCATGAAAAACATCCTAGGCGGCAGGTATCCGCCGGCCCTGATTAGGCCATCGACTGGCGTAATTATGCCGCACGGAGACCCTGGCGGTGTTTCACATTTCCAACCGTTCACGGTATATTCATTACAAGCCTTCCACCGCGGCATCCCCCAATAGTCGCGGTGGAAGGCTTTTCCAATGCCCGGTTTTCCGACGCCGGTTAGAGCCGGCGTCCGTGAGCACCATCAGGAGCCGGCGGGGCCCGCCGATGGGTGCCAGACGGCTCCTTATGCGGCGTCCGCGACCGCATCCCGAAGCCGCCACCCGCCGCCGAGTCCGTCCCGGATCAATTCCATCGTAGTGAGGGCCGAACCGCGGTTACGGCCGAGCCTTGCCTGGACCTGCCAGACCTCGACGTCCACGCGGCTCAGGCCCTTGGGCATCCGCCGCTCGGCCTCCCACCAGCTGACGCGCTCGAACCAGCGCACCGGCTCGGCCCCGATCAGCCACTCCCTGCCGCCGCGGACCACCGCCAGGGGCCGCCCGTCCGGGCCCGTCTTCACCATCACGTGCTCCATGTCCGTCACACTAGGGCGGAGCACTGACATTTTCGGAGCACTGACATCTACGGGTCCCGGACCGGCGCTGCAGTTTCTGCCCCGGTCCCACCCCAGTCCCGTGCCGGCCCCGGGACCAGCGTCCCGGGACGGGCGTCGGGCCCCAACCTTTACCCCGCGGCGTGTACCGCCACGACCCTGGGCTGGCGCAGGCGGATGAATACGTCTGCCGGCTGGCGGTTCTTGCCCCTCAGCGTGATGCCGGAGATGCTGACACCTTCCGGCAGGAGGAAGCTCTGACGCACCACGCCGCGCGCACTCTTCGACCACACCTGCCGGCTCCACCCAAACGTGGAGCTCTTCCGCAGCCCGAGCTCCGCAGGATCGACGCCCTCCGCGCCGTGCAGATCGTACGAGACCATGCCAAAGCCTCCCTGAAGCCTGCTTTTCGACTCGAACTCAAACTCGAACTCGACCAGCCCCGCCTCGATTCCCGCGTCCAACGGAAAAGTCAGCGCCGTCTCCTCGGTCAGGCGCAGGGGCTCGGCACCGGCCGCCGACAGTTCATGCAGAACAGGCTCGCCGGCAATAAGATCGTCGATCAGGGTCGGCCACTTCTCCGCAGAAACATCCGCCGCGTGCACGGCTGTAAGCTTGTCCAGCCGCGCCAGGGAGGCCGCGACGCGCTCGTGCAGGGTCTCATTCAATGAAGAGTCCTGATCGCTGTGGCGGATCAGGAAGAACATGTGCTCCCGGGAGTCAAGGATGGTCGGCATGACCCGATCAATGCCAAGATGCGGCCCAGGCGTGGTAATCGACAGGCGTCCCGTTCGTGGGTCGAAAGGTGCCACAAATGCCATACCGGCCCCTGACTTGGGGTAGTAGCACTCCCGCAGGTTCACCAGTTCGTGTGCGCCCCTGTAGGCGGTCAGGCCGAGGCCAAACGAAATAGCCGTCCCAAGGTGGTTCGGTGTGCGGTACGTTTCGAGGGTCGACAGATAATTTGTCGCGAGCAGGTCATCGTCGTCCACCCGGAACCACACCACCGGCTGCACGTCGTCGTCGGAGCTGAACTTTGCGGCGAGATCCTTCTCGATCAACGGACGTACTTCTTCGATTCCCGAGCCACGGACTACATCGTTCCACTCAACAGGAATCAGGAACGGATGAAGGGCTGCGGCCGCGAAGAGCAGTTCTTTGTGTCGTTCCGGGAGGAGTTCGGAATACATGACAAAGTGCTTGTAGTCATGGTTCTCCGCCATGACAGCCAGTGCCGGAACGGACTTCGTAAGGAACAAGTCCGCCCGCAACTGCAGGCGCTCTTCGGAGAACAGGTACTTCATGTAGTCCTCTGGGGTCTTGAAAGCGCCGCTGCGGGACGTTTTCCAAGACTGCGATCCGGGTGAGAAGAGGCTGTAGCGTGTGACGCCGTAGAACATGGTGGTCCCCCAGGGGTATGTCGGTGCTGAACAAATCACCTAACTCTACTCTGCAACGACCGTGCTGTAGACGTGGAAACCGCTCTTCACGTCCCGTCACTAAGGTCAGACATTTCGGGTCAGATGGTACGTTCGACGCGTGCCGGGGCGTACAGGGCGCCCTGGAAGGAAGACCAAAGGGGAATCCAAGATGGCTGAATCAAACGCTCAGAAACTGGAGAAGGCGAAAGCTGTTGTGCTGGATTCGATCGTGAACGTAGGCGTTTCGAGCAACCAGTCGCAGGCCGTGCAGCGGCTCGCCAACGCCTATGCCCTCCTGGAAGCAACCGTAGAGCCGATCAGCGGCCCCAACGAATCGACGGCGAAAAGCGCCTAAGCGGGTCTGCCGGAAGCACAAAACCCCGTCGTTGCGGACCATTTGGTCCGGAACGACGGGGTTTTTGTGGTGGGTCCTACCGGGATCGAACCGATGACATCCACGGTGTAAACGTGGCGCTCTACCAGCTGAGCTAAAGACCCAAACCGCGGTTTCCACGCCTCAGCGCTTCAACCAACGAACAGTTACTGTACCGGATATCACCGGCCAAGCGCCAATCGGCCAGGGTCCCCTACAGGGGCGGCAGCTCGGCGGCGAGCCAGGTCAGGGCACCGCTGACGCCGGCATCCAGCTTGATGGTGGCGAGGTCGTCGCCGCGAGTCGGTCCCCTGTTGATGATGACCACGGCCTTGCCCTGCTTCGCCGCGTGGCGGACAAACCGCAGGCCGCTCATCACGGTGAGCGACGAGCCGGCCACCAGGAGCGCCCGGGCCGCATCGACCATGGCATAGGCGCGCTCCACGCGGTCCTTGGGCACGTTTTCGCCGAAGTACACGAAGTCTGGTTTCAGGGTGCCCCCGCAGGCGGGACAGCGGGCGACGACGAAGGAACCGATCAGTCCGGAGTCATCGACCGTGGCGTCGGCATCCGGGGCCATTTCAATGGCGCCGGCTGCCTCCGCCCGTTCCAGGAACCCGGGGTTGAGTTCCTCCAGGATCCCGGCCAGCATCCGGCGGCTGAACCTCCGGTGGCAGTCCAGGCAGACAACCTGGTCGAACCGCCCGTGCAGGTCCACCACGTTAATGCTGCCGGCGTCCTCGTGGAGGCGGTCCACGTTCTGCGTGATGAGTCCGGTGAGCAGGCCCCGGTGCTCCAGCCGTGCTACCGCGGCATGGCCGTCATTGGGATCCGCCCGGCGCAGGTGCGACCAGCCGATGTGGTTGCGGGCCCAGTAGCGCTGCCGGTTCCCCGGTTCACCGATGAACTCCTGGTACGTCATGGGCGCCCGCGGCGCGGCGCCTGGCCCGCGGTAGTCAGGAATGCCGGAGTCCGTGCTCAGGCCGGCGCCGGTCAGTACGGCGAACTGTCCCCCGGTCAGGAGACCGCGGATGTCCTGCAGGACCCCGAGCTCGCCCTGTTGGAGCTGCGCTGAACTAACTCCAGGATCGACGGCCGTGGCGGGCGGGAGGCTGGCAAACCCGGTCATACCGATTCCTGGCCGCCGCTGCCTCACCGGATCAGTTCCCGCCGAGCCCCGCGAGGGCGGCCCGGTATTCACCGAGGTCCCGGGCCTGGCCGCGGGGATTCACCACGACGTAGCGGACGATTCCCGCCGCGTCGATGATGAAGGTGCCGCGCTGTGCCATGCCACTGTCGGCGTCGAACACCCCGTATGCCGAGGCCACGGCGCCGTGCGGCCAGAAGTCGGCGAGCAGGTCGAAGCCGTAGCCTTCCTTTTCGGCGTAGGCCCGCTGGGCGAACTTGCTGTCCACCGAGACTGCCAGCACGGCAGCATTGGCGTCTTCGAACAGCGCCAGATTGTCCCGGATTTCACACAGTTCCCCGGTGCAGATGCCGGAGAAGGCGAAGGGATAAAAGACAACTACAACATTGCGTCCGCGGAAATCCGAGAGGCGCACCGGTTCGCCATATTGATTAACAAGCTCGAATTCCGGTGCGGAGTCCCCGACGCCGGGCACGGCACCGGGAACAGGAGTCACGGCGGGCAGCGCAGCGGCAGACACCGCGGTTGCCTCGTGCTGGACCGCTTGGGTCACTTGTTCTTCCGCGTGACCAGGCGGGTGGCGCTCCAGTCCTTCGAGACACCGGCGGAGGTGGTGTAGTGAAGTCCCGCGGTGGGGGCGGCATCCTGGATGTCCGCCGGCGACACGTAGCCGTCGCGGCCCGACTTGGGCGTCAGGACCCACACGACGCCGCCCTCGGTGAGGGTGGTCAGCGAGTCGACCAGGGTGTCGACAAGGTCCCCGTCGCCTGCCCGCCACCAGAGAATGGCGGCATCGACTACCTCGTGATCGTCCTCGTCGAGGAGTTCAGAGCCCGTGAGATCTTCGATATCGTCACGCAAGTCGAAGTCGACGTCGTCGTCATAACCGAATTCCTGAATCAGGTCCCCGTCTTTGAAACCCAGTTTCTCCGCCACATTTACCGAAGTGGCGGCGTCGGCCTCGCTCACGTGTTGCTCCTATGCTTTGTGAATTGCTTCATGTTTTCAATGGCACTAGTGATTTCCATTACTCCAAGCCAACACCCTTTGAGCTCTCGCTTCAAGCTGTTGGCCCCGCGATCCGCCATATTCTGCGTCACACAGGCCGATCCGAAGGCTGCCGGGCAGCCCGTCGTCACACAACCAGTATGCCCGTGAAATACGACGGCGGGTCCATGGGGCGGCTACGCATCGGTCTGCCCGCACGGCTAGAGTGGCTGATGACGACTACGCCTGCGTGGGCAACCGCCCGGCTGATTACCGGCAGGCGTACCGTGATTGGACCTTGCCCGGCGCATACGACCGGGCTGTTGTAACCGATATGTCGCACACGTCGCGTTCAACCCAGGCAGTCACCCTGCCCGGAGCTGAGGGTGCCGATGGATGCGCTCAAAGAGAGGTTGGACGTGGCTGCAGGAGAAGATACCTCCCATATCCTCAGCGGGTTGACAAACCAGCTGCCTGATCGTGATCCGGAAGAGACCGCCGAGTGGCTG
>NZ_JBHVTV010000024.1:0-25842 GCF_042884475.1 Arthrobacter sp. NPDC058130
CGCTGCTCTTCGGATAACGAACTATGTGAATGCAAAAAACTGCTCCCCGGGAGTCAGAACTGAATTTCTCAGTCCAACTTCCGGGGAGCAGTTCACGGTTTTCCGTGGGGCGGGGCTTTCTGCGTTAGATCGCGGCGTCGCGCTGGGCAGTTGTCGCCCTAGACGCCGGCGTGCAGCCGGGGGAGGGCGTCCACCAGCGGTGCCAGTTCCGGGACTTCCTGGGCCTCGGCCAGTGCCCGCTCCAGCGTGGCGTCGTGGACCGGCCTGCTCTGCTCGAGCAGCGTGATGCCGCTGGGCGTGAGTTCGGTGTAGATCCCGCGGCGGTCATCCGCGCACAGGATCCGGGTCAGCAGCCCGCGGTCTTCGAGCCGGTTGACCAGGCGCGTCGTGGCGCTCGCGCTCAGCGCCGTGGCACGGGCCAACTGCTGCATCCGCATATGCCAGCCGTCCTGCCGGCTCAGCGCGTCCAGCACGGTGTATTCCACCACCGAGAGCTGCGCCTCGGCCTGCAGGGAACGCTCCAGCTCGGCCTCGATCAGGCCGTGCAGGGCCGCCAGGGTCCGCCAGCCTTGCGCCCGGACCTCGACGGCGTCGTCCTTGATGCCCATCTGCTGATTCCCTTCAGCTCGCGTGCCCGACTTGGTGCTGCCGGACACATCAAATAATAGTTGCTTGCGCGCTGTATCTGCTTGTGCAACAATTTCTAATGCACCAATAAATCACGCGTCTGCAACTACTAGCTTACGCGCCATACCCCCTTCCGTACAGCTTTGTAAGGAGCACCTCCATGCCTGTTGGCCTGATAGCCCTCGCCCTCGGCGGGTTCGGCATCGGACTCACCGAGTTCGTCATTATGGGCCTGCTGCCCCAAGTGGCCGCAGACTTCCACGTCACCGAGGCCACCGCGGGCTGGCTCATCTCCGGCTACGCGCTCGCCGTCGTGGTCGGAGCGCTGGGCCTCACCGCGGCCGTGACGCGATTCGAGCGCAAGCCGGTGCTGGCCGTGCTGATGGTGCTGTTCATCGCCGGCAACCTGGTCTCCGCCATCGCCCCCGACTACGGACTGATGATGGCCGGCCGCATTATTGCCGCGCTCGCGCACGGTGCGTTCTTCGGCATTGGCGCCGTGGTGGCGGCCAGCATGGTGGCGCCCAACAAGAAGGCCGGCGCGATCGCGATCATGTTCACCGGCCTCACGGCCGCGAATGTGCTGGGTGTCCCGTTCGGCACCATGCTGGGCCAGGCCGCGGGCTGGCGCGCCACGTTCTGGGCGATCACGGTGATTGGCGTCCTCGCCCTCGCCGGCATTCTCGCCCTTGTGCCCAAGACCGGCTCCGGGGAGAGCGGCGCGGATTCCACACCTGCCCCTGGTGGCCTGCGCGGCGAGCTCCGTGCCTTCCGCTCCGGACAGGTCTGGCTCTCCATCCTGGTCACCATCCTCGGCTACGGCGGCATGTTCGGCGCCTTCACCTACATTGCGTTCACCCTGACCGAGGTCACCGGCTTCTCCGCCACCACCGTCCCGTGGCTGCTGATCCTCTTCGGCGTCGGGCTCTTCATCGGCAACACCCTCGGCGGCAAGGCGGCCGACAGGAATGTGGACCGCACCCTGCTCGTGGTGCTCGCCGTCCTGGTGGTGGTGCTCGTGGCCTTCGCCCTGACCGCCGGTAACCAGCCGGTGACCATCGCCACCATGGTCCTGTTGGGCGGCTTCGGCTTCGCCACGGTTCCCGGGCTGCAGATGCGCGTGATGAAGTACGCCAGCAGCGCCCCCACCCTGGCCTCCGGTGCCAACATCGGCGCCTTCAACGTCGGCAACGCCCTGGGGGCCTGGCTGGGCGGCATCACCATCACCGCCGGCCTCGGTTACACGTCGCCGATCTGGGCCGGCGCCGGGATCACCCTGCTTGGCCTGGCGGTCATGGCGTTCGCGGCAGCCGCTGCGAAGAAGCACGACGCCGGCCGGCCGGCCGACGTCGTCAGCTCCGGTATCGGGACCGAAGCCGAGGCGGAGACCGAGACGGAACTGCAGCGGGCCTAGCGGCCGAACGGCAGCCGCGGGTCCAGGTCCTGGTCCTCCCAGGTCTGGCGGATCCAGCCGTGGTGCGGGTCGTCGCTGATGAGCCACTCGCGGACCGGGCCGGGCCCCGCCATGACGTTGAGGTAGTACATGTCGTAGCCCGGGGCAGCCATGGCGGGCCCGTGCCAGCCGTAGGGCACCAGGACGACGTCGCCGGTCCGGACCTCGGCCGAAACGTCGATGGGCCGCTCATCGGAGGCATAGACGCGCTGGTAGCCGATGGCGTCCTCGGCGCCCGGACGCTGCGGTGCCCCGGGCGTCACGCGGGTTTCGAAGTAGTAGATCTCCTCGAGGCTGGTCTCGCCGTCCTTTTCCTCATCGTGCTTGTGCGGGGGATAGGAGGACCAGTTGCCGGCCGGGGTGAGGACCTCGCAGACAATGAAGCGGTCCGCCTCCAATGCCGCGGGGGTGCCGAAATTGTGGACCTGACGCGAGCAGTTGCCCGCTCCGCGCAGTTCCACCGGCGTCTCCGCGGCCGTGATGAGGCGGGCCGGGTAGGAGGCCTTGGCCGGGGCGGTGGCTACCGCCACCCGGCCGCCGTCGGCCGAAGTGATGGTGACCGCTTTGCCGGTTCCCGTGTAGAGCACATCGCTGGGACCGCTGAAGACGCTGTCCCGGCCGGCCAGCGGATAGTCCTGGCCGTCCACCGTCGCCACGAAGGAGCCGTTGAGCGGGATCACGATGCGTTCCTCCGCCGCGGCGTCCAGTCCGACGGCACCGCCGGCCGCCAGCGTGGCGACCTTCAGCCCGGTGTGTGCCCAGCCGTCCACCGCCAGTGCGGAATCGGACGCACCGATGGAAATGTCCCACTTGCCGTCGGAGGCGGTGCCGAGCGGATAGACCCAGTTGGCCATGGAAGCTGCCCTTTCGTTGTCGCGCCGGAGGAAGGCGCGTATGTCTGGTCGGAGATGGTTGCGCCGGTGGTTGAGCGCCCGTCCCTGAACCCTTGCCTGTGAAGTCTTAGCTGTGGACCCTCATCTTTGAACCAGTGTCATTTCAAAGCTGTAGGAATCCGCCCGGTAGACGTGGTGGCCGGTTTCCACCATGCGCCCGGTGTCGTCGACGGCGGTGCGCTCCATGGTGACCAGGGCGGAGCCGGCCGTGGTCTCAAGCAGCGGGGCCTGGTAATCGTTGGCGATCATTGCGCCGATCCGCTGCGAGGCCAGGCGGAAGTTCACGCCGCCGTTGCGAAGGATGGCGTAGAGGCCCTGTGAGGCCAGGCCGGCCTCGTCGATGGACGTGATGTCATCGCGCACCCAGTTCTCCATCAGGGCCAGCGGCTTGCCGCCGACTTTCCGGAGCCTGGTGAAGTGGTACACCTTGGCGCCGGCAGGAAGCTGGAGTGCCGTCCGGATCGAGGCGTCCGCCTCCTCATGCGAGAAGCTCAGCACATCGGTGGTGGGTTTGCTGCCGTTGTTGCTGAGGTCGTCGTAGAGGCTGGAGAGCTCCAGCGGACGGCGGACCTGGCTGGACACCACCTGCGTGCCCACGCCGCGTTTGCGCACCAGGAGCCCCGAACGGACCAGCTCGTCCATGGCTTTGCGCATCGTGGGGCGGGAAAGATTGAGCTGGGCGGCCAGATCGATCTCATTTTCCAGCCGGCTGCCGGGCTCCAGCAGGCCCGTGTGGATCGCGGCCTCGATGCCCTGCACCACTTGGTGGTACAGAGGCACGGGGGAAGAACGGTCGATCCGCAGATTTAGTTGATTCGCCACTGGGCGCGCTCCCTTGTGCTCCGCGGCGGCCGTAGTGCAGGCCTGTCCGCGTATGTCAGGCGCATGTTCGCTTGATAGGACATACTGCCTTTTTCTGATAGTAGCAGGGCTGCCAAGAGCGGCCAAGGGTTCGTGTTGGACGCCGGGGGAGTATGGGGCTGGCGGGTACTTCTGGAATGGTCGGTTTGGCGAAAATGTCGCCTCAGTCGCATTGCGTTACGTCAAAACATCCTAATGTCAGGACAAACTATTGACAACTGTGATTGGAGTCACCATGATCGGTGGTAGATGGCTCACGGACCGACGCGATGAAGCGGCCGGCGTGGCCCAGAATCAAAGGAGATTGATCGTGACCAAGTTCTCGTGGCGGAAGGCGACCCTCGTGGCGGCCGTTGTACCCATGCTGGCCCTGAGCGCGTGTTCCAGTACAGGCGGCAAGCCCGCAGACACCGGCAACGCAGCCGGCGGTGGCGGCCAGGCCGTCTCGACGCCCCGGCTCAAGGTCGCCCTTATCACCCACGCCTCGGGCGGCGATACCTTCTGGGACATCGTCCGCAAGGGCGCCGAGGAGGCATCGGCGAAGGACAACGTTGAGCTCCTCTACACCTCCGACCCCGAAGCCGGGCGCCAGGCCCAGCTCGTCCAGCAGGCCATCGACCAGAAGGTTGACGGCATCGCTGTCACCCTCGCCACGCCGGACGCCCTGAAGGACGTCCTGAAGAAGGCCACCGACGCCGGCATCCCCGTCGTAAGCCTCAACGCCGGTGAAGGGGTCTCCCAGGCCCTCGGCGCCTTCACTCACTTCGGTTCCAACGAGCAGCTCGCCGGCGAGGCCGTCGGCACCAAGCTCGCGGCGGAGGGCTACAAACACCCGGTCTGCGTGATTCAGCAGCAGGGTCACGTCGGCCTTGAAGCGCGCTGCGCAGGCGTCAAGGCTAAGGTGCCCGGAACGGAAATCCTCTACGTCGACGGCAAGGACATGACCGCCGTTCAGTCCACGGCGACCGCCAAGCTCCAGGCCTCCAAGGACGCCGACGTCATCATCGGCCTCGGCGCCCCCATCACCCTCACGCTCCTCAAGTCGGTCACGGATGCCGGCAGCTCCGCCAAGGTAGCAAGCTTCGACCTGAACGCGGATCTCGCCCAGAAGATCGTTGACGGAGCTGTCCTTTTCACCGTGGACCAGCAGCCGTGGCTGCAGGGTTACGGCGCAGTCGATGCGCTGTGGCAGAACAAGCGCGGCGGATTCAAGCTGGGCGGCGGACAGTCGGTCCTCACCGGCCCGAGCATCGTAGACAAGAGCAATGCGGCTGATGTCCTGAAGTTCGCCCAGCAGGGTATCCGCTAACAGTCCGCTGGCCGGGCCGGCCCTGCGCCGGCCCGGCAGCAAGGAGAATCATCATGACCATCACCCAGACTAAGACAGAGTCAGCGGCGCCCGATGAGCGCGTCGCCAAGCGCAGTCCGTTCCAGAAACTGCTGGGACGTCCCGAGGTCGGTGCCCTGGTGGGCGCGATCGTCCTTTTCATCTTCTTCGCGTTGGTGTCCCCGACGTTTACCCAGCCCAACGCCTTCGCGACCATCCTGTACGGTTCCTCCACGATCGGGATCATGGCCGTCGGGGTGTCCCTGCTGATGATCGGCGGGGAGTTCGACCTCTCCACCGGCGTCGCGGTGATCACCTCGGCGCTGACCGCGTCGCTGTTCAGCTGGAACTTCAGCACCAACGTCTGGGTCGGCGTGGGCCTGGCCCTGGTGGTGTCCCTCTCGATCGGGTTCATCAACGGCTGGATCCTGATCAAGACCAAGCTGCCCTCCTTCATCGTGACCCTGGCGACGTTCCTGATGCTGACCGGCCTGAACCTGGGCCTGACCCGGCTGATCGGCGGCTCGGTGTCCTCACCCTCGATCTCGAACATGGACGGCTTCGCCTCCGCCCATGCGGTCTTCGCCTCCTCGATCAGCATCGGCGGCGTCGAGGTCAAGATCACCGTGTTCATCTGGTTCGCGCTCGTCGCGGTGGCCACCTGGGTGCTGATGCGGACCCGGGTGGGGAACTGGATCTTCGCCGTCGGCGGGGACGCGAACGCGGCCCGCGCGGTGGGTGTGCCGGTCAAGGCCACCAAGATCGGGTTGTTCATGGCCGTGGGGTTCTGCGCCTGGATCCTGGGCATGCACAACCTCTTCGCCTTCGACGCCGTGCAGTCCGGTGAGGGCGTGGGCAACGAGTTCCTCTACATCATCGCCGCGGTGATCGGCGGCTGCCTCCTGACCGGCGGGTACGGATCGGCGATCGGCGGCGCGATCGGCGCGTTCATCTTCGGCATGGCCAACAAGGGCATCGTCTACGCCCAGTGGAACCCGGACTGGTTCAAGTTCTTCCTGGGCCTGATGCTGCTGCTGGCCACCATCGTCAACCTCATCGTCAAGCGCCGCGCGGAACTGAAGTAAAAGGGGCCCGGAAATGAATGCCAAAGAGATCGACCAGCAGACCCTGCTGCAGAACGAAAAAGACCCGCTCACCCACACCCCGGTGCACCTGCTCTCCCTCGACGGGGTCGCCAAGCACTACGGCAACATCATCGCCCTCTCCGATGTCACCATGGCCGTGGACAACGGACGCGTCACCTGCGTCCTGGGCGATAACGGCGCGGGCAAGTCCACCCTGATCAAGATCATCGCCGGGCTGCACCAGCACGACGCCGGGACCCTGAAGGTGATGGGCGAGGACCGCACATTCACCTCCCCCCGGGACGCCCTGGACGTCGGCATCGCCACGGTCTACCAGGACCTCGCGGTGGTGCCCTTGATGCCGATCTGGCGGAACTTCTTCCTTGGCTCCGAACTGACCTCCGGGTTCGGCCCGTTCAAGAGCCTGGACGTCGAGAAGATGAAGGAGATCACGCTGAAGGAACTCGCCGCGATGGGCATCGACCTGCGCGATGTGGAGCAGCCCATCGGCCAGCTCTCCGGCGGTGAACGCCAGTGCGTCGCGATCGCTCGGGCCGTGTATTTCGGCGCGAAGGTCCTGATCCTGGACGAGCCCACCGCGGCCCTGGGCGTGAAGCAGTCCGGTGTGGTCCTGCGCTACATCCTGCAGGCCCGCGACCGTGGCCTCGGCGTCATCTTCATCACCCACAACCCGCACCACGCCTTCCCCGTCGGTGACCGGTTCCTGCTGCTCAAACGCGGCAAGTCGATCGGCTACTACGACAAGAAAGACATCACCCTCGACGAGCTCACAGCCCAGATGGCCGGCGGCGCCGAACTCGCCGAACTCGCCCACGAACTCGAACAACTCGGCGGCCACGGCGACATCGTCAAGGAAGTCCAGGGCGAAGTCGCCGACGTGGCCCAGACGACCGGCAACACGTACGCGTAAGCGCCGTCCCAATTCTCGAAAGGACAAAGCCTTTGGCTTACCTGAACGGCAACCCCTCCGATATGTCCGTGCCCGTGCGGATCGGTCTGATCGGCTCCGGCTGGATGGGCGCCTTCCACGCCGAGAGCATCGCCCGCCGGGTCCCCGGCGCCGTCCTGGCCGCCATCGCGGATCCGAACCTGGAATCCGCCGAGGCGCTGGCCGGCGCCCTGGGCACCGCGAAGGTGACCGCCGACGCCGCCGACCTCCTTTCCGACCCGGAGATCGACGCGGTGGTCATCGCCAGCCCCGCGCGCTTCCACTCCGCATTGATCGGCGAAGCCGCGGCCGCCGGAAAGCACGTCTTCTGCGAAAAGCCCGCCGGCCAGGGACTCCAGGAACTCGACGTCGCCCTTGCCGCCGTCGACGCCGCCGGGGTGCACTTCCAGATCGGCTTCAACCGCCGCTACGCCGCGGACTTCCAGGCGGCCAAGAAGGACCTCGCCGCCGGGATCGCGGGGAAGCCCCAACTGATGCGTTCGCTGACCCGGGACCCGGGCACCGGAAGCATCGGCCACGCCGCAAGGATCCCGGCGTGGACCATCTTCATCGAGACCCTCATTCACGACTTCGACACCCTCAACTGGTTCAACGAAGGCGCCGAACCCGTGGAGGTCTACGCCGTTGCCGACGCGCTCGTGGAGCCGGAACTGCGGGACCAGGGCCTCCTGGACACCGCCGTCGTGACCATCCGCTACAGCAACGGCGCGATCGCCGTCGCCGAGGCAAACTTCAGCGCACTGTACGGCTACGACATCCGCGGGGAGGTCTTCGGTTCCCGCGGCATGGTCCAGGCCGGACGGTCCACCGAAACCGCCGCCCGCCGATTCACCGCCGAGGGGATGTCCGCCGACACTCCGCGGCTGAACGTCGAACTCTTCCGCCAGGCCTACACGGATGAGCTTGTAGACTTCGCCGACGAGGTCCGGGCACGGCGCGACGGCCGGCGTGACAGTACGGAGCCGTCGGCGAAGCCGTTCACCCTCACCCCGGTGGCCAATGACGCCCGGCGCGCGCTGGCCATCGCCCTGGCCTGCATCGAATCGGTCAAGCAGGGGACCCCGGCAACGGTCAACACAGTGGCCGTCAACGAGAAGGCGGTCCTCTGATGCGGCTTGCCGTGTGCGCCGAGATGGTCTTCACCGACCTGCCGTTCACGGAGCGGGTGCGCCGGATCCACGAGGCGGGCTTCGACGTCGAACTCTGGGACTCGCGCTCCAAGGACATCGGCGCGCTCAAGGCCACCGGGGCGGTGTTTTCGTCCATGACCGGATATACGTCCGGCAGCCTCGTGGACCCGGACACGGCGGACGATGTTGTGCGGACGGCCGAGACCCTGATCCCTACGGCCCTGGAGCTTGGCGTCAGCCGGTTGGTGGTCCACCCGGCCGAACTTGTCGACGGCCAGGCAGCCCGGCCGGTCTACCGGTCCAGCGGCCACATGTGGGCCACGGGCGCCCGGACCCTGGAACGGCTCGGGAACCTCGGTGCGAAGCACGGGGTGACGTTCTGCCTTGAGAATCTGAACACCATCCTGGACCACCCCGGCATCCCGCTGGCCCGCGCCAAGGACACCCTGGCGCTGGTGCAGGCCGCCGGGCACCCGAACGCCAGGCTCATGCTGGATCTCTACCACGCCCAACTGGGGGAGGGGAACCTGATCGAACTCGTCCGGAAAGCCCTGCCATACATCGGCGAAATCCAGCTGGCGGACGTTCCAGGCCGTTGTGAACCCGGAACCGGGGAAATCAACTACGCGGCCGTCGCCAGGGCGCTCGCGGACGCGGGCTACGAAGGGACCGTGGGTATGGAAGCATGGGCCAGCGGGGACAGCTATGCGGCCTTGGAGGCCTTCCGTTCGGCGTTCACCGTGACCGCGAAGGCAGCCGCATGAGGGACGTCGTACTCGGACTCGTCGGGGTCGGACGGATCGGCGTCATGCACGCCAACAACATCGCCGCCCTCAACGAGGTCCTGAATCCGGACGGGATCAACGTCCGGCTCCGGCTCACGGACGTCGCCGAAGAGCACGCCCGGACCGTGGCCTCCGGCCTCGGTGCCGAATTCCTGCCGTCGGTCCAGGCCCTGCTGGGCTCCGGGCTGGACGGCCTGGTCATCGCCACCGGAACCGGAACCCACCCTGAGCTCATCAAGGCCGGGGTGGACGCCGGGATCCCGGTGTTCTGCGAGAAGCCCGTGGCCCTGAACGTCGCCGATGCCCTGCCGGTGCTCGATTACATCCGGGAGCGCCAGGCCGTGGTGCAGATCGGGCATCAGCGCCGGTTCGACGCCGGCTACCTTGAGGCACGCCGTGCCTACCAGGCCGGCGAACTGGGTTGGATCCACTCCCTGCGGGCCGTCACCTGCGACATGACGCCGCCGCCGGTGGAGTTCCTGGCCAGTTCCGGCGGGCTGTTCCGGGACTGCTCGGTCCACGATTTCGACATCCTGCGCTGGCTCACGGGCCGGGAAATCGTCGAGGTGTACGCCAAGGGCTCCAACAACGGGGACCCGGCCATCGGCGAAGCCGGCGATGTGGACACGGCCCTCGCGCTGGTGACGTTCGACGACGGCACAGTGGGAACGGTTTCCGCCACCCGCTACAACGGGGCCGGCCATGATGTCCGGCTGGAAATCCAGGGCTCCCGCAGTTCGCTGATGGTGGGCCTGGACGACAAGACGGCGCTGGCCTCCGCCGAAGCCGGAATCACGTTCCCCGTGGGGAAGCCGCACCTGACATTCGCCGAGCGGTTCGAGGCGGCCTACCGCTCCGAGATGGCCGCCTTTGTGGAGCTGATCCTTGGCCGCCGGGAGAACCCCTGCACCCCGGAAGACGCCGTGGCGGCCTCCAGGGTGGCCGACGCCGCCCAGGAATCGCTCGCCACCGGCGTGCCGGTCCGCGTGGCCCTCAGCGTCGCCAGGTGAGCGCCGCCGGGTGAGCGGTGAGCGCCGCCGGCTGGTCTGGCAGAATGCAGTGAAACGCAGACCCCGGGGCTCATAGCCCCGGGGTCTCCGGTCATCTGGTCTCCGTTTCATCTGGCCTCAGCGGCGGGCACGGCACACTTCGACGAAGGCCCGGAACGGGGCGAGCCGCTCCCCGGCCGGGATTTCCAGCGCCTCGGGGTGCCACTGGACCGAAGCCACCCAGCGCTCCGGATCCTCCAGCGCCTCGACCGTCCCGTCATCGGCCACGGCCGTCACCGTCAACCCTTCGGCCACCCGGGCCACGGCCTGATGGTGGCCGGACGCGATCTTCACGCTCACGGCACCAGATTCGCTGCCGTACAAGGCGGCCACCTTGGAGCCGGCCCGGACGCCCACCTCATGCCAGGCCCACGGGCCGGACCCGTGCACCGGCGCGGCCTCGTGGTGCACCACGGTTCCCGGCGCCATGTCCTGGACCAGGGTTCCGCCATAGAGCACGTTGAGCAGTTGGTGCCCGCGGCAGATGCCGAGCACGGGCAGCCCGGCGTCGATCGCCTGCCGCGCCACCGTGACGTCCAGCGCGTCCTGGGCCTGGTTGACGTCGTAGCAGACCTCGGTCTGCTCCTCGCCGTAAAGGCCGGGGTCGAGGTCGCCGCCACCGGGAAGCACGACGCCGTCAAGGGTCGTCAGCGCCGCCGCAAGGCCGCCGTCGGCCGGCTCCACGGCGGTGAGCAGCACCGGTTCGCCGCCGCCCTCACGCAGCAGCTCCACGATGTACTCGAACAATCCGTTGGCTTCCGCCACACGCGGGTCAGGGTCTAAGGAGCTGCTGAGGCGGACGGGAACGCCGATCCGCGGCCGGCCGCCGGGGAGGTTGCGGGAAGTCTGCATGCCTCATTCTGCAGCATGATCCCGGACTAGGATTGCCAGATGAGCGCCCGTTACCTCGTGTCCCGCAGCCGGTACATCCCGGCCGCCCCGGAAGCCATCTTCGACGTGCTCGCCACGCCCGCCCTTCACAGCGTGATCGACGGCTCGGACACCGTGAAGGGCGCCCAGTCGCGCGGGCCCCGGCGGCTGTACCTCGGCGCCAGGTTCGGCATGCACATGAACATGCGGGTGAACTACAAAATCCTCAACAGCGTCTGCGAGTTCGAGGAAGGCCGCCGGATCGCGTGGCGGCACTTCTACGGCCACGTGTGGCGCTACCTGCTCGAACCGTCCAGCGGTGCGGACGGAACCGCCGGCACGCTGGTCACCGAGCAATGGGACGCGCGGCAGGTCCGCGGCAAGAGCCTTCTTCGGCTGGCGGGCTACCTGCGCCGCCATCCGGGCAACCTGGAACAGACGCTGGCCAAGCTCGACGCATACATGGCCGGGTCTGCGGACTTGGGTAATGTGGATGGGAGCACGAAACGCGACTGAAGGTGGGAATCGGGATGGGCCGCAGGACTCTGGTCGACGAGCTCGTCGACGGCCTGCTGACCGAAATCCTTGACGGCAAGCTCCAGCCGCACAGCACGATTCCGCCGGAAGCCGACATCGCCAAAGCTTACGGCGTCAGCAGGCTGACCGTGCGCGAAGCCCTCAAGGCCCTCCGCGCTCAAAACATCCTCTACGTGAAGGCCGGCCGGGGGACGTTCGTCAATCCCACGGACAACTGGACCGGCCTGGACGCGATCTTCAAGGCGGCTTCGCATGGCAACGCGGCCGAACAGGTCTCGGTGGGACTGATCGAGATGCGCCGCATGGTGGAGACCGGGGCCGCGGCGCTCGCCGCCAAGCGCTACACCCCGGAGCACGCCGAGCAGATGCGCGCGTGCATCGCGGACATGAAGCGCTTCCACGAGGCCGGCGACCTGGACCGCTTCGTCGAAGCGGACATTGGCTTCCACGATGCCGTCCTGAGGGCCTCCGGCAATCCCTTCGTCCGTGCCCTGTTCGGCCAGCTGGGCCAGTTGCTGTACATGACCCGGCGCGAAACGTCGGCCGTCAGCGTGATCCAGCAGCACGCCATCGATTACCACCAGCGGGTCCTGGACAGCATCCTGAGCGGCGACGCCGAGCGCTCGCGGCAGGCCATGGATGAGCACATGGACCAGACCAATGCGGACTACGAGCGCTACGTGCGCGGCGTCAAGTCCTGACGTCCATCCCAAGGCCCTTGACGTAATCCGAATCACATTCTAAGCTCGTGCCTAGTCCTTGAATCAGATGTCTGACATCTGACTCAAATAAACATCCTGCACCCCACGCTTCCACGCGGGCAGGATCTCCACCCCAATCCACCGACTTCCTCACCCGGCACAGCCGCAGGGCAGGAACTCACGTAAGAAGGTCGATGATGACTTCATTAGCCCCCAAGTCCTCCGGACTCGGCGAACTGGGCGACCGCACGCTCCGCAAGGTCCGCCGTCGCGTCATGCCCCTGATTGTCCTGCTCTACTTCGTTGCCTACCTGGACCGCAACAACGTCGGCTTCGCCAAACTCACCATGAGCGAGGACATCGGCCTGACCGCCGCTGCCTACGGCCTTGGCGCCGGCATCTTCTTCCTCGGTTACGCCCTCCTCGAGGTTCCCAGCAACGCGGGCATGTACCGGTTCGGAGCCCGCAAGTGGCTGGCCCGCATCCTGATCACGTGGGGCATCTTCGCCACCGCCATGTGCCTGGTGAACGGTGAGACCACCTACTACATCATCCGGTTCCTGCTCGGTGCCGCCGAGGCCGGGTTCTTCCCGGCGATCCTGTTCTACCTGACGCTGTGGTTCCCCGCCGCGCAGCGAGTCACCGTGCTGGGCATCTTCATCCTCGCCCAGCCGGTATCCAACGCACTCGGTGCCCCGGTCTCCGGGCTCCTCCTGCAGATGGACGGCATCATGGGCCTGCAGGGCTGGCAGTGGCTCTACATCATCGAAGGCATCCCGGCGATCGCCCTCGGACTCCTGACACCCATCCTCATGACGGACCGCCCGCGGGACGCCAAATGGCTCGACGTCGACGAGCGCAACTGGCTCGCCGCCACCATGGACGCCGAACTGGCGGCAAAGTCCCAGTCCGGGAAGCACAACTTCATGGCCGGGCTCAAGGACAAGCGCACCCTGGTCTACTCCGCCCTGTACTTCGGCCTGGTGTGCGGAATCTACGGCCTGGGCCTGTGGATGCCCACCATCGTCGCAGCCCTCGGCAAGTTCTCCACGGCCGAGGTCGGCTTCATCGTCTTCATCCCCTACGCCGTGGCCGCAGTATTCGTCTACTTCTGGAGCAAGCGCGCGGACCGGACCGGCAAGCGCGCCTGGCACACAGCGGTCAGCATGGTGCTCGCGGGCGTTGGACTCCTGGCTGCCGGCTACCTGCTGCCGGTCAACCCGTTCCTCGCGATGGTCGGCCTGACGCTCTCGGCCATGGGGATCTACGGTGCCATCGCCCCGTTCCTCTCGATGCCCTCTGCCGCCCTGACCGGTGCGGCCGCCGCGTCCGGACTGGCCCTGGTGAACTCCCTCGGAAACCTCGGCGGCTTCATCTCCCCGTACGCCGTCGGCCTCCTCAAGGACGCCACCGGCAGCAACCAGAGCGGCCTGCTGTTCCTCTCCCTCTGCCTGTGCCTCACCGCCCTGGCCACCTACCTCTACGCCCGCAAGCGCCCGGAAGGCGACGCTGCCCTTGACCCCGCAGTCGCGGCGGCTGCCGCCGTCGACCCGGCCAAAGTACCCTGATCCGAACTCCCTGAAGGAACTCCCGTCATGACATCAGTTACCCCCTTCCCCACTGAGCGCACCGTCGTCCTGACCGGCGCAGCGTCGGCCCGCGGCATCGGCCGCGCCGCCGCCGACCGCCTTGCCAGCGAGGGCTGGTCCATCGCCATCCTGGACATCAACGCCGAGGACGCCGCCGCCGCTGCCGCCGAGATCGGTTCCAACCGTGCCGTCAAGGCCATCGGTGTCGGCGCGGACGTCTCCGACTCCGCGTCGGTAGACCGGGCCATCACCGAGATCGAGGGCTCGCTGCCCCCGATCGTTGCCCTGGCCAACCTGGCCGGCATCAGTTCCCCGACACCGTTCATGGACACCACCGTCGAAGAATGGGACAAGGTGTTCGCCATCAACATGCGCGGATCCTTCATCGTCTCCCAGCGCGTGCTCAAAGGCATGATCGAGCGCAAGCTCGGCCGGATTGTGAGCATCTCCTCGATTTCCGCGCAGCGCGGCGGCGGCACCTACTCCAAAGTCGCCTACAGCGCCTCCAAGGCCGGCATCATCGGATTCACCCGGGCACTGGCGCGCGAAGTGGGCGAATTCGGCGTCACCGTCAACGCCATCGCCCCCGGCCCGATCGATACCGACATCATGGGCGGCACGCTGAGCGAGGACCGCAAGGCCCAGATGTCCGAAGGGATCATGATGGGACGCGTCGGCAGCCGCGAGGAAGTGGCGGCCCTGATCTCGTTCCTGCTCGGCCCGGACGCCGGCTACATCACCGCGGCCACGTACGACATCAACGGCGGCCTCCAGGTCTCCTGACCCCGAGCCCCCCGAGCCCCCAGTCCTGGCCCGCCCCCGCATCCCACCCCGTTGCGCTATCAGTTTTAGGCCTTAAAACCCCCGAATGGCCGCCAAAAGTGATAGCGCAACTGGGGAGGGGCGGGGGTTCCTGGCATGTCGGCCGGTCAGAGATCCTTGCGGCACTGGGCGTGGCCGAGCTCGTAGAGTCCGTTCAGGTCGCCGTCGGCAAGCCCGTCCGGGGCGCCGATCTCCGGGTACATCAGCTGGGCCGGGTCATCCACATGCTCCAGGCCCATCACGTGGCCGAGTTCGTGCAGGATCACGGCGGTGGCATAGGCCGCACCATCGCCCCGGTCCAGGTCCTCGGCGATTTGCGGGGCATCCAGTTCCAGGCTGCCGGTGACAAAGCTCTTGGGACCGTCGCCAAAACTGAAGTGGGTGCTGCCGCCGGTGCCGATCACCGGGCCTTTGAGCTGCGGGGCCTGTTCCGGTGTGGTCCAGGCGATCAGCAGCGGCGCCCACCGGTCCCCGTAGGTGTCCTTCTGGTAGGGCGCCCGGGTTGGCGAGGGAGTCTCCGTTGTGGGGCCGTCGCTGATGAACGTGATTCCGGTGGCCTCCGAGATCGTCCGGATGGAATCTTCCACCAGCCGTTCGGCACCATGCGGCGCCAGGGCGGCGTTGATCACGTAGTGCAGCGGCCGGCACGGCGAATAACCCACCGGGGTGCCGTCGTCGTTCGTTGCGAGGAACTTGTACGAGGTGCTGGCGCCCTCCGGTTTCCGGGGCGTGCCGAGGGGCTGGTCCTGCTCCTCGAGGCCGGGCGGGGGAGTGTCCGCCCGGTCCCCGGTGGCCGGCACGGCAGGCTGGCCCGACTCCTGCCCGGACCGCGGCTGTGCCTGCAAGTCACGGCCGGCAATGTGCCCGGGTCCGCGGCTGACCTCGAACAGGCCGGTGAATCGGGGATCGCCGTAGACAAGTCCGGCCGTGAGGAAGGCCCCGCTGGCGATCACGGCAGCGGCGGCAAGGTTCCTGACAACCCGCAGTGCGGTGGCGGGCCGGCTGTGCCGCGGCCCGCGGTCCCTGAATTCAGGGCCGTCCACTAGCCAACCACGGCGCCAAAGACCAAGCCCAGCAGGTAGGTCACGCCGGCGGCGCCCACGCCGATCGCCAGCTGGCGCAGGCCGCGGGTGGCCGGCGAAGTGCCGGAGAGCAGGCCCACGACGCCGCCGGTGAGCAGCAGCGCCAATCCGACGAGGACCGCCGACACCACCAGGGCGGCCAGTCCTGTCATGCCCAGCAGGAACGGAATGATGGGCACGATCGCGCCGGAGGCGAAGAAGCAGAAGCTCGACGCCGCCGCGCCCCACGCGGTGCCGACGGCCTCGTGCTCGTCCCCGGTTTCGGGCAGTTCCGGCCGCAGCGACAGGCTCGGGTCGCAGTCGCAGTCCAGCAGGCCCATCCGCTCCGCGACGCGGTGCTCGGCCGCCTCCCGGGACATGCCGCGGGCCAGGTACACGAGCAGGAGTTCGTTGTGTTCGATATCCAGCAGCGGGGCTGCCGCCAGCGTGATCTGGGTGGGGCGGGTTGCGGCGAGGAGCTCCCGCTGCGAGCGCACGGAAATAAATTCGCCGGCCCCCATGGAGAGCGCACCGGCCAGCAGCCCGGCGACGCCGCTGAGGAGCACCACCTGGCTGCCCACGCCCGAGGCCGCCATGCCCATCACCAGGGACAGGTTGCTGACCAGCCCGTCGTTGGCGCCGAAGACGGCGGCGCGGAACGTTCCCGCCAGGCGGTTCCGGCCCCGGGTGGCCAGCCCGCGGACCACTTCTTCGTGGATCTGCTCATCAGCGACCATGGCCGGCGTGGCGAACGATTCAGTGGCGTAGGGGGAGCGGCTCTCCGCCCGCTGTGCCAGGGCCAGGACGAAGACCGAGCCGAAGTGCCGGGCCAGGAAGCCCAGGAACCGGCTGCGGAGGGAGGCATGCCGGTCCTTGCCGGCGTGCTCGCCGAGCAACTGCAGCCAGTGGGCTTCGTGGCGCCCCTCGGCCTCGGCCAGCGCCAGCAAGATGGCACGCTCCTCGCCTGCGCGGTTCTGCGCCAGGTCCCGGTAGACGGCCGCTTCGGCGCGCTCATCGGCGAGATACTGGCGCCAGCGCTTGATGTCCGCGGCGCTGGGATCCGAATTCAGGCCGGACCGGGCTGCCGGGTCCGTGGTGCCGCCCGAAGAGGCTTGTGTCGGGTGTGGCTGCGAAGAATCGTTGCGGTTCGATTCGGTGTGCTGAGACACGAAAAACTCCTGGGTTTGGTCGGGCGTGGTCCGGCCCCATTGCGTCTCCAGACTACCCCGTATTTCCGCGCTTTTTCGGCTGGCCGTCCTCAGCGGAAGGTTTAGGGAGGCCGTAACGGGACTGCCTCGCCGGGGCCGCCCGCAGCTGTTTTCCCGTGGCACTTGCGGGACCTTGACCGTCCGTGTCCGCGGTGTTCGAATGAAACCCAGGGCGGGCTCCCCGGGGCTTGCCGCCACCGAGTCGCACGGAGGTTGCACCATGGATATCACCGGATCACATCCCGGCCAGCCGGCCCGGGAGTCCCTCGAGTCCGATCCCGCATACGACTACGCCGAAGATGCGCCCGTGAGCGACGCCGCGGAAACGGAGGAAGAGGGGCTCCTCGAAGAGGCCGATCGGCTGGTTCCCCTGGACGCCGAGGACTTCCTGGGCGACGAGAAACCTGTGGTGTCCCTGGAAGGGGAGGAGTTCCTTGAGCCTGAGGAGAATGAGTGATTCGCTAAAGGCTTTAACGTCCGACGGCGGTGCCTCCCCCTGTGAGGGGAGGCACCGCCGTCGGACTTATCCCGCGGAACCTAAGCCAGCGGAACCTAAACCAGCGAAAACTAGTGCGCCGGAACAGTAATCGATTCGTCCTCGGATGCCTCGCCGGCAACCCGCCGCTTCCAGTTCTCCATGACCGCGGGATCCGTGGGCTTGGTCAGCAGTGACACCGCGATGTAGACGATCGCGGAGGCCGCCAGGCCGAAGTAGATCGGTTCGTTGGCGTAGATCCCGTCCAGCGGTACCGCGGCGTTGATCTCCAGGATGATCATGGTGCCGAGGGTAATGATTGAACCCACCGCCATGGAGGCCGCCGCTGCGTGACCGGTGCCGCGCTTCCACACCAGGCCGCCGAGGATGGCCACGAGCAGGCCTCCGACAAGGATGTCGTAGGCGATGGTGAGCGCCGCGACGACATCCTTGGTGATAACGGCGATGATGATCGCCACGATGCCGAGCCCCAGGACCCACATGCGGTTGGCTTTGACGTCGTGTTCCGGGTTGTCCGTGTCGGCGGTGTTGATGTTCTTGCCGAACCAGCTGGCGACGAACGGCAGCACATCGGCGCGGGCCACGGTGGCGGCGGCGATCAGTGCGCCGGAGGCAGTGGACATCATGGCGGCGACAGCCGCGGCGAGCACCAGGCCGCCGATGCCGATCGGCAGGATCTGCGTGGCGACCTCGGCGTAGACAACGTCCTTGCCCAGGTTGGCGACGTCGATGTCCGGCAGTGCGACGCGGGCGCCGAGGCCGATCAGGGCGCCGGCCGCACCGTAGAGGATGCAGTAGACGCCAGCGGTGGAGCCGCCCCAGCGCGCCACCTGGGGCGTCTTGGCGGTGAACACGCGCTGCCAGATGTCCTGGCCGATCAGCAGGCCGAGGGTGTAGACGACGAAATAGGTGATGATCGTCTGGACACCGATGCCGTCGATCTGGAAAAAGCTGGCGTCAACACGGGCGCGGATGCCGTCGAGGCCGCCGGCGGCGTTGAGCGTGAATGGCAGCATCAGGACGAAGATTCCAACAGTCTTGATGACGAACTGAACCTGGTCCGCCAGGGTGATGGACCACATGCCGCCGATAGTCGAGTAGATCAGCACGATCGAGCCACCGACGGCGATGGCGAGCGCGCGGTCCCAGCCGAAGAGCACCACGAAGATGGTGGCGTACGCGCTGGTGGAGGTGGCGCACAGCATCAGCGTGTACGCGAGCATGACGATGCCTGAGGTCTGCGTGGACTTGGTGCCGTAGCGCAGGGTCAGCATCTGCGAAACCGTGTAGATCTTCAGCTTCTGGATGGTGGGGGCGAAGAGCAGGCTCAGCAGCAGGACGCCGGCGCCGATCGCGACCACGAGCCACATGCCGGAGATGCCGAACTTGTAGCCAAGGCCCACGCCGCCGACCGTCGAGGCACCGCCCAGGACGACGGCGGCCATGGTGCCGGTGTAGAGGAACGGGCCGAGACGGCGGCCGGCGACAAGGAAGTCGCTGTTGTTCTTGGTGCGGGACTTGCCCCACCAGCCGAACGCCAGCATGGCGATCAGGTACACCACCACAATGGCGATGTTGACGAAACTTGCGTCCATTTTAAGGGCTCCTTGGAGCTGGTTGGCAGCGTGTGCGGGGATTGCCGGGCCTCAACGATGCGTTCGGCAAGTCTGCTGCTGCGTGACGGGGTTGGAGGAGGATGTCCGTCGGAACGTCCGGTATTGCCTAATAGGCAACACATGTTGCCAAAAAGCGTACGTTGTGACCCCGGTAACAGTCAAGATGCCCTGCGTGCCTTCGCCGCATCCGCGTCACGAAGGCCCGCTCCGGCTAGGATTGCTCCAATGATGGGGCCAAGCGGCCGGCCGTGAAAGGTTCGTAGATGAAGGCTCTACCAGTTGAACCGAGCAACGTTCCCGTTGCCATCGGTTCGCGGATCCGTGCCGCCCGGCAGTCCCAGCGGCTCACGATTGAACAGGTCGCCGACGCCACCGGGCTCACCAAGGGGTTCCTGAGCCGGGTCGAGCGCGACCTCACCTCGCCCTCTGTCGCCTCCCTGGTGACGCTGTGCCAGGTCCTGTCCATCTCGATCGGCGACCTCTTCGCCGCCCCCGAAACCCACCTCACAAAACAGAACGAAGGTCCCCGGATCTCGCTCGGCGGCGAGGGGATCGTCGAGCGGCTCCTGACCGCACGCTCCGAGCGCCGGGTCCAGATCATCCAGGCGGTGATCGAACCGCGCGGGCGCGGCGAGTCCGAGCTCTACGCCGTGGACTGCGATGTCGACGTCCTGCATGTGGTCAAGGGAAGCATCCGGCTGATCCTCACCAATGAGGAATTCGAGCTCAGCACCGGGGACACCGTGACCTTCCCGGGCCGGGAACCCCACACCTGGGTCAATCCCACGGACGACGCCGTCGAGGTGCTCTGGGTGCTGGTGCCCGCCGCCAGCCGTTGAGGGCAGACTGGAAGTAACCAATCCGGGCCATCTGGAAATATAGAAGACGAGCCGAAACCGCACGTCAGTTCAACTGGGGGATTCCATGAACCGCAAGAACGTCTTTCTGTCCCTGCCGCTGGCCGCCGCGCTCGCGGCTGCACTTGGCCTCAGCTCCTGTGCCGCGCCGGCCCAGCGTGCCGGCGAGGCGGGCAGCGGCCCTGCCGGTTCCGCGACCACGGCCCCGGCGTCGCAGGAATCCGCCGCGGCATCGGCAGCGTCCTCCGCCCCGGCCGCCACGCCCACCTCCAGCGCCGCCTCTCCTTCCGCTTCCGCCACGCCGACGGCGAGCGCGGTGGCGGGCGTGAAGATGTTTACCTTCCCGGACGGGCACCTGTCCTTTTCGTACCCGAGCAACTGGTCCATCCGGACGGTGGGCTCGGCCGAGAACGCCAGCAAGCTGCAGGGCGTGCAGGCCGTCATCGCCGACTCCACGGGCAATGAAGTGGCCTCGATCGTCAGCAGCACCAACGGCAGCAGCGCCTCAGGCCCGGTGGCCCGTACCGTGTTGGACGCCGCTCCGGTGCCGGGGCTGAAAGACGTCGACGGCGAACAGCTGGCCTTCGGCTTCGCGTTTGATTCCTTCGCCGACCAGTCCGACTTCCACATGAGCGTCCGCAAGGAGCGCGACTTCGCGCCGTCAGTCTCCAACTCCGGCTCCGCCTACATCAGCTTTGCCAACGGCGGGGCCGAAGCCAAGGTGCTCTTCGGCAGCCCGGCGTTCGCCTCCGTCGATTCCGCCAAGGCCTGGATGATCACCGAGCAGTACAGCCAGCTGAAGCGCCTGCTGCTCAGCCTAAAATACAGCTGACCTGCGCGGTTCGTGGCGGGACGGCCCTGGTGAGATGTACGTCACATCCCGGAAATCTGCCGGAAACGGCAAATTAATGCCCGGAGCCGTCCCGTAACGTGCCCGCAAGAATCGGAAAGCCTTCCCGAAACATGCCGTGGGTAGCGTCATCCGCGGGGGACGTGCAGCAGTCCCACACGACACATGGTCTCGCCGAATCGGCGCCCTCGGAGCGCCGGCACTCGAGGAAGGCTCCCGCAATGAATTTCTCTGTTCTTGCAGTAGGAATGGAAGTGGATCCGCAGGTCCTTGACCCCGGATCGACGGCGTGGATGCTTACAGCGTCCGCCCTTGTCCTCCTGATGACCCCCGGGCTCGCCTTCTTCTATGGCGGCCTCGTCAGAATGAAGTCAGTCCTCAACATCATGATGATGAGCTTCGGTGCCATGGGCGTCGTGGCTGTCGTCTGGGCCCTGTGGGGCTACGGCCTGGCCTTCGGCCCGGACGCCCTCGGCGGCTTCGTCGGGGACCCCTTCACCAACTTCGGCCTGAGCGGGCTGACCAGCAGCATCGGCTCGAAGGCGCCAGGCCTGCCGGACATGATCTTCGTCGGCTTCCAGGCCACGTTCGCCATCATCACCGTCGCCCTGATCAGCGGCGCGGTCGCCGAGCGCGTCAGGTTCGGCCCCTGGCTGCTCTTTGCCGCCCTCTGGGTCACGCTCGTCTACGCGCCGATCGCGCACTGGGTCTGGGGCGGCGGGATCTTCGGGCCCACGGGCATCATCGGCAGCAAGATCTCGGCCCTCGACTTCGCCGGCGGCACTGTGGTCCACATGAACGCCGGCATCGCCGGACTCATGCTGGCGGTGGTCCTCGGCAAGCGGCTCGGCTTCATGAAGGACCCCAACATCCGCCCGCACAACCTGCCGTTCGTCATGCTCGGCGCAGGGCTGCTCTGGTTCGGCTGGTTCGGCTTCAACGCAGGCTCCGAACTCGCCGCCGACGCCACCGCCGCGCTGGCCTGGACCAACACACTGCTCGCCACGAGCGCCGCCCTGCTGGGCTGGCTGTTCGTCGAGCGTCTGCGGGACGGGCATGCCACCTCGCTCGGCGCCGCCTCGGGCGCAGTCGCTGGACTCGTGGCCGTCACCCCGGCCTGCGGCTTCATCGACCCCGTCGGGGCAATCCTGATCGGCGCAATCGCCGGGGTGGCCTGCGCGCTCGCCGTTGGGCTGAAGTTCAAGATCGGACTCGATGACTCCCTGGATGTCGTGGCCGTGCACTTCGTTGGCGGCCTGTGGGGGACACTCTCCCTCGGATTCTTCGCGCTTCCATCCGCCAAGACCGGCGGCGGACTCTTCTACGGCGGCGGCCTGGCGCAGTTCTGGCCACAGATTCTCACCGCGCTGATTGTCACGGCATGGAGCGCCGCCATGACCACCCTGATTGGCTTCGCGATCCACAAGGCCATCGGCATGCGCGTTTCCGAGGCCGACGAGCTCTCCGGCATCGACGTGACCGAGCACGCCGAAACTGCCTACGAACTCCTCATGGTCGGCGGCAGCTTCCACCCCGGTGACCCGCATCCAAAGACCGAGGCTGCGGCAACCCAAGCCCAGCCCCAGACCCAGCCCGAAAGTGAGGCCGCCCGCGGCAAGGTGTCGACATGAAGCTCGTGACGGCCATTGTGCGACCGGACCGGGTTGACGCCGTCAGCGCAGCCCTGGAGCGGTCCGGAGTCAACGGGCTGACGGTAAGCCAGGCCAGCGGCTATGGCCGGCAGCGGGGCCACACCGAGGTGTATCGGGGCGCCGAATACAACTCGGACCTGCTGCCCAAGGTGCGGCTGGAGGTGCTGGTCAACGAGGACGCCCTGGGCGCCGTCCTGGCCGCCATCGTTGAAGGCGGGCGCACCGGCGCCTTCGGCGACGGAAAGATCTGGATCATTGACGTGCGCGACGCCGTCCGCGTCCGGACGGGGGAGCGGGGCGCCTTGGCCATCGCGTGAGACCGGGGCTGGTGGCGGGCCTCCGGGCCCGGGCGGCTCGGAGGAGCAGGCTCCGAATCCGAGTCTAGGTAAACAAATGATGCGCAATGCGAAACTTCGAGTGTATGATGGCTGTCACAACCGTCGGTCAATCCTCGAAGGAGAGGCTTCTTTTGGAAGAGCTGCGCATCGAGGCCAATGGCAACCTTGGCCCCATCGATTCATCCCGCGTCCCGCGCTACGCCGGGGCCGCCACCTACGCCCGCCTGCCGCGCCTGGACCAGGTGGCCAAGGCGGACGTCACGGTGGTCGGCGTGCCGTTCGACTCCGGCGTCTCCTACCGCCCCGGCGCCCGCTTCGGGGCCAACGCGGTCCGTGAGGCCAGCCGGCTGCTGCGGCCGTACAACCCGGCCTGGGACATCAGCCCCTTCGAAAACATCCAGGTGGCCGACGCCGGCGACATGGCCGTCAACCCGTTCAACATCAACGACGCCATCGAAACCATCCAGCAGAACGCCCTGGACCTGACGGCGTCCGGCAGCAAGCTGGTGACCCTTGGCGGCGACCACACCATCGCCCTGCCGCTGCTGCGCGCCGCCGCCGAGCGCGCCGGCGGGCCCATCGCCATGCTGCACTTCGATGCGCACCTGGACACCTGGGACACCTACTTCGGCGCCGAGTACACGCACGGCACGCCCTTCCGCCGCGCCGTCGAGGAAGGCATCCTGGACACCGAGGCCATCAGCCACATCGGCACCCGCGGCCCGCTCTACGGCAAGAAGGACCTCGACGACGACCACCGCTTCGGCTTCGGCATCGTCACCTCGGCGGATGTCTACTACCAGGGCGTCCTGGAGACGGTGGCCAAGGTCCGCGACCGGATCGGGAACCGCCCGCTGTACATCTCGGTGGACATCGATGTCCTTGACCCCGCGCACGCACCCGGCACCGGCACGCCGGAAGCCGGCGGCCTCACCAGCCGCGAACTGCTGGAAATCATCCGCGGCTTCCGCGGCATGAACCTCGTCGGGGCCGACGTCGTCGAGGTCGCCCCGGCGTACGACCACGCCGAGATCACCGGCGTGGCGGCCAGCCATGTCGCCTACGAGCTCGTGACCCTGATGGCGGACCGCGCCGTGGAAGGCGACCGCTTCGGTGCCCCGAACGGCTACGCGGCCCAGGCCCTTGGCCAGGAATCCCGCCGGCCCGCCGGCTTCGCCGGCGCGGCTGCAAGCAGCAAGTCAGTAAGCACCCCGTCCGCAAGCACACCAGCCGAGTCCATCCGGATCACAGAACCCGCGGAGGCCCTCAAGTGATCGACTTCGACCCCGGTACTGCCGCCCCGACCAAGGGCACCAACGTCCGCAACGGCGGGGACCTCGTCGTCGAAACCCTCGAGGCGCTCGGCGCCAAGACCGTCTTCGGCATCCCGGGCCAGCACGCCCTGGGCCTGTTCGATGCGATGGGCCGCGGGAACCTGCACTTTGTCTCCTCCCGGGTGGAGAACAACTCTGCCTTCGCCGCGGACGGGTATTCCCGCGCCACCGGCGAGGTCGGTGTCCTGTTCCTCTCCACCGGCCCGGGCGCGCTGACGTCCCTGGCCGGGCTGCAGGAGGCCTACGCCACGGGCGTGCCCATGGTGGTCGTGGCGAGCCAGATCCCCCTCGAAGGCCTGGGCGCCCGCCGCAAGGGCATGCTGCACCAGCTCGACGACCAGAAGGCCTCGGCCGCGAACGTCACCAAGTCCCAGCGGCTGATCCAGCATGCCTCGGGGATTCCCTCGGCGATCCAGGATGCCTGGACCGAGGCGATCTCCTCGCCGCAGGGTCCGGTATGGCTGGAAATCCCGCAGAATGTCCTGCTGGATCCCATCATGGTGCCCCCGGTGGAGGATGCCCTGGCCGAAGCGGCCGACAACCCGCCCCGGGTGGAGCTGGTCCGCGAGGCGGTCAAATGGCTCGCGTCGGCGGAACGGCCGGCGATCATCGCCGGCGGCGGCACACGCCGCGGGCGAGCTGAGAAGCCGCTGCTCTCCATCGCCGAGAAACTCCGCGCCCCGGTCATCTGCACGCCCGGCGGCAACGGCGCGTTCCCGTGGAACCACGAGCTCTCGCTGCAGTCCTGGATCGAGGACCGGTACATGACGGATCTGCTCGAGGACGCAGACGTGCTGATCGTGATCGGCTCGTCCCTGGGCGAGGTGACGTCGAACTACTTCACGTTCGAACCGCGCGGCCGGATCATCCAGATCGACGCCGAGCCCCGGGTGCTGGAATCCAACCGGCCCGGCCTGGGCATCCGCGCCGACGCCGGGCAGGCCCTCGCCGCGCTCGACGCCGCCCTGACGGAACCGCACGCAGAGCGCGCGGACTGGCACGGCACCGCCCCCGAGGCCCTGGTCAAGGAGACCCTGGCGAAGGTAACGGCCCGGCTGGAATCCCAGGACCTGGCCAAGGAACTGAAGTTCATGGCCGACATCCGCGAGGCCGTCCCCGCGGACATGCAGACCTTCTGGGACATGACGATCTCGGCCTACTGGGGCTGGAGCTGCTGGGACGCCCGGCAGGGCCAGTTCCACTCGGCCCAGGGCGCCGGCGGGCTCGGCTACGGCTTCCCGGCGGCCATCGGCGGCGCCGTGGGCCTGGAAACCACCGGAAAACCCGGCGGTTCGGCACGCGTGCTGGCCGTGTCCGGCGACGGCTCCTCCATGTACTCCATCTCCGAGCTCGCCACCGCGAAGCAGCACAACATCCCGGTCACCTGGCTGATCGTGGACGACGGCGGCTACGGCATCCTGCGCGAATACATGGTCGGCGCCTTCGGCAAGGCCACCGCCACCGAGCTGTCCCGGCCCGACTTCGTCAAGCTCGCCGAGTCCTTCGGCGTCCCGGCCGTGCGGGTCGCCCCCGAGGACGTCGGGGACGCACTGAAGGCCGGCTTCGCCGCGGACGGCCCCAACGTCGTCGTCGTCGAAACCCTGCTCAAGATGTTCGGCCCCACCCACCTGGCCACCTAGCCGGGCGGGCGGCACTGCCCTCAACAACACAGCGCAACACCGCACAACACAGCACAGCGGACCGGCCGGGTCCGCCCCTCACCGTGAGGGC
>NZ_JBHVTV010000025.1:0-757 GCF_042884475.1 Arthrobacter sp. NPDC058130
CCGTCAATGCGGTTGCCGTAGAGGGCGTTGAAGGCCTTGCAGCCGAGGCGCTCACCGATCCCGGCGACGACGTCGACGTTGTCCAGGAATTCGGCGGAGCGTGCGGGCCACGAGACCAGGCCGCGGTCACCGCCGGGCATGTCGCCGGCGTTGAAGTTCAGCCCGGTGAGCTGCACGCCGGCGTCGGTGATGGCGTTCTCAAACCGGGTGACCTGGGCGTCAGTGGGGACGGAGGTCTCGAAGGGCCACCAGAATTCGACGGCGTCAAAACCGGCGGCCTTCGCGGCGGCGGGGCGCTCCAGCAGGGGGAGCTCCGTCAGGAGGATGGAGCAGTTCACGGAATACGTCATTGTGGGTTCCTTCGGGCTGTGCGCCGGAGCGGGTCCGGCGGGTCCTGGCGGTCGGCTTCTCGACGATTGTTTCCCGGTCCTGCAGTCGAAGCCATTTCATTCTGCAGCTATCCGCTTACTTTTTCGTATTGTGGAAACAATATCTTGCTCTATGAAAAGTTTAGGCGTGGGACGGGCGGCAGTCAACCCTGTTGCGGCCAATCCCGGGCTGAAATGGCCCTCCTGTGTTAACAGGGCCGCTGTCTGGCAGCTGCGCTGTTAGACAGAATGCCGTTAAACGAGACGTGGCCCCGCCGGTGGGGGGCGGGGGCCCGGGGTTTTAAAGGCCATAAGCGGGACAAAGGGCAGGGGGGTATGGGGGGTGTCGGGCGTGTTAAACAGGGAACCGGAGTTTGCCCGGGCCCCCG
>NZ_JBHVTV010000025.1:767-24196 GCF_042884475.1 Arthrobacter sp. NPDC058130
CCTGGTGTTTTCCCCGGGCGTGGGGCGGGCGGCGGCGCTGTTCCACAGACGGCCGAACCCCGCGCGGGCCCCGGGGGGGGGCCGCCCCCCCCACGTCTGTATAACGGCACTTCAGCGGAACTCAGGTCAGGCGGATCTGGCGGTTGACGTCCTTGTACAGCAGGTACCGGAAGTTGCCCGGGCCGCCGGCGTAGCAGGCCTGCGGGCAGAAGGCGCGCAGCCACATGAAGTCGCCGGCCTCCACCTCCACCCAGTCGTCATTGAGCCGGTAGACGGCCTTGCCTTCAAGGACGAAGAGCCCGTGTTCCATGACGTGGGTTTCCGCGAAGGGGATGGAGGCGCCGGGCTTGAGCGTGACGATGTTGACGTGCATGTCGTGGGCCAGGTCCTCCGGGTCCACAAAGCGGGTGGTGGCCCAGGCGCCGTCGGTGTCGGGCATGGCCCGCGGCTCGACGTCCTGGTCCCGGGTCACGAAGGATTTGGCCGTGTAGCCTTCCAGCGGTTCGTAGGCCTTCCGGATCCACTGGAAGCTGGCGATCTCCCCGGACTCGTTCGCCACGGACCACTGGGCCCCGGCGGCGAGGTAGGCGTAGCCGCCCTCTCCCAGTTTGTGGATCTCCCCCTCGAGGGTCAGCGACAGGGCGCCTTTGGTCAGGAAGATGACGCCTTCGACGCCGGCCTCCGGCTCGGGCTTGTCCGCCCCGCCGCCCGGGCCCACCTCGACAATCAGCTGCGAGAACGTGGTGGCAAAGCCGGCGATGGGCCGGGCAATGATCCAGGAGCGGGTGTTGGTCCAGCCCGGAAGCTTGCTCGTGACGATGTCCCGGAGCACGCCTTTGGGGATGACGGTGTAGGCCTCCTTGACCACGGCGCGGTCGGAGAGGATCTGGGTCTGCGGCGGAAGCCCGCCCTCGGGGTAGAAATAGTTGCTCATGAGTGTGCTCCTTCTGCAAAGGGGGTGGAGGTGTTGGCCAGCCGCGGATGGGCCAGCACGGTGAGTTGGGGGAGCCCGACGCCAGTCAGGGCCAGGACTTCGTCGGCGCCGACGGCGCCGCACTGGACGCCGCGCAGCACGAACGCCGCCAGGGCGCGGGCCGTGGCGGGCTCGTCCATGACCCCGCCGGCGGTCTGTTCCACGTAGTTGCGGAGCCGGGCAGCGGCGGCGGGCAATCCCTGCCGGTAGAACGCGTAGGTCGCGGCGAACCGGCTGGGCAGCTGGGCGGGGTGGAGGTCCCAGCCCTGGTAGTAGCCGCGCTCCAGCGACCGGCGGACCAGCCGGCCGTGGAGCTGCCAGGCCTGCTCCACGTTCTCGCCCACCGGGATGATGTTGGTGGACCCGTCGGAGAGCCGGATGCCGGTGCCGGCCACGGCAAGCTGCATGACTTCCTTGGCAAAGTCCGCCACGGGATGTTCCATGGACTGGTATTCGGCGGAGATCTGCAGCGATGCGGAGTAGTCGTAAGTGCCGTAGTGCAGCCCGCTGATCCGGCCGGGCACCGCGTGCGGCAGGCGCGCCACCGGCGAGGTTCCGTCCGGGCCCAGGATGAGCTGCGGGGTTTCCACCTGCACCTCAAAGCGGAGCCGGCCCGCGGGGAGCGAGTGGACTTCCTCGAGGCGGGACACGGCGAAGTCCATGGCCTCCACCTGCGCCACGGTGGTGACCTTGGGCAGGGTGAGGATGAGCCCGTCCGGGAGCTCGCCGGCTGCGGCCAGCTGCGAGACAAAGAGATCCAGGGTCCGCAGGCCGCGGGCACGGGTGGCGGCCTCGAAGCACTTGAAGCGGATCCCGATGAAGGGCGGAGCGGTGCCGGCGGCGACGGCGGCGGCCACGGCCGACGCCGCGGTGAGGGCGGCGGCGTCCTCGGCGTCGTCGCCCCGGTCCCCGAACCCGTCCTCAAAGTCCAGGCGGAGGTCCTCGATCGGCTCGCGTGCGAGCTTGGCCAGGACCCGCGGCGCGACGGCCGCGGCCAGTCCGGCCTCCTGTCCCTGCAGCGCGCACAGGCTTTCGACGCCGCCGCGGGCCTCGACCGCGGCCAGGGCCTGGGCGCCCCAGTCGGCGGTGAACTCCGGGCTAAAGCGGTCCGCCGGGACGTAGACGGTGTGCACCGGCTGGCGGGAGCCGTCGTCGCCCGGGTAGCTGCGCTCCAGCAGCCGGTCGGTGTCGGCGAGCTGCGCATCTATCCGGGCGAGGTCGGCCCCGGAGAGGGCCGACGTCACATTGCCGGGGCGCGGTGGGTGGCTCCCGGGATGCAGCCGGGCGCTGGCGGAGGTGGCTGCCATGCCTCAGCCCACCAGCTCGTACGCCGGCGTGGTGAGGAAATCGGTGTAGTCCTCCGACAGGCAGATGCCCCCGATCAGGCGGCTGGCCGGCAGGTAGTGCCGGGCGAAGGCGTCCTCGCCCACCTCGCCGCGGAGCTTCTCGGTTTCCTCGGCCAGGATGGCGGTCACCAGGTCACGGGTGACGGTCCGGCCGGTGTCGGCCAGCACCGAGTGGTTGCGGATCTGCTGCCAGACCTGGGACCGCGAGATTTCCGCCGTCGCGGCGTCTTCCATCAGGTTGTGGATGGCCACGGCACCGTTCCCGGAGATCCAGACGGCCGTGTACGCGACCGCCACGTAGAGGTTCAGCCGCAGGCCGGCCTCGGTGACCTGGCCTTGGGCCGAGCGGATGTCCAGGAGCTGGTCCGCGGTGACGCTGACCTCGGGCCGCTGTTTGTCCAGCTGGTTGGGCCGGTCGCCCAGGACGGAGTCGAACACCTCGCGGCAGACCGGCACCAGGTCCGGGTGGGCCACCCACGAACCGTCGAAGCCGTCGCCGGCTTCGCGGGTCTTGTCCGCCCGCACCTTCTCGAAGGCCTGGGCGGTCACCTCGGGCTCGCGCCGGTTGGGGATCACTGCCGCCATGCCGCCCATGGCGAAGGCGCCGCGGCGGTGGCAGGTCTTGACCAGGAGTTCGGTGTAGGCCCGCATGAAGGGCGCGGTCATGGCGACTGTGGCGCGGTCAGGGAGGACAAAGCCCTCGCCGGCGTCACGGAAGTACTTGATGATGCTGAACAGGTAGTCCCAGCGGCCAGCGTTCAGGCCGGAGGCGTGGTCGCGGAGTTCGTAGAGGATCTCGTCCATCTCGAAGGCCGCCGGAATGGTCTCGATCAGGACCGTGGCGCGGACGGTGCCCTGCGGGATGTCGAGGTAGTCCTGGGCGAAGACGAAGATCTCGTTCCATAGCCGGGCCTCGAGGTGGCTCTCCATCTTGGGCAGGTAGTAGTACGGTCCGTGGCCGTTGGCCAGGAGCCGCTTGGCGGTGTGGAAGAAGTGCAGGCCGAAGTCCACCAGGGCGCCCACGGTGTGCTCCCCGCCGATCAGCAGGTGCCGTTCGGCCATGTGCCAGCCGCGGGGCCGGGCCACCACGACGGCGAGCGGGGCGTCGGTGCGCAGCTTGTATTCCTTGCCTTCGGGCGAGGTGTATTTCAGCGTTCCGTCCGCGGCGTCGCGGAGGTTGAGGATCGATTCGACCACGTTGGACCAGGTGGGCGTGCTGGCGTCCTCGAGGTCGGCGAGCCACACCTTCGCGCCGGAGTTCAGGGCGTTGATGGCCATCTTGGCCGGGGCGGCCGGTCCAGTCATCTCGACCCGGCGGTCCCGCAGGGCCGCGGGCGCCGGAGCCACGCTCCAGTCGGCGTCGCGGATCTCCTGGGTCTCCGGCAGGAAGTCCAGGCGGCCGGTCCGGGCCACGTGCTCGCGCTTGAGGGCGCGGGCCTTGAGGAGCTCGGCCCGGGTTCCGGCGAAGCGGAGGTGGAGTTCTTCGACGAAGGCGAGGGCCTCCGGGGTCAGGATTTCCCCGGCCCGGTCGACGGGGTGGGGATCGGTGACGGTGAGAGCCATTTCTGGTCCTTTCCTAGGCTGCGAATCAGGCTGCGAAATCAGGCGTGGGACGGACCGGCGTGGGCGCCGGCCTGCGTGGAGCTCTCGCGCGCCGCCGCGGCTACGGCGGCGGCGACGTCGCCGGCAACTTCGGGGTCGAAGACGCTGGGGATGATGTAGCTGGCGTTCAGTTCATCGTCCGCCACCCGGTTCGCGATCGCTTCCGCGGCGGCCACCAGCATGGCCGGCGTGATATCCGCGGCGCCGGCGTCGAGCAGCCCGCGGAAGAAACCGGGGAAGGCGAGCACGTTGTTGATCTGGTTGGGGAAGTCGCTGCGGCCGGTGGCGACGACGGCGGCGTGCCGGGAGGCGATCACGGGGTCGATTTCCGGCGTCGGGTTGGCCATGGCAAAGACGATGGCATCCTTCGCCATTGATGCAACCTGCTCCTCGCCGATCACGTGCGGGGCACTGACGCCGATGAAGACGTCCGCGCCGCGGAGTGCCTCGTGCAGGGTCCCCGAGAAGCCCTGTTCGTTGGTGTTCTCGGCGATCCACGTGCGGTGCTCGTCGTCGTACTGTTCGCCGAAGTGGATCGCTCCCGAACGGCCGGCGGCGATGATGTTCCGTGCCCCCTGGGCCTTGAGGAGCTGGATGATCGCGGAGCCAGCGGCACCGACGCCGGAGACGACGATCCTGACCTCGGAGAGCTTCTTGTCCACCACGCGCAGGGCATTGGCCAGCGCGGCCAGGGTGACGATCGCGGTCCCGTGCTGGTCGTCATGGAAGACCGGGATGTCGAGCTCCTCGCGGAGCCGGTTTTCGATCTCGAAGCAGCGCGGCGCGGCGATGTCCTCGAGGTTCACACCACCGTAGACCGGGGCGAGTGCCTTGACGATCATGATGATTTCCTCGGTGTCCTGGGTGTCCAGGCAGACCGGCCAGGCGTCGACGTTGGCGAACTGCTTGAAGAGGGCAGCCTTGCCCTCCATGACGGGGAGCGCGGCGGCCGGGCCGATGTTGCCAAGGCCCAGGACGGCGGATCCGTCCGTGACGACGGCGATCGTGTTGCGTTTGACGGTCAGGTTCCGCGCGGCGGAGGGGTCCTCGGCGATCGCCAGGCAGACGCGGGCGACGCCGGGGGTGTAGGCGCGGGAGAGGTCGTCGCGGTTGCGCAGGGCCACCTTCGGGACCACCTCGAGTTTTCCGCCGAGGTGCATGAGGAAGGTCCGGTCCGAGACGTGCTGGACCGTGACGCCGTCGAGCGCGTTGAGTGCGTCCTTGACGCGGACCGCGTGCTCGTCGTCCGTGGTGTTGCAGGTGACGTCGACCACCAGCGTCTCGTGGTGGGACTCGGTGACGTCCAGGGCGGTGACGGCGGCGCCGGCGGCGCCGACCGCGGCTGCCAGTTCGCTGGTGGCGGTGAAGCTGGACGGAGCTTCCACGCGCAGGGTGATCGAATTTCCGGGGCTGGGGTTCGCCATTGAGTTCCTCCTCGTATGGCCCGGGCGGGCCTCTTACACTTCGATGGATGTTTTCGTATTATGGATATTATTATCTGCTTAGTGGAAAAACAACCCTTGAGGCATCATCGCCCCGGCGGGCCGCGTGCTGTATCTTGGGTTTTCAGCCTTATTTCACGATGTGGATAAGAAATGTCGATGCCGACCGCGCAGGAGAGAATGGTTATGGCTGAAAAGCCCTCGGGAGGCGTGCAGTCCGTTGAGCGCGTCTTTGAACTTCTGGAACTGATTACGGATGCCGGCGGTGAAGTCACGCTCAGCGAGCTATCCAACTCCACTGACCTGCCCCTTCCCACCATTCACCGGCTCCTGCGCACCCTCGTGTCCCTGGGGTACATCCGGCAGCTCCCCAACCGCCGCTACGCGCTGGGGCCCCGGCTGATCCGCCTGGGCGAAGCGGCCAACAAGCAGCTCGGCTCCCTGGCCAGGCCGCAGCTCAAGTCGCTCGTGGACCGGCTGGGCGAAACGGCCAACATGGGTGTCCTGGACTCCGACATGGTCATCTACGTGGCCCAGGTGCCCTCGCTGCACTCGATGCGCATGTTCACCGAGGTGGGCAAGCGCGGCTACATGCACGCCACCGGCATGGGCAAGGCGATCCTGGCCCAGCTGGACGACGCCACGGTCCGTGGGATCGTGGGACGCCAGGGGATGCCGACGCCCACGCCGAAGAGCATCAGCAATGTCGACGCGCTGCTGGAGGACCTGAAGCTCATCCGCCAGCGCGGCTACTCCGTTGACGAGGAAGAGCAGGAGGTGGGCGTGCGCTGCTTCGCGATGGCCATCCCCGATGCCCCGACGCCGGCCGCCATCTCCGTCTCCGGCCCGGTTTCCCGGGTGGACCAGGCCTTCGCGGACAGGGCCGTGCCCCTGCTTCGGGACGCCGCCCGGGCGATCTCGGAAGAGCTCAAGCAGGGCTGAGCCGCGTGGGCATGAGGCCCCCGCCGGGTTTCGGATTCGGAGGTTTCGGATCCGGAAGCACGACCAGCGGGGCCCACGGTAGTGGGCCCCGCTTTCTGCTGCCGTGTGGGGGATGGGTCGCTCCTAGTGCTCGTCGGCTGGCAGCCGGGACGGCTCCACCGGGACTTCCTTGCCGTCGCAGTCGATCAGTTTGCCGTTCTCGTAGCGGTCGCCTTCGGCCAGGCATTTGAGGTCGTCCTCGCGAATGATCCGTTCGGTACCGGCCACGAAGACCGACTGGTTCTCTGAGTTCCCGGCCTTCACGTGGTTGAAGAGCAGGTTCAGCAGGATGGCCATGAGGGCTGCCGAGCTGATGCCGGAGTGGAAGATGGTGCTGAACCAGGTTGGGAACTTGTCGTAGAAGGTCGGTGCGGCGATCGGAATCATGCCGAAGCCCAGCGACGCCGCCACGATGATCAGGTTCATGTTGTTGCGGTATTCCACCTTGGACAGGGTTCGGATGCCGCTTGCCGCGACAGTTCCGAAGAGGACGACGCCGGCACCGCCCAGGACGGGGGTCGGCACCGAGGCCACGACGCGGCCCAGGACGGGCAGCAGGCCGAGCACCACCAGGATCAGGCCGCCGGCGCTGACCACGAAGCGGCTCTTGACCCCCGTGATGGCGACCAGGCCCACGTTCTGGGCGAAGGCGCTCTGGGTGAACGAGTTGAACAGCGGTGAGACGGCACTGGAGAGCATGTCCGCCCGGAGTCCGTTGCCGATCCGCTTCGCGTCGACCTTGGTGCCGACGATGTCGCCCACGGCAATGATGTCGGCGGAGGTTTCCGTCAGGGTGACCAGGATGACGATCAGCATGGAGACGATGGCGGCGATCTCAAACGTGGGTGGTCCGAAAGCGAAGGGTGTGGGGAAGGCGACGATTTCGCCCTGGCCCACCTTGGAAAAATCGGCCATGCCGAACGCAAAGGCAATCATGGTGCCCAGGACCATCGCCAGCAGGATCGAGAGCCGGGAGATGGCGGCATTGCCGACCTTGCTCAGCAGCAGGACGATCGCCATGGTGACCGCCGCGAGGCCGATGTTTGCCATGCTTCCGTAGTCCGGTGACTTGCTGTTGCCGCCCATGGCCCAGTTGGCGGCCACCGGCATCAACGTCAGGCCGATGGTGGTAATGACCGTGCCGGTCACCACCGGGGGAAAGAAGCGGATGATCTTGGAGAACAGCGGCGTGATGAGCAGGCCGATCAGTGATGCCGCGATGACGGAGCCGAACACGGCCTGGATGCCGCCGCCGCCGTGGACGATCGCGACCATCGTGGAAACCCCGGCGAACGAAACGCCCTGCACCAGCGGGAGTTGGGATCCGAAGAACGGGATGCCGATGGTCTGCAGGATGGTGGCGAGCCCGCCGACGAAGAGGCAGGCGGCGATCAGCAGGCCGATGTCCTGGGATGACATGCCGGCGGCCGCGCCGATGATCAGCGGCGGGGCGATGATGCCGCCGTACATGGTGAGAACGTGCTGGAAACCATAGGCGAACGTGCTTGCGAGCGGCAGGCGCTGGTCTTCGGGGCGTGCGGAAGGCTTGGCGCCCGCCGCCGCTGATTTCTTCTTGATGTTCATGGCAGACTTTCTTGGTTCATGGCAGACGTCTTTGTCTGGCTAACGGTGTCTGGCTAACAGTTGTGGCAAATCAGTTCGGCCTGTATCCCGGAGTTCTTGTCCGGCTGTTGTCCGTCCCGAGTAGGGGAACAAGAAGCCCGGGACAAGAACTCCGGGTCAGGCCTGGCAGGCGTGCGGTGCCCGGGCCGGCCTAGCAGAATCCGGCGATGCCGTTCCAGGCGATCTCGGCGGGGGTGGCGTCGTCGCGCTGGACGGTGGCCTCGATCAGGCCGTAGGGCCGGTCCGCGGCGAAGAAGACCTCGTTGGGGTTGTCGAGGCCGAAGGGGGAAAGGTCCACCAGGAAGTGGTGCTTGTTGGGCATGGAGAACTTGATCTCGTCGATCTCCCCGTGGGCCTCTAGGACCTTGGTGCCCATGTCGAAGAGGGTCTGCTGCAGGGCGTGGGAGTACTTCTCGGTGAAGCCTTCCAGCAGCAGGCTCTTGATGTCCTCGTAGCTCTTGTTGAAGTCGACAGCGCTGAAGTCCGTGCCGGTCTTGAAGCGCCAGCGGGCGGAGACGTCCGTGGCGAGGATGCGGTCCGTGGTTTCCGGCAGTGTGGTGTATTTGTCCCGCGGGTAGCCGACAAAGCCGGACTGCGTGGACTTGAGCACCGTGAGGTCCTTGAGTCCGGAAATCAGGTGCACGTCCGCGCCGTCCCGGACCAGGACCGCCGTGCGGACCTCCTGGCCGTTTCGCACGAAGGAGTGGTCGTGCTCGGCGCCGTGCGCCTGGATCCGGTCCCAGCTGTACGCCTCTGCTTCCCACCGGCCGCCGGAGACCCAGTCGAAGCTCGAGGTGAAGTGCTCGCCCAGGCGCAGGAGGAACGCTTCCGGGGAGCCGACGCCTTCCCGGGCGAACGCGTAGATGGTGTTCTTCTGGGTATCGGTGGCGACCACATGGCTGTTGTCCCCGGCAAGGTGCGCGGCCTCGAAGTCGCCGCGGAGCTGGGAGGTGACGTTCAGGTCTTCGATCTCGTGGCGGTCTGTGTCCCGGGTGATTTTCACGACCCGGACTTCGGCCTTTCCGTACTGGTTGTGGCCGAGGATGATCTTGTTGCTCATGGCTATTCCCAACTTCCGTGATGTGGAACCTAGGTTCCATCATTGAAATTAAGCACGTGTTTCTCACGCGTTTCCGATGGAGCCGACCCAACAAAAAAGAGCCGACGTCCAGTGACGTCAGCTCATTACAACCCTGCCTGCTGCTCCCAGGTTACGTGACGTACGCCACGAGTTGCGTTAAACACTAGCCCCGGAAGGGCGTGGTGTACATCACTTTCGCAAAAATCGGATTGTGACCGGGAGGCGTCCCGGGGAGCGGGACGGGGTCTTGACCGCAGCCCGCCCCCTCCCTAGACTTTCCACATAACAATAAATAGATTCCGAATTACGGAAAATAAGCCCGAAGAACGAGGAGGAACAGATGGACCCGCAGGATAAGAACATCGTCGCTGACTTTCCGGCACCCGGCCAGGAACTGTACCTGCCGTTCGGCGCCACCGATCCTGACTTCTATTTCCCGGCTGACTGCGACCGCTCTGGCTTGGGGTTCTCCCGCTGGCTGCGTGCGCTCCCGGTCTTCGGCCGGCGGCGCCCCTAGCGGCAGGACGCGCAATCCGCTGAGCGCCACGCTGAAGGACTGACGACACCCGAATCCGGGTGTCGCCAGTCCTTTTGCGCGTCCTCAGCAACTTGGCGCCGCCTCAGCAACTTTGCGCCGCGCGGAAGCCCCCACTGTCCCCGGTCCGAGAGTCAGCCGTTCACCAGCTTTTTGGCCGCCGCTGAGTGGTCGGCAATAAGCCCGGCGATGTCCAGCTCCGGAATCTGCCCGTCGATCACACGCCACCGGCCGCCCACCATGACCCGGTCCGCCCGGTCCGCGGCGCACAGCAGGAGTGCGGCAAGGGGGTCATGGCTGCCGGAGAACCGCAGCTCGTCGAGCCTGAACAGGGCAAGATCCGCCTGCATACCGGGCGCCAGCTGGCCCAGGTCCGGCCGGCCCAGGGCCGCGGCCGATCCCCGTGTGGCCCATCCCAGCGCCCGCTCCACCGGCACGTGCGCGCCGTACCGCAGCCGTTGCAGATACAGGGCCTGCCGCGCTTCGAGGATCATGTTCGAGGCATCGTTCGACGCCGATCCGTCCACCCCCAGCCCCACCGGAACGCCCGCATCCTCAAGCTCCAGCACCCGGGCGGTGCCCGACGCCAGCCGCATGTTGGAGGTGGCGCAGTGCGCGACGGCGGTCCCCGCGGCTCCCAGCGCGGCGATCTCGGCGTCGCTGAAGTGAATGCCGTGGCCCAGCCAGGTCCTGCCGCCGAGCCACCCGACGCTGTCCAGATAGTCCACCGTGCGCAGTCCGAACCTCTCCCGGCAGAACTCCTCCTCGTCGAGGGTCTCGGCGAGGTGGGTGTGGAGCCTAACATCATGGCGCTCGGCCAGGGCGGCGCTCTCGGCCATGATCTCCCGGGTCACCGAAAACGGTGAGCACGGGGCCAGCGCAATCTGGATGACGGCGCCGTCGCCCCGTTCGTGGTACTCGCGGATGAGCCGTTCGCTGTCCGCCAGAATGACATCCGCCCGCTGCACGGTGGACTGGGGCGGCAGGCCGCCGTCGTCCTCCCCGAGGGTCATCGACCCCCGGGTGAGCGTCGCCCGCATTCCCAGTTGCCGGACCGCGCGGACCTCGACGTCGACGGCGTCTTCCAGACCCGCCGGAAAGAGGTAGTGGTGGTCCGCGGCGGTGGTGCAGCCGGAGAGCAGGAGTTCGGCCAGGGCAACGGTGCTTGCCAGCTCCAGGTCCCGCGGGGAGAGCCGCGCCCACACCGGGTACAGCCTCTGTAGCCACGGGAACAGGGGTGCATTTGCCACTGGCCCCCAGGCCCGCGTGAGGGTCTGGTAGAAGTGGTGGTGCGTGTTGATCAGGCCCGGCAGCAGGACGTGGCTGCCGGCGTCGAACGTTTCCTGGCACGGTTCCGACGGCCGCTGGCCGGCGGCGAGGACTTCGGCGATGACGCCGTCGCTCACCACGATGCCGCCCGAGGCGTCCAGTGCGTTGGCGGAGAAGGCGGCCAGGGGATTGCGGATCCAGAGGCGGGATGCGGGGGTCTGCGTCGGCATGGCGGTTTCCTGTCTGAGCGTAAGCGGAAAAGAGCCAGCTCAGTGTGGGGCCTGTCTGCTGATCCAGGCGTCCGGCTCGCAGCGCCGGTTGGGGATCAGGCTAGGCTGACGGAAGCGCAGCCGTCAACGGTACGGATTGTGACAACTTCGAAACCAGAATTTCACATCACGAAATTTACTTTCCAAAAAGCATGGCGCAGGTCACGTTCTGGTGCTAATCTCGATTTTGCCAAAGGCGGGCCCCCGGTCTCCGGGGAAGCTATCTACCAGGCGCATACTTATCCTGCAAGAGCACGCGCTGGAGCCTGGTAACCGCCGCATCTGGTCATTCCGTCCCCATACGTCGGACCGGCTCCCCAGCAACAAAGGGGGCCGCATCATGAGCACCACCGCCACGGGCAAGGAAAACTCGGACCAGGAATACCTGGCCAAGGCCATCGCGCTGGCCACGGCAAATGTCCGCAACAACGGCGGACCGTTCGGCGCCGTCGTTGTCACGGCGGACGGTCGGGCGTTCGACGGCGTCAACCGCGTCACCGCGCTGAACGATCCCACTGCCCACGCCGAAGTCACGGCGATCCGCCACGCGTGCAGCGAACTTGGCACCTTCGCCCTCACCGGCGCCACCCTGTACAGCAGCTGCGAGCCGTGCCCCATGTGCCTGGCCTCCGCGCTGTGGGCGCGCGTGGCGCGGGTGGTCTTCGCGGCGGACCGGCACGACGCTGCGTCGGCGGGTTTCGATGACGCCGTGTTCTATGAATACTTCGAAAACCACCAGAACCATGCCCTGATGCCCGTGGGCAGGCTCGAGCTCCGGGACGCCCAGGCCCAAACTTTCCTGGAGCCGTTCACCACCTGGAAAGCCCGCGATTCCAGAATCGACTACTAGGGTCCTTCCGCCGCGCCATTGCACGCACAAGAATCAAGAAACCTGGTCACCATCGCCGCACCGGGAAGGGGAGTGCAGCCATGCTGGATCTGATGCCGTCCTTGAAGGAATGGCAGCCCGCCGTCACCGGGCAACGGTTTGCCGTGGCCACCGTCGTGGGGGCCGCGGGCTCCGTACCCCGGCCCCTCGGAACCTCCATGATCGTCTCCGAAGCGGGGGCGGTCCTGGGCAGCCTCTCGGGCGGTTGCGTGGAAGGTGCCGTGGTGGAGTTAGCTTTGGAGGCACTGCGCGACGGCGGCACCCGCTGTGAGGTCTTCGGCTTCAGTGCCGATGACGCATTCGCCGCCGGACTCACCTGCGGCGGCGAACTGGAAGTCCACATCGAGCCGCTCGGCACGGAGCCGGGCGCCCTGCGGCCAGAAGACTTGGCGGCGCTCGCAGCCCACGGGCCTGCAACGGCCCTGGCTCTGATCCGCCGGGTGGACGCGAACGGCGGTGGCGCCGTCGTCATCCCGGATCCGGCCACGTACCAGGCGGGGGCCTGCCCCCAACTGGCGGCGCTGCTGGGCTTCTCCGGTCTGGGCCCGTCCGGCGGGGGTTTGTCCGGTCTGGGCAGCCCGGCGGGCAGGGCGCTCATGGAGGCCGCCGCCGCCCAGCTGGAACCGCTGCTGCGCCGGGGACAGTCCGGGCTGGTCCGGCTGGCCACCCAGGACGGCTGCCTGCCGGACCCCTTAACCGATTCGGGATCCGCTTCCGCATGCGGCCGCGCTGTGGGCGTTTCCGCGGCTCCCGCCAGCAACAACGAACCGGTAACACTCCTGGTGCAGAGCCGGCGCCCGCCGCCCCGGCTGCTGATTTTCGGCGCCAACGACTTTGGTGCGGCGCTGCTGCCGGCCGCCCAACTCCTCGGCTATGGCGTGACGCTGTGTGATGCCCGGCCCGCCTTCGCGGCGCAGGACAGGTTCGCCAGCGCCGACCACGTGGTCGCAGCCTGGCCGCACCGCTACCTCGCGGAGGAAGCCGCGGCAGGGCGGATCGACCGCCGGACAGTCGTCTGCATCCTCACGCACGATTCCAAGTTCGACATCCCACTGCTGGAAACGGCACTGGGCCTGGAGCTCGGCTACGTGGGCGCAATGGGGTCGCGGCGCAGCCATCAACAGCGGATCGAGTCCCTCCTGGCCGCCGGCATGGTGGCTGAGAAGCTGTCCCGGCTGCATTCGCCGATCGGGCTGGACCTTGGCGCGGTCACCCCGGCCGAAGTGGCGGTGTCCATCACGGCCGAGATCCTGGCATACCGGGAGAGTGGCCTGGCAACTGCGAACCCCCGGGCAGACGGCCCCTCCGCCTCGTGCATGTCCCTGAAGGATGGCAGCGGGCCGATCCACCAACGGGGCGGACGGGCCGCTGCGCCGGAATCCGCATCCCAGCCCCATTCGCCCGAGTCCCGTTCACTGCTGCAACACCAGGAGACACCGTGGATATGAACACCATTGAGGCCGTGGTCCGTACCCAGGATCCCGCAATGTGGCGCCCGGGGGATGCCTGGCTGGCCGGGGGCACGGTCCTCTTCTCCTACGGCAGCCTGGCCTTCGGCCCGGAACCGCTGCGCCGGTTGCTGGACCTCGGCTCCGCCAACTGGCCCGCCCTCACCGTGACGGACTCAGGCATCGACATAGCGGCCACCTGCACGGTGGCCGAACTCTATGCACTGCCGGACTCCGACGCGCTGGCTAGCGTTACAGCGACCGGGGCCACGGGGGCAGGGGCTCCAGGGTTGGAACGGGCCGCCGCATGGCCCGGGCTGGACCTGATCCGCCCGTGCTGTGACTCCTTCGTGGCCTCCTTCAAGGTGTGGAACATGTCCACGGTAGGCGGCAACCTGTGCACCTCACTGCCGGCCGGCCCCCTGATTTCCCTGTGCGCCGCACTGGACGGGCAGGCGACAGTCCTTGGCCCCGGCGGCGTCAGCCGCACCGTGCCGGTGGCCGAATTCGTCACGGGGGACGCGAAGAACTGCCTGGCTCCCGGCGAGCTCCTGCGCAGTGTGCACCTCCCGGTGTCGGCCCTATCCGCCCGGGTGGCTTTCCGCCGCCTCTCGCTGAGCAATCTGGGGCGGTCCGGCGTCCTGCTGATCGGAAGGTCCGACGCCGACGGCGCCCTGGTCCTGACCGTCACGGCCGCCACCAAGCGGCCCGTCCAGCTCCGCTTCAAAGCGGACGGGGGAGCCGGGCCTTCCGCCGCCGGACTCACCGGCGCCCTCGACGACGCCATCCCGGATGCCCTGTACCACGACGACATCCACGGCCTGCCGGCCTGGCGGAAAGACATGACCTACCGGCTCGCGGAGGAAATCCGGGCGGAGCTGGCCGCGCCCGAAGGCGTTGCCCCCGCCCGCGTCTCCGGCGACTTCTGGCCGCCCCAGCGCACTCCCGGTCCCGCCACGCCGGCACCGGCACCGTTCCAGCAGGAAGGGCCCTGAACATGGCCACCGAAACCACCCGCACGGGCACCCGCACCGACACCACCCGCACCGACCCCACCCGCATTGAAATCAACGGCACGGCGGCAGTGGGCAGCCCCCGGCCAGGCCAGTGCCTGCGCACGTTCCTGCGGGACGAAGGAGCCCTCGGCGTCAAGAAGGGCTGCGACGGGGGCGACTGCGGGGCCTGCACGGTCCATGTCGACGGAACCCCGGTGCACAGCTGCATCTACCCGGCCGTCCGGGCCGAGGGGCGCGCCGTCACCACCATCGAAGGACTGGCCGCCACCTGTGCCTCCGGCGGACACGAAGGCCCCGGCGCCGCACTGCACCCGGTGCAGCAGCAGTTCCTGGACCGGCAGGGCTTCCAGTGCGGCTTCTGCACCGCCGGAATGGTGATGACAGCGGCCAGCTTCGATGAGCAGCAGAAAGAGAACCTCCCCCGGAACCTGAAGGGCAACCTGTGCCGCTGCACCGGCTACCGGGCCATCGAGGACGCCGTCCGCGGCAGGGAAGGCCACCAGGATCCGGCAGGCGCTGGCCCAGGGATCGCCGACTCAGGGATCGCCGGCTCAGGGATCGCCGGCCCGGGAACAGCGGGCTCGGGGATCTCAGCCTCGGGGAGCGACGGGCCAGCAACCCGGGGGAACGGCCAGCCCGGACCCAGGCCCGGCCAGCTTGGCGACGACGTCCCGGCCCCGGCCAGCCTCGCCGTCGTCACGGGACAGGCCCGCTACACCCTGGACGTCCCGGCGCGGGAACTGCCCGGCCTGCTACACCTGAAGCTGCTGCGCTCCCCGCACGCCCACGCCCGGGTGGTCTCCATCGACACATCCGCAGCTTTGCAGGTCCCCGGGGTGGTGGCCGTCTTCACGCACGAGGACGCCCCGGCACAGCTGTTTTCCACCGCGCAGCATGAGCTCTACACCGACGACCCGGATGACACCCGCGTCCTGGACGACGTGGTGCGGTTCATCGGACAGAAGGTCGCCGCCGTCGTTGCCGACTCTGTTGCCGCGGCCGAAGCCGGGGTGCGCGCCCTGGCCGTCGACTACGAGGTCCTCGACGCCGTGTTCACGCCGGAAGAGGCCATGCGCCCGGGCGCTCCGGCAATCCACGGGGAGAAGGACGCCGCCGCGGCACGCATCGGCCGGCCGGACCGCAATGTGGTGGCTGAGCTGCATTCGGAGCTCGGCGACGTCCACGCCGGGTTCGCCGCGGCCGACTTCATCCACGAACAGACCTACCGGACCCAGCGGGTGCAGCACACGGCCCTGGAAACACACGCCTCCATTGCCTCCGTGGACGCCGAGGGCAGGCTCCAGATCCGCACCTCCAGCCAGGTTCCCTTTTTGGTGCGCCGGACCCTGGCCAGGGTCTTCGGCCTGCCGGAAGAGCAGATCCGGGTGGTGGCCGGCCGCGTGGGCGGCGGCTTCGGCGGCAAGCAGGAGGTGCTTACCGAGGACATCGTGGCGCTCGCCGCGCTGAGGCTCAAACGCCCAGTGCAGCTCGAATTCACCCGCACGGAGCAGTTCACGGCCGCCACCACCAGGCATCCGTTCACCATCCATCTCAAGGCCGGCGCCAGCAGGGACGGCCGGCTCACTGCCCTGCAGCTGGAAGTGCTCACCAACACCGGCGCCTACGGCAACCACGCCCCCGGCGTGATGTTCCACGGCTGCGGCGAGTCCCTGGCCGTCTACAAGTGCGCCAACAAAAAGGTGGACGCCCACGCGGTCTACACCAACACCGTCCCCTCCGGGGCATTCCGCGGCTACGGGCTGAGCCAGATGATCTTCGCGATCGAATCCGGCATGGACGAGCTCGCCGCCGGGATCGGCATGGACCCCATGGAGTTCCGCCGCCGCAACATGGTCCGCGAGGGCGACGACATGCTCTCCACCCACCCCGAGCCCGAAGAGGACGTGCACTACGGCAGCTACGGGCTGGACCAGTGCACCCGGCTGGTGCAGGATGCGCTCGCCCGAGGGGCGGAACGCTACCGTGCCGCCGGCCTCGAACGGCTGGGCCCGGACTGGGTCACCGGCGAAGGGTCAGCCCTGTCCATGATCGACACCGTCCCGCCGCGGGGCCACTTTGCCCACTCCCGGCTCCGGCTCCTTGCGGACGGGACGTACGCCGCCGACGTCGGAACGGCCGAATTCGGCAACGGCACCACCACCGTCCATGCCCAGCTCGCGGCGACAGCGCTGGCCACCACCGCCGCCCGCGTCACCGTGCGGCAGTCCGACACTGACCTCGTGGACCACGACTCCGGCGCGTTCGGTTCCGCCGGCACCGTGGTGGCCGGCAAAGCGACGCTGGCCGCCGCGGAGGACCTCGCCGTCCGCATCCGCGCCTTCGCCGCCGGCATCCGCAAGGTGCAGTCGTCAGGCTGCGTGCTGGAGGAGGACGCCGTGGTCTGCGAGGGAACCCGGGTGCCCCTGACCGACATCTACGCCGCCGCGGAGCAGGCCGGCGTCGAACTCGCCGCCGAGGGGCATTGGGGCGGGACGCCGAGGTCGGTGGCCTTCAACGTCCAGGGCTTCCGCGTGGCCGTCAATACCGGGACCGGCGAGCTGCGGATCCTGCAAAGCGTCCAGGCCGCGGACGCCGGTGTGGTGGTCAATCCGCGCCAGTGCCGCGGCCAGATCGAAGGCGGCATCGCGCAGGCCCTCGGCGCTGCCCTATACGAGGAAGTCAGGGTGGACGACGCCGGCAAGGTCACCACGGACATCCTGCGGCAGTACCACATCCCGTCCTTCGCCGACGTGCCGCGCAGCGAGGTGTACTTCGCCGAAACCAGCGACAAGCTCGGACCGCTCGGGGCAAAATCCATGAGCGAAAGCCCCTTCAACCCGGTGGCGCCGGCGCTCGCGAACGCCATCCGGAACGCGACGGGCATGAGGTTCACCCAGCTGCCCATCTCCCGGGACAAGATCTACCTCGGGCTGAAGGAAGCCGGGCTGACCCCCTCCCGCTAAGTCCCCGCGTTGCTGTTCCGTGGCGCCTAATAACCGTTTGTGACTGGCCGTCTTCCGGCAACCCTTGACCGGAGCGTGACCCAGGTCATACCGTTATTTCACTACTCGATACCGATATTCCGCATTGTGGAATTTGGGCAATGACGCTCCTGCTACTAGTTGCCGGCTTGTCCCGCTGCGGAAAGACATCTTCAAGAAGCGAGATCACGATGCAGACGACCCCGTTGACCGGCGTCGACCCGGCTCCCGAGACCGCAGTTGACCTGAGCAAAGCCGCCCACCCTTCCATGGGTGTCGACGCGCTTTGCGATGCCGCCAGCGCCGCCTCCGGCCGGACGATCAGTCCCTCCCTGTACAACGTCGACCTTGCCCCGACGAAACGGGAGGGCCGCCGCTGGACCAGCTACAGCATTTTCACCCTCTGGGCCAACGATGTGCACAGCCTCGGCAACTATGGTTTCGCCATCGGGCTCTTCGCGCTCGGACTGGGCGGCTGGCAGATCCTCCTCGCCCTGGGCATCGGAGCCGTCCTGCTGTTTGCGCTGCTCAGCTTCTCCGGCTTCATGGGCGTCAAAACCGGCGTCCCGTTCCCCGTCATGAGCCGGATCAGCTTCGGCATCAAGGGAGCCCAGATCGCCAGCCTCCTGCGCGGGGCCGTGGCCGTGGCCTGGTTCGGTATCCAGACCTACCTGGCCTCGGTGGTGCTCCGCGTCCTGCTCGTGGCCGTGGTGCCCTCGCTGCGGGAGCTGGACGCCGACTCCGTCCTGGGCCTCTCCACACTGGGCTGGGCAGCGTTCCTGTTCCTCTGGATCGTCCAGCTGGTCATCGTCAGTTTCGGCATGGAAATGATCCGCAAGTATGAGGCCTTCGCCGGGCCCGTCATCCTGGTGACCATGGCGGCGATCGCCGTCTGGATCTTCGCTGAAGCCGGCGGCTCCATCGCCTGGGCCTCGGACAGCCCCCTCGAAGGCGCCGACATGTGGCGCACCATCTTTGCCGGCGGCGCGCTCTGGGTGTCCATCTACGGCACGTTCGTCCTGAACTTCTGCGACTTCACCCGGTCCGCCGTCTCAAAGAAGGCAGTGGTGCGCGGCAACTTCTGGGGAATCCCCATCAACATGCTCCTCTTCGGTGCGATCGTGGTGGTCATGGCCGGCGGCCAGTTCAAGATCAACGGCACCGTCATCGAGAGCCCGTCGGACATCGTCCAGACCATCCCGAACACGCTTTTTCTGGTCCTGGCCTGCCTTGCGCTGCTGATCCTGACCGTCGCCGTGAACCTGATGGCCAACTTTGTGGCTCCCGTCTACGCCCTGACCAACCTCTTCCCGAAGCGGCTGAACTTCCGCAAGGCAGCCTGGGTCAGCGGCACTATCGGCCTGGTCATCCTGCCGTGGAACCTGTACAACAACCCGCTCGTGATCGTGTACTTCCTGGGCGGACTCGGAGCGCTGCTCGGCCCCCTCTTCGGCGTCGTGATGGCCGACTACTGGCTGCTGCGCCGCGGCAAGGTCAACGTCCTTGAGCTCTACACCGAGAACCCGGCAGGAGCGTACTACTACAAGAAGGGCTTCAACCCGCGGGCGATCATCGCCCTAGTTCCGGCCGCCTGCGTCGCGCTGCTGGTCGCCTTCGTTCCGGCCCTCGAAGCAGCCGCGCCGTTCGCGTGGTTCGTCGCAGCCGGAATCGCCGCGACGGTCTACTACGTCATCTCGGACCGCTCGCAGCGGCACGACGACGTCGACGGCGAGGCAATCGCCGTCGCCAGCACCCACTGACCAGCACCCACTGACCACGCCTGCCTGAAAGCGGAAAGCACCATGCGCATCCTTGTCGCCAACGTCAACACCACACAGTCCATGACTGAGTCCATCGCCGCGCAGGCACGCCACGTGGCGCTTGCCGAGACGGAGATCGTGGGACTCACTCCCCGCTTCGGCGCGGACTCCTGCGAGGGAAACTTTGAGAGCTACCTCGCCGCGATCGCCGTCATGGACAGGGTCTTGTCCTATCCGGAGCCATTCGACGCCGTCATCCAGGCCGGCTACGGCGAGCACGGCCGCGAAGGCCTCCAGGAGCTCCTCGACGTTCCGGTGGTGGACATCACCGAGGCGGCCGCGAGCACCGCGATGTTCCTTGGCCACAAGTACTCCGTGATCACCACCCTGGACCGGGCCGTTCCGCTGATCGAGGACCGGCTGAAGCTGGCCGGCCTGGACGCCCGGTGCGCCTCGGTCCGGGCCAGCGGAATGGCTGTCCTGGAACTGGAGGAGGAGCCGCAGCGCGCTGTGGAAGCCATCATCGAACAGGCGATGCTGGCTGTGCGCGAGGACAAGGCGGAAGTCATCGTCCTGGGGTGCGGCGGCATGGCCGGCCTGGATGAGGAGATCCGCAAGCGCGCCGGCGTCCCCGTGGTGGACGGGGTGGCGGCCGCCGTCACCATCGCCGAATCGCTGGTCCGGCTGCGACTGAGCACGTCCAAGGTCCGGACCTACGCCACCCCGCGTCCCAAGACGGTCATCGGCTGGCCGCTGTCGGCCGCCACCGCGCCGGCCGCCTCGTAAGCCGGCCGCCTAGTAAGCCGGCCGCCTCGTAGGCCGGGCATTGGGTAAGGCGGGCACACCGGTTTACGCCGCCGCCGACTTCCTCCCTTTGGAAGCGCCGGGGTCCTATAGTCGGATGATGGAAAAACGCAGGTTAGGGAAGACCGGACGAGACGTCTCGATCGTTGGGCTGGGGACATGGCAGCTCGGCGCGGACTGGGGCAATGTGGACCCCGTACAGGCCCGGGCCGTTCTGGCTGCCTCAGCGGAAGCCGGCGTCACGTTCTTCGACACCGCGGACGTTTACGGCGACGGCCGCAGCGAGCAGGCAATTGGCGCGTTCCGGGCGGCCAATCCGGGGCTGGACCTCACTGTGGCCACCAAGATCGGCCGCCGGATGGAACAGCAGCCGGCGAACTACAATCTCGCCAACTTCCGCCAATGGGTGGACCGCTCCCGGCGGAACCTGGGGATGGACTGTCTGGACCTTGTCCAGCTGCATTGCCCGCCCACGGCTGTGTACAGCAACACCGAGGTTTACGACGCGCTGGACACCCTTGTTGCGGAGGGCGCCATCCGGAACTACGGCGTCAGCGTGGAGCGGGCCGAGGAAGCCCTCGAAGCCATCCGCCACGAGGGCACGGCCACTGTGCAGATCATCCTCAATGCCTTCCGGCTCAAGCCGCTGGACGAGGTGCTTCCTGCGGCTGGGGCCGCCGGGGTGGGCATCATCGCCCGGGTGCCGCTCGCTTCCGGGCTGCTGTCCGGCAGGTACACCAAGGACACATCTTTCGCGGAGAACGACCACCGGAACTACAACCGCTCCGGCTCCGCGTTCGACGTCGGGGAGACCTTCTCCGGTGTGGACTTCGAGCTGGGCCTCAAGGCGGTGGCCGAGTTTGAGGAGCTGGTGCCCGACGGCGTCAGCACGGCCCAGGCGGCCATCGCCTGGATCGCGGCGCAGGACGGGGTCAGCACCGTGATCCCCGGCGCCCGGAACGTGGACCAGGCGCGTTCGAATGCCGCCGCTGCTGGCGTCGGCGGCATTGACGCAACGTTCGACGTCGGCGTTCGGGAAATCTATGACCGCTACTTCCGCGAAACGATCCACCCCCGCTGGTAGCAGCCCGGCCCTGGCCGTGACTGCTTGCCTACCGGTTGCTGAGGGAACGGGCAGGGAATGACTTCATCCTCCATCGAGGACTTTGTTGGCCGGATGGCTGCCGTGGGAACCGGGCCCGGATGCAACAACTTCTTCGATCACGCCATCCCGGCAAATGCCGAGCGCCGGCGGAACCTGGGGATCTACCTGCAGGAGATGCTGGACCGCTCCCCGACGGTGCTGCTGGTGGGCGAGGCCCCCGGATTCAGGGGCATGAGGATCACCGGTGTTCCCTTCACCAACCGCCGCATGTTCGAGGGGCCCGCCAACAGCTTCGGCCTCTTCGGACCGGGCAAGGGCTACGTGCTGCCGGCTGAGGCTGCGGGAATTGCGGCGGAGCCGACGGCAACGGTGATGTGGGAGGTACTGGCCGAGCTGGACTTCCTTCCGCTGCTGTGGAGCGCCTGCCCGTGGCACACCCATGTGCCGGGCCGGCCACTCTCCAACCGCACCCCGACGTCCGCGGAAGCAGCCCTCGGAACTCCGTTTTGGCAGGCGCTGACGGAGCTCTTCCCCATCGAAACCGTGGTGGCCGTGGGCAACGTGGCGCACCGGAGCCTGCAGCGCAGTGGCCTGGACGTGCCGAAAATCAGGCATCCCGCCCACGGCGGCAGGGCCGGCTTTAAGCTCGGCCTTCAAGAGGTGTTAGCCCACTCGCGCTAAAACCGGCGCGGCTAAAGCAACCCCGTGTTGCCTATCCGGTGCCCGGATCGAGGAGGTGCAGCTGGTCGGGGGAGTCGAGGTCCTGGCCGCCGGAAAGGTCGCTGCAGTCCACAAGATCAACCAGGTCCGGGTGCGCCTGCAGGAAGGCGCGTGCTCCGGCGTCGCCCGTTGCTGTTTCCGCGGCTTCAGCCCGAAGGCCGGCGTCGAGCAGCAGCGGATGCCCCCGCCGCAGCTTGCCCTCGGCATCGCGGTAGGCTGCGGCCGCCACCCGGCCCGGCCCGTGGGCTGCCAGGATACGGGCGACGGTCTCCGGGTTCAGGCCGGGCTGGTCCACCAGCGCGATCAGTACATGGTCCGCCGGGGCAGCCGCGGCAACACCGGCCCGGAACGAGCCGCCCATCCCGGTGGCCCAGTCCGGATTTTCGATGACTTTGTGCCGGCTGAGGACGGTGGCGGCGCGCACCCTGGCCGAGTCGGCGCCTAAAACCACCACGACTTCCCGGCACCCGCCCGCGAGCAGCACCTCGGCGAGCACTTCGACCAGCGTGCGGCCCCGGAACGGGAGCAGCGCCTTGGGCCCGAGCCCCAGCCGCGTTCCCGCACCGGCGGCAAGCAGCACCGCCGTCGTGCCGTGTTTGTTGATCTCAGCCATCGCCCCAGCCTATCCAGCCCACAAAACAGTTGACGGCAGTGTCCGGGCGGAACACTGCCGTCAACTGCCGTCTCGGTGGCGTCAGGCGTCGCCGCCCGCTCCGCCGGTGGTCCCGGCGTTGACGTCCAGGAGCTTGTAACGGTCCATCGCGTACGACGGCGCGCCCTCCTCCACTTCGCCCCTCGCCGCGAGCATCTGCAGGGAACGGACCACCACGGAGTGGATGTCGTTCTTGAAGAAGCGGCGGGCGGCGGCGCGGGTGTCGGAGAAGCCGAAGCCGTCGGCGCCGAGGGAGGCGAACTCGTTCGGGAGGAACTGCCGGATCTGGTCGGGCACGGCCTTCATGTAGTCGGTGACCGCGACGATCGGTCCGGTGGCGCCGGCGAGCTGCCGGGTGACGAACGGGACGCGGGCGGGCTGGCCGGGGTTGAGGAAGGCTTCTTCCTCGGCGGCCATGGCGTCGCGGCGCAGTTCGCTCCAGGAGGTCACGGACCAGACGTCGGCGGAGACGCCCCAGTCCTCGGCGAGGATCCGCTGGGCCTCGAGGGCCCAGGGGACGGACACGCCGGAGGCCAGGATCTGGCTCTTGGGCCCCTCAATGTCCGACGCCGACACCCGGTAGATGCCTTTCAGCACACCGTTGACATCAAGGTTCTCGGGTTCGGCCGGCTGGAAGATCGGCTCGTTGTAGACCGTGAGGTAGTACATCAGGTTCCGGTCTTCGTTGCTGCCCCCGGCGGCGTCGCCGTACATCCGCTCCAGCCCGTCCCGGATGATGTGCCCCATTTCGTACCCGAAGGCCGGGTCGTAGGTGAGCACGGCCGGGTTGGTGGCGGCGAGGATCGGGGAGTGGCCGTCGGCGTGCTGCAGGCCTTCACCGGTCAGGGTGGTGCGGCCGGCGGTGGCGCCGATGATGAACCCGCGGGTCATCTGGTCCGCGGCGGCCCAGAAGGAATCGCCGGTGCGCTGGAA
>NZ_JBHVTV010000026.1:0-3854 GCF_042884475.1 Arthrobacter sp. NPDC058130
TGTTGGGGTTTTTAAAACCCAAATTATCGTGGTTTTGTCCCCGGGGTTTTTTTTTTTGTGGGGGTTGGCGGGCCTTTTTTAAACCGGGGGGGGGGGGGGCTGTATTTAATCCCCCCCCCCGCCGCCTGTCAAAGCAGTCTCCGTTACTTCTTGGTGGAGTCCGGCCACCAGCCGATAGCAACTGAGCTCTGGCCGGCCGTGCCGGCTGCGGCAGAAATTGCTGCGGAGGCGGACATTCCCGCGGTTGCCAGCGCACCGGCGACGAGGAGTGTTGCAAGGGTCTTCTTCATTAGGACTCCTGATACGTAAGAGGCTGATGTGACTCGTGTGACTTATGGTGCAGATTTAGTATAGAGGCAAACGACACGCCGCTCTATAACAATTCGTCCCGCTATGCAGAGTTTCGTGTTATTCGCGCGAAGCTGCGGAAGACCTGATTCAATATTGCGCATGTCTTGCTTGCGCGGTTTGTTCGTTTCCGCTCCCGGAGCAACGGATAATTGAGACATGCAACAAAGCTCCGTTTCACCCTCGTACGCCGCTGCAGAGTTGCAGGCGCGCGAACACCAGTCCAGTCACGACTTCCGCGAGGCCGCGAATGCTGCGCAGGTGGCGGCAGACATTGCCAGTGCCGAGGGTGATTCGTCTTCGTGGTGGCACATGACGTTGTTCCGGGCCGAGAGCCTCATTGCCGCCGGAGACATTGAAGCCTGCGCGGAACTTGCCGGCACATTGATTACTGAACCCCTGGACGGGAACCCGCAACTCCAGGCCCAGGTACACATCCTCCTGGCCCTGACACACCGGGGCATGGGTCTGCTCGAAGAGGCCGCCGAGGAGGCCAGAATTGCGGCGGACCTCATGAACGGCGAGGACGACATCGAGATCGCGGTCAAAGCCCGGCAGGCGCTGATCGCCGCCCTCGCGGACAGCGGAAGACTCGACGAAGCCTGGGCCGAAAGCCTCATCATGGCCGACATCATCTCGGGCGAAGTTGATGACCAGCTAGTGGGCAAGGCGTACTGGGTCATCGGAAATGTCGCCTTTCTTTGCAGCAAAGTACCCGAGGGGCTGCACTATCACGAGCTCGCCGCCAGCACGTTTTCGCCGGCGCGGAACCTTACTGTTTGGGCAAAATTCAACAAGGCTTCCGCGGCCATGCGGCTCGCCGCCGATATTGCCGACGCGGACACACTGCGCTGCATTGAACGAGCGGAACTTGCCACGGATGTCATTGGCGGCACCGAGGAAGACCACATTCTGCTCAAACTGAACCGCGGCCACTGGAACTTCCTGGCGGGTGATTTGGATGCGGCGGTCGCGACTATCAGCGACATTTTCCCGGCCCCCGAGCAGACCACGCCGCAGATTCTGGGCGAGGTGTATCTGTTGCTGGGGCGGTCCTACGCCGGCCTGGGAAACGCGGCCGAAGCCCGGAAACACCTGCTGGAAGCGGCCGACTACTTTGAGAAGTCAGGAGCCCCGCAACGTGCGGAGCAGGCCCTCGAATTCCTGACGGACGCCCCCTGAGCCTGGCCTGAGCTGGACATGCCCCTGGCTGCGGCAACTCCGGGGGACATGCCCCGCCTCTGTGGCGAGGAGTGGACATAACGCCAACATGTGCACCGGGCAGGCCCAAGACTGGACATGTCCCGTGTTCGCGGCCTGGGTGGGGAGTTCCTGCCGCAACTCCCGGGGGACATGCCCACTGGCTGTGGCGAGGAGTGGACATAACGCCGCTGTGCCCAGTTCTCGGGGATAGAACCGGACATGTCCGGTGTTTGAGGCCTGGCTGGGGGAGTTCCTGCGGCAACTCCAGCGGCACATGCCCACTGCCGGTGGCGAGGAGTGGACATAACGCCGCTGTGCCCAGTTCTCGGGGTTAGGACTGGACATGTCCCGTGTTCGAGGCCCGGTGCAGGGGACAACTCCAGTGCTCAGGGTTAGAACCGGACATGTCCCGTGTTCGAGACCTGGCTGGGGACAACTCCACTGCTCGGGGTTAGGACTGGACATGTCCCGAGGCGGAGGAACCAGCGGCGCCCTTGCGGCCGAGGAAGAGCGCAGCTGCGCCGGCGATGAGGCTCAGCGCCAGAAGTGCCCAGCCAGCCACGGTGAGCGTGGACGCCAGGGTGACCTGCCCGCCGTCGAGGGTGGTGGCGGACATCATTCCATCGATCACCGTGTTGCCCCACAGCCGGACCACGGCAAAGAGCAGCGGCAGGGACCACAGGGTCCAGCGCAGGGACTTGCGGGCCACGTTGGTGCCGATCAGCAGCAGCCATGTGAAGCCAAAGATCAGCGGGAAGAGCATGCCGGCCGTCTTGTGGACGTAGCTCAGCTGGCCCCGGGCGTCGGAGTCCATGGCCCCGCGCAACTGTTCCACGAACCCCTGGTCGAAGCCGCCGACCAGGGAATCCGGCATGGCCTGGCCGCCCGACAGCTGCGTGAGCTGGTTGAGAGTGAGGAGGTGCAGGTACCAGAACAGGAACAGGCTGGCCACGACGCCGGCGATCACAATGAGAATGCTGTTGCCCTGTGCCTTCTGCGGTGTCCGGGTGGTGGTCGGATTTATCACCGGGGGGAGATGGTGCTGGGGGACCGCCGCGTTGGCGCCGTGCTTTTTGATCCGCTGCGCGGGTGTCTTGGCCATGGCTCCATTATCGCCCGTCGGGCGCGCCCGCCCGCGCCGGCTGTTCACTGCCAACGGGCGCCGATAGTCTGGGACGCGTGACCGAACTAGGAAAACACCGGCTCGGCCGGCACAGCACCGCAGATCTCGACCCGTCGCTGGATGACTATCAGCTGGCCGAGGCCCTGGTCCGCGAGGCCGGAACCCTGGCGCTGTTGATGCGGCAGGCCGGGCTGGAGGGCAGGCAGAAGACGTCGGTCTCGGACGTGGTCACGGCCGCCGACCACGCCGCCGAGTCCTACGTGCTGGAACAGCTTCGGCGCTGCCGGCCCGACGACGCCGTCCTGGGCGAGGAGGGCGCCTCCGTGGCGGGCAGCAGCGGACGGACCTGGGTCATCGACCCTGTCGACGGCACCTACAACTTCCTGCACGGATCCACCTACTGGTGCTCGGCCATTGCCCTGAAGGATTCATCCGGAGCAGGCCTCGGCGCCATCTTCCAGCCTGAGGAGGACAAACTCTGGCTCGGCGGGGCATCCCGGGCAGCGACGCTGAACGGCGAAAAACTGGTCTCCTTCATCCCTGACGAGTCCGGGAAGGGGCGGTCTGACACGCCCGTTTCTGAACTCGGCGCGGCAACGTACATCCACCCGACGTGGCTGGCTGATCCAATGTGCGCCATGCCGTGGCACGCAGCAGCGACGTCGGCGGCCTCACTTCGCATGTTCGGGTCCGGTTCCTGCGACCTCGGCCGGGTGGCGGACGGGCAGCTTGGCTGCTGGTTCCAGCACAGCTGCCCCGAGTGGGACTGGCTGCCCGGCAAGGCAATCGTCGAGGCGGCCGGCGGCGCAACCGACGTCGTGCGAGTCAACGGACTCGATTGGTTCATCGCGGGAGGCACGACGGCGGTGCGCCAGTTGCGCGCAGCGCTCACCTCCGGCCAGGTCGGCTAGGCGTCCCGTCCGCAGGATCCTCGGTTGGGACATGCTCATTTTTCAGCGCACCCGCGGGACATGCCCACTCTTCGTGGCCTTGTCCGGGGAACATGCTCATTCTTCGAGGCCGGGACCGGGCATAAGGGGACTATGTCCACTGGCCGGGGGCGGCGGAGGGCATTTCCCTTCCGAATGCCGTGTCCGCGGGACATGCCCACTCTTCGTGGCCTTGTCCGGGGAACATGCTCACTCTTCGAGGCCGGGACCGGGCATAAGCGGACTATGTC
>NZ_JBHVTV010000026.1:3953-21412 GCF_042884475.1 Arthrobacter sp. NPDC058130
CCACTGGCCGGGGGCAGCGGAGGGCATGTCCCCTCCGAGGTGCCGTGTCCGCGGGACATGCCCACTCTTCGTGGCCTTGTCCGGGGAACATGCTCACTCTTCGAGGCCGGGACCGGGCATAAGCGGACTATGTCCACTGGCCGGGGGCAGCGGAGGGCATGTCCCCTCCGAGGTGCCGTGTCCGCGGGACATGCCCACTCTTCGTGGCCTTGTCCGGGGAACATGCTCATTCTTCCCGGTCAGGACTGGGCATAAGGGCACTATGTCCACTGGCCGGGGGTAGCGGAGGGCATGTCCGGGCGGGCGGACGCGGCCGTCAGTGCCACCGCCTAGACTTAGATACACCATGGATATGTTGTTTGACCCTTACGCCGACGGACCCTTCCAAGCTGCCTCCACAGCGGCGGCACGCACGAAAGCGCGCGCCGGGACCGGCTTTGCGGGGCTGGAGCCAGGGGCAGGATTCGGCCCGGAGGCCAGTCACACGGACGCCAGCCGCCCGGACACCAGTCACGCAGACGCCAGCCACCAGGACAGCAATTACCCGGGCAACAATCACCAGGAGGGCGGGGGCTGGGACCGGCCGCAGCTTCCGAACGCCAGCGACCTCCTCGAGGGGCTGAACCCCCAGCAGGAAGAGGCAGTCAAACACGCCGGCAGCGCCCTGCTGATTGTTGCCGGTGCGGGATCGGGCAAGACCCGCGTGCTCAGCAACCGGATCGCCTACCTGATCGCAACGCGGCGGGCGCACCACGGCGAGATCCTGGCCATCACCTTCACCAACAAGGCCGCGGCCGAGATGCGGGAACGGATCGAGGCGCTGGTCGGCGGCCGGGCCAAGACCATGTGGATCTCCACGTTCCACTCCTCCTGCGTCCGGATCCTGCGCCGCGAGGCCAAGAACGTCGGGCTCAACTCCAACTTCTCGATCTACGACTCCGCGGACTCGCTGCGCCTGATCACACTGGTCGCCAAGAACCTGGACCTCGACCCGAAGCGCTTCGCGCCCAAGGCCATCCAGCACAAGATTTCCGCGCTCAAGAACGAGCTGATCGACGCGGACAGCTATTCCTCGAGCGCCAACTACAACGACCCCTTCGAACAAGCGGTCGCCGAGGTCTTCAAGGGCTACACCCAGCGGCTGCGCCAAGCCAACGCGATGGACTTCGATGACCTGATCGCCGAGACCGTCTACATGTTCCGGGCGTTCCCCGCGCTCGCCGACTCGTACCGGCGCCGCTTCCGGCACGTCCTGGTCGATGAGTACCAGGACACCAACCACGCCCAGTACGCCCTGGTGCGCGAGATCGTCGGCGAGGGACCCGAGGCCGCCGAGCTCACCGTCGTCGGCGACTCGGACCAGTCCATCTACGCCTTCCGCGGCGCGGACATCCGCAACATCGTGGAGTTCGAGAAGGACTACCCGGACGCCCGCACGATCAAGCTCGAGCAGAACTACCGCTCCACCCAGACCATCCTCAGCGCCGCCAACTCGGTGATTTCCCGCAATCCCAACCGGCCGGAGAAACGGCTCTGGACGGCGGAGGGCGACGGCGAAAAGATCGTCGGCTACGTCGGCGAGAACGAGCACGACGAGGCGCAGTTCATCGCCAAGGAAATCGACCGGCTGCAGGACGAGGGCAACCTGCGCCCCGGCGATGTCGCCATTTTCTACCGCACCAACGCCCAGTCCCGTTCCATCGAAGATGTCCTGGTGCGCGTGGGCCTGCCCTACAAGGTGGTCGGCGGCACCCGCTTCTACGAGCGCAAAGAGATCAAGGACGCCCTCGCCTACCTGCGGGTTCTGGTCAACCCGGATGACGACGTCAACCTCCGCCGCATTCTCAACGAACCCAAGCGCGGCATCGGCGACCGGGCCGAGGGTGCTGTCGCCGCCCTTGCTGAGCGCGACCGGACCTCCTTCATGGCCGCCGCCCGGCGCGCCGACGAGGCTCCGGGCATGGCGACCCGCTCGGTCAACGCCGTGCTGGGCTTCGTGAAACTCCTCGACGACCTCGCCGAGGTGGCCTCCGGCTCCGGGGCGGCTGCAGCCCTGGAGGCTGTGCTCGAACAGACCGGCTACCTCGCGGCCCTGCGCTCCAGCACGGACCCCCAGGACGAATCCCGAGTGGAGAACCTCGCCGAACTTGTCGCCGTTGTCCGGGAATACGAACGCGACAACCCGGAGGGCTCGCTCGGAGCCTTCCTGGAGCAGGTCTCCCTCGTGGCCGACGCCGACCAGATCCCGGATGCCCCGGCGGGCACCGCCGATGACCTGGCGGCCGCCGTCGCCGAAGCCAAGCGGCTCGGCGTCGTCACCCTGATGACCCTGCACACCGCCAAGGGCCTGGAATTCCCGGTGGTGTTCCTCACCGGCATGGAGCACGGGCTGTTCCCGCACCAGCGCTCCGCCACGGATCCCAAGGAACTGGCCGAGGAACGCCGGCTGGCCTACGTGGGCCTGACCCGGGCCCGGAAGCGGCTGTACCTGACCCGCTCAGAGGTCCGCAGCATGTGGGGCCAGAGCCAGTACAACCCGGCGAGCCAGTTCATCGAGGAGATCCCGGCCGAGCTCGTCGAGTGGAAGCGGGAAGGCGCCAGCCGCCAGGGCGGCTGGGGGACCGGCGCCGCGATCGGTTCCAGCCGCTACAGCGGGTCGTTCTGGGGCGCCGGGACCGCCCGCGGCGCCGGTGCCAGCCCGTCCGCGGGCTTCAACGCCGACGTTCCCGCCGCCGTGGCCAAGAACCGGGTCCAGCCGCAGAAGGAAATCGTCGCCGTCAGCGTGGGAGACAAGGTCAACCACACCAGCTTCGGCAATGGAACCGTCCTGGCGGTCGAGGGCGCCGGGGACAAGACGGTCGCCAAGGTGAAGTTCGACGTCGGCGAGAAACGCCTGCTGCTGCGCTACGCGCCACTCACCAAGCTGGACGCCTAGCGGGAATCCCATCGGGGCCGGTCCGTGCCGTTTTACGGGCCGCCGAACGCGCCGCCGCGACCGTCGAGCGGCCCTTCAGCACGCCGTCGGACGCCCCAAAAACCGCGTAATCTAGGGGTTTTTCTACGCTCCATAGAATAGTGTCCTTACTCACATAACAGGTAGTCTGGAACGGGCTGGTCCGATCGAAGGACTAGAGTTCCCAAAGGAGCATTGCGCCGTGTGGCTCGTTTCCAAGCTTGTCGCAGGGTGCGTTTATTCCGCAGCCCGGTAACCGCGAGTACGTGGGATCCGGCTGTACAGAAACTACTTCGACGTAGAAGGACACTAAACCGTGGACCTGTTTGAATATCAGGCGCGCGATATGTTCGAGGCGCACGGTGTACCCGTGCTTGCTGGCATCGTGGCGCACACCCCTGAAGAAGCAAAGGCAGCTGCCGAGAAGATCGGCGGTGTAACTGTCGTAAAGGCGCAGGTCAAGGCCGGAGGCCGCGGCAAGGCCGGCGGCGTCAAGGTCGCCAAGAGCGCCGATGAGGCGCTGGAACACGCCACCAACATCCTCGGCATGGACATCAAGGGCCACACCGTCCACCGGGTCATGATTGCCCAGGGTGCGGATATCGCCGAAGAATACTACTTCTCCGTCCTTCTGGATCGGGCCAACCGCAACTACCTGGCCATGTGCTCGGTTGAAGGCGGCATGGAAATCGAGCAGCTCGCCGTTGAGCGCCCCGAAGCCCTGGCCAAGATCTCGATCGACCCGGCCGTGGGCATCGACCAGGCCAAGGCTGACGAAATCGTTGCGGCTGCAGGCTTCGCCGAGGAACTGCGTGGCAAGGTCGCCAGCGTAATCCTGAAGCTCTGGGACGTTTTCAAGAAGGAAGACGCCACCCTCGTGGAGGTCAACCCGCTGGTCCTGACCGGCGCCGGTGACATCGTTGCCCTCGACGGCAAGGTCTCCCTCGACGAGAACGCCGACTTCCGCCACCCCAAGCACGCCCACCTTGAAGACAAGGACGCTGCTGACCCGCTCGAGGCCAAGGCCAAGGCGCAGGACCTCAACTACGTCAAGCTGGACGGCGAAGTGGGCATCATCGGTAACGGTGCCGGGCTGGTCATGTCCACCCTCGACGTCGTTGCCTACGCCGGCGAGAACCACGGCAACGTCAAGCCCGCCAACTTCCTGGACATTGGCGGTGGAGCTTCCGCCGAGGTCATGGCAGCAGGCCTCGACGTCATCCTGGGCGACCCGCAGGTCAAGTCCGTGTTCGTCAACGTCTTCGGCGGCATCACCGCCTGTGACGCAGTCGCCAAGGGCATCGTCGGTGCACTGGCCGAGCTGGGCCACTCCGCGAACAAGCCGCTGGTAGTCCGCCTCGACGGCAACAACGTCGAGGAAGGCCGCCGCATCCTGGCCGAGGCCAACCACCCGCTGGTTACCCTGGCCGCCACCATGGACGAGGGCGCCGACAAGGCCGCCGAGCTCGCCAACGCAGCGAAGTAGAGGGACCGGACTATGTCTATTTATCTGAACAAGGACTCCAAGGTCATCGTCCAGGGCATCACCGGCGGCGAAGGCACCAAGCACACCGCCCTGATGCTCAAGGCCGGCACCAACGTTGTTGGCGGCGTCAACGCCCGCAAGGCCGGCACCACGGTCCTGCACGGCGACACCGAGATCACCGTTTTCGGCACCGTCAAGGAAGCCATGGCCGAGACCGGCGCTGACGTTTCCATCGTCTTCGTTCCGCCGGCATTCACCAAGGACGCCGTCGTCGAAGCCATCGAGGCCGGCATCGGCCTCGTAGTGGTCATCACCGAAGGCGTGCCGGTCCAGGACTCGGCCGAGTTCTGGGCGCTGGCCCAGTCCAAGGTTGACGCCAACGGCAAGCAGGTCACCCGCATCATCGGCCCGAACTGCCCCGGCATCATCACCCCGGGCGAGGCCCTCGTCGGCATCACCCCGGCCAACATCACGGGCAAGGGCCCCATCGGCCTCGTCTCCAAGTCGGGCACCCTGACCTACCAGATGATGTACGAACTGCGCGACCTCGGCTTCTCCACCGCCATCGGCATCGGCGGCGACCCGGTCATTGGCACCACCCACATCGATGCCCTCGAGGCGTTCGAAGCCGACCCGGAGACCAAGGCGATCGTCATGATCGGCGAAATCGGCGGCGACGCCGAAGAGCGTGCGGCTGACTACATCAAGGCCCACGTCACCAAGCCGGTTGTCGGCTACGTGGCCGGCTTCACCGCCCCGGAAGGCAAGACCATGGGCCACGCAGGCGCCATCGTCTCCGGTTCCGCCGGCACCGCCCAGGCCAAGAAGGAAGCCCTCGAGGCTGCCGGCGTCAAGGTCGGCAAGACGCCGTCCGAGACCGCGAAGCTCCTGCGCGAGGTCTTCGCGGCCCTCTAGGCCCAAAGCACCACAGCACAGGCACCACAGCACAACAGCAACGCGGGGTCACCTACGGCCCATTCCACTGGTTGGGATGGGTGCGGAGTGACCCCGCGTTGCTGTGTTTAAGCGTGTTGCTGTGTTTAATGACGACGACGACGGCGCCCGGCCGTCGTCGTCGTCGTCGTCGTTTTTTGTTTTCCTAGACCTTTGCCCCGGTGAGGACTTCCTCGAGCCGTTCGTAGCCTTCTGACATGCCGGTCTCCATTCCGGACTGCGCCATTCCGTCCCGGGCCTCCATGCTGGGGTAGACCGCGCGGGCCGTCAGGCGGGTGCGCCCGTCGCCCAGATCCTGGAAGGTCAGGAACTCGATGCTGACCACGTCCGGGTAGCCGTCGAACTCAAAGGTCTGGATGGCGAAGTCGTTCTCGCGAACCGTGTGGAAGACCCCGCTGAAGCCGTAGCGGGCGCCGTCCGGGGCAACGTGGTGGTACTGGTAGCTCCCGCCGGTGCGGAAGTCGTAGTGGCCGATCTCCATCCGGAGCCCTCGCGGGCCGAGCCACTGAGCGACGAGTTCAGGGTCCTTGTGGGCCCGGAAGACATCGGCGACGGGGAAGTCGAACTCCCGCTCGAATTCGATGAAGGGCAGGCCCTCGGGGACTGTCAGTTTCAGTGCATTGCTCATGATGCATCCTTTGCCTGTGTGCCGCCGCGGGCGGCGCGGGTTTCAAGCACGGCGTCAAGGTTGCGGAATTGCCCTTCGCGGACCAGCCGGTACTGGTCGATCCATGTGGTGAGCGCTTCCAGCCGTGCGGGGTTCAGGTGCACGGGCCGGCGCTGGGCGTCACGGGTACGCGTGACCAGCTGCGCCTGCTCGAGGACCTGGATGTGTTTCGAGACCGCCTGCTTGGTGATCGCGAAGGGCTCCGCCAGTTCGTTGACGGTGGCCGGACCCCGGCTGAGCCGGGCAATGATGCGGCGGCGGACAGGATCGGCGAGGGCCAGGAAGGCCGCGTCGAGCTCGCCGTCGTCGCTGGAATCCATGGGGTGGGTGCCTCCTCCTTATCGCCAAGGTAGTAAACGTTGCCTCGTATTCAACGTATTCATTGATCAACCTCTAGGTTGTTAACGGTACTCCCGGCCGCCGATCCGCGCAATACCCCAACGCGAAATCCTTGCGCTGCTTCGAATAACTTTGTTAGTATGTCAGGACAAACTACCGAAGGAGATACGAGTGCCCCTCGTGCGAATCGACGTCAACCAAGGCCGTACCCCGGAGCAGCTCCGCGGGCTCAGCCGGGGAATCCACGCTGCAATCGTGGCGGAATTCGGCATCCCGGAGCGGGACTACTTCCATGTGCTGACGGAGCATCCCGCGGGGCAGATCGTCGCCCAGGATGCCGGGCTCGGCTTCGAGCGGACGCCTGATGTGGTGATGATCCAGATTTTCACCCAGGCCGGCCGCAGCCAGCCCACCAAGCAGTCCCTGTTTGCCGCCATTGCCGACCGGCTGGCCGCCGCAGGCGTCGCCGGCGAGGACGTCTTTATCGGCTACGTCGAAAACACCGCGGGGGACTGGTCCTTCGGTTTCGGCCAGGCCCAGTACGTCACCGGCGAGCTCGGAGTCCCCGGAAAATAGCCGCACAAGGGCGTCCCGGCGGGCCCCGCGATGCCCCCGCAGGGGAGTCCTCTGAGCCCTCCGTGTCATGTTGTAAATATGTCAGTACAAACCTTTGACAGTACATAGATTCTAAGGCAAAGTAGTGGATGTGGTCCGGCTCACGCCGGCCGCCCAGCGCCGAAGCTCAGGCTGCGCAAAGGTACCGAGTTCACACCAGAAAGGTCCGCGATCACCGTGACCCACGAACTGCTCACGATCGGGCGCATCAGCGTTGATATCTACCCGAACGACATCGGGGTGGATCTGGAGGATGTCACGTCCTTCGGGAAGTACCTTGGCGGATCACCGTCCAACGTGGCAGTCGCCGCGGCCCGCCACGGCCGACGCACCGCCGTCATCACCCGGACCGGCGACGACGCCTTTGGCAAATACCTTCACCGCGAACTTCACAAGTTCAACGTGGACGATTCCTTCGTCACGGCTGTCAAGGAATGGCCTACCGCGGTCACGTTCTGCGCCATCAAGCCGGCTACGGACGAGTTCCCGCTCTACTTCTACGGACGGTTCCCCACGGCCCCGGACCTGCAGATCAAGGCCGAGGAGCTGGACCTGGACGCCATCCGGGACGCCGGGATCTTCTGGTCCACCGTCACCGGCCTCTGCCAGGAGCCCAGCCGTGGCGCCCAACTGGCGGCCCACGAGGCACGACCCCGCACCGGGCTGAAGCCCGGCCAGTTCACCATCCTGGACCTCGATTACCGGCCGATGTTCTGGGCCTCCGAGGAAGAGGCCCGGGGGCAGGTCGCCAAGATCCTGCCCCACGTCACCGTGGCGATCGGCAACGACAAGGAATGCGCCGTCGCCGTCGGCGAGGGCACCCCGGACGAACAGGCCGACCGGCTGCTCGCGGCCGGCGTCGAAATCGCCGTCGTGAAGCTTGGCCCCGAAGGGGTCATGGCCAAGACCCGCACCGAGCGCGTGGTCTCCGCCCCGGTGCCGGTGGAAACCGTCAACGGCCTCGGTGCCGGCGACTCCTTCGGCGGGGCGTTCTGCCACGGGCTGCTCTCCGGCTGGCCGCTGGCCCAGGTCCTCGACTTCGCCAACGCCGCCGGCGCCCTCGTCGCCTCCCGCCTCTCCTGCGCCGACGCGATGCCAACGCCTGAAGAAGTCACGGGCCTGCTCGCCGAACGCGGCCGCCTGGTGCCGGGGACCTACGCCACCGAAGGAGCAACACTGTGAGTGTGCACACAGCCTCCGCCGCCCTCGCGGTGGACGATGATCCCCGCCGTTACGAGCGCCTGAGTATCATCCGGCTCGAAGATCCGGAAGCGATTGCCCGCGCCGCCAAGGCCCGGCGCCGCCACCCCGGCGTCAGGGCCCACCGGCAGAACTTCATTGTCGCGGCCGACCACCCGGCCCGCGGGGCACTCGCGGTGGGCAACGATCCCGTGGCCATGGCCGACCGCCGCCAACTCCTGGACCGCCTGCAGATTGCCCTGGCCAACCCGGACGTGGACGGTGTGCTGGCCTCGCCGGACATCATGGACGACCTCCTCCTGCTCGGGGCGCTGGAGGGCAAGCTGCTCTTCGGCTCCATGAACCGCGGCGGGCTTTCGGGACTGGTGAACGAATTCGATGACCGGTTCACCGGCCACACGGCGGCCGCGCTCGAGGCACTGGGCGCCGACGGCGGTAAGATGCTCACGCGCATCTGCCTCGGCGACCCGGACACAGTGGTCACGCTCGAGGCGACGGCGCGGGCGATCGACTCCCTCGCCGAGCGCAAGCTGATCGCCATGGTGGAACCGTTCCTCTCCGTCCGCGAGAACGGCAAGGTCCGCAACGACCTCTCCACCAACGCCGTCATCAAGTCGGTCGCCATCGCCGAAGGCCTGGGCGCGACCAGCGCCTACACATGGATGAAGCTCCCGGTCGTGGCGGACATGGAGCGCGTCATGGCGTCCACCACCATGCCGACCGTGCTCCTTGGCGGAGACCCGGAAGGCAGCCAGGACGATGTGTTCGCCAGCTGGCAGGCGGCCCTCTCCCTGCCCGGCGTCCAGGGCCTCACCGTCGGCCGGACCCTGCTCTACCCGCAGGACGGCGACGTCGCCGTAGCCGTGGCAACTGCCGCCTCCCTGCTGCACCACACCGAACCAGGCCGCACCGACTCAGGCCGCGCCGACTCAGGCGCCGACTCAGGCCGCGCCGAATCCACCCGCACCAAAGAAGCATCGGAGTAACTTCCCATGGGAATGAGAACTGCCTCAGGAACACGCAGAATGACAGTCGCCCAGGCTGTCGTGGAATACCTGTCCAAGCAGTACACCGTCGATTCGGTCGGCGGCCAGGACTTCCGGGAACGGCTGATTCCGGGCACGTTCGGCATCTTTGGCCACGGCAACGTTGCCGGTGTCGGCCAGGCGCTCAAGCAGTACCAGCAGATCGACCCGACCATCATGCCGTACTACCAGGGCCGCAACGAGCAGGCCCAGTCGCACCAGGCCGTCGGCTTCGCCCGGCACACCCGGCGCCGCCAGACCTTCGCGATCAGCACCTCGATCGGCCCGGGTTCCTCGAACCTGCTCACCGGTGCGGCGCTGGCCACCACCAACCGGCTGCCGGTCCTGCTGCTGCCGTCCGACACGTTCGCCACCCGCGCCGCCGACCCCGTGCTGCAGCAGCTCGAACAGCCCTACGCCTACGACATCACCGTCAATGACGCCTTCCGGCCGCTGTCCAAGTTCTTCGACCGCGTCTCCCGGCCCGAGCAGCTTTTTTCCGCGTTCCACCACGGCCTCCGCGTCCTCACCGACCCGGCCGAGACCGGCGCGGTCACGATTTCGCTGCCGCAGGACGTCCAGGCCGAGGCCTTCGACGTGCCCGAAGAATTCCTGGCCGAACGCGAATGGCGGATCCGCCGCCCGGACGCCGACGACGAGGACATCCGCCGCGCCGCCGAAGCCATCCGCGCCGCCAAGCGCCCGCTGATCATCGCCGGCGGCGGCGTGCTGTACGCCTACGCCAACGACGAGCTCGCCAGGTTCGCCGAGCTCACCGGCATCCCGGTCGGCAACACCCAGGCCGGCGTCGGTGTCCTGCCGTGGGACCACAAATTCTCCCTCGGCGCGATCGGCTCCACCGGCACGACGGCGGCGAACGCCATCGCCGCCGAGGCGGACCTGATCATCGGCATCGGCACCCGCTACGAGGACTTCACCACCGCGTCCCGGACGGCCTTCCAGAACCCGGACGTGAAATTCATCAACATCAACGTCGCCGCGATCGACGCCTACAAGCACGGAACCTCCCTGCCGATCGTGGCGGACGCCCGCAAGGCCCTCATCAAGCTGAACCAGGCCCTCGGCGGCTACCGGGTCGGCGCCGACCTCGAGCAGCAGGTCGCGAACGAGAAGGCCCGCTGGAACGCCACCGTGGATACGGCCTTCGACACCCGCTTCACGCCGCTGCCGGCCCAGAACGAGATCATCGGCGCCACAAACCGCGCCATGGACGCCCAGGACGTGGTTATCTGCGCCGCCGGCTCCCTCCCCGGCGACCTGCACAAGATGTGGCGCGTCCGGGACCCGTTCGGCTACCACGTCGAATACGCCTACTCCTGCATGGGCTACGAAATCCCGGGCGGCCTCGGCGTCAAGCGTGCAACCCTCGCCGAAGCCGCGAAGGGCGGGGCGCAGCGCGACGTCGTCGTGATGGTGGGGGACGGCTCCTACCTGATGATGCACACCGAACTCGTCACCGCCGTCGCCGAGCGGATCAAGCTGATCGTCGTGCTGATCCAGAACCACGGCTACGCCTCGATCGGCTCGCTCTCGGAGTCCCTCGGCTCCCAGCGGTTCGGCACGCAGTACCGGGCGCTGGACGAGGAGCACCACAGCTTCGACGACGGCGACCGGCTCCCGGTGGACCTGGCCCTGAACGCCGAAAGCCTGGGCGTGAAGGTGATCCGGATCGAACCGGGGGAGAAGGTCATCGCCGAACTCGAGCAGGCCATCCGCGACGCCAAGGCCGCCCCCGAAAACGGCGGACCGATCGTCATCCACGTCGAATCCGACCCGCTGCTGGACGCCCCCAGCTCCGAATCGTGGTGGGACGTTCCGGTCTCCCAGGTCTCCGAGCTCGAATCCACGAGGCAGGCCTTCCAGACCTACACCGACCACAAAGGCCGCCAGCGCAAGCTGCTCGGCTGACCCCCCCCTCGAACTTCAATCACTCAAGGAAGAGTCCCATGACTGCCACCACTGACCAGAGCACCCAGACCCAGAGCACCAAAACCATCCAGCACTTCATCAACGGCGCCGAAACCGCAGGCACCGGCACCCGAACCCAGCCCGTCTACAACCCGGCCACCGGCGCCGTCTCCGGCGAGCTGCGGCTGGCCAACCGGGAAGACCTGGACGCCACGGTCGCTGCCGCCCGCGCCGCCGCCGATTCATGGGGTGACATCTCCCTGGCCAAGCGCACCGCCGTGCTGTTCAAGTTCCGCGAACTCGTCGCGGCGCACGTGGACGAGCTCGCCGAGCTGATCACGGCCGAGCACGGCAAGGTCCTTTCCGACGCCAAGGGCGAGATTGGCCGCGGCCTGGAGGTCATCGAATTCGCCTGCGGCATCCCGCAGCTGCTCAAGGGCGACTACTCGGACCAGGTCTCCACCGGCATCGACGTCTTCTCCTTCCGGGAGCCGCTCGGCGTCGTCGCCGGCATCACCCCGTTCAACTTCCCGGTCATGGTGCCGCTGTGGATGGCCCCGATGGCGATCGCCACCGGCAACGCCTTCATCCTCAAGCCCTCCGAACGCGACCCCTCCGCCTCCATGCTGCTCGCCAAGCTCTGGAAGCAGGCCGGCCTGCCCGACGGCGTCTTCCAGGTCCTGCACGGCGACAAGGAAACCGTCGACGGCCTCCTGACCCACCCGGACGTGGACGGCATCTCCTTCGTCGGCTCCACCCCGATCGCGAGGTACGTCCACGAGACCGCCACCGCGCACGGCAAGCGCGTCCAGGCCCTCGGCGGGGCAAAGAACCACGCGATCGTGCTGCCCGATGCGGACCTCGACAACGCCGCCGACCACCTCGCCGCCGCAGCCTTCGGCTCCGCCGGCGAACGCTGCATGGCCATCTCCGTCGCCGTCGCCGTCGGTGAGGCCGCGGACCTGCTGGTCAAGAAGGTCGAAGAGCGAGCTCTGGCCGTCAAGGTCAACAACGGCACCGCCCACGGCGCCGAAATGGGACCGGTCATCACGCCGGCGTCCAAGGAACGGATCGTGAAGATCGTCACCGAAGCCGAAACCGCCGGTGCCGCCATGGTGGTGGACGGCCGCGACCTCGTGGTCCCCGGCCACGAGGACGGCTTCTGGGTCGGCCCCACCGTTCTGGACCACGTCAAGACCGAAATGACCGCGTACACCGAGGAAATCTTCGGACCCGTCCTCGTGGTGGTCCGGGTGGAGGACCTCGACGCCGGCATCGCCCTGATCAACTCCAACCCCTACGGCAACGGCACCGCGATCTTCACCTCCTCCGGCGCCGCGGCCCGGAAGTTCCAGCGCTCCGTCACCGTGGGCATGATCGGGATCAACGTGCCGCTGCCGGTGCCGGTGGCCTACCACTCCTTCGGCGGCTGGAAGGCCTCGCTGTTCGGCGACAAGCACATCTACGGCCCCGAAGGCGTCTCCTTCTACACCCGCGGCAAAGTTGTCACCTCACGCTGGCCCGAACCCACCCACGCCTCCGGCGCCTCCTACAACTTCCCGTCCAACTGACACCCCAACAACTGACACCCCAACAACTGACACCCCAACAACTGACACCCCAACAACCGTGATCGATTGCTCCGTAACCGCCGTTTTGAGCGTCCAGAACGGCACCTGCGGAGCAATCGATGAGAAGGAATGGAAATGGCTGAGAACAAGCTGATCATCGGCACCGCGCCGGACTCCTGGGGCGTCTGGTTCCCGGATGACCCCCAGCAGACCCCGTGGGAACGCTTCCTCGACGAAGTCGCCGAATCCGGCTACAAGTGGATCGAGCTTGGCCCCTACGGCTACCTCCCCACCGACCCGGCGCGCCTGGCCAAAGAGCTCAAACAGCGCGACCTGAAGATCTCGGCCGGCACGGTGTTCACCGCCTTCCACCGCGGCCTGGACCAGTGGGAAACCGCGTGGGAACCGGCCCGCAAGGTCGCCGAACTCACGGCTGCGATGGGCGGTGAACACATGGTGGTCATCCCGGCCATGTGGCGCGACGACGTCACGGGGGAGGCCGTGGAAAGCGGCACCCTCAGCGAAAAGGCCTGGGATGACCTCTTCGCCGGCCACAACCGCCTGGGCAAGACGCTGCTGGAGGACTTCGGCCTGAAGCAGCAGTTCCACTCACACGCCGACTCCCACGTCGGTGCGCAGGAGGACATCGAGACCCTGCTCGCCGCCACGGACGCCAAGTACCTCAACCTCTGCCTGGACACCGGCCACGCCGAATACTGCGGGGCCTCCAGCCTGGAGCTGATCAAGAACTACCCGGACCGGATCGGCTACCTGCACCTCAAGCAGATCAACCCGGACATCCTCAAAAAGGTCAACGCGGAAAACATGACCTGGGCTGCAGCCAACCTGGCCGGCGTCATGACCGAACCGCCGAACGGCCTGCCGGACCTGCGCGCCGTCATCGAAGCGGTGGAAGCGCTCAACCGGCCGATCTTTGGCATTGTGGAACAGGACATGTATCCCGTGGCCTTCGACGTCCCCATGCCGATCGCCAAGCGCACCCGGAACTACCTGCTCTCCTGCGGTTCCCGCACGGCCGTCAACTAGAACTCGAAGGAAACCACAATGACAAAGATCCTCCGCGTAGCCGTCATCGGCGCCGGCCGTATGGGCGCAGACCACATCCAGCGGCTCAACACCCGCATCCACGGCGCTGAAGTCGCCGCCGTCGTCGACGTCGACCTCGCCCGGGCCCAGGCAGCCATCGAAGGCATCCCCGGCGCCGTCGCCCTCGCCGACGCCGAGGAAGCCCTCAACAACGGCGACGTCAACGCCGTGCTGATCGCCACCCCCGGTTTCCTGCACGAGGACATCCTGCTCAAGGCCATCGCCAAGGACATCCCGATCCTCTGCGAGAAGCCGCTCACCCCGGATGCCGAATCCTCCTGGAAGATTGTCGAGGCCGAGCAGAAGCTGGGCCACAAGCGCATCCAGGTCGGCTTCATGCGCCGCTTCGACGCCGAATACGCCGCGCTGGGCAAGACCATCCGCGACTCCGAACTCGGCGAGCTGCTCATGCTGCACCACCAGCACCGCAACCCCACCACCCCGGCGGGGTTCACCAACGAGATGCTGATCAACGACTCCGTGGTGCACGAATTCGACGCCATCCGCTACTTCACCGGCGAGGAAATCACCTCGGTCCAGGTCCGCCTCGGCAAGGCCACCAGGAACGCGCCGGCCGGGCAGCACGATCCGCAGCACGTGCTGATCGAGACCGAGTCCGGTGTCCTGGCCGACGTCGAGATCTACGTCAACGCGAAGTTCGGCTACGAGGTGGCCACCCAGGCCTCCTTCGAGGACGGCATCGTCAGCATCGGCGGCGACCAGGGCCCGTACACGCGCAGCAACGGCCGCTGGGGCGGCGTGGTCACCCCCGGCTTCGAGGATCGATTCAGTGCAGCGTACGACGTCGAAATCCAGTCGTGGGTGGACGCGGCCCTCCGCGATGAGATCGGCGGTCCCACCGCCTGGGACGGCTACGCCACCGCCGCCTGCTGCGAGGCCGGCGTCGAGGCGCAGAAGAACGGCGAAAAGGTCGCCGTGAAGCTCAACGCCAAGCCCGCACTGTACAGCTAGGAAGAACCGGAAGGGGCGCATCCGTCCGCCCCTTCCGTTTGTTTCAGTACCGCATAACCTGACTGATCCACAATGGAGTCTCCTACGTGAAAATCGCCCTTGATCCCACGCCCTTCCACCACTCGCACAGCCTGCTGGAGTTCCCGCGCGTGGTTGCCGACCTCGGCTACAAGTACATGCAGATGACCCCGCACGCCGATTTCATCCCGTTCTTCAACCACCCGAAGGCCGACGACGAGCTGGTGGGCCAGCTGAAGGCGGCATGCAAGGACGCGGGAATCGAAATTGCCTCGGTGCTGCCCGTGCTGCGCTGGTCGGGGCCGGATGAGGACGCACGGGAGGCCGCCGTCCGCTACTGGAAGCGCGCCATCCAGATCACCGTGGACCTCGGCGTAAGCACCATGAACACCGAGTTCAGCGGCCGGCCGGAGAAGGCCGAGGAGTCCGAGCGGGCCTTCTACCGCTCCATGGAAGAGCTGCTGCCCATCATCGAACGCGAAGGCATCGACCTGCTGATCGATCCGCACCCGGACGACTTCGTGGAGGAGGGCCTGGCCGCGATCCGGGTGATCCGCGGGCTGAACTCGAAGAATGTGGGCCTGGTCTACGTGGCCTCGCACAGCTTCCACATGAAGAACGAACCGCTGGACATCATGCGCGCGGCTGGAGACAAGCTCCGCCTGGTCCACGTCGCCGACACCATGAACCACCAGGCCTCGCACGGGCTGCGCTACATCACCAACCCGCCCGGCAACCCCGTCCGCGTGCACCAGCACCTGAAAATCGGCGACGGCGACGTCAACTGGGACGAGTTCTTCGGTGGCCTGAAGGAAATCGGCTTCCTGGACCGCGAGGACACTGTCATGGTCTCCAGCGTCTTCGCCGAGGACGACAACGCCGCGGAGGTCTCCCGCTACCAGCTGGAGACGATGCAGCATCGCGTCGCGAAGGCGAGCCTATGACGGCGTCGGACAAAACGTCGGAGAAGATACTGGCCGACTCCACCGAGCTCGCGGCCGGGACTGACGCTGCGGGCCAGGCGGCCCCGGCACGGACCGCCGGCGGCGCGCCCAACCCCAAGGGGTTCATGCGCCGGGTGGCGCTCTTTTCCACCTTTGGCGGGCTCCTCTTCGGCTATGACACCGGCGTGATCAACGGCGCCCTGCCGTTCATGCAGCGGGACCTCGGCCTCACGCCGCTGACCGAGGGGCTGGTGACCTCCACGCTGCTGTTCGGTGCGGCGTTCGGCGCCATCTCGGCGGGCCGGCTGTCGGACCGCTTCGGCCGGCGCAGGACCATCATGGGGCTCGCGTTGATCTTCGCCGTGGCCACCATCGCCTGTTCCCTCTCGCCCAGCACCGAACTGCTGATCGCCTCCCGCACCCTGCTGGGCCTTGCCGTGGGCGGCGCGTCGGTGATCGTGCCGGTCTACCTGGCCGAAATGTCCCCGGCCGCGCAGCGCGGACGCATCGTGACCCAGAACGAGCTCATGATCGTCACCGGACAATTCCTGGCCTTCACGTTCAACGCCGTGCTGGGCAACGCCTTCCCCGAGGCCTCCCACGTGTGGCGGTGGATGCTCGTCATTGCCACGCTGCCGGCCGTCATCCTGTGGTTCGGCATGCTGCTGCTCCCGGAAAGCCCGCGCTGGCTAGCCTCCGCCGGCCGTTTCGGTGAAGTGCTTGACGTTCTGCGACGGACGCGGGCCACGGAGGACATTTCCACCGAGTTCGACGAGGTCCGGCAGGCCGCCCGGGAGGACTACCAGTCCAAGCTCGGCACCTACCGCGACCTCACGGTTCCGTGGATCCGGCGCATCTTCGTCGTGGGCCTGGGCATGGCAGTGATCAACCAGATCAGCGGCGTGAATGCCATCATGTACTACGGCACCTCCATCCTCTCCAGCTCCGGGTTCGGTGACCAGGGCGCGTTGATCGCGAACGTCGTCAACGGCGTCACCTCGGTAGTCGCCGTCGTGGTCGGGATGTCCCTGATGTCGCGTCTGCCGCGGAAGTCCATGCTGATCTTCGGCTTGGTCGGCACGGCAACGTCCCTGTTGGCCATCGGCATCATTTCCATGCTGATCCCGGAAGGAACCCTCCGCGGCTACCTGGTGCTGCTTTTCATGGTCACATTCCTCGCCTCGATGCAGGCCTGCATCGGCACTGTGACGTGGCTGACCATGGCCGAAATCTTCCCGCTGCACGTTCGCGGCATCGCCATGGGCATCTGCGTGTTCGTTCTGTGGATGATCAACTTCCTGATCGGGTTCTTCTTCCCGCAGATGGTTTCCTGGATTGGCGTCTCGGCGACGTTCTTCATCTTCGTCGCCCTCCAGCTGGCCGCCATCGTCTGGGTGAAGCGCGTGGTCCCGGAGACCCGCGGCAAGAGCCTGGAGGACCTGGAACACTTCTTCAAGCAGGCCGCGGCCAAGCATTCCGCCGCTGTGTAGCCGTACAAACTGTGTAGCCGTACAAACTGTGTAGCCGTACAAACTGTGCAGCCGTACAAACTGTGTAGCCGTACACAGAAAGCCCCGCCCCCTCGGTGAACTGGTCCCCGATAGTTGGACTGGCCAAATAAGATCCTAAGCCGCGAGGGCCTGGGCTCGGTATTGCACCGGGCTCAGGCCCTTGAGCTT
>NZ_JBHVTV010000027.1:0-19921 GCF_042884475.1 Arthrobacter sp. NPDC058130
ACATCAAGGAACGCGCCATCGCGTACTGGACCAACGTCGACGCCGATTTCGGCGCCAAGCTGCGCGCCAACCTCGGTGCCGGCCAGGTCGAGTCCAACGCAGAGGCCGCCAACAAAGTCGGCTAGTCCCCAGCTACCGGAGGGGCACCCCACATTTGGGGTGCCCCTGTTATTTAACCTTGGATTTGCTCGGCCGCGTGAAGGCTGAGGTGCCGGTTGACGAGCCAGCGCCTGAGCCGGTCTAGGATGAACATGACGAGGTGGCAGCTCGGCTGGGACTTCCAGGCCTGGGTACTCCGCATGGAACAAGGACACGAGGCGACATGGCCGCACGCAACGACCCGGATCAGGGCGTAGACGCACAGGGCGGAGGCGTCCAATCGGTGGACCGTGCCCTCCAGATCCTGGATATCCTCGCCCGTGAGGGCGATGCCGGCGTCAGTGAGATCGCTGAGGAGATGGGCGTCCACAAATCCACAGTATCCCGCCTGATGGGGTCTCTGGTGGGTCGTGAAATGGTCCGCCAGAACAGCGAACGCGGCAAGTTCCAGCTGGGCTTTGGAATCCTGCGATTAGCATCGTCCATCCCAGGCCGATTGAGCGTGGTGCGAGAGGCCAGAGACGTTTTAGAGAGCCTCGCTGCGCGCTACAAGGAAACAGTGAACTTGGCTGTCCTGCGATCGAATTACGCCGTCAACGTGGATCAGGCCATGGGCCCCTCCACGCTCGCAACCTACGACTGGGTCGGCAGCCTGACGCCCCTGCATGCCACGTCGAGCGGCAAGGTTCTGCTTGCTGCCCTTCCGGCCGACGAAAGGGATACCATCCTCAAGGCCGTCGGCCTGCCAGCCCGCACTCCGCGTACCGTGACAAATCGTGCGCGACTGGAGAAGCAGCTGCTCGAAATTTCCCGGCAAGGCTATGCGGTCGTCCACGAGGAGTTCGAAATCGGCCTGTCAGCGGTCGCAGTCCCCGTTTTTAACCATCTCGGGAATGTAATCGCCGCCGTCAGTATCTCCGGTCCTGCATTCCGGTTCACTCCGGAGGAGTATCCCGGACTCATCGAAGGGCTCCGCGCGGGTGGACTGTCCATTAGCGCTAAAATGGGCTACAGACACCCATAATCCCGACCGCAGAGGTCGGGATTATCGGAAGGCCAATGGGCGCACGATTTTATCTAGTCGGAATGATGTCCCCTACGACCTCCTGGATCCAGTCAGGGAAGGCGCCGACGTGGTGCAAGGCTTAACAGACTCTTTACTCGCAGTAGTAGAGAAGCAGAAATGATCGGCAGGACCTATCCAAGGGTGGTTCCCGCCATTTCCCTGTGTGGTGACGTCTTTTGTGGTTGTCGCACAGGGTCGATACCACGTCGGGAAGCCGCCGCAGTCAGCGGAGGCCAAGGTCAGTGTCTACATAGGAGCCGGGGCGGTTTCTGTTGTCGTGTTGGCAATTGCAGCCCCCATCCAGCTGCAGCCGAACAGTCACTGGACTTGAGGACTCCAACTGGATATTCACGAACTCCTGCCCGCCGCTGCTAACCCGGAGGGTCTGTTCTTGGTCGTGGTGCTGGGACATGTCGACAACCTTTGCTATGCGTTGGTGGTGGGTGTGCCTGGGCGGCACGGGCAGGAACAAGCCGCGTGCCGCCCAGGCGGGTTGCTATTTACGGTGCGCGGCTGTTTAGTGCCTGGGTCCGGGTTGCTGGGTCCCGACGGTTGGGATGCTCCCCGTGGGAGTCCCTCCCAGACAGTCCGAGTCGGGGCACTTTTCGGCGCAGTCGTGCTTTGTTACGAGGTCGAACTGGACGCCGCCGTGTTGTTCGACGCCGGTGCGTATGGCCCGCTCCACTACGGATGTGGCCAGGCGTCGTCGCAAGGCGAGGGGGTCGCGACGCAGGTCCTTGGTGAGGGCAAAGCAGAGTAACAGCATGACGATGACGAATGGTAGTGCTGCCACGATTGTGATTCGTTGCAGGCCAGCCAAGGCTTCCGATGGTTCATCGCCGCCGGCCAGCAACATGACCGCCGCCACGGCGCCGGTTAGGCAGCCCCAGAAGATGACCACTGCGCGGCGGGGGTGCTCGGCGCCGTTGGAGCTGAGCGATCCCATCACGATGGAGGCCGCGTCGGCGCCAGTGATAAAGAAGATCGCGACCAGAACCATGGCCAGCACGATGACGGCTGTGGTGGCCCAATCAGGCATGCTCAGGTTCTTGACCAGGTCGAAGAGTGCTCCGTCGAAGTTGACGGACGGTGTCCCGTTGACCATGGTGACCAGGCCGGGGGTGTTGGCCTTATCGGCTTCCTGCTGGACGTGGAAGGCGGCTCCGCCGAAGATGGCAAACCAGATCACGCTGACGACGCTGGGCACAAGTAGCACACCGGTGACGAACTGGCGGATGGTGCGGCCGCGGCTGATGCGGGCGATGAAAAGGCCTACGAACGGCGTCCAGGAGATCCACCAGGCCCAGTAGAAGATAGTCCAGCTGGACATCCAGCTCCGCAGTGCCTCGTCTCCGACAGCTTCCGTCCGGGAGGACATTTCCGCCAGGTCGCGGGCGTAGTCGCCTACCGCGGCGGGGATCAGGTTCAGGATGAACAGGGTGGGTCCGGCTACGAACACGATGAGTGCAAGGATCACGGCCAGGACCATGTTGATGTTGGACAGCCACTGGATGCCGCGGCTGATGCCAGAGACGGCCGAAGCGACGAAGCAGAAGGTCAGGATCGCGACGATCACGACGAGTACGGGGGTGCCGATTTCCCCGAACCAGCCGTTGGACGTCAGGCCACTGCCGATCTGGAGCGCGCCAAGGCCCAGCGATGCCGCCGTACCGAACAGAGTGGCGAAAATCGCCAGGATATTGATGAACTTTCCTACCGGGCCTTCAACCATCCTGACGCCAAAGAGCGATGTGAAGGCTAGGGAGATCAGTTGCCTGCGGCCCAGGCGGTAGGTGCCGTAGGCCATGGCGATGCCAACCACGGCGTACATGGCCCAGGGGTGCAGGGTCCAGTGGAAGATTGAGGTGGCCATGGCGGTCTGGATGGCCGCGGGGGTGCGGCCGTCCACTGTTCCGGGTGGCGGCGAGATGTAGTGGTAGAGGGGTTCAGCCACGCCGTAGAACATGAGGCCGATGCCCATGCCGGCGGCAAACATCATGGCTACCCAGGAGACGGTGCGGAATTCGGGTTTTTCGCCGTCTTTGCCCAGCGGGATGTTGCCGAACTTGCCCAGGGCCAGCCACAGGACGAAGACCACGAAGAGCGAAGCCAGGAGCATGAAGAGCCAGCCGGTGTACTCCATGACCCAGTTCAGGGCACCCGTGGAAGTCTCGGACAGACTGTCGCGTCCCACGAAGCCCCAGATGACAAAGGCGATGGCGATGGCGCCTGTAATACCGAACGTGATCTTGTCGAGGGTGAGTTTGTGGCTCCGCCGATCCGCAACTGCTTGCTCGGTCTTGGTCTGGCGCAGCTCTTCGAGGATCTGCTCGTACTCCTCGACGTCCGGCAAGATGGCTGTGCCTCCGTCCTCCGGGTCGAGGACAGCGGGGTTTGTGTCTACATCCTCGGAGACAGTGAAGACTGCTTCACTCTTCTCCCCACTTCCAGGTCCTTCGTTACGCCGAGCCTCTGCCACCTCTTTTTCAGCAGGCAACTCCTCGGGTGTATGGGATTTTAGGTCACTATTAGAAGCCATGAGCGGGTCCTTTGCTCGGTGAGGCATGGGCCTGCGGTTAAACATGGCCCTCGGGAGTCAGATCGGGAGGAAAGTTGGGGGCCTCGTCCGATTCGATGATCATGATGTTGCTGTCGACAATTTGCACTTCGTGGGTGCGTACCGGCCGTTTGGCCAGTGGGTGCATGGGGCACCTCTTTTATCTTCAGGGACTAAGTTCGCGCCAAGTGGGTTAGGACGGATAGTTCCGCATGACTCAACGGATTTCGCCCTAAGCAACAGAGTGCGCCCCGTCACATCCCGGTGTCAAGGTTATGTCCCGGCTTTTCCCGCATCTTGACAGTTAGCGTGTTTTGGGTCACTCTGTTGCATATCGCGCTTGCTGTTGCGCCAAAAGCAAAATATTGAAGTTTTCGAGAACGCCGGTTGCCCCACCAACTCCGTGGTCCTCACGAATCGCATACTTACCCAGCCCTCCCGGGAGGAAACCCATGACTGCTCCAGTGAACGTGCCCCTCAATTCACGCGGAAAACTCGCTGCATCATTGTCTGCCGAGCAGTTGGCAGAAATTACCGCGTTGTTTGAGTTCCGGCGCACCGGCTACTCCCTCGATGCCCCCTTCTACACCGATCCCTCGATCTTCAACATCGACATGGAAGCCATTTTCGGCCAGCACTGGATCTTTGCCGCCAGCACCGCCGAACTTCCGGAGCCGGGCGACTACGTCACCGTCGACTACGGGCCCTACTCCCTGATTGTGCTGCGCAACGACGACGGCGGCGTGAACGTCCTGCACAACGTATGCCGCCACCGCGGCGCCCGCGTGCTCACCGAACCCGCCGGGTCAACCGGGAATCTGGTTTGCGGCTACCACTCCTGGACCTACTCCCCGGAGGGCAATCTGATCCATGCCTCCGCGCCTGGGGAATCGAAGTTCGACAAGAGCTGCTTCGGCCTCAAGCGCGCCCACGGCCGCGAGGTCGCCGGACTTATCTTCGTCTGCATTGCGGATGAACCGCCGGCGGACTTCGACGAAACCGCAAAGATCTTTGAGCCCTACCTCGCGCCCCACGATCTCTCGAAGACAAAAATCGCCTACCAGCAGAACATCATCGAGGAGGGCAACTGGAAGCTCGTCATGGAGAACAACCGTGAGTGCTACCACTGCGACGGCCACCCTGAGCTCGCCTGCTCCCTCTTTCCCACCTGGGGCCTGACGGAGGGCCTGATCCCGCCCCATCTCGAGGAAGTGTGGAACCGAAACAAGGAAGCACAGTCCTCGCTCGAGGAGCGGTGCCGCCGCTACGGCCTTCCCTATGAGGTCGTCGAGGAGCTCGACACCCGCATAGCGGGAATCCGCATCTCTCGGGAATCGCTCGACGGAGATGGCGAATCGTTCTCGCCCGACGGGCACAGGCTCTCCAAGAAGCTGCTCGGCGACTTGCGGGACTTCCGCCTCGGCCGCTGCTCGATGCACCTGCAGCCCAACAGCTGGTTCCACTTCCTCGGGGACCACGTCATCACGTTCGGCGTCTTCCCCATCAACGAACACCAGAGCCTCGTACGCACCACCTGGCTGGTGGCCGACGACGCCGTGGAAGGTGTCGATTACGACCTGGAGAAACTCACCTACACCTGGAAGCAGACGAACCTGCAGGACAAGGCGTTCGTGGAGCTGTGCCAGCAGGGTGCCGGCAGCCCCGCCTACGAGCCCGGCCCGTACATGAAGAGTGAATACCAGGTCGAGGCGTTCATCAACTGGTACGTGCAGCGCGTGCAGGAGCACTTGGCATGATTGACGTCCTCACCGAGACGGCAACCCAGGAACCACAGCGGATTCGCGGACTTGAGATGCCGTGGAACAGGGTGATGGGCAGCAACGAGGGACCCGCACGCGCCGCCCGCGCGTTGGGGCCCTGGCATCCGCAGGAGTTTATGGCCGAATGCGTCGAAACCGTTCCCGAGGCCGGCGGCATGATGACTTTCGTGTTCCGCCGCTGCGACGGTGCGCCCCTGGCGTTCCGCGCGGGCCAGTACGTAAACATCGCTTTTCCAGTGAACGGCGAGGACCAGGACCCGGTAGACCGCAGCTACTCGCTGTCCAGTTCGCCCACAGAGCCGTGGACCTTCAACATCACCGTCAAATGCGACCCCACAGGACTGGTCTCACCGTGGGTGCACGAGAACGTCAAACCCGGCACAGTCCTCGAGATGCTCGGACCGGTTGGGGCATTCCACCTGCCCGATGCCGACCGGCGGGCACGGTACCTCTTGCTGGCCGCCGGCGCAGGGATCACCCCCATTATGTCGATGGTGCGGACCATTCACTCCCTGCCCGGACAGGCCGATGTTGTGGTGCTCTACCACGGAGCGGAGGCCGGAGGCTTTGCTTTCCACCGGGAGTTGGCCTACATCGCCTCCGTGGACTCGCGCGTCAAGGTCTTCTACTCCTTGGGCGACCGCAGCAAACCCGAGGGATGGGAAGGGCTCAGCGGAAGGCTGACGGCGGCCATGCTTGACCAGGTGGCCCCGGATGCCAACGGCCGCCAGGTCTATACTTGCGGCCCTGAGGGTTACCTGAACACCGCCACCGACCTCCTCAAGAAGGTCGGCGTCGACGACACCTCCATTTACATGGAGTTCTTCTCGGGAGATCGTCAGACCCTCCTTGAATACCAGGCGGAACTCGCGCTTGCAGCGGACCTTGCCGAGGAAATCGCCGAGGAAATCGCCGATTCCGCCGAGGACTACTTCGAAAGCCAGCCCACCGCGTTCGGGCTCTACGAGCCCGGCTACGACGCCGAGGGAACCCTGAAGGCCACGGGGCTGCCGCTGGAAACCGTCGACCCGGACGCGCCCTCTTCCGAAACCCCCGACAGCGGTCCGGATGTGGGGCCGGTGGCCGGGTCCCCCGATGCCTCGAGCTTCGACACGGTCGGAACGGGAAGCCTCACCCTGTCCTTCATGCGCACCGGCGTCAACGTGCGCATCGACCCCGACAAACACATCCTCGGGGTAGCCCAGCGTGCGGGCGTCAGGATCGGCGCGAACTGCAAGGAAGGCATGTGCGGCTCCTGCAAGATCGTCAAGCTTTCCGGGGAGGTCGAGATGAACCACCAGGGCGGGATCCGGGCACGGGAAATCGATGCAGGCAAGTTCCTGCCCTGCTGCTCTACCGCGCGCACCGATATGGTGATCGATGCCTAGCCGCCTCCAACTGCTCTAGGCCGGGCAGCATCAGGGATTGTTTCCACGCTAGGAGTACAGGCGCGAGAATGCTACGCATGGCGTTTCGCTGCCCCTATGGATCCGGGCCCCCCGACCACGTCGTGCCTTCCAGGGATATAAACGCGCCACCGGCTCAAGGGCATGTGCGATCAAGCTGCCGGCCCCCAAACCCCCATCCATCGCCACAGCCGGCCTGAACGCCTTCGTTGCCCCGTAGCTATGCGCTGCACGTATCAATAGACCCAACTTGCTTCACGAAAACTGACAACAACTACCTCACTGACAGTCTGGTGACCAGCATCACCGTGAGGATTCGATCGCCAACCCATAGGAGCCATTCAATGTCAGGTAACAAAGCCGTTGCATACAAGGCGCCGGGGATCGTGGAAATCATCGATACCCCGTTTCCCACCTTTGAACTGCAGGCAGGCCCCGGCGTCAATCCCGTCAATGTCGGCCGGAAGGTCCCGCACGGGGTCATCCTGCGCACAGTGAGCACCAACATCTGCGGCTCGGACCAGCACATGGTTCGTGGCCGCACGACCGCCCCGGCCGGTCTCGTCCTGGGGCACGAGATCACCGGGGAAGTCATCGAGGCCGGACCCGACGTCGAGTTCATCAAGGTCGGAGACATCGTCTCGGTCCCCTTCAACATCTCCTGTGGGCGCTGCCGGAACTGCAAGGAGGGCAAGACCGGGATCTGCCTGAACGTGAACCCGGACCGTCCCGGGTCCGCCTACGGCTATGTCGACATGGGCGGATGGGTCGGCGGGCAGGCGGAGTTCGTCCTGGTCCCCTACGCGGACTGGAACCTGTTGCGGTTCCCCGATCGGGACCAGGCCCTGGAGAAGATCATGGACCTGACCATGCTCTCGGACATCCTTCCGACCGGTTTCCACGGGGCCGTCACGGCAGGTGTCGGCGTCGGGTCCACCGTCTATGTTGCCGGGGCCGGTCCCGTGGGGCTTGCCGCGGCGGCCAGCGCCCAACTGCTGGGGGCCGCGGTGGTAATCGTGGGGGATCTCAATGAGGATCGCCTGGCCCAGGCCCGATCCTTTGGCTGTGAAACCGTCAACGTGGCCAACGGCGACCCGGCTGACCAGATCGAGCAGCTTCTCGGCGTCCGGGAGGTCGATGCCGGTATCGACGCGGTCGGTTTCGAGGCCCGCGGACACGGACACGGGGCCGGGGCCCAGGAGGCGCCGGCCGCCGTGCTCAATTCGCTGATGGACCTCACCGCCGCCGGCGGGTCCGTGGGCATTCCCGGCCTTTATGTCACCGGGGATCCGGGTGCCGTGGACCAGGCGGCCCAGAAGGGCAGCCTGTCCCTGTCCCTGGGCACCGGTTGGGCGAAGTCCCTCTCCTTCGCTACCGGCCAGTGCCCGGTGATGAAGTACAACCGGCAGCTGATGATGGCGATCCTGCATGACAGGATCCAGATCGCCAAGGCGGTCAACGCCACGGCCATTTCGCTCCAGGACGCCCCGCGGGGGTACGCGGAATTCGATGCAGGAGCCGCCACGAAGTATGTCCTGAACCCGAACGGCTACCTCAGCAACTAGTCCGAGGTAAAAGAGGGGGTCCCCACAGGCAGGCTGGACCGGTCGTTGCACCACCCAGACCGTGCGGGTGGTGCACCGACCGCGTCGTCTTGACGAAGAATCCACCCGCCGATGGAAATCCCATGGGCCCGGGAAGGCAGTCCTCTATTGGGTGCCAGCGACCCCTCTGCACACCCACCACCAACGCATAGCAAAGGTTGTCTACATGTCCCAGCACCACGACCAAGAACAGACCCTCCGGGTTAGCAGCGGCGGGCAGGAGTTCGTGAATATCCAGTTGGAGTCCTCAAGTCCAGTGACTGTTCGGCTGCAGCTGGATGGGGGCTGCAATTGCCAACACGACAACAGAAACCGCCCCGGCTCCTATGTAGACACTGACCTTGGTCTCCGCTGACTGCGGCGGCGTCCCGCACCCTGAACCAGCCGTAAAGCCATGAGCGTCCAACTGGGAATCCCAGTACTGCGCCTGGCCCGGAACAACGATCATGGGTCTGCGCCGAGAGCACGTCCGATCGGACTGCCGTCGGCACTTCTGGACCGCTTTGGCCGCCAAGCAACCGACATGCGGCTGTCCGTCACGGATAAATGCAATCTTCGTTGCACTTACTGCATGCCGGCGGACGGCTTGCAATGGTTACCGAAGCAGGCCGTCATGACGGCCGAGGAGATCCAAAGAATCGTAGGGATCGGCGTCGAGCGCCTAGGCGTCAGGGAACTCCGAATAACCGGCGGAGAGCCCTTGGTCCGGCCCGACCTCGTCGACATCATCGCCGTGCTGCGGGCGCGCCACCCCCAACTCCCAATCTCCATGACGACCAACGGCGTCGGGCTCGAGGAAAGAGCCCAGGCGCTTAGGCAAGCCGGGCTCACAAGGATCAATGTTTCCCTCGATTCCCTGCATGAGGAGACTTTTACGCAGTTGACCAGGCGGCCGTTCCTCGGCAAAGTGCTCGCCGGCGTCGAAGAGGCCCGCGCCGCGGGCCTTGGACCCGTCAAGATCAACGCAGTGCTGATGCGCGGTATCAATGACCTTGAAGCTCCGGGACTATTGGAATGGGCTTTGAAGCGATGCTTTGAACTGCGCTTCATCGAACAGATGCCGTTGGATGCTCAGCGCGGCTGGAGCGAGCGTGGGATGATCACCGCCCTCGAGATCCGCACTCTGCTGTCAGCAGATTTCGTCTTGGAGCGGGATCGCCGCTCGCGGGACGGCGCACCAGCCGAACGGTTTGAAGTACGGCGACGGAACGCGGATACCGGCAAAGCCTCCGGAGGCGTTCTAGGAACCGTAGGAATCATCGCGTCCGTCAGCGAACCTTTTTGTGCCGACTGCCGGCGAACCCGCATTACTGCTGAGGGAAAGGTCATGAGCTGTCTGTTCTCTCGGGAGGAGTTCGACCTTCTGGGTCTTCTGCGAAGCGGGGCGCACGACGATGAACTGGTGCGTCTCTGGCAGGATGCCATGTGGGTGAAACCCCGGGCCCACGGCATGGACCACGCCGGCCTCGGAAGTGAAGAGTTTGTTCAACCGGACCGCAGCATGAGCGCTATCGGAGGATAAGAGCAATGCTCGTACGGTACTTCGCCGCCGCCTGTGCAGCGGCCAGCGTCGAAGAGGAACACCACGATCTTCCTGAGGGCATCGACAGGTAACTATTCTTTGGCCATGGTCATCAACCGGAGCAGCTTCCTGCGGAACGAGGTCGCGCTGCGAGATCACGGTGCGGTACTTAGTGCAGGAGATGTCGTGGACGTCCTCCCACCCTTTGCAGGCGGCTAAACCCGTTCATTGCCAGCACAGCGAGAGGTGTCAAAGACACAGCAACCGACAACTTCCCAGTCAGCCGCAAGCACGGGCAAATAAGAGGATTTTGAATGAACAAAGCCGACGAACGGACCGAAACCAACTTGGACAAAATTGGTTGCCCTGGCCGGGAACAAAAGCTACAGACAACTATCGAAGGCTGGTCCGTAGGAATTCTTGGCGCTATCGCCATAGTTGCAACAATCTATGCGTCATTTCAGTATTCCGGATGGTGAGCCTATCCACCTGACTAACCGTTGAAGAACCCTAAGCCGTTTCCATCGCAGTCGCCAATTCTTCCACCAGGGACAGCGAAGGAAGATGAAATCCGCCATCCCGCCCGACTGGGCCGCCGTGTAAGGAGCCATCGTGACGATCAGCGACGAAGAATTTCAAATACTGAATGAGTGGAGTCGGGATCTGGCTCAAGCGCTTCAGATTCCTCGCTTGCCCATTGACCATGAAGTACTGCTGGACCTGGCCCGGAAGTCGGCGGACACAATTACCCACGCCGCCGCGCCGGTCACGGCCTTTCTGGTCGGATACGCAGCTGGCTCGCGGGGACTAGATGCCTTCGACTCTCTCGCCAGCGTTGCCGACGTGGCATCAACCCTGTGCGACAACCACAAAAGACGTCACCACACAGGGGAATGACGGGAACCACCCTTGGATAGGTCCTGCCGATAATCTCTGCGTCGGCTCGCGACCTACTCGGAGTTCCCCCTGCCCATCTGGGCATGGACAAGGGCAGTCCAGCTGAAGATTCTTTTGACGGAGGAAGGGGATATTAATGCTTGAACGAGCCGGAACACACGCCTTTCGCTACAACCTTCACGAGGGCTCGCCGCTGCAGATGCAGTGGCTTTTCTACGGTCAGTCCGAATTACCGGTGGCATTGCAAACCTGGGAGTTGCCTCCCGGAGGCTTCGAGGGTATGCATTCACATGCTGAGCCGGGCCGCCCGCTGGAGGAGATCTACGTTGTCACCGAGGGCATGGGTCAAATGACCGTCGAAGACGAAACATATTCGATAGGAGTCGGTGACGCCGTCCTCGCAAGGGTGGGCTCCCGTCACGATCTGCGCAACACCGGCAAAGGGCCGCTCAAGGTGCTGGTCATCTGGGGCGAACCCCGGGCGGCCGACTACTCCAAGTTTGGATCGGCCAAGATGGCACGGATAGCAAGAACCGAGGCGCCCCCTGACAGCGATGCCCGCAACTGCCCGCTGTGACCGATCCATCCCGTCACGGCTTGCCGAATCCCTGTCCCACCGTGATAGCTGCGGGAGCACCGGAGGGCCCACGACACCCCTGTCGATGGTTCAGGTCACGGACGACGCCTTTGCGCAGCCAAAGGCCGACAAACTTCACGGCAAGCCCCTCCCGGTGCTTACATTTAAACAGAGGCTCCAGGGGACCGAGGGGAGAGCGATTCTCCGTTCGGCCTGATGGGATGGGGAGAGGATTCCGCCGACGAGGCTGGCCGTGTTGGTGGCGATGACGACTTCGTTTTGGTCCACGATGCACGTGTTGGGCGGCAAGGGCCGGAGGAACGGGTCGAATTCAGCCTGGAGCCGGCTGACGAGGACGTCTACGGCAGCGACGCCTGCCATCTTGCCCGCCCTCGTGACACGTTTGGTGAAGGTAACGACGTGCTGGTTGGTTCCGAGGGCGTCGATGTAGGCGTAGCTGGCGTGGACCTTGTCATCAGCGCCTGGCGCGGGCCACCACGGAGTCGTTGAGTAGTCGTAGAACTCCGGGCCCATTTCGAATTCGAACCGCTGCGGCGAATCCGGGCCCGACGGGAGGTAGCACCAGATGGAGCCCGGTTCGCCGAAGTAGGATGGATCGGCGATGAATCCCGTCCCGTACAGTGCCGGCATGGCCTTCAGATTCTGGCGTGCTACTTCGTAGACGTCCTCCAACTCATCCAGCCTGCCCCTCTTGGCACGGTCAAGCCCATCCTGGGCGGCTTCTTCGACGGTCCGGATCGACTCGGCGGCGGTCCCTCCGAAGCTCACAGCGAAAGATTCGACGGCGGAAACTGCGCTATCGATGCCTTCGTTTCCGGGTGCTGAGCCTGGTGGCGGAGATTCCATGGACATCCGCAGGTCGATGAGGCGGTTCATGTCCCGGCGCACATGCTCTTCGGCGAGGCCTCGGGCAAGAGTGGCGTCCCCGGCCCGGATTGCATCCACGATCATCGCGTGCTCTTCGGCCGCCGCGCGTCGGCGGTCAGAAGCGCTGACCCACACCAATGCCCCGACCTCGGCCTGCATCGCTATCTCCTGACGGGTGAACAGGACGGAGCCCGATGTGGCCGCAAGCTCTATGTGGAACCGACTGTCCGCCCGCGTCATTTCAGCGGGCGTCTGCGCCGTCTCGATCATCGCAGCCATCGAAGCGAGGCGCCCGATGGAGACCTGCTGCGATCGGCCGGCGGCCACCGTCGCGGCTGAACCTGCCAGGAAAGCCCGGTATTCGCGGATGTCGCGCAGATCCTCAAGGGAGTACGTAGCAAGGGTGTCCCGCTGGGCCTTGGCGATGTCTCCGGTGTTCGCCCTCACGAAGCTTCCGCCGCCCTTGCCGCGTCGTGTTTCCAGAAGCCCCAAGTGACGAAGCTCGGCGAGGGCGGTTCGCAGGGTCATGGTGGAGACCCGCATCCTTGCCGCGAGTTCACTTTCGCTAGGAAGCTGGGCACCGTCTTCGAGGACGCCCAGCTCGATCGAATGACGGAGTCGAAGGGCGATCTCCTCGCCACGCTCGGCAGTCTCCAACGGCGCGAATGCGAGTCGCTCTCTCCAGCTGGACATGGCCCACCCTCCTGAAACAGCGTAGTTGACGACCAAAACCTTTGACATCTAATCTTCGATGTCTATTGACATCTAACATTGGAGGTCTAAAGTTAAGTGTATCAGAAGAGGGGAAGAGTCCCCGACCACTTCGATCATCAGCCAAGGAGTCACCGGTCATGTTGGATAGCACGGATGTCGTCGAAATCTGGCACAGCGCCGGGAACCCCACACCGGTGGACCGCCTCAGCCTCTACGCCCAGGCCCTTGCAGCGGATTGCCCGATCGGCGCCTACCGGACGTTGAACGATGCGCAGGAAGACAGGGCGATCCTGGCCCTGTTCCGCGTTGACCGTCCCCGCGCGACAATTGCTTCCCTCCACCAGGTGCCGCCGCTGGCCCTCTCTGGCTACCACCAGTTGCTCCACGACCTCGCCCGCAAAGGGCTCGGGCCAGGCGGTGGATTCCGCGGCGTAGGTGCCCGCTTCGGTCATTCGCCCGACAGCGCCCGCCACCAACGCGTGGACACCCCCGCTGTCAGGGGAGGTCAACTTTGAAGCGCCGCAGCTCCGGATCTATCACGCCCCCGTTCGCTCTCAGCGGTACACGCATCCAGACGGTCCTCCCCCCATTGCCGGTGCTGCTGCGAGCCCGGGCCAACAACCCGGAAACCTGGGATGCGCTCATGCGTGAACTCGACGCCGACTTCACCTGAAGCCGCACGAACACTATGGAAAGGAACGACGGGATATGCCGTCGCGCCTGAGAATTTTCCGGGCGCCGCCTGGTCTTGGTAGGTACTCAGTCCTCTCGAGGTGCGCTCTTACGGGTTACGGCCCGTAGCGAGTTACTCGCATGGCCTTCTCCGGGACATGTGGTTGGGGCACAGTGCGACGGTGCCAGTTTTGGATCAGCCATATCGGCACCCATCGTCTTCCCGTACACCTTCCCGTACACCTTGTCTTTGCCCTATTTGACCGCAGATCCCAAAATGCGTTTTGACGCCGAGAGGCAAGCCGAAACATGCCGACCGACCCTCGGCTTGGTTCTGCGCTTGGGGGGACAGCCAGGGCCTCCGGATTCGGTCCCGTTGTGATTGAGTGAAGCATGGCCGCCCCGATAGACGAGCCGCAAGTAATCCACGGCGTCCGGGGAGTCACTGATAATCAAGCTTGCCGATGTCGGCGGACGTAGCCTTCTCCATACCACTGCCCGCAAAGCAAATTTGAAAGACGTGGCGGCAGCCCACGCCCCGTGCCCTGAACCGGATCTTCGCGACCGAAACCGTCAACAGTGGCCTGCCGCTGCACATTTCTCAGCACCTGCTATGACACCTCAACCTCAACACCGCGCAGGGCTATGTCGCCGTCTGCCCGAACAAGTCATCACGAACTACCGCAGGTTCATCAACCGTCGCAGCACCCGCCCGGAACACGAGGACCGAGACCCCACGGCGGAAGAGTGGACTGAATTCGAGATCCACTTCACCCTCCGGCGCGTGGCGCTCGGAATCTGCCGCCGACCGTATGGCACCCCATTCAGTAGTGCAGTTAAGCCCCGCTAACCGCACAAAAGTGGCTTGGAGAACCACTCCCACCGGCCAAAACTGAGGGCGACGACCCCGGAGAAAGAAGACGGCACGTCCCCAGCAACCGCCGTCGACATCGGCGCTGGCCCCGGCGTAGGCTGACAGCATCGGCGCATGTGCCCGGTGACTCTGCGTCGATACCTCAATCGATGAAGGAGGACCCATGAGTGCCGTACGTGAATTCATGAGTACGGATGCACAGTGCATTAAGGAGAACCAGTCCCTCGCAGATGCCGCACGGATGATGCTGGATCTGGACTGCGGATCGTTGCCAATCTGTGGTGACGACGGCAAGTTGAAGGGCATGATCACCGACCGGGACATCGTGCTCAAGTGCGTTGCCGTGGGCCGTGATCCACGCGAGATGATGGCCCGCGACCTCGCCACCGGTACACCCCACTGGGTTGACGCCGACTCGAACGTTGACGCCGCCATCGAAATGATGGAGAAGTACCAGATCCGGCGGCTCCCGGTCATTGCTGACCACAAGTTGGTCGGCATCATCAGCCAGGGTGACATCGCGCGCAACTACTCGGAGGAGCGTGTGGGCGAACTGGTGGAGCACATTTCGGAACGTAGCCGAATGCAGTCGAGCAGTTCATAAAGTCAAGCAATTCATCCTCAAACAAGCGCCACGGAGCACTGTCCGTGGCGCTATTCTGTGCCCGCAGGGACCCGGTCTACGAAGACTACTCCCAGTTCCTGGCCCCTGCTTTTCCAAGACGGCCACGCTACGCGCCTCCAACAACGCCAGCAGGAGAGCCCCTTGAAGAATTACGGGCCAGCGCCAATTCCCTACCGGGTGGCACAAGTCATGTCGCCCTCCCCCGGACCCACCACGAAGAAGCAGCAAAGCCACCAACAGCCGAGGAGGACCCCGATGAACAACCAACAACGCAGAAAAGAAACTCATACCCGATTTGTCTCAGGTCATGTTGCCCAAGCCAAGGCCCTCCATGAACAGGCAACAACGGGCAAACCGTCTATCCAGGGAAGAGAAGGACGCAACCGGCCACAGCACCGGCCACCAAAAGGCCCCCGAAGGGGCCCGCACACCAGAATTTGTACACACTCAGAGGCTCTCAAGCCCCTGACAGGGAAAACACGTGCCCGAGGTGGGACTCGGACGGGATTCCAGGCGTTGCAAACACTGAGATCCCGCGAAAACATAGGCAGTCCGAGCCAATCCGAATAATGCAAGACCCAGTCCGAAGTGAAAAGTGTTGACAGTGTCAACACTTCCCTTTTGCACATTCGCAGCCTCGTTGACAGACACAGGGACGCGCCCCTGGGTCCCACGCTTGTAAGAGTCCACGTAAATCTCCATATCGTCGATTTTCGCTAACCGTCATGGAACGAACTAAGGGGCTGCATGACCAGAACCGGGAGTAGCCGCTTGAGGACAGCAAGGCAAAGATCCATTATCGGCGCTTTCAATGTCCCGGACGCGCTCAGTCGAGTAATCCCACGATGTAACCGACAAAGTACAGCAGCGACAACAGGACTACTGCCGCGATGCCGGCCATCCAGAGAATCTCGGTGCCCTTCTTGGTACCGTCCTCATCGTGACCCTGGGGCCCGCCCGTCGAGGCTTCGGCCGGAGGGGTCTCGCCTGGCGGCACTCCGCCTCCAGGCTCCAAGCCAGTGATCTTGTCCTCATACGGGTCGGGATTGCTTCCTGACACGTTCACCCCCTGGGTCGCAGTACTGACGCTTTGATCCGTATTTCGCCACGCGCGCACCGAGTGCGTTGGCAAGAACGCCACGTTCCCGGCGTGCTGCTACTTCTGGTGCCACGAACACAATGGCTGCGTCGGCGCCGACCGCCAGCTCACGTACCAGACGGTCGTGCGTGCCGGCATTACCGAGGATCCATCCTCCGCCGTGAATGTAGAGGACCGGCGGAAGGACCGCTTCGGCGTTCTTGGGCCTGACGATCCTAGCTTTCAAGTCCCCCACGTCAGCGGGAATGGTGAGCCACTTCTCGTCGACGTCAGGCATGGCGGTAGGAGCAGCCTGAATATCGTCAAGGATTTTCCTGGCCCCCTCCGGCCCGAGCTGGTAGAGGAAGGGGGGCTTGGATGTTGCGTCGGCAATACCCTGCGCTGAGGCTTCCAGAACGTGCTTTTTCATTGTGAAGGTCCTCATTCCTCTGCTGCGAATAGGTGCGTCTGCAGGCTGGGGCTACGTTCCATCGGCTGGACGCTTCGCGTGCTCTACGGCCCACTCGAGGGCATAGTCTGCTACCTCCTCCCATCCGTCCTGCCCCACCGTGTAATGCGAGCGACCAGGGAACTCCTTGTAGTCGGTAACGGTCTTGGCGTGGCTGTAGTGCTTGACGTTGGCCTGGTTGACCGCCGGAGGCATGAGGTTGTCGTCTCCACCCGCTATGAACAGCAAGGGCGCGCGGTCTTCGTTCCTGAAGTTCACGTAGGTGTCCTGGTGTCCGGGCGTGAAGTTGGCGAGGGGCCCGGCCCACACGAAGCTGCCCGGTGTTGGGATGTGGTAGCGCTCGTAGACCTTGTCCGATTCCTCCCGGCTTAGGGTGTTGGCGAAGGCGTAGTGGAATTGCTCTGGGGTGAAGCCCACCGCCCTGTGGCGGTTGGCGGGATTCTTCAATATGGGGAAGAGTGATCGTATCTGTGAGACCGGGGTTACCCTGACGCCCTCCGCCGGCGCGGAGTCAATAACCACGCCTGCTGCCCCGTAACCGTGATCCAGGAGGATCTGGGTAAAAAGGCCGCCTGCCGAGTGCCCCATGATGATCGGCGCTCTATCCAGCCCGCGGACTACACTTTCAAGGTGTTCGACAACCGCGGGGATCGTCAAAGCCTCAATCGGCGTGGGATCCTCATTGAGGGCTTCGACCTCAACCTCAAAGCCTGGGTAGGCGGGCGCGAGCACGCGGTAACCACGGCCCTCGTAGCGCTCGACCCACTTCTCCCAGCTGCGGGGCGTCACCCAGAGGCCGTGAACCAACACGATGGTGTCCGGGGCGCCCGGGCCGGCGGGGTTCTGTTCAGTCACGGTGTCCTCCGCATGGCAATTCCTATCCCAGTGTTGTGACGTGGTTGTGGCTCGACCGAACTCTCCGAAGTGGCGGTATCCATTCCGGATGAGGTGATCGCACCGTCCCTTCTACACTCAACCGCGAGCTCACGGGCGTTTAGGGCCGAAGGTCCCGTTGAACGTGCGTGCGCACCGGCCAGCTGCGTCTTCCGGGCTTTGCAGTGCGACGGGTGGCTGACCGCAGCTTCGCCTGGGAGATCCCTAGCCCACGGAGGCACGTCGGTGGCCAGCGCGGCTTGCCGGACAAAGTTGCGCAACGCTGGAGGAAGATGCGGGGCCTAGGCCATAGCCCTAGTCTCGCCGGGTCGAGGCCCTTGCCGATCCGGTCGCTGAACCCCCTGCACTCTGCCAACCACGTTATTACGGCGAGAGGTGTGGAGAGCCCGTTGCTATGAGCGTTGCATGCCAATTCGGCTCGCGCCTTGGGGAACGGACCGGAAGTGATCCCAGGACAGGTACGCCGACCGTATGCCTACCTGTGTGTCCGGGTCCCCTGGCGCGCTCCCGGAACCGCCCGGCCTCCGGTCACTAATGCAACTGTTCCTGCCAGTCGCGAGGCACCCGTGAGGCCGGTCCGGGGGCGGTTTGGTCCGCCGGATGATGCGCCGGGGGCGCCAGATCCGGACCGTCAAAATGAGTGGAGCTGCCGTAGTCCCGAACCAGCTCTCGCCCGGTTCGAAGCTGCGGATGACCGGGTGCCCGGTTGAACGGGCGTGGGCGGTGGCGTGCTGGGAGGGCGAGTTGTCGCAGCAGCCGAGGTGGCCGCACTGGGCACACCGTCGCAGGTGAAGCCATCAGCCGCCGTCGACTTCGCATTCAACGCAGCCGGCCCCGCTGGGCGGCACCGCAACATCGATGCCCGGGGTATCGCCCATGGCCGCCTCCTCGCTCGGGTATGCGTGGAACACGGCCAACTTTACGCGGGCCGGCACGCCCCGGGAGGGGCTGCAGCACTACACACCACGGGCCGGGGGATGCCGCAACCTGTGAGGATCCGTCTCGAGCGCGGCGCGGTCCCAGCGCCCGGCCTCCGCTGTGGCGATGTACGTGGACTGCAGGAACTCCCGCACATGCTTGTCGGGGTCGGCCGCGCGGCGGACCGCCTCATAGGGCAGCAGATAGAGTCCCAGTCCTTGGTCGTAGGCTGCCTGGGCCGGTTCCACCGGGTACCCGGTGAACCCTGCCGGCTCCGGATAGGCATAGGCGTAAAACGCACCCTCCTCCCCGCCTCCGGGCCAGAAACCGCAACTGCTGATCTCGTGGGAGTAACCCTCCTCCATGACCCAGTCGGCGCAGTTAGGGACCCCTCCCGGGTGTCTGGGCGCCGGCCGGCCTGAAAACCGCGTGCAGGCCAGATCCATTCCTCCCCAGAAGAAATGCACGGGGCTCACCTTGCCCCGGAAGCAGGACCTGAAAAGGTTAAACAGGCGGTCCGCTTGGATCAGTTGGTGCCAGTACAGCCTGACGGCTTCGCCGTCATACGAGGCGTGCAGGTAGTCCTCGGCGAACGGTATGGCCGGTTCGACCTCATTCGGTACCGCCCGGAAAACGGTCTGGATACCGAACCGGCTCAGGGCGTCCAAGGTCTCGGCATGGAATTCGGCCACCGGCTTCGGGCCGAGCTTAACGCGGGCGCTCATGCCGTTGCTGGTCCGCAGCCGCAGGACGTGCTCGCAGAAATCGAATTCCAGGTCGAAGGCACCATGGCCGTAAGGGATGGACGACGTCGTCAGCCCACGCGGGGTGACGTACAGCGTCACCTGCCACCAGTGGTTCAGCATCGGCGCGTGGGCCATCCGGATCTTGCCGACGATCTGAGTCCACAGGTGCAGCGTGTCCCGGGTTCCGGCCCAGTCCTGAACCCTGAGTTCCGGCCACTCACTGCCGGCACCGTTTGCTGCAGGGACTTCCACTACGCGGCCTCGCTTCCGGGTCTGCCCGCGGCGCCACGGCCGCCCTGGCCGCAGGACTGTCCGGCGCTCCATCGGCGGCCCCTCCGCTCTCAGGCTATCCCCCGTCTGCACCCGCGGTCGAGGAGCGATCCGGGCCCGTCCCCAGCCCAGAAGTACATGCTTTGCTGGGCGGCGTGCTCCGTCGAAGCGAGGGCCTGCCAGGCGCTTCCCCGCTGCGTCCGGCGAGGATTTCTGCCGCCCTTGACTTTCGTCCCGGGTGAGGCCACTGTGGGGTCCCGAGGG
>NZ_JBHVTV010000028.1:0-15487 GCF_042884475.1 Arthrobacter sp. NPDC058130
GCTGTGGGCGACGTACGTCGCCCACAGCAGCGGGCTTTATGGTTGCCGCGATCAGACGGCCGGCTGATGCTGGGTGATGCAATGGATGCCGCCGCCCCGGGCGAAGATGGGGCGGGCATCGACCATCACGACTTCACGGCCCGGATACGCCTGCTCCAGGATCCGCTGGGCTCCCGCGTCCGCGGGGTCATCGAAACCGCAAGCGATGACGCCGCCGTTCACCACCAGATGGTTGATGTAGCTGTAGTCGACCCAGTCGAGCTCGTCCCGAAGGGTGTCCGGGGCCGGTACCTCCACGATTTCCCAGGCACGACCCTGCGCGTCGCGGGTCCCGGCGAGCATCGCAATGATGTCAGCCGTGATCTGGAAGTCCGGGTGCAGTGGGTTGCGCTGGGAGTGGACCAGCAGCACACCGGGCGACGGGATAGCGGCCACGATGTCCACGTGCCCGCGGGTTCCGAGTTCCTGCGAATCACGGGTCAGCCCGCGTGGCAGCCAGATGACATGCGTGGCGCCGATGGTGCGGGCCAACTCGGCTTCGACGTCCGCCTTGGTCAGGTGCGGGTTCCGGAACTTATCCAGCTGCACCGTCTCGGTGACCAGCACGGTGCCCAGACCGTCCACCTGGATTCCTCCGCCTTCATTGACCAACGGGCTGTCCAGCAGCTCCGCCCCGGCCAGCCTCACCACTTCCGCACCGACCCCGGAATCCTTGCCCCACGTGGCCCAGTCCTGCTGCCCCCAGCCGTTGAAGACCCAGTCCACCCCGCCCAGCTGGCCGTCGTCGCCAGTCACGAATGTGGGCCCGATGTCCCGCATCCAGGCGTCGTCGAGGGGCGCTTCCACGAGGTCAATGCCCGCCGAAAGATAGCTTCGTGCGGCCGCCATGTCCGGCGGGTCCACCACCATCGTGACCGGCTCGAAGTCCGCTACAGCATGCGCCACGGCTGCCCACGCTGTCCGGGCCTCATGGGTTTCCTCCGCGGTGTGCCCTATCGAGGAACGCTCCGGCGGAAATGCCATCCAGACCCTTTCCTGGCGGGCCGTCTCGCTCGGCATCCTCCAGCTCATGACTGGGCCGCGGTCTGCTTGGCGGATACCGCCCCGTACGGGCGGTCGAAATCGACGTCCCGGGTGAGCTCGGCGTAGGTGTCGGGGCGGCGGGTGGTCAGGAACGGGAACAGTTCCAGCCAGTCCTTGCGCTGGTCCAGGTCGAGGTCGGCCACCAGGACTGCTTCCCGGTCCCGCGGCGCCTGGACCAGGACTCGGCCGTAGGGATCGGAAACGAACGAGGAACCGTAGAAGTTGATGTCGCCTTCATCGCCCGTCCGGTTGGGGACCACCATGAACGTGCCGTTCGTGATGCCGTGGCCTGTGATCACGTGTTGCCACAGCGGCTGGTGGTCAAACTCCGGGAAGGTCGGCTCCGAGCCGATGGCCGTGGGGTAGACCAGCATCTCCGCGCCGGCGAGCGAATATAGCCGGGCGACCTCAGGGAACCATTCGTCCCAGCAGGTGGGGAGTCCGACGGCGGCCCCGTCCAGTTCCGCGGGGCGGTACACGGGGTAGGCGTCGACGGCCGGTCCCGCGCGGAAGTACGTGTCCTCGTAGTAGCCGGCGCTGACGGGAATGTGGGTCTTGCGGGTGCGTGCCAGCAGCTCGCCCTGGGGCGAGACGAGGGCGGCGGTGTTGAAGCCTAGTCCGTCGTTTCCGTCTGAGCGCTCGTAGAGCGAGGCGTGGACGGTGACGCAGTGTTTCCGGGCCGCGTTGGCGGCGAACTCGAAGGTGGGGCCGTTGAGCAACTCCTCGGCGTTCCGGGCGGGGTTGCTGCCGGCCCGGACGTTGGCAGGATATTTGGACAGCGTAAGTTCCGGGAGGAACACGGCCCTGGCTCCGGCGTCGGCGGCTTTGCCGATGGCTTCGGTCAGCACCGACCTCAGCTCTGCGGCGTTGTCCCGCCAGCGGTGCTGGACCAGGGCCACGCGGAGGGGCCTGCGGGTGCTTTCCTGGCTCCGGGCGAAGGAGGCGGGCGGTTCGGTGTTGGCGATGATATCCATGGTGGTGCTTCCTAACGGGACCCTAGGGGTCCTTGAATGATCGCGGGATTCCGTTGGAATCGCGTCGTTTGATAAGTGGTTGAGAGTTGGGTCGGTGGTTCATTTGCCCAGACCGTGTCCGGAAGGTTCCAAGGTGCCCGGGCGTGCTGGGGTGAGTGCGTCGATGGCCGTCGTCACCAGGGAACGCGCGTGGTCTGTGGTGATGAAACCGTTGAGCCAGCGGCCGGAGATCCCTTCCACCAAACTGGTGAGGATCTCCGCGGTGACTGCGGCCTCGTCCTCGCTGGTGCCCTCGCTGGCGGCCACGATGGCCTGGGCGATCTCGCGGTTCCACTCCGCCGTTGTCCGGGAAAGCGGTTCCGCCAGCTCCTGTTCGAAGATGGAGCAGGCCCGCAGTTCATTCCAGGCCACCGAATTCCGGCGGACATCGGCGTCGTCCCTGATTTCGTCAAGGAGCAGGTGCCTGAAGTGCCGGGCGCGGTCTTCAGCGTCAGGGGAGGTGGGGGCGGCGTCGTCCTTGCTGACCTGCTTGTTGATGTGTTCAAGCGTTGCGGCAAGCAGGCCGGCACGGTCAGTGAAGTGGTAGTACAGGAGGCCCGGCGAAACTCCGGCTTCTGCTGCCACATCGTTGACCCGCATTCCCCGGACCCCGTTCCTGGCGATGCAGGTGGTGGCGGCGGTGAGGATCTTGGCTAGTTTGTCAGTCATGGTTTGACAGTAATACGTGCTCACCCCGCTCCGGTGCGGCCTCGGCCAGGGAGGCGGGCGGTTCGGGCCAGAGCCGGAGCGCCGCGAGATAGCCGGCGGCTCCGATGACCGTGGAGCCAAGGAAGCTGAGGTCGACTCCCCCGGCGAGCTGCGAGAGCGGGCCGGTGTAGAGGGATGTGTCCGTGGCCAGCAGGCCGAAGACTGATCCGATGGCCCAGGGGATCACGGCCCGGAGGTTCCAGCCGTTGCTGAACCAGTACCGTCCGCGAGGTCCGTTGGCGCGAAAGAGCTGGAGGTCTGCGGCGTGGTATTTGCCGCGGCGGGCCACCAGGAAGCCCAGGACGTTAATGGCCACCCAGGGGCCGGCGAATCCGTTGAGCACCAGGGTCATGGCGGTGATGGAGTCCACCGCGTTGAACACGAAGACACCCAGGTAGAGGAGTCCGACGGCGATCGCCGACGTGATGAGCGTGGTGTGGATGCGGCGCAGGCGCGGGAAGAGTGCTTCGAGGTCCAGGCCGCTGGCGTAGAGGTTGAGCACACCCTGGCCGAGCCCGCCGGCCAACGCGATGATGAGGATTGGGAGCAGGTACCAGGCCGGTGCGGACCGCACCAGGTCTGCGACGTAGGAGCCGCCGAGTTCAGGGATGGCCGACGCCGTGAAGGCACCGAAGAGGGCCGTGACAAACAGGCCCAGGAACACACCGAGGCAGGTGGCGCCGACCACGGACCGGTCCGAGTGGAGCTTTCCGGAGATGCGCCGGCTGTAGTCGCCCAGCGTGGGCGCGTAGGACAGCGGGCCTCCGACGGAAATGACGGCGGCCAATATCCAGGTGGGCCAGAAATCGCCCAGAAGGTAGTCGGCGTGCACGGAGGTGGGGCTGAACGTTGGAGCGAACGCAACGACGCCCATCAGCAACAGAATGCCGACCACCGGAGCGACAAATTTCTGCATTGCCACCACCGTGCCGTGGCCAAAAAGCGCGACCAATACGATTTCCACGGAGATCACGGCGTAGCCGATGGCCAGCGTGGTGCCGTCAACAGGCACGCCCAGCAGCCGCTCGGCGGCGGCGACCAGCGCGTCGCCAGAAGTCCAGACCGCGATGGCGGCGTAGGCAAGGGCGAATAGCAGGGTCAGGGCTGAACCGATCAATCTCCCGCGGGTGCCGAAGTGCGCGGCGCTGGAAACGGTGTTGTTGGTGCCGGTCCGTGGCCCCAGGAGAGCCATCGGGGCGATCAGGGCCGTACCAACGAGGAGTCCGGTGAGGCTGGCCGTGGCGGCGCCGACGAAGTCCAGGCCGAAGGTGATGGGAAGCCAGCCGAAAACGATGACCGAGAAGGCGAAGTTGCCGCCGAAGAACACAGTGAACAGGTTCCGGGGGCGGGAGGTGCGTTGTTCGTCGGGAATGAACTCGATGCCGGCCGACTCAATGCGGCCGAAGCGGTCCTTGTGCGCGGATGCGGCACCGACGGAATCCGCGTCTTTGCGGAAGCGCGTGCTGATCATGGCAAGCCTTTCGTGAACTACATCACGTTGATGCAATGCATCAACCATAAGTCCTGACTGAATTTTCAGTCAATAGCTTCGCTGCACAATCTGCCCTGGTTTTTTGGACACCTATAGGAGCATCATTTATGCCGGCGTCAGGGTTGCAGGCTAAGTCCGTCATCCAGGATCTGCCTTATGCCGAACTTTCCTACGGCGAACATCCGCGGATTGTCATCGGAGTGGCTCAGCATGGCGGTGGACAGGATGAGAGCCCAACCGCGGGCCCTCATCCAGGTGTCGCCTTCCACTGCGGAGCCAAAGGCGCCCATGAAGCGGCGGCGGGCACCGGCGTCGAACATCAGCCACCCCACCGCAAGATCGACAGCCGGGTCCCCTGCCCCGACGTCGCCGAAATCGATGACGCCGGCCAGGGAGCCGTCGTCCGCCAGCAGGATGTTGCCGGGGTGGAGGTCCCCGTGGAGCATCATCGCCGGACCATCCCAGGCTTTGGCGGCACAGGCCTGCGCCCACACTGCTCTCAGCGCGGCCGCCTGCGGGTAGCGTTCGTGGTCCCCGAGACGTTCCACCAGCACAGCACCACGGTCCGTCAGGGGCACGCCTCGGAAAGGGTTCACCGGGACGCCGGTTTCGGCGGGCACGTGAAGGGACAGCAGGAAATCGGCCAGGCCTTGAGCCGCCGGTCCGCGGCCTGCCGGGCCGACGTCGGCCACAGCGGCTCCGGGGACCCACCGCACGATGCTCCACGGCCAGGGAAAGTCCAGCGTCGCCGTGCCGGCATGGACGGGGACAGGAACAGCCACCGGGGAGCGGCGGGCTATGTCGGGAAGGTAGCGCTGCTCATGCAGTATCAGCGGAACGGCCTCCGCCCTGCGCGGCAGCCGGACGGCCAGATCGTCACCGAGTCGGAAGGTCGCGTTGTCCCAGCCGTTCGCAACCCGCGCTAAAGGACAATCACCGAGGTCGGGCCGCTGATCCCGGACGAGGCGCTGGACCACCGCGTTACTCACTTCCACCGTGGCTGGCGGCATTCCGGCCATCCAGAAATCCGCCTTCCCTGTGGTTGCAACGCTTGCGCCTGCACTGCAGTCCGGTCCCTAGTCCGAATATAGTTCAAGCCCCCAAAAGCGGGGGCTTGGACCGACCACATGACAGCGGACGACGGCGGGAAGTCCCGCCGTCGTCGTGGGACGGCATGAAGTTGCGGCTCACTCATCCGGCAGGGACTGCCGGATTCCCAGAGGTCAGCCCGCGCCCTGGCCCTCGCGGGCCACCTCTTCCAGAATCCTGGCTGTCGGCGCTGCCGTCATCAGCTGCCCTATCACCTCGGGGTTGTCCCACACCTGGGTGCGCAACTTCTCCAGAAAGGCGGCTGCGGCGTCATTGGTGTCGAAGTCAAGGAGCACGGCCACGCTGTTCTGCTCCTCGGTATCCCGGTACAAGCGGACAGACCGGGCGCCGGAAGCGGCGCGGCCTGCGGGATCCGTGTCGAAGACTTTCTTGAAAGCCTCGTATTCCCGGACCGGATAGCTAATCTGCAGGGTGAACATCGTCGTTCCTTTCCCTCGGGCTTTGGCAGGGACCACGATAGGCCGTCCAGGGTGATCCCGGTAGGGCCGGAGGGCGGCCTTGATCAATGCTGCGCCGCCCCCAGAATGGCCAAGCGAACGAGCGACGCAAGCGGCGGCGGAACGTCCCGCCGTCCCTCCAGAGCGCTCATACGCAGGGAGCCTCCGTGAGACTTCCTGGTCAAGCGATGGAACAGGCAGCTCCCAGCAGGCCCCTGGTCGGGCTCCCGCGGGGGATGCCGGCTGGGGGTGGCTGACCGGGATCCTGGCAGGAGTGCTCGGTCTGGGCCCTTGGCTGCTGACCGGCGCAGAGCTCCCGCTGCAGAATTTGTGGGGCGCAGAGGTCGCCGCGGACCAGATGCCCATGTCGTTACTCCCGCTAAGCCAGTACGAACTCACCACAATCGTGGCCCTCCTCACCGTGGGAGGCGCGGCAGCCGGACTCGCAGTGCGCAGCTGGTCCCCCGCCCGACGGCGACTGGTGGCGTGGTGCGCGGCAGCCGGCCTTCTGGTGGTCCAGTTCACGGCGGCCGTCCAGTCCTTCACAGTGCTCGGCGACGGCCTGACGGGCGGAACAATGGCGGGCCTCTACTTCGCCGGGCTGCTAGCGGGCGTGACCGCATCCGTCGCTGCGGCCCTCGTGGCGCACCTACTGCTCTGTTCAAGGTCACGGAGCCTGGCTACATTGGGCGCCGGACTCATGGCCGTGCCGTTCGCTTCGTGGACGGTGGAGTGGGTTGTCGGCTTCGTTGGCCACGCCAACGTCCCCGTCGAAGTGCCGACAATGGCTCACTGGATTCCGGCCATCCTGGTTGGTTGCGCCCTGGCATGGTGCGGCCTTCGCCCGGCGCGGCGGGCCGCGGTGTGGGCAGCGGACCTCGCCCTGTTGTGGGTGGTTCCCGCCCTGTTCATCTCCGTCAACTACGTCCTGGGGACGCGGGTACTGGCTGGCGACCTGCAGGAGATGCTGTTGATGAGCCGGCAAATCCTGGCGGCAACGCTTGGCCCCGCGGGCGGAGCAGCTCCCACAGTCGTGCTGGCCCTGGTCATCGCACTGGCAGGGCTGGGTGCCAAATCCATTGCCGCTCACCGACGGCCGGACGTGCCCACCTTCCCGTCTGCGTAAATTCCGGACTTCCCTATCCGGGTCCAGTGGGGGCTGAGAACCTAAGCGTTCTCTGCCATAGCCCTGTTGGCTGCCGGCGCATCCTCCGGGGTTCCGTACTGGGCGGAGCCCGACGACGGATGCGCCACGACGGCTGCGGCATGCTCCGCCAGCACACCCGTTTGATGGCGGATTTTCAGCCGGTACAGCAGGGCACCGCCCCCGGCGACGGTGGCCACGAAGATCACCCCTCCCCACTGCAGGTACCACTCGAACGGCGGCACCGAGTTGTAAATCTCCGGCCGCGGCCAGACCAGGTTCAGGGTCATGGCGCAGCCCCACAGGACCGCGAGGACATTCACGGGCAGGCCCCACTTGCCTAGGCTGAAGCCGGGCTCCGAGCCATCGGCGGCGAGCGGCCACTTCTTCAGGAGCCGGTTGCGCAGCAGGGGAACCGTGACCAGGAGGTAGGACAGGTAAATCAGGACGATGCTGATGCTTGACAGGATGGTAAAAATGGCTGGCTGGGTGACGTTGACCAGCAGCGGGATGACGGCCAGGACGCCGATCACGATGGCCGCGACAGTGGGGGTCCTGCGGACCGGACACACTTTGCTGAGCTGCCGGCTGAATGGGAGGTTGTTGTCCCGCGCCATGGCGAACATCATGCGGATGGCTGCGGCGTGCACCGCCAGGGTGCAAACCATCACGGCCACCACAATGCAGGCAAGGAATGCCTTGCCGAAAGGCCCGCCCAAGACGGAGAGCACAATGTGCTGCAGGCCGCCGTCGGCCGCCCCCACCCGGGGGTCGGTCAGGTCCGGTGCGGCCAGGATGCCGAAGAGCAGGATCAGCCCGCCCAGCAGGAAGGATGCAGTGACGGCGCGCAGAATGGCCTTGGGTGCCGTCCGTTTGGGGTCCTTCGTTTCCTCTCCGAGGGAGCTGGCGGTGTCAAAGCCGTACATGACATAACCGGACGCCATCGCGCCGATCAGGAACACGCCGAAGAAGCCGAGATCGTGGCCTTCCCCGAAGCCGGCAGTGTCGAAGAAGACCTCAGGCCCCCGCACCACGTGCCAGCCCAGCGCGAGGATCAGGAGCACGGCCGCCACCAGCTCCACGAAAACGCCGATGCTGTTGATCCGTGTCATCAGTTTCACGCCGAACGCGTTAATAAGAGTGGAGATGGTGATCATGATGGTGGCCAGCACCACGCCGTTCATGGCGAAGTCGTACGGTCCGGTACCGTCACCCACGAACTGGAAACCGGACCAGAGCTGCGGCAGGGTGATCTGCAGGGCCAGCGCCACCGATCCCAGCGCCATGACGGAGGACAGCAGCAGCAGCCAGCCGGCCAGCCAGGACGACGTTCCGGAGGCCAGCCGCTTGGCCCAGTTGTACACCGATCCGGCCACGGGGTAGCGTCCCGCCAGTTCGGCGAAACACAGCGCCACCATCAGCTGGCCGGCGAAGACGAGGGGCCAGGACCACGCGTACGCAGGGCCGGCCATGGAAAAACCAAAGTAGAACAATTGGAAGACGCCGGTGAGGATGGAGATGTAGCTGACGCCTGCGGCGAAGCTGGCAAACTTACCGATGCTCCGGTCCAGGGTCTGGGTGTAGCCAAATTCGTCCATGCCGCTTGAATCAATACTCTTGCTGGGTTCCAACATGTGTGAACTCCTAAGTCAGAAAGTACGCTCGATGCAACCCGCGGCCGCCTTCGGACGCGGGCGAAATCAATAGCCTGCGGAACTTACCGCTCAGGCGAGCGACGTGCTGAGCTCCCGCTCCGCCGCCGCGGTTTCGCCGGTCCGGCCGGCGCGGGTGAAATCGGTTCGGATCAGGTCGGCGCAGCGCTCGCCGATCATCATGACGGTGATGTTGGGGTTGACGGTGATGTGTTCAGGCATGACGGACGCATCGGCGACCCGAAGGCCGGTGACGCCCTTGACCCGCAGTTCGGGATCGAGCGGTGACATGCCGTCATCGGCCGAGCCCATGCGGACGGTTCCCACGGGGTGGTACACCGTGTTGTGGGTCTTGCGGATGTAGTCCCGCAGTTCCTCGTCCGTCTGTGCCTCGACGCCGGGCGAGAGTTCGCGGCCGGTCCATTCCGCCATGGCGGGCTGGGCGGCGATTTCACGGGCCTTGCGGATGCCGGCCACCATGACCCGCATGTCGTGGCCATCCGGGTCCGTGAAGTAGCGCGGGTCCACCATGGGCTTGTCGCGGAAGTCCCGGCTGCGCAGCCTGACGGTGCCGCGGGAGCGGGCGTGCGTGACGTTCGGGGTGAGGCTGAAGCCGTTCTCCGTAGTGGGGTAGCCCTGCCGCAGGGTGTTCATGTCGAACGGGACGGAGCCGTAGTGCATCATCAGGTCCGGGCGGTTCAGCCCGTCTTCGGTGGGGGTGAAGATACCGATCTCCCACCACTGCGTGGATGTCTGCACCATCGGCCGCTTGGCCTCGAACTGGACCACGCCTTCGGGGTGGTCCTGCAGATTCGCGCCCACGCCGGGGGAGTCCACCAGGACCTCGATGCCGTGCGCGGCGAGGTCCGCTGCCGGGCCGATGCCCGAGAGCATAAGCAGCTTGGGCGAGTCGATGGCGCCGGCGGACAGGATGACCTCGCGGCGCGCGGAGAGCCGGTGGGTCCGGCCAAATGCGGAGTCCACGACGTCGACGCCGGTGCAGCGCTTGTCCGCATCGAACACCAATTGGCGGGCGCGGAGGCCGGTCAGCAGGGTGAAATTCGGGCGGTCGACGATTGGGTGGATGTAGGAGACCGAGCTGGACGCCCGGGTGCCGTCCGTGCGGCGGTTGATCTGGAAGAAGTTGGCGCCGTTGACCACCGTGGTTCCGGTGTTGAATTTCACCCGAGGGATGCCGGCCTGTTCGCATGCGTCCAGGAGCGCAACGCCGGCAGGATCCACCGGGGGCACATTCATCAGGTGCACCGGGCCTGAGTCCCCGTGGTGGGGTGCGTCCGGTCCGGCGTCCTCGTTGGTTTCCAGCCGCTGGTACAGCGGCCAGGCCGCGTCGGCGTTCCAGCCAGTGGCGCCGTATTTGGCTTCCCACTCGTCCAGGTCTTCCCGTGGCGCCCAAAAGGCGATGCAGGAGTTGTGGCTGGAGCAGCCGCCCATGACCTTGGCCCGGGCATGGCGCATGAAGGAGTTGCCGTTCTCCTGCGGTTCCACCGGGTAGTCCCAGTCGTAGCCGGACTCCAGCAGCTCCATCCAGCGGTCCAGTTGCAGGATCTCGGTCAGGCCGCGGTCATCAGGTCCGGCCTCCACCAGGGCAACGGTCACGTCCGGATCCTCGCTCAGCCGCGCGGCGACTGCGGCGCCAGCGGATCCGCCACCAACGACGACGTAGTCAAACACGCGATCGATGAGGTCCTCGATATTGTCGTAGTGCACCTAGTTCTCCTTGCCGTGGTCAGCGAACCAGCCGGTTACCTGCGGGCTGGTGTTCTGGTAGATGTGCTTGGCTTCCTGGTACTCGGCCAGGCCTGTCGGGCCGAGTTCGCGGCCGACGCCGGACTGGCCGAAGCCACCCCACTCGGCCTGCGGAAGGTAGGGATGGTAGTCGTTGATCCAGATGGTGCCGTGCCGCAGCCGGGACGCCACGCGCTGCGCTTTCCCGGCGTCCTGGGTCCAGACCGCGCCGGCCAGCCCGTAGATGGTGTCGTTGGCGGTGGCCAGGGCTTCGTCCTCGGTGCGGAACGTCTCCACGGTGACCACCGGGCCGAAAGCCTCGTCCACCACCACCGACATTCCCCTCTGGACGCAGTCCAGGACGGTCGGCTGGTAGTAGAAACCGCCGTCGTACTTCTTTCCCTCGGGCGCCGCACCGCCGGTCCGCAGCCGCGCACCCTCTTGGATGCCGCGCTGGACGTAGGCGTGGACTTTGTCCCGGTGCGCCGCGGAAATCAGCGGCCCGGTCTCGGCGGCGTCGTCAAACGGGCCGCCCAGCCGGATGCCCCGAGCACGGCGGACCAGCTCGTCGACGAAGCGTTCGGCGATCGATTCCTCCACCACCAGCCGCGCCCCGGCGGAGCAGACCTGCCCGGAGTGGACAAACGCGCCGTTCAGGGCATTGTCGACAGCGGCGTCGAAGTCCGCGTCGGCGAACACTAGGTTGGGGTTCTTGCCGCCGAGCTCGAGCGCCACCTTCTTGACAGTGCCCGCTGCGGCCGCCGCGATACGCTTGCCTGTTTCCAGCCCACCGGTGAAAGAGACCAGGTCGACGGCGGGGTGTTCCGAGAGCGGTGCGCCCGCTTCCGCGCCGGGTCCGGTCACGAGGTTGGCGACGCCGTCCGGCAGGCCGACGTCCTGCAGCAGCTGCATGGCCAGGATGCTGGTGGACGGCGTCAACTCGGAAGGCTTAAGAACAAAGGTGCAGCCCGCGGCCAACGCGGGTGCGATCTTCCATGCGGCTTGGAGCAGGGGGTAGTTCCAAGGTGTGATCAGGCCGCAGACGCCTACGGGCTCGTAGACAATTTTGCTGACGACGGCGGGGTCCCCGGCATCCACCACGCGGCCCGACTGCTGCCCGGCGAGCCTACCAAAATACTCGAAACAGGCGGCGATATCGTCCATGTCGATGCGGCTTTCGGCGATCCGCTTCCCGGTGTCCTGTGACTCGGCGCGGGCGAACTTTTCCCGGCGTTCGCGCAATTCCGTGGCCGCCTTAAGCAGGATCGTGCCGCGCTCGGGTGCCGGGACGGAAGACCAGACGCCGGAGTCGAAGGCTGCACGGGCTGCGGCGATGGCGCGTTCGGCGTCCTCCCGGCCAGCCTCAGACACCGTGGCGGCCACTTCGCCGCTGGCGGGATTGCGGATCTGGCGCACGGCGCCCGAAGCGGCGGGTTCCCACGAGCCGTTGATGAACAGGGTGGATGCTGTGGAGTCAGGGGACGGTGTGGCGTAAGTCATACGCAGGACACTAATAGAAGTTGAACAAGTGTTCAATAGCTATCTTGAACAAATGTTCAATGTTTCTCAAGGACGCAGGGGCCGGTGGGCGGCCGGGCCTTATTCCTTCAGAAGCCCGGCGTCTTGGCTGGCATTGCCCCGCGGCGGGGCGAAGGCGATCTCCTCTGTACGGGCGATGCTCCGCTGGATGGATGCCTTATCCACACCAAGGAGCGCTGTCAGCCACATGCCGTTTTGAACGACGACGATGTCGGCTGCCCGTTCCCTGCATTCTCCCCAGGAGAGCCCGGGGTTGGCGTTGGACACGAGCGCCGCGAGTCCATCGAGATACCGGTCGAACGCCGCAGCATTTATTTCCGCAAAGTCTTCATGGGCTTGAGCGAGGGCCCAAAGGTGCAGGCGAAGGGACAGGTACCGTGTGGTCAGCAGTTCCGCGCCTGCAACCCGCCGGAGGGCATTGCGCAACTGTTCGTCCGGGTCCGACGACGGGTCAGGTGCGACCAGCATAAGGTCGTGCTCGTCCACGCGGCGCAGGGCCGCCCGGATCAGGCTCAATTTATCCTCGTAGTAGTAGTTAACGAGACCCAGCGCGACGCCGGCCTCACGGGCCACGGCCCGCATATTTACCCCTGAAATACCGTGGCGGGAGAGCAGATCGAGCGCCGCCTCGAGAATGCGCGACTGCCTGTCGATCTGTTCGCCGGAGTTCACGGTTTTTGTCCCCATCCGGCCAGACTATTGCCAAACCCGCCAGGAGTGCACTTTCGGGTAGCGCGTCCCCCTCGTATACGACGAGTTCGCCATGATATTCCGCCCAGGCGTCCTAACTGGCGTAGGCGGAGCGACCTGGATTTACCCGGTGGGCAGCGCCGCGAGTTCCGCGGCGCGCTGGTCCTTCAGCGCTGCGGTGTCGACGCCGGCGAACAGGTCCAGCATGCTGGCCAGCGGGTCATACGTGAGGTTGCCGTCGGCGTCGTATTCGCGGCGGTCCCAGACGAGGTCCAGGGCCACCTTGCGCTGGTCCTCCGGCAGTGAAGAGAGAGGCACGATCTTGGCGGCGTCGATGATGCCGCTGGTCAGGCCGGCCTGCACGGCCTCGTGCAGAAACACCGAGTTCAGGGCCATGCGCGCTGCTGGGTTCAGGCCGAAGGACACGTTGGAGACGCCGAGTGTTGTGTTGATGCCGGGGTACTTCGTGGTGATCTGGCGGATGGCTTCGATCGTTTCGATGGCGTCCCGGCGGGTCTCTTCCTGGCCGGTGGCGATGGGGAAGGTCAGGGCGTCGACGATGATGTCCTCGACGCGCATCCCCCACTCGCCCACCAGGGCGTCGACGAGGCGCGAGGCGATCGCCACCTTGCCGTCGGTGGTCCGTGCCTGGCCGTGCTCGTCAATGGTCAGGGCGATCACGGCGGTGCCGTGTTCCTTCACGAGCGGCATGATGCGCGCGAAGCGGCTGTCCGGGCCGTCGCCGTCCTCGTAGTTGACGGAGTTGACCACCGGACGCCCGCCAATGAGTTCGAGCCCGGCCTGCAGCACGGGCGGTTCGGTGGAGTCGATGACGAGCGGGAGCGTGGAGGCCGACGCGAAGCGTGAGACGACCTCCTTGATGTCGGCCACGCCGTCGCGCCCCACATAGTCGATACACACATCGAGCAGGTGCGCGCCGACGCGGACCTGCTCGCGGGCGATGTCGACGCAGTCATCCCAGCGCTCGTCGAGCATCGCCTGGCGGAATGCCTTCGAACCGTTCGCGTTGGTGCGCTCACCGATGGCGAGGTACGCAGACTCCTGGTCGAAATTCACGTGATGGTAGAGGGAAGCGATGCCGGCTTCACGCTCGGTGGGAACACGGCCGCCGTCGGCGCCCCTTCCGCCGCTCGTGACGGCGGCGGAGGTGCGGAAGGGCGCAAGGCGCTCGACGACGGCGGCCATGTGCTCCGGCGTCGTACCGCAACATCCGCCCACCAGGCCCAGGCCGAATTCCCGCACGAACTGTTCGTGCGCGGTGGCGAGTTCGGTGGGCGAGAGCGGATAGTGCGCGCCGTTGGCGGTGAGGACCGGCAGGCCGGCGTTGGGCATGCAGGCGATCGCCACGGAGGACTGCTTGGACAGGTGGCGCAGGTGCTCGCTCATCTCATCCGGCCCGGTGGCGCAGTTCAGGCCGATGGCGTCGACGCCGAGCGGTTCGAGCGCGGTGAGCGCGGCGCCGATCTCGGATCCCATGAGCATGGTTCCGGTGGTCTCGACAGTCACCTCGACGAAGATCGGGAGCCGGACGCTGCGGGCCACGATGGCCTGTTTGCAGCCGTTGACCGCGGCTTTGGTCTGCAGGAGGTCCTGGCTGGTCTCGATGAGGAAGGCATCGGCTCCCCCGTCGATGAGGCCCTCGGCCTGCAGGGCGAAGGTCTGTTTGAGGTAGTCGTAGCTGGTGTGGCCCAGGCTGGGGAGCTTGGTGCCAGGCCCCATCGAGCCCAGGACCCAGCGCATCCGTCCGTCTGTTTTTTCTGCCGCCTCGGCGCTTTCCCGGGCGATCTCCGCGCCCTTGCGGGCGAGCTCTTCGATCCGGTCGTCGATGCCGTAGTCGGAGAGGTTGGACCAGTTCGCGCCGAAGGTGTTGGTTTCCACCGCATCGATGCCCACGGCGAAGTACGCGTCATGGATGTCCGCGAGGACGTCCGGGCGCGTGACGTTGAGGATCTCGTTGCAGCCTTCCAGCCCCAGAAAATCGTCCTCAAGCGACAGCTCCCGCCCCTGCAACATGGTGCCCATCGCGCCATCGGCAATCACCACCCGATGGTTCACTGCATCCAGGAGTGCCTGGGAGCGAACGGGACGGGGGACGGAGTCGATATCAAGCGCAAAACGAGGCATCTAAACAGACTACGGGCGGGGGTCACGCATTGCGCCGTGTGTCCATGTACTACAACGGCGGGTGGTCCCCTGGGACCTTCGCGCGGGGCGCTTTCCTGGACCTGGTCGAGCCGGCAGGTGGCTACTAGGTCTCGGGTTCGACCAGCATCACGATCGTGTCCCGGCGTACGCCGTCGAATTTCATGGCGTCCGCCGCAGCCTCGGACTCCATCATTTTCTGGAACGTGTCCATGTCCGGAACTTCGACGATCAGACCGACGCGGTTCGATTTCTCCGGGTCGACAAAGGTTCGCACGGTCATGCCCAAGGGTCCGAAGACTTCCCGGCGTCGCGGCGAGCTGAGCCAGTGGTCAACGTCCTCGACCTCATGGAATATCAATAAAGTTGCCATCGTTGCCTCTGCTTTCGAAAGCGGCCTCAGGGGCTGGATTGAAAAGGAATCGCATGAGGAACCCCTGATCCAAGCAGAAATTACCACGGCCGACTTGTCTTCGATAGACCGCCAGAAAAAGCGGTCGGGACCACGATCTGCCCGGCCTCCATCACCAGGATGAGGCCGGCGTCGCGGATGGTGGAAAGCCCCTGTGCGATCACCAGGCTCGTCCGGTCCGAGCGCAGCGCGCCCATCGCCTTCCACCCCAGCGCGGCTCGTTGAGCGTCGACGCCGACGCCGACGCCGACGGGCAGCCGGTCCAGACCAAGCGGACGACGGCGGGTCTTCCCGCCGT
>NZ_JBHVTV010000029.1:0-5324 GCF_042884475.1 Arthrobacter sp. NPDC058130
TCCAAGCTGATGTCGTGAGTTCGATTCTCATCACCCGCTCCATTATAATGATCTTTGAAAACTAAACAAGACAAAACGTACCTGTTAATTCAAAGTTTTAAATAAATCGCACAGCGATGTGCGTAGTCAGTCAAACTACTTTATCGGAGAGTTTGATCCTGGCTCAGGACGAACGCTGGCGGCGTGCCTAATACATGCAAGTCGAGCGGACAGATGGGAGCTTGCTCCCTGATGTTAGCGGCGGACGGGTGAGTAACACGTGGGTAACCTGCCTGTAAGACTGGGATAACTCCGGGAAACCGGGGCTAATACCGGATGCTTGTTTGAACCGCATGGTTCAAACATAAAAGGTGGCTTCGGCTACCACTTACAGATGGACCCGCGGCGCATTAGCTAGTTGGTGAGGTAACGGCTCACCAAGGCAACGATGCGTAGCCGACCTGAGAGGGTGATCGGCCACACTGGGACTGAGACACGGCCCAGACTCCTACGGGAGGCAGCAGTAGGGAATCTTCCGCAATGGACGAAAGTCTGACGGAGCAACGCCGCGTGAGTGATGAAGGTTTTCGGATCGTAAAGCTCTGTTGTTAGGGAAGAACAAGTGCCGTTCAAATAGGGCGGCACCTTGACGGTACCTAACCAGAAAGCCACGGCTAACTACGTGCCAGCAGCCGCGGTAATACGTAGGTGGCAAGCGTTGTCCGGAATTATTGGGCGTAAAGGGCTCGCAGGCGGTTTCTTAAGTCTGATGTGAAAGCCCCCGGCTCAACCGGGGAGGGTCATTGGAAACTGGGGAACTTGAGTGCAGAAGAGGAGAGTGGAATTCCACGTGTAGCGGTGAAATGCGTAGAGATGTGGAGGAACACCAGTGGCGAAGGCGACTCTCTGGTCTGTAACTGACGCTGAGGCGCGAAAGCGTGGGGAGCAAACAGGATTAGATACCCTGGTAGTCCACGCCGTAAACGATGAGTGCTAAGTGTTAGAGGGTTTCCGCCCTTTAGTGCTGCAGCTAACGCATTAAGCACTCCGCCTGGGGAGTACGGTCGCAAGACTGAAACTCAAAGGAATTGACGGGGGCCCGCACAAGCGGTGGAGCATGTGGTTTAATTCGAAGCAACGCGAAGAACCTTACCAGGTCTTGACATCCTCTGACAACCCTAGAGATAGGGCGTCCCCTTCGGGGGCAGAGTGACAGGTGGTGCATGGTTGTCGTCAGCTCGTGTCGTGAGATGTTGGGTTAAGTCCCGCAACGAGCGCAACCCTTGATCTTAGTTGCCAGCATTCAGTTGGGCACTCTAAGGTGACTGCCGGTGACAAACCGGAGGAAGGTGGGGATGACGTCAAATCATCATGCCCCTTATGACCTGGGCTACACACGTGCTACAATGGACAGAACAAAGGGCAGCGAAACCGCGAGGTTAAGCCAATCCCACAAATCTGTTCTCAGTTCGGATCGCAGTCTGCAACTCGACTGCGTGAAGCTGGAATCGCTAGTAATCGCGGATCAGCATGCCGCGGTGAATACGTTCCCGGGCCTTGTACACACCGCCCGTCACACCACGAGAGTTTGTAACACCCGAAGTCGGTGAGGTAACCTTTTAGGAGCCAGCCGCCGAAGGTGGGACAGATGATTGGGGTGAAGTCGTAACAAGGTAGCCGTATCGGAAGGTGCGGCTGGATCACCTCCTTTCTAAGGATTTTAACGGAATATAAGACCTTGGGTCTTATAAACAGAACGTTCCCTGTCTTGTTTAGTTTTGAAGGATCATTCGATTCTTCGAGATGTTGTTCTTTGAAAACTAGATAACAGAAGTAATTCACATTCAATTAGTAATGCAAGATATCACGTAGTGATTCTTTTTAACGGTTAAGTTAGAAAGGGCGCACGGTGGATGCCTTGGCACTAGGAGCCGATGAAGGACGGGACGAACACCGATATGCTTCGGGGAGCTGTAAGCAAGCTTTGATCCGGAGATTTCCGAATGGGGAAACCCACCACTCGTAATGGAGTGGTATCCATATCTGAATACATAGGATATGAGAAGGCAGACCCGGGGAACTGAAACATCTAAGTACCCGGAGGAAGAGAAAGCAAATGCGATTCCCTGAGTAGCGGCGAGCGAAACGGGACTAGCCCAAACCAAGAGGCTTGCCTCTTGGGGTTGTAGGACACTCTGTACGGAGTTACAAAGGAACGAGGTAGATGAAGAGGTCTGGAAAGGCCCGCCATAGGAGGTAACAGCCCTGTAGTCAAAACTTCGTTCTCTCCTGAGTGGATCCTGAGTACGGCGGAACACGTGAAATTCCGTCGGAATCCGGGAGGACCATCTCCCAAGGCTAAATACTCCCTAGTGACCGATAGTGAACCAGTACCGTGAGGGAAAGGTGAAAAGCACCCCGGAAGGGGAGTGAAAGAGATCCTGAAACCGTGTGCCTACAAGTAGTCAGAGCCCGTTAACGGGTGATGGCGTGCCTTTTGTAGAATGAACCGGCGAGTTACGATCCCGTGCAAGGTTAAGCAGAAGATGCGGAGCCGCAGCGAAAGCGAGTCTGAATAGGGCGAATTGAGTACGTGGTCGTAGACCCGAAACCAGGTGATCTACCCATGTCCAGGGTGAAGTTCAGGTAACACTGAATGGAGGCCCGAACCCACGCACGTTGAAAAGTGCGGGGATGAGGTGTGGGTAGGGGTGAAATGCCAATCGAACCTGGAGATAGCTGGTTCTCTCCGAAATAGCTTTAGGGCTAGCCTCAAGGTAAGAGTCTTGGAGGTAGAGCACTGATTGGACTAGGGGCCCCTACCGGGTTACCGAATTCAGTCAAACTCCGAATGCCAAAGACTTATCCTTGGGAGTCAGACTGCGAGTGATAAGATCCGTAGTCGAAAGGGAAACAGCCCAGACCGCCAGCTAAGGTCCCAAAGTATACGTTAAGTGGAAAAGGATGTGGAGTTGCTTAGACAACCAGGATGTTGGCTTAGAAGCAGCCACCATTTAAAGAGTGCGTAATAGCTCACTGGTCGAGTGACTCTGCGCCGAAAATGTACCGGGGCTAAACGTATCACCGAAGCTGCGGACTGTTCTTCGAACAGTGGTAGGAGAGCGTTCTAAGGGCTGTGAAGCAAGACCGGAAGGACTTGTGGAGCGCTTAGAAGTGAGAATGCCGGTATGAGTAGCGAAAGAGGGGTGAGAATCCCCTCCACCGAATGCCTAAGGTTTCCTGAGGAAGGCTCGTCCGCTCAGGGTTAGTCGGGACCTAAGCCGAGGCCGAAAGGCGTAGGCGATGGACAACAGGTTGATATTCCTGTACCACCTCCTCACCATTTGAGCAATGGGGGGACGCAGGAGGATAGGGTAAGCGCGGTATTGGATATCCGCGTCCAAGCAGTTAGGCTGGGAAATAGGCAAATCCGTTTCCCGTGAAGGCTGAGCTGTGATGGCGAGCGAATTATAGTAGCGAAGTTCCTGATTCCACACTGCCAAGAAAAGCCTCTAGCGAGGTGAGAGGTGCCCGTACCGCAAACCGACACAGGTAGGCGAGGAGAGAATCCTAAGGTGATCGAGAGAACTCTCGTTAAGGAACTCGGCAAAATGACCCCGTAACTTCGGGAGAAGGGGTGCTCTGTTAGGGTGCAAGCCCGAGAGAGCCGCAGTGAATAGGCCCAGGCGACTGTTTAGCAAAAACACAGGTCTCTGCGAAGCCGTAAGGCGAAGTATAGGGGCTGACGCCTGCCCGGTGCTGGAAGGTTAAGAGGAGCGCTTAGCGTAAGCGAAGGTGCGAATTGAAGCCCCAGTAAACGGCGGCCGTAACTATAACGGTCCTAAGGTAGCGAAATTCCTTGTCGGGTAAGTTCCGACCCGCACGAAAGGCGCAACGATCTGGGCACTGTCTCAACGAGAGACTCGGTGAAATTATAGTACCTGTGAAGATGCAGGTTACCCGCGACAGGACGGAAAGACCCCGTGGAGCTTTACTGCAGCCTGATATTGAATGTTGGTACAGCTTGTACAGGATAGGTAGGAGCCTGAGAAGCCGGAGCGCTAGCTTCGGTGGAGGCGTCGGTGGGATACTACCCTGGCTGTATTGAAATTCTAACCCGCGGCCCTTATCGGGGTGGGAGACAGTGTCAGGTGGGCAGTTTGACTGGGGCGGTCGCCTCCTAAAAAGTAACGGAGGCGCCCAAAGGTTCCCTCAGAATGGTTGGAAATCATTCGTAGAGTGTAAAGGCACAAGGGAGCTTGACTGCGAGACCTACAAGTCGAGCAGGGACGAAAGTCGGGCTTAGTGATCCGGTGGTTCCGCATGGAAGGGCCATCGCTCAACGGATAAAAGCTACCCCGGGGATAACAGGCTTATCTCCCCCAAGAGTCCACATCGACGGGGAGGTTTGGCACCTCGATGTCGGCTCATCGCATCCTGGGGCTGTAGTCGGTCCCAAGGGTTGGGCTGTTCGCCCATTAAAGCGGTACGCGAGCTGGGTTCAGAACGTCGTGAGACAGTTCGGTCCCTATCCGTCGCGGGCGCAGGAAATTTGAGAGGAGCTGTCCTTAGTACGAGAGGACCGGGATGGACGCACCGCTGGTGTACCAGTTGTTCTGCCAAGGGCATCGCTGGGTAGCTATGTGCGGACGGGATAAGTGCTGAAAGCATCTAAGCATGAAGCCCCCCTCAAGATGAGATTTCCCATTCCGCAAGGAAGTAAGATCCCTGAAAGATGATCAGGTTGATAGGTCTGAGGTGGAAGTGTGGCGACACATGGAGCTGACAGATACTAATCGATCGAGGACTTAACCAATTTGAATGTATGCTTACTGTTATCTAGTTTTGAGAGAACACTCTCAATGGTTTGGTGGCGATAGCGAAGAGGTCACACCCGTTCCCATACCGAACACGGAAGTTAAGCTCTTTAGCGCCGATGGTAGTTGGGGGCTTCCCCCTGTGAGAGTAGGACATCGCTAGGCAGACTTCATTCCGCAGTAGCTCAGTGGTAGAGCTATCGGCTGTTAACCGATCGGTCGTAGGTTCGAGTCCTACCTGCGGAGCCATTGCTTCCATAGCTCAGCAGGTAGAGCACTTCCATGGTAAGGAAGAGGTCAGCGGTTCGAGCCCGCTTGGAAGCTTATCTAAATACGTTGATCTGAAGCAGTTTCCGCGCGTTATGGAACTGTTATTTTTTGTTTAGTTCAGTAAATATCTGTTGCTGATTGTACCAGTTAAGGTATAGGTATTTAGCGCGTCTTCTGATGAAGCCTTTCTTCAAGGATGCAAAAGAGATTAACATAATTAATTGTTAAACGGTATTGACTTTTATCAAAACCTTGATA
>NZ_JBHVTV010000030.1:0-1436 GCF_042884475.1 Arthrobacter sp. NPDC058130
TGAACTGGTCCCCGATAGTTGGACTGGCCAAATAAGATCCTAAGCCGCGAGGGCCTGGGCTCGGTATTGCACCGGGCTCAGGCCCTTGAGCTTTGTTGATATCCGTTTGGTGTTGTACCAGTGGATGTAGTCGTTCAGGTGCGCTGCCAGGGCGTCCGTGCTGATGTACCGGACGTTGCGGAACATCTCTTCTTTAAGGTGACCGAAGAAGTTTTCCATCACCGCGTTGTCGTAGCAGTTGCCCTTGCGGGACATCGATTGGACCGCGCCGGCGCCCTCCAGGAGTGTCCGCCAAGAAGCGTGCCGGTACTGGAAACCTTGATCTGAATGCACGAGCGGCTTCTGTCCGGGTTCAAGACAGGTGAGGGCCTCACGCAGGGACGCGTTGGTCAGTGCCACGTTCGGTGAGGTGCCGATGGAATGAGCGATGATTTGCCGGTCGAAGAGGTCCATGACCGGTGAAAGGTATAGTTTCCGGTCGCCGACGCTGAACTCGGTCACGTCCGTCACCCACTTCTGGTTCGGTGCCTCAGCGTCGAACTCGCGGTTCAGCACGTTCGGGGCAATCCTGCCCTGTTCGCCCTGGTAGGAGTTGTAACGCTTCTTCCGCCGGACCTTGCAGACCAGCCGCAGCGCACGCATGAGTTTCAGCACGGTCTTCTTCGCCACCGCCCAGCCCTGCTTGGCCAGTTCCGTGTGGATGCGGCGGTGTCCGTAGCGGCCATGGTTCGTCGTGAAGATGTCCGTGACCGCGGTCTTGAGAGCTTCCTGCGGATCGGGGTCCTGGAAGCGGGCCTGGTGATAGAAGAATGTCGACCGGGCCAGACCGGCGACCTCCAACAGGACCGGCAGCGGAAAATCAGCCTTGAGGGCGATGAGGGCCTGAACCTTCACCGTTGTTTCTGAGCCCTCAAGGCCCGTAATTTTCCCAAGTAAGCCACTTCGGCCCGCAGCCGCTCATTTTCCCGGCGCAACCGCTCCAACTCGGATACTTCGGCCGGTGGGGCGTCGGAATTCCGGGGCCGGCCTTTCGGCTTTGGCCGCAGTGCGTCCGCGCCATCACGTCGATACGAACGCACCCATGACATGAGCAACACCGGTGAAGACAGGTCAGCCTCAGCTGCCAGATCAGGTGCAGTCTCCCCGTCAAGGAACCGTTCGACCAACGCAAGCTTGAAGTCGAATGAGTATGACCGTTTAGTCGGTTTGGTCACCAGCGCTCCCTGACCACGAATCCTCCACCGCCGATACAGCCCCTTCACCGGCCAACGGGAAACGCCCAGCCGGTTGGCAGTCGCGGTATCTGCCAGGCCCTTCTCAAACCACGCTACAGCGGCCTCGCGCTGCTCTTCGGATAACGAACTATGTGAATGCAAAAAACTGCTCCCCGGGAGTCAGAACTGAATTTCTCAGTCCAACTTCCGGGGAGCAGTTCA
>NZ_JBHVTV010000031.1:0-1118 GCF_042884475.1 Arthrobacter sp. NPDC058130
TGTACTAACCCGGTTGGTTGGTGACGCGGCTGGCGGGTGAGGCGCCTTTGAGGGCGGTGTGGGGCCTGTGGTGATTGTAGTGCTCGATGAAGTCCTGGTAACAAGCCTGGCGTTCGGTTTCTGAGCTGTAGGCCTTGGCGTAGGCCCATTCCTCCTGGAGGATGCGGTTGAAGCGTTCGACCTTGCCATTTGTCTGGGGCCGGTAGGGTCTGGTGCGCTTGTGGCTGATGCCTGCTTCGGCGAGGACCTTGCCGAAAGTGCGGGAGCGGTAGCAGGAGCCGTTGTCAGTCATCACGCGCTGGATCCTGACGCCCAGGGTTTCGAAAGCGGCGATGGCGTTGCGCATGAACGCGGACGCGGTCGCCTGGGTTTCATCCGGCAGGATCTCGGAATAGACAAACCGGGAATGGTCATCGACCGCGTGGTGGATGAAGGAGTAGCCCCGGACCTGGCCGCGGTCCGTGCGGCGGCCTTCGGCCAGGTTCCGTGCCCTGGCATTCGCTTCGCCCTGCACGCGTCCGTGGACCCGGTGACCGCCGCCGTTGGGGATCCGGCCGAGCTTCTTCACATCGACGTGGACCATCTCGCCGGGCCAGGCATATTCATACCGGCGGGCACGGTCCCGGCCGCGGAGCCTGGCCCCGGTGGCCGGGTCGGTGAAACGCAGCGGCGGACAGAGGTAACGGGTCAGGATCCGGTGGACCGTGGAGATGTTCAGGTGCAGATGGTACGCGATCCGCGCCGGACCCCAGCGCCGGCTCACCCGCAGGCCCAGCGCCCGCCGTTCAGTCCGCACGCCGGTACGGTGCGGGCATGTCAGCGGCCGGCTCCCGCGGTCCTCCAGCCCGGACTCCCCGAACTCCCGATACCGTCCCGACCACCGCGCGGCGGTCGGGACTGAGACGTTGAACCGTTCGGCGGCCCGGCGCAACGGCCAGCCGTCAACCACGATGCAGCGGGCCAGCCGCAGCCGCCCCGAATAAGCCAAGAACGCGTTACGGTGGGACACGAGGACCTCCTGGATTGTGTTAGCTCTCGACAAGCACCACACAACACCCGGAGGTCCTCTTATTGCGACAAATCATCCCCTCGTGTCACCAACGTCCCGGGACAGTACA
>NZ_JBHVTV010000032.1:0-1106 GCF_042884475.1 Arthrobacter sp. NPDC058130
ACTTAGAAAACAATACACCCACCACGCCCCCACCGCAAACCCACCCCCGCACACCACCACCAACACCCCAAAACCCCCAAAAACCGCGGCCAAACGCGGTCTCGGATGCGGCAACGGCGCTCCAACCGCCTCCTCTCGGTGTTGTATCCTCCATCACACCGCTGCGCCAGGGCCGTCACCCCTCGGGATCAGGCATACGGCCGGCGCGAGAGACGAACATGGCTGCATCGTGATGTGCCCCGATGCCAAGGCTCCCCCGGTGTGAGGTTGCCCGTCTGATCGAACTTGGCCTCCGCGGCCGGCAGCTCCCGAAGTCCACCGGCTACGTGGTGGGCGAGAATGAACGCCAAAGACTTCGGTACCCGCGGATGTCCGAGACTACGTCCCGGTGCCCAATGCACCGATCGCTGCGGCCGGCCCGGCCTGCTTGGGGTGATCCAAGAGGGGCGGAATCATTCGCAACCTGATCCACGGCAGGTGCGCGGCGCCTCCAGCTGGTGGTCCGAGGACCCGCAGTAGCCTCAACCGTGTGCCGCGCTGGGTCATCGGCCCTGCCGCACCTCGAGCTCCTCGCGCCGGCGCCGAGGCGCACCCAGGCGGCGGGCGACAGACCTCGTCCTTGATACCGTCCACCCGAGGGGTGCGGGAGCCCGGATGGGAGCCGGACCTCGCCTGGTTTAGCGCTGAGCAGGAGGCCCGCGCTACAGTACGTCGACGGCCCGACGTTTCACGGACGACGGCGGCCTCCAGCCCGCCTCTTAGGTTCCATTTCCTCCGACAGGGAGTGTGGAGTAGGCCTAGCTTCGACTTTCAGGGCAGTGAGGGCGCACACCTGGATCTTCGGATCACGGAGATGTATTCGTAGCCGGGGGACGGCATGGCCAGGCCCCAAGTGTGGAAGATCATCTCCGGTGCCGATCCCCGGACTGTTGCAGCAACGCCCGCCGGATTGGCCTGGAAGGGGTTGGCTGTGGTGCCGGCTGTGGTGGTTGGTTCCCGGCGGCGGTGCCGGTGCCGTGCGTGGGGTGGTCCCGTCCGGACGCAGCCGCTACCAGGCGCCACCGCTGCGGAAGGGTCCGTTAAATGCGGGAGGACCCCCAACCTGT
>NZ_JBHVTV010000033.1:0-1068 GCF_042884475.1 Arthrobacter sp. NPDC058130
GTGGCGCTGAAGCGGCCCTCGACGGCGCCGACGGCGGCGGCTTGCGGGTCCGTGTAGGTGACGCGGGGGACGGCCTCGTAGTTTGCCTCCCGGGGCTCACCGAGGATGTTCGCGGCGGCGACGTCGCCCTGGTATTTCCCTACGTGGGTCAGTGGCCAGATCCCGGTGATGTCGCCGATGGCCCACAGCCCGTCCGCCACGCGCAGGTGCGCGTCGACCGGGACTCCGTGGCCATCCGGCTCGATGCCGACGGTTTCCAGGCCGATCGCCGGGATCCGGGGGCGGCGCCCCGTGGCGACGAGCAGCCGGTCACCGCGCAGTTCGCGCCCGTCGTCGATCTCGACAACGTAGTCCCCGCGATCTCGCCGCGCCGCGGTCGAGCCCGCGGTCAGGACGAGCTCGATGCCCTCGCCGCTGAGCACTTCGCCGAGGGCCGCGCCCAGCGGTGCCGGCTCCCGGCCGAGGACATGCGCGGACCTGTCGATAATTGCCACCTCACCGCCGAGCCGGCGCACGGCCTGGGCCATTTCGACGCCGACCGGGCCGCCGCCGAGGATGAGCAGGCGGCGGGGGACGGCTTTCATCGAGGTCGCCTCGCGGCTGGTCCACACACCCTCGAGCCCGCGCAGGCCCGGGACCGGCGGTACGACGGGGTCGGCGCCGTTGGCGAGGACGATGTGGTTGGCGGTGTGCCGCACGCCGTCGACCTCGACCACGCCCGGTCCGGCGAGGCGGCCGGTGCCGCGCAGCAGGTCGATGCCGTGATCGGCCAGCCAGCGTTCCTGGCCGGCGTCGGAGTAGTCCGAGACCATGAAGTCCCGCCAGGCCAGGGCCGCCCCGACGTCGGCCTCGGCGGTGGCGGCGGCCTGGCGTGCCGCATGGACCGCCTCGCCGGGCCGCAACAGGGTTTTCGACGGGATGCACGCCCAGTACGAGCACTCGCCGCCGACCAGCTCGCGCTCCACGACGGCCACGCGCAGGCCGCCCTCGGCGAGGGCGCCGGCGCAGTGTTCGCCGGGGGAGCCGGCGCCGATCACGATCACGTCGTAGTCGCTGTTCATGTCGGCA
>NZ_JBHVTV010000034.1:0-1025 GCF_042884475.1 Arthrobacter sp. NPDC058130
GTGGTGGTCAGGCGCAACGGGGCCGAGGTGGACTGGCACGAGGGCCGGGACCACTGGTGGGCCGACACCGTCGGCGCCGCCTCCCCCGAGCACACCGCGGTCGGGCACGACGCCGAGCACCCGCTGTTCATCCTCTACACCTCCGGGACCACCGGCAAGCCCAAGGGCATCCTGCACACCACCGGCGGCTACCTCACCCAGACCGCCTACACCCACAAGGCGGTCTTCGACCTGCACCCGGACACCGACGTGTACTGGTGCACCGCCGACATCGGCTGGATCACCGGGCACTCCTACGTCGCCTACGCCCCGCTGATCAACGGCGCCACCCAGGTCATCTACGAAGGCACCCCGGACTCCCCGCACCAGGGCCGCTGGTGGGAAATCATCGAAAAATACCGGGTCTCCATCCTCTACACCGCCCCCACCGCGATCCGCACCTTCATGAAATGGGGCAAGGACATCCCCGCCAAGTTCGACCTCTCCTCGATCCGGGTCCTGGGCTCGGTCGGGGAACCCATCAACCCCGAAGCCTGGATCTGGTACCGCGAGACCATCGGGGCGAACGCCGGGAAGAACGGGCAGAAAAAGGAACACCCCGCCCCGATCGTGGACACCTGGTGGCAGACCGAAACCGGCGCGCAGATGATCGCCCCGCTGCCCGGGGTCACCGCCACCAAACCCGGCTCCGCGCAGGTCCCGCTGCCGGGCATCGCCGCGGACGTCGTGGACGAAACCGGCGCCTCCGTGCCCAACGGCCACGGCGGCTTCCTGGTCATCCGCGAACCCTGGCCGGCCATGCTCCGCGGCATCTGGGGCGACCCGGAACGGTTCAAGGACACCTACTGGTCCCGCTTCGAAACCATGTACTTCGCCGGCGACGGCGCCAAAAAAGACCAGGACGGCGACATCTGGCTCCTCGGCCGGGTCGATGACGTCATGAACATCTCCGGCCACCGGCTCTCCACCGCCGAAATCGAATCCGCCCTCGTCTCCCACCCCGCCGTCGCCGAAGCCGCCGTCGT